>JBDUDK010000116.1:0-13986 GCA_040002995.1 Acidimicrobiales bacterium | reverse complement strand
GGCGAGACACAGTCGACGTTGCTGCTCGCGCGGAGCGCGGACGAGTGGACGTCGCTGGAGCGTTTGGTCTTCGCAAAGTGCGCGTGTGGGAGCGACCGAGGCGACTGGGGAGCGCCGCCGAGCTGCGCACATTGCGTCGGGGACGTGCGTGACCTACCGTCCTAGTCCGGGCATTCGGGCCTGGCGGCCCGTCGTCGGAGGGAGAGGGCGGAAATGCGCACGGCATGGCGAAAGGTCGCGGCGCTAGGGGGCGCTATTGCGTTGGGCGGCGGAATTTTGTCTGGACTATCGGGTTCCCCGGCCGCAGGTGCCGACCCGCCGGTGTTCGTTTTGCCGAGCTTTCCGGGCGACCTTGGGGCACTACGGCTCCATCTGAACTCGGATGGCGACTTTGTCCGCTTCGACCCCTCCAACGGCGCGGGGGGGTATACCGCGGGTACCGCGCAGCCCCTCACGGTGAGCGGCTGTATTGCGTCGCAGCCAGCAGGTGTGCCGCTCTTGTTGACGCCGACACCGTTGGGCGGTGCCTCGCAGGGCAAGCTCGGTCTGGTCGGTCACTCGCTCGGCGTGCAAGTGAAGGGTGAAGGCAACGGCACACCCTGTGGCCAGGTCAATGGGGTGGGCCAAGCGCTCGACCTGAAGCTCGCGGGCACCCTCGCGGACCACGCGATCGACTATGCCGAGCTCGACGTCGAAGGGAAGTTTGGCGTCACCGTCAAAGCCCAGCTCCTTTTCGACGGTGCGATCGTGCGCACAGAGACGCTCCCGACCGGCGGCCCGGACTCCGGGCCCGACTCCGCCGACGGCGACAACTTCAGATGGCGGCTGCCCGCCTTGTCGACCACCGTCGTGTACTTCGACGAGATCAAGCTGACGGTAGATGCGGCCACACCCAGCGGCGCGTTCTCGCTGGAGGGCGGCTCCGATGGCACCGCCGCGCAGCCCGCGCCGAGCCTGGGAGCGACGTTGGCGACCACCGACTCGCTGTTCCACATCGCCGACGTCGACGGCACGTTGCATTGCGGAACGAGCGCGCCGACAGAGGGTGGCACTGGCGGTACCCCGGTGGTCACGATCTCGCTCAAGAGCGGCACCGACTGCCAGGACGTCCCCTATTCGCTGAGTACGAGTAACCAGGATGGCAACCAGGCGATCGCCTTCTCGAAGCTCGGCGCCCCGAACAACATCTACCAGGCCGACATCACCTGGCCGATCGAGGCGTCGGCGTACCCGGTCCCGCCGACGCAGATCCGCTATTCGAACGCGGATCCTCCGCACGCCCTGAAGTGGTGCGGGGGCACCGCCGCCGCTCCGGTGCCGGTGACAGGCGAGGCGTGGTGCCTCTTCTTCCACCAAGCCGTGCCGGCTGGCGATGAGGCGCACATGCAAGTGACCGAAAAGCTGCTCGGCAAGGGAGATCCGGGCTACTGGAGGTAGAGAGGCGGCGCGGCCGCGCTCGCCGAGTCCGACACGACGATCTCGTCGCGCAGGTCGAGCAACAGCCCCTCCTCGTAGCGCAGCTGCTGGCGGCGAGCGGAATCCAACCCGGCTGCGATCTGCTCGTGCGCTTGCGTCAGCTCGCCGGCTTGGACCATGGCGGCGGCCCTGACCCGGGCGATGTTGGGGGCGAGCACGCCTGCCTCACCGCCCGCCCGGCGCAGTGCCTCATCTATCAGCCGCAACGCGGTCGCCGGGTCGCCAAAGCGCACGTGGCACTCCGCGAGAGGGATTGTGGCTTCGAGTGCCCCGCCGGGTATTCCGATGCTCTCGAACGCTTGGCGGGCGTCGTCGAGGCAGTGGACTGCGGCCTCCATGTCGCCGCGAGCGAGAAGCAGCCGACCGAGGTAGGTCTCCGCGAGCGCCTTGCCGTCGGGATAGCCAGTGGCGCGAAAGATCCTGATGGAGTCGAGCAGCATGGGCTCGGCATCGTCGAAACGGCCCTGGTTGACCAGGATCTCGCCCAGGTTCATGCCACTGATGGCCGCCTGTACGTGGTTGCCGGTGCGAAGCCCGATCTCGCGAGCGCCGTTGTACCAACGCACCGCCTCATCCCAGTCGCCGCGGAAGTAGGCGCTGGCACCCATGGTGTTCATGACCTTGCCTTGGCCCTCCAGGTCGCCAAGCTCCAGATACAGGCGAAGCGAGAGCTCGCCCATCTGCGCCTGGTCCGGTTGCCCGAGGCTGAGATATGCCCAGTCCATCACGCTGTACGCCCGCGCCAGCGCCTCGGCCTCTCCGGCTGCCTGAGCGACCTCTGCTGCGGCGCGTGCGACGGCAAGTGCGTCAGCTGGACGGCCCTGGCCTTGGCGCACGACCGCGCGAAACGCCAAGAGACGAGCCTGAAGGTGGGCGGCCGCCTCCATCGAGGCGATCTGGCGCAGCCCGACGCTTATCTCGCGAAGCGCGACCGAGAAGGCGCCAGCTCGCTCTCTTGCCCGAGCGCGCTTCAGCAACATGTCTGCAGTAGCGACGGGATCGCTGGCGACAAGCCGCGAGGCGCGCTTGTAGGCATCCAGGGCAAGGTCGAACCTACCGGCCTGCTCGCGCACGTCGCCCAGCACGGTCCACACCTCGGCGCGCTCGCGATCGGTGACGTCGGGCAGTCGGCGGCCAGCCGCGAGCGCTCGCTCATAGTGCACTGCCGCGGGCGCGTTGGCGTGCGCACGGCGCGCCACGTCGCCGGCGACGCGCGCGTAGCGCCACGCCTTTGCATGCCAGTGCGCTCGCGCGAAGTGAAGACCAAGGACGTCGGCGGCCCGATCCGGGTCCGCGGCGTTCAGCCGCTCGATTGCCTCACCTGCGAGAGCGTGCAGCTCGCGTCGACGACGGTATGACAGACCCTCGTAAGCCACCTCCTGCAGCAGCGCGTGCCGGAACCGCAGGTCACGTGAGCCGTCGCGCTCGAGGAACTCTGCGAGCTCTGCGCTCATCGCGTCGTCGATCTCGAGACGCTCGACCGCGAGCAGCTCGCTCAGCACACTGAGCGGGAACGTGCGCCCAAGCACCGCCGCGAAGCGCAGGACGCGACGCAGAAGCGGAGCAAGCCGATCGATCTGCGCGGCCACCGTCGCGTCGAGCGATTCGGGCAGCGCGTCGAAGCCACCCGCGAGGCGCGCCGCCCGCACGATCTCCTGCACGTACAGAGGGTGTCCATCAGCTCGGTCGACCACCGTCGCGACGTCGTCCGGGCGCAGTGGAGCGGCAGCAGTCGCCGCGAGGACGAGCGACGCGGTCTCCACGTTGGTCAAAGGGCCGAGCGCGATGGTCGACCCGCCCGACGCGACCAAGCCTCCCGGCTGCTCGCGTCGGGTCATGACCATGCTCCAACGACCATCGCCGGCGACCAGGGCCGCGAGCAGATCGGCGGAGGCCTCGTCCAACCAGTGCCCATCGTCGACGACGATCACGGCCGGTTGCGGCACCAGCCCTTGGAGCAGGCGATCGACCACATCGGCGAGGCGCTGCTTCCAGAAGCGAGGCTCGATCGCATCGACCTCCGGCGTCGTCGGCACCGCGAGGTGAACGACATCGGCGATTAATGGAAGGAAGGGCAGCAAGCCCGAGTCGACGGCGCGCACGGTTGCGGCCAGCTCAGCAGCCATCTCCGACCGGTCGAGGGAGGTAATACCGAGCAGCCGTCGTAGCGGGTGGCGGAACGCGCGGTAGGCGTCAGCGACGCCGTAGGGCTCGGCGGACAAGGTGAATTTCGCAATCTGAGGTCCGGTCTGCAGCGCCTCGCTTACGAGTCGCGACTTGCCGACTCCGGTGCCGCCGGTGACCGTGACGATCGCGGCGTCACCGTCGACCGCGGCCTGGAGGAGACCCCGGAGCGCGATCAGCTCCTGTGCTCGCCCGGTGAACGGTAGAGCGCCTTGCGTCTCGGGATCGCGGCTCGAGGTCTCGGCACCGACGGCATAAGCCAACAGCGGCTCGCTCTTGCCCTTGACTTGGAGCGGCTCCAGGGCGGTGACGTCGAACAGCGTGTGCGCAGCGTCGAGTACCCCAGGCATCGTGTAGATGGCACCGACTGGCGCGGCGGCCATGAGCCGTGCCGCGAGGTTCACGGTGTCGCCCATCACGGTGTACGCACACCGGTACGCGGTACCAATCTCCCCGGCGTACACGTGTCCGCGGTTTACGCCGATCTGCAAAGGCAGCTCTGGCGACGCTTCGACGATCCGCCTCATGGTCCGCAGCATGCGGCCCTCGTCGTCCTCCTGTGCGGCGGGCACCCCGGTCGACAGGATTAGCTTGCCGCCGTCGTGGTCGATGTCGGAAGCGAGAAACGTGACACCTTCCGCCATCGCCGCTTCCTGCACGCAAACAACGAGCTCGTTGAGCGCCGCGCACGTTCGCTCCGGACCTGCGGTGGCGAGCAGCGTGTCAACACCTTTGAACCGGATGAACCCGACGCTGGCGATCCGGTGCTCCGGCTCGGCATCACCGGCGCTCAGGTGATCTCGCAGGACTGCGGGTACGAACCGGAACACGGTCGCGGGCTCGATGGCGTTTCGAAGCACGGGACCCGGTCTGGTGGCGATGGCCCCTCGCGACCGCAACAGCCAGCCAGCGCCCTTGGGTGTAGGCGCCGCTCCGCTCGGCAGCAACGCTCGCGTCGCGGAGCTGACGACGATCTCACCCGCCTCCGCGACCTTCTCCATGTCGGTCGTGGCCGACGCCGCCGGCCCCGCGACAAGGAATTCCGTGTGGGTGCGTCCCACCCTGAACAGGTGGATCACGCCGGAGTGCACACCGACGGACATCTTCAGCTGCAACCGTCCGACGGAGGTCGCCATCTGTGAGGCGCTGCGGAGCGCCGCCCGCATCTCCACAGCTGCGGAGCACGCCTGCTGCGCGTGGGCTCCCTCCGTGAACATGAACAGCAGCGCATCGCCTCCAAACTTCAAAAGCGAGCCGGCGCGGGCGTAGCCGAGATCAAGCATGTCGCCGAAGACCCGATCAAGAACGTCGGTGAGCTCCTCGGCGCCTATGCGCCCGAATACGGTCAAGCGTTCGGAGAGCTTGGTGAACCCAGAGATGTCGACGAAGAGCAGCGAACCGTCGATCAGCTGCCAGTTCTCCGCGCCGTGGGTGTCCCACTCCACCGCGGCACGCGGCACGTAGCGGGCGAGGTCGCGTTGACTGAGGTTTTCCCACGCTCCAGGCGCCTCAGATCGTGCATCGCCGCCGCCCTGCCCTTGCACGACCCCAGGATGGCAGACAGGGATGCCGCGTGCGAAGCGGTTGAGGGGGCGCAGTCGGCGACCGGTTCGGTCCTATCTTCGAGTGGTTGACATCACGTTTCTCGAATTGCAAGGCAGCCGACTGGGAAGTCCTCGCGGCTGGAGCGAGCGGCGGTGGGCTGGATGCATTCGATCAACGGTGCTGAACCAACCGCATAATCTCTGCGGGTCACCACCGTCCCTCGCCGACGGTATGGGGTCGAAGGTGTCCACCGCCGCGCTGACTTCTACAACGCCTCGGATCCAGAGGTCGTCGAGCGCATTCTGAACTAGCGGTTTCTTCTCCGGGCGACGCTGCTATGAGCCCTCGTCAGTCACCGGGCGCTGGCCGAGCACGAACTCGAGCGGTGCGGGGCCGGGCGGCTTTGCGATGTGAACGGCATCGCAGCCGGCCCCCTCGAGAAGCTTGGCGGCTTGGTCGGCGTCCAAGTCGCAACCCCCGGCGCGGGTTGTCCGGAGCGCGTTCGTCGCGTGGGCAAGCGGGTCCGGCTTCGGCCGCATCCGGCCGAGAGCGATCCAGCCCCCCCGGCGCAGCGCGCGCACGGCGGGCTCGAGCCCTACGTCAAGATCGGCCTCGGTCAAGAAGAACGATGGGATCCAGACACAGTCAAACGCGTCGATGTCGTCGAGTCTGGCTAACTCTTGACGGCGTAGCGTGATCCGGCCGTCGAGTCCCGCTGCCGCGACGTTCGCTCGAGCGCGCTCGAGTGAGGTCTCCCAGGGGTCGATGCCGACGACGGTGGCCTTCGGCCATACGCTCGCGGCCGCCACGGCGAGCAAGCCGACCCCCGTGCCCACGTCGAGGAAGCTCGTGACGTCGGCGAGGTGGGGGTGCGACGACGCGATGAGAGCAGGCACCATCGCCGAGCCTCGACCCCAACCGTCGAGAATCGCGGGGTCGGTGACCGACCACCCGGGCGCTCGGTCGGGATGGTCGACCAGATCGGTCGCCTGGTGCAAGTTCATGCGGATGAGCGCGAGCGCAACCGCTTGTTGCGGAGGCGGAATCTCATCGAGGCCGGTGAGGCCCGCAGCAGTCGACACCGCTTTCAGCGCTGCGACGATCTCAGGAGACCCGTTCGCACCGGGCTGTTGCAGAGCAAGCTCGGCTCCGAGCGCCGCAAGCGCATCGGTGGCGACGCTCCACTGCATGACTATGCCCATCACGTCGTCGAAAGCCATTTGCTGCTCCCTTGGCGGCCGGTGCGGCTGCGCTCTGCCCTCAATGGTGCCCCGTCCGCTAGGCAGCGACATCCGTGGAACCACCAGTCGTACTGCAGAAGACTGACCGCGTGGAGGACTTCCTTGGCCTGACTCGGGCGTCCGTCGTCATCGGCAGAGAAGCCGAGCTCGACCGGCTTCGGCGCGCCGTTCACCAGGCCCTCGTTGGACGCCCGGCGTGCGTGCTGCTGGTCGGGGAGGGGGGTATCGGCAAGACCCGGCTCATCGGTGAGACCGCGGTGGTCGCTCAGCAGCTCGGCTTGGCCGTGCTCTCGGGGCGAGCGCCTATCGCGTCGCCTGCCGCGTTCAGTGTCATCAGCGACGCCCTGAGGTCTTGGTTGCGTACGCATCCGATGACCCATCCGATGACGCCGTTCGATCGCGGCCTCGAGTTGCTGCTACCCGAATGGCCGGTCGTAGCGAGATCTTCCGATCTCGAGACCGATCAACTGCGCCTCCTGGCGCTCGAAGGGGTCGTCCAACTCCTGCGTGCTGTGATCGAGACCACCGATGGTGCGGTGCTGATCGCCGACGACCTGCACAAGGCCGACCCTGAGAGCCTCGAGACGATTCGCTATATCGCGACGGCCCGGATGGACGGCCTCACGATCGTTGGCACGTTGCGCCCGTCGGAATCGCGGGAGGCAGACGAACTCGCGCAGCTCCTACGGCGAGACGGTCTCGCCGAGGTCATCGACGTCCTGCCGCTCGATGAGCGAGCGGTCGGCGAGTTGGTTGCTGCGCTCCTCGACGCCAATCCACCATCACCGCTCGTGGCTGACATCTTGGCGAGGACCGACGGCGTGCCGCTGCTCGTGGAGGAGCTGGTTCGGGGCCATGTGCTCGCGGGCACCGTCCGTCTCGACGACGGCGGCGCGACGTGGCGCGGTGGTGCCTCCAAGGTGCCTGGCACCATCCGCGATCTGGTCGACGCGCGGCTGGCATTGCTCAATCAAGCGGAGCGCGATGTGGTGGTCGCGGGGGCCGTGGTCGGCGACTTCGAGCCGATCTTGATGCGCGCCCTCACCGATGCCGGCGACGCGGAGCTCGCCGCCACGTTGTCCGCTGGCATTCGTGCGGGCCTGCTTGAGACGACCGGCGGCTCGATCAGTTTTCGGCACGCCATAATCCGCGAGGCGGTGCTCGACGCCACGGTCCCACACCTCGTCGACACGTTGCATCGCCGGGCGGCGGACGCCCTGAGCGGCGACACCGTCGTAGACGCCGAGACACTCGAGCGGCGAGCCCGTCATCTCGCGGCTGTGGGTGCTCGAGATGACGTCGCGACCGCGCTCACCGCGGCCGCCGAGCAGTGGCTCCGCGACCATGCGCTCCTCGCGGCCGAGCGGGCGGCGCGCGCCGCGTGCCACTCGGCGCGCGCGCCGTTGGTCCGGGCCGCCGCCGCGGACGCGCTGGCGCGCTCGCTCGCGTGGCAAGGCAGGTGGATCGAAGCACTCGAGCTCGACGAGGCGACGATCGCCGTTCACGGCGACACCGCCGACCGTCGGCTCCGTCGGGCGTCGTGCGCGCTCGACGCGGGCCGACCGGAGGTCGCGGACGCGATCATCGCTGTCGCTCTCCAGAACGGAGAAGGCACGCCCGAGCTGATGCTCGCGGCGGGGCGCGCCGCACTGGTTCGGGGCGATGCCCAGGAGGCCCTCGATTGCGCCCGTCGCGTCCTCGAATCGGCGACGGCCGGCATCGACGCACGACTCGCGGCGCTCGACCTCGAGGGCCGGGCGTTCGACTTCCTCGGTGACCGCGCCACGGCCCGGGCCTCGTGGTTGCGCCAGGCGAGGGACGCAGACACCGCGGGACGCACCCAGGCGCAGCTGCGAGCGGTCGTTCAACTCGGCAAGGTGGAGTTGTTTGCCGGCGAGCGCCCAGACCGCCTCTACGAGGCGGTCGAACTAGCCCGTGGCGCGGGCTCGCTCGTCGAGCTCGCGTGGGCCGAGGAGAACCTTGCGATCGGGCTCGCGATCCAGGGCGACCTCGCCGCCTCTGCGGGAGTGCTCGATGACGCCATCGCGCGCTGCCGGGCGCTCCGGCTCGACCAGGTCGCGTACCTCCTGGCGTCGCGAGCGATGGTTCGCAGCTTCACGGTCGAGTCGGTGGAGGACGAATTCGCAGAGGCCGAAGCGATCGCCCCGACACCTGACCTGTTGTTCCATACGGCATCTCTCCGCGGCAGCATCGCGCTGCGTCGGGGCGAGTGGGATGAAGCGCTCCGCTGGCTCGAGCGCAGTGCGGAGTTGGCGCGAGCTATGCCAGGTGTGGTCCCAATGTCCAGCATCTGCTTGCTGCCCTGGGCTCTTGCGGCGGCGGGCCGGCGCGACGAGGCCGCGGCCGCCCTTGTCGAAGCGCAGGCCACGCCCGATCTGGCTCGTTTCTACTCTCGACCGGTCCTCGTGGCCGCGGCGGAAGCTCTTCTTGCGGGGGACGCAGAGGGCATCGACGCTGCCATCGCGATGGCCGCCGGGCCGATGCCCTTCGACATCGCGCAGTTGCGCGTCATCGGCGCGCTCGTTGTCGGCGGCCCAGCCGCTTCGAGGTGGCTCCGCCAGGCGTTCGATATTTATGAAGCCGCCGGAGCGACCGCGGAGGCGGACCGGGTGAGGCAGATGTTGCGGGCCTCCGGCGGCGCCGTGCCGAGGCGGCGCCGACCTTCCGCGCCCGTTCCACCGGCCCTCGCCCAGACGGGCGTCACCACCCGCGAGGTCGAGGTGCTCCGGTTGCTTGGCAAGGGACTCCCGAATGCAGAGATCGCCGAGAACCTTTACATCTCGATCCGCACGGTTGAGGCGCACGTGTCGTCGCTGCTGACCAAACTCGACGCCCGCAACCGGGGAGAGCTCACGGTCAAGGCGTCATCGGTCGACTTCAACCGGTAGGACTCGTTAGAACTCGTGGTCTCACGAATGTGCATGATCAAAGTGCCGTGGACGATGTCGTCGAAGACTCGACCTGAAGGAGACGACATGACTACCACCCATGAGGCTCCCCCTCGCAACGGCCACTACGTCGATGTTGGCGGGGTACGTACCTACTATGAAGTGACCGGCACCGGCGACGCGCTGATCCTGCTCCACGGCGGTCTGTGTCCCGCCGAGACTTGGGACGCCCAGACCGCCACGCTCGCACAGCAGTACCGGGTCTACGTGCCCGAGCGCTATGGCCACGGACGCACGTCCGACGTCGATGGGCCGATCACCTACGAGAATATGGCTCAGCACACCATCGCCCTCATGGAGGCGCTCGGCATCGAGTCAGCGCACGTCGCCGGTTGGTCCGACGGTGCGCTCGTCGGCCTGCTCGTGGCCTTGCGACGGCCGAAGCTCGTGCGCAAGCTCGTATGGATCGACCAGTACGTGACTCTCGAGGATGCACCCGCGGGGCTGTTGCCCTTCCTGGCGGGCATGTCCGTGGACACTGCCCCGCCCGCGTTGGTCGAGATGTATCGCGCGTTCTCGCCCGACGGGCCCGACCACTTGGCAATCGTGATCGACAAGCTGCGCACCCTGTGGGTGTCCGAGACGGGGGTCGACCTCGCCGATCTCGCGCGCGTAGCTGCGCCCACCCTCATTCTCGCCGCGGACGATGGCGGGATGACGCTGGAGCACGTGGCTGCCGTTCGGCGCGCGCTTCCCGGCTCGCAGCTCGCGATCGTTCCCGGCACGTCGCACGGTCTGGTAATGGAGAAGCCGCACGTAGTGAACCAGTTGATCATCGACTTCCTAGCCATCGAGCAGGTCGCCAAGCTCTTCTAGCGATGTCGTCGCCGGTCCGCTCGTCACCCTCGCTCGCCGTCGCCCACCGCCCGAATCCAGCCGCGCGCCGCCTCCACGGCTCGCCCAGCTATCCCGCCACCAGGTGGCGGTGTTTCTGGTCCAAACGGAAAGAGCAGGAGACTGGGGTCGGTTCCGCGCCGACGTTTCGAGGTTTCGTTCCCTTGGAGGTACCAAACCCTCGAAACGTCCAAACCGCCTGGCGACGTTTCGAGGGTTGGCGTCCCGCTGGGCCACCGCCGACAATGACGAGGTCGAAGCACCGGTCAGGAAGGTTGCCGACGGTCAAGCCGAGGTACTCGGCGAGCGCGCCAGGCGTCGGCCGGCGTAACACCTCACCCGACACGATCACGACGGGGAGCTCCGCCGGGGTTACCTCGAACTCGCGCAGCACCCGCTCGACGGCGGCGTCGTGGTCGGGATCGAGCCATTCGTGCGGGATCCGGCTGCGCGACAGAAACTCCCGCACGTCCAGCGACTGAGGTGAAAACCGGGAGCCCACGACCCGGATGGCCGCCGACGCGCCGCCGAGTAGAGCGTCGCGGCGGGCCATGAACGCGGCGAGGATCGTGTTGCTCAGCGCGGGCTGTGACGAGAGCACTTGTCGCAGATCGGCCGCCGGCACCACGATCACCTCGCCGCGCTCGGCGACTCGCGCGGATACGAACACCCGCAGGCCGGTCAGCATGTTCAGCTCGCCCAGGAAACGGCCGGCACCGTGGCGGGCGATGAGCAGCTCCTCGCCGTCGGCGTGTTGCACGATGTCGACGGCGCCGGAAACAACCACGTAGAAGTCGTAGGTGGGGTCGCCTTCGCGATAGAGGTAGTCGCCTGCCTGTATCGACCGTCGGGTTCCGAGTGCGTCGAGCGCGGCGAGCTGGGTGTCGTCGAGCGTCGGGAAGGCGACGGGGTCGTCCACGGCGCGCAGAGTAGATCCGCGCTACGTCGGTTCTTTCACCGAACTGCGGCTACGTGTCGCGGTAATTGAGATCGGGGTACCAGTCAGTGCCTCGTCCTTCGGGCGTGAGGTCGAAAAGGTTCCACAGCGGATCGATCGTGTCGCCGTGGCGCGGGTCGTGGCCGGGAACGGGCGGCTCGTACAGAAGCTCGGAACCCCAGGTGTGTCGAATCGCGCCGTCGTCGCGGTGGAAGACGTTCATCATCGGCAGCTGCTGAGTGCCGTCGTCGCTTTCACCGTGGTAGTCACGGTTGAAGGAGTTGCCCGCCGACGACAGCAATCGCAGGCGCCGCCACCCGCGGCTCTCGGCGTCGGCGAGAGCACGAGGCAGCGCCGTCTTCACGACGACGGCCACGTTGATGCGTTGGCTCGCGTGCTCGGCGACACCATCGAACGAATCGAGAAACTGCGTGCACGAAGGGCACGGCAAGTCCTCATCCGGTGACCGCGGGAACATCATGTTGTAGATGAAGACGGTTTCGTTCCCGGGTGCGAACAGCTCCGCCGGCGTGGACCTTGATCGGGTCACCTTCCGGTCCGTAGGCGTCGAACACGTAGTTCTCGGGGACCTTCCCACCTGGCGGGAGCGCTCGGCGTGCCGCGGCCACCGCTTCGCTGGCTCGACGGAGCTCGATCTCTTCTTGCAGGAGCTTGTCGCGCGCCGCCCGGTACTTCTTGGACTCACCGGGGAACGACGTGCTCATGATGGCGGCCGCCAGGTCGGATCTCGCCCGGTGAGTCCGAGCAGTTTGTCGAGCGGCGAAGCATCATCGGCAACCGGCACAACGGGGCCGAACAGGTTGCCGTCGCGGGGAGCGTCGAACGATGCAACGAATGAGGAAGCGGCTTCGAGTTCACCGACCGATGGGTCATAGGCCTGGCCCGTCGAGATGGCGAGGTCCCAACCGTGCACGACGAGTTCGTCGAGCGCAATCAGCCCGCCGACCTGTCCCGGCAGCTCCATGCCACCGGCGAACGTCATGCCCTCCCACGCGGCGGCCTCTCGCCACGCGCCGGTCAACGTTGCGAGATCACGTGCGATTCGGTCCCGCCAGCCGGCATCGAGGTTGGCGGCATTGGGCGGCGGCGGCGGGCCCTTACCGCGGTTGGTCTTGCGAGCGACGGCGGTGAACGCCTTGGCGAACGTCCCAATGTGGTCGATGAGGTCACCGACGCGACTCTTGGGACAGGGAGTGGGCAGGGCGAACTGGTCGTCGGCAACGGCGGCGAGCACGCGGACCATCCGGTCGGTAGAGGGCGAGATGTCGATCATCATGCGTACTAGACCTAGCCGATCTCTCGAACTCATCGCTCGTCGGTCGGAGTTCGCCGCCAAAGTTGTGCTGAAATCCGACATTGCCGACTCAATCGTCGAACCGAGAGGAGCCCGTCATGCCAGCGAAGGGAAGTGCGGAATGGAAAGGTGACCTGCCGAGCGGCAGTGGCACGTTCACCGCGGGTGACACCATCAGCGGTGGCTACACGTTCAAGTCCCGTTTCGAGGACGGGCCGGGCTCCAACCCCGAGCAACTGATCGCGGCCGCGCACGCGGCCTGCTTCTCGATGGCTCTCTCCAACATGCTCGCTCAAGCCGGCAACCCGCCTGACTCGATTCACACCGACGCCACGGTCACCCTGAGACCCGTCGATGGCAAGCCGACAATCACCAAGATCGCGCTCGTGACCGTCGGGCGGGTGCCGGGTCTCGACGAGGCAGCGTTCATCGAGCAGGCCAAGGCCGCCAAGGCGGGATGCCCCGTGAGCCGAGCGTTGGCAAGTGTTCCCGAGATCACTCTCGAAGCCTCCCTGGCCAAGTGACGCGAGCTTGCTGCCGGCGATCATCTCCGAGTACTTCGCGGCGTCTGACCGCGGGGATCAGAACGCAGTAGTCGCGTGCTTCACCGATGACGCGCTCGTATTCGACGAGGACCGCGAGTGGCGCGGTCTTCCCGGCATCCGCTAGTGGCGCGAGACGGTGGCGACGGCTTTCGAATACACCGTCGACTTGCGGGGCGCGGCCGAGCGGCGATACGTCGAGGGGGTCGAACGTCACGATGTACAGACTCATCTCGAGGGCAACTTCCCCGGCGGCACGGTCGATCTGACCCATCGATTCGGGCTTCGCGACGGACGCATCGCGAGCCTGCAGATCGTGCCGTTCGAGCCGTCGACAGCGTGAGAAGCCCCGTCGCAATGGGCGAAGCGGCCCCGACGTACCGGGGCCGCTTCTAAGCGAGTCGGCCTTTAGCCAAGACGCCCACGGGCAGTGTTGGCATACCGGGCTCAATGCGCGCTATGGGGCCTGCCCCCCTCATCTAGGTAAGGCGCGGGCAAAACCTCTCGGTCACTTAGGTAAGACACGCGCAAATCATCGGCTTAGCGCGACTGACCGCGACCGGGCGGGGCATGGTGAGCTTTGTGACCAATGTGTACGTGCATCGCCAGCCACCGCGTCACAACCGCAGCGCGTACATCCTTTCTGGACGCGTTCCGCCGTGGTCGCCGCGAGATGCCAACCGGTGGCTGGATGTTGGTCATGCTCAAGTCGCGAGGCGCCCTTCCGACGTACGAAGAATGCGAGCACTGCTCTTCTTGGGTGTGGTTCCTCTCGGCATGCTGCTCTACGTCTTCGATCTCTACGGCGCGGCGGTTCTTGGGCGCTGAACGCGCGCTGATCTAGGGCACCGTGTAGCCACCGTCGATCACGAGTTGGGCGCCGGTCATGAAGCTCGATTCGTCACTCGCCAAGAACAGCGCGCCGTATGCAATCTCGATAGCG
>JBDUDK010000153.1:0-14113 GCA_040002995.1 Acidimicrobiales bacterium | reverse complement strand
CTGCGCGAGGGCTCGTTCGAGGCGCTCGCCCCCGATCTCACGAGCTGGCCAAAGCTCTCCCGCTACGAGTCGCGCCAAGCCGCCCACTGACGACGGCAACAACCTCTCGAAACGTGCCAAAAGTCGAAACGTCTGGCGCGGCGGGTGCGTACGGGGCGGAGGATCTAGGGGCTGGCCGAGGTACCGTCAGTCGCGCTGGAGCCAGTCGCCTGATTCGATCCGGGTGAGCGACAGGCCGCCCCCGTACTGGTAGGCCCACACGTCGGTGCCGGCGAGGGAGCGCACGGCGATCCGGTGATAGAGCCCGGCGACCGCGCCTTCCTCTTCGTCGAGGAGTTCGAGGCAACGCTCAATCGTGTCCGCGACCAACTCGTACGTGCGTCCGTGGATGCGGTGCTCACCACCGAAGAGCGCCGCCGGATAGCCGGCGCCGGTGTCGAACAGCGATCCCGCGACGGCGTCGTCATGACCGTCGCCGACAACGAAAGGGGCGAGGATCGACCAGCGCACCTCACCCGGTCGGAGGGTGCCGTACACGAAGAGATGGCGGGGCTCGGCCTCCACGCGATCTAGGCAGCGATCCTTACCGAGAGGTCGCTGCACTCGGCGCACACCGACTCGGGGATCACGCCGGCGCGCATCAGCGCCGCGAAGACCTTGCAGCCGACGCAGTACGCGAACGCCGACTCGAGCAGGGCCGCCACCGCGACCATGCCCACAAGCCCACGAGCGAGGGTGACGGCATCGAACCCGAAGGCCGCTACGACGGCCGCCACCGTGAACGCAGTACCGACGCCCTGCGCGAACCGCTTCGGCGGCCCCGGCACGAGCCGGGCAGTCAGACCAAGTCTGGGCGTGACGACGCGAGTGACGACGTGACCGAGGGGGCTGAGTCTCGGACCGGTGAGGACCCGGGCGACGAACCCATACGCGAGTGGTACGAGCAGCCAACGCCAGCCGGTGGCCACAAAGACCACGGCCTGGACGAGCACCCCTGCCGCGACGAGCCGGGCCGACACCTCGTTCACGGGGTTCGGGAACGCGAACAATTTCCGCATCACCCGCGAGCCTAAGGGCCCAATCCCGACCAGACAACTCAACTTTCAGCTGACCCGGCGCAGTTGCTCCCGGTATTCGCGGCCCTTCGTCACGTAGATCTCGACGCCATGGCGGATCGACGCCGGGTCGGCCGCGTCGGGCCTCACCGTGGCGGGTATCCCGAGGGCAAGGCTTCCGGCGGGCACCTCCAGGCGGTTGCGCACGACCGCGTTCGCGCCCACCACCGAGCCCGAACGGACGATCGCTTCGTGGAGGATCACCGCCCCTGAGCCCACGAGACAGAACGACTCGATCGTGCACCCCTCGAGGTGGGCGATATGGCCGATGACGCACTCATCGCCGACGATGGTCGGAAGCTCCGCCGTGCAATGCACGACCGTGTTGTCCTGGATCGAGGTACGCGCCCCGATCACGATGTGGCCTCCGCCATCACCGCGCAGCACGGCGCCGGGCCAGATCGACGACTCCGGCCCAACGGTGACATCGCCGATGATCACCGCGTCGGGATGGACGTACGCGTCGGGGTCGATGCGCGGGATGAGGACACCTAATGCGTAGATCGCCATGGGGGACTGCATAGCCGGTGCCAGGCCGGCTTCAGCCAACGGCGGGGAGATCGCCGCAAACGAGCACGTATTCCTGATTGCGCAACCGCCCGGGCGTTCCCACCTTCACACCCGATGGGTTGTGGATCCCGATCTGGGCGCCCACGTAGCGCTTTGACTCGAACGCCACGCTCCGCACCTCACCGCGCACCGCGCACATGTCGACCAACTCGTCGAGGCTGATCCACGACTCGTCGTTGTAGGAGAGCACCACCACGCTCGCCGCAACCGTCGCAATCACCTTCGCGAGCGCGTCGGGCATCAAACGACGATCATTGAACACGCTGCGACCATCCGGGCTCCGCAGGTCGACCCGTTTGCGGGCGACACCGTATGAGTCGGGCTGATCGTCGGCGACGAGCGTCTCCCAAACGTGATAGTTCGCGGTATAGCGGTGATGGTTGTAGGGCGGATCAAGATACGCGACATCGAACGGACCGAGCGTGCCGACGAGCTCGCTCGCGTCGCCGTGCAGCGCGGTTCCCGATCCCGCCGTGAGCTCCGGCACGCGTAGCTCGAGCACTCGCTCGGCACGCTGTGCCCATTGCTTGAGGTACGCCATCTGTACCCCGGTCGTGGAATCGACACGGTCGGCCGCGAGCATCAGCGCGGTGAGCAGTACGGGTTCCATCCACGTACCGGCGTGATCACGCGCGATGGCCTCACGAATCGCGTCGATGCGAGCACCGTTTCGAGGTTGGAAGTAACGAGCCTGCGTGCAGAACGTCTCAGTGATATAGCCGGGCACCGCGGGAAGGGCGTTGAGTCGAGCGATTTCGTCGGCCAGCGCGCCATGATCGACCACCGTCGCGTCGGTAGCGATGAAACATTGCGCGAGCACGTGTGCGTAGCGGGCGGAGTCGACCGCAGTCACATCCGCGCCGATGCTCTTGAGGGCCTGCGCGACGCGTGTCGTGCCGGTAAAGAGGTCAAGCGCGGTGCGCGGACGGCAGCTCGCGAAGATCTCGGTGAGGGCGGGAATCAACCTCCGCTTCGATCCGAGGTACTTGATCATCGGAGGGCCCGGCGCTTCTGGCGCTGCCGCCAGCCGCGCAGGATCGCCAGGCTCGCCAACGCCGCGCTGGAAGCAGCCAGCACCACTCGGCCAGCGCGGTTCGCCCGCGCGAACCGGTGCTCGGCGCCCTGCAGCGCCGTCACGGCCTCCTCGGCCGCTGAGGGCTTGCGTTCGGCGCGAAGCGTCCAAGAATCGTCGGTGGCCCCGTCCTTGAGGTCGAAGGGCTCGCTGCGCAATGTCGCCGGATCGACTCTCGATGCCCTGCCGCCGGCGGGCGTTACCCGCAGGCCATCGGGCACGGTGTAGGCGATCTGATACGTGCCGGGCGCGACGCCTTGAAACGCGTAGTTCCCCGAACCGCCGACAACCGTTGTCGCGACGAGTTTCCCGTCGCCCGCGAGCAACGACACGTCGAGGCCGACACCGGCGTCTTCCTGATCGTCGAACACGCCGTTGTTGTTCTGGTCGACCCATGCGAGCCCAGTGACGTTGGCGCGCGGGCGCACGAGACCGGCGCCATGGAAGCCGCCCTCGTCGCTCCCGTGCACGTCGAACGGCTCGGTGCGCCCCGACGCCGGGTCGGGATCGCTGTCGACGGTGGCGTCGGTGGTGGCCTTGGCCGCCGTCAGCTGCGACCCGGCAGGAAAGCCCGAGAAGGCGAGCGTGTACGACCCCGGCCGCACACGCGCGAACCGATAGTTGCCGGCATCGTCGGTGACGGTCGCGTTGACGGTGACTCCCGCGGAGTCGAGCAACGCGACGGCCACGCCGCTCACCAACGGCTCACCGGCGTCTTTGATGCCATTGCCGTCGTCGATCCAGACGCCATCGGCGACCGTGCCCACAAACGTGAGGCCGATGTCCCAACTCGTATTCGAGTAAGCGCGCCCGACGTCGATGAATACGGTGGTTCCCATGCCCTCGTCGACGTCGCTCCCGCTGCCAGCCGTCAGCCCAACATCGCGGGAAGTGAATGCCACACCACCGGGCAACGTCGCGGGGTCGAGGCGCACTTGGTAACGGCCGGGCGCGAGGCCAACGAACTGGTAGGTGCCGCTGGGACCGGAGGTGGTCGTGGCCGCCAGCAGGCCCGCGGCATCGAGCAGTTCGACCTTCACGTCCGCGATCGCCGACTCGCCCTGGTCGAGGCGACCGTTCCCTTCCTTGTCGGTCCACACGAGCCCGCCCAGCACCGTCGGAGCGGCGAAGAGCCCAGAGTCGACCGTGCTCACGTTGGCTCCAGCGTCGACGGTGACGACGCTCGACAATCCAGTGCGGCGATCGGCGTCGGAGTCGATGGCGTCATCACCGGCCGCCGCTTTCGGTGAGCGCTGCTGGCCCTGTGGGAGCGGGAAGGACACGACGTACTGCCCAGGTTCGAGATCGGCGAAGCGATACCCGCCAAGACCATCGGTGACCACGACGATCGGAACGCCGGTTGCTCCGAGTGCAGGCGTGAAATCAGCGTTGAGCAGGCTGACGGGAAGGCCGGCAATACCCGGCTCGCCGGCATCGCGCCGTCCGTCACGATTGCGATCCGACCATACGAGGTCGCCGATTGAACCCTCGGGCTTGTGCGCGCCGATATCGATACGGGGAGAGTCCGTCCCGGCGGCGAGGGTCACCGGCGCGGTGCGCATCGTGGTGGAGTCGACGGTGTTCGGGGGACCGGCGTTAGTGAGCTCGTATCCCGCGGGCAGCGCGAATTGCACGGCGTACGTCCCGGGCGTCAGCGCCGTGAAGTGGTATCTACCGGTCGCCGAGGTAAGCACGCCACCGGGCGCGTCGTCGCTCGTTCCGAGCACGCCGTCGGGACCCACCGGCACCTCGTGTTGCGACGCATCGAGCAACTTGGCGCGGACACCGCTAAGCGGGGGCTCCCCCGGCTGACGGACAGCGTCGTGGCGCTGGTCGTACCACGCGGTACCACCGATGCCGGTAGTGGCAAGGGCTAGCACGACTCGGTCGACCGAGCGACCAGCCGGGTCCAAGAGCGAACGGAGGGCCGGCACATCGCCGGGCGCCGGCGCGATCGTGGCCGCGTCACCAACTTCGGACGACCCGGCGACGTTCGGGTCGGCCACGACCGACGCCCGCACCACCGCGACGACGGCCGACGCGGCTGGCGCGAGCGCGGACTTCGACGTGCACGTCAGCACGCGGTCGTTCAACGCGCACCCGGGTCCGCTGTCGATGGCCGTCGGCAGGAGACCATCAGGGAACGTGTCGGTGATCGTCCAGCCCGCGGCGGCGGTACCCGGTCCGTTGTTCATCGCCTCGATACGCAGGACGACCTCCTGACCCGTCGTGAAGGGCCCCGGCGTGGTCGACGTGAGGTGAACGGCGAGGTCGATCGGTTGGTACAGGCCGAAGTCGACACTCACATTGGCGTCTACGGGCTTGGTGCCTTCCGGAAGCGGATGATCGGGCGTGGCCGGGCCCGCGCCCTTGCCCGGGCCGAGGTGCACGACGGCGGTGCGTATGGGCAGCCCCGGCGTCGCGGCCGCGGGCGTGCCGTTGTTGTCGTTGTCCTTGCCGTCGTTCACGTCCTGGTTCGTGACGTCCGGCCCCGACGAACGCCAGCCGCCCGACGGCGGTATCACCTCAACCACAAAATCACCGGCCGTGAGACCGGTGAAGAGATAGTGGCCTCCTCCCGACGTCACCTGATCGAGGGCGGCCGCAGTCCCGTCGGCCCTGAACAGCTTCACCGTGACCCCGTCGAAGCCGGATTCGCCCGCGTCGAGCACGCCGTTGGCGTTCGCGTCGCGCCACACCGTGTCACCGAGCGAGAGCGAAGGGCCGTACCACCCCGCGGCAAACGTGGTCTCGTTCTGCCCCGGTTCGACGTGATGGGCGGCCGTCGCGATGCCGGTCGCGGGGTCGGCATCGGAGTCGAGCGCCCGATCGTCACCTTGTCCGGGTACCACGAGCGTGGCCCCGGCCGGAAGAGCAGAGACCGCAACCTTGTAGTCGCCTGGGGCGAGATTCCCAAACGCGTATGAGCCCGGCACGCTGGCGGGATCCGCCGGGTCGTGGCTAGTCCCTGCGGTTCCTACCGCCAGTCCGTCATTCGTGTAGAGACGTACGAACGCGCCGTCGGTGCCGGTCGCGGTGGACTCATCGCGGATGCCGTTGCGGTTCGTGTCCTGCCATACCAGCCCACTGATCTTGGCGGGAAGGAACAACCCGAAGTCGATGGTGGTGTCCGACCACGCGTCGGTGGCGGGATCATCCGGTGAGCGGTCCGGCTCGCCGATCGGCGCCCGGCCGGGGGCGAGCGTGAACGATTTCGTCCGCACCACCAGTGGTGCGCCGGGCGCCGAGACGGTTGTGCCGTTGTCGTCACCGTCGATCCCGCTGCCGGGTTTGGGCGTGAGTGTGCTCTCGTATGGCCCGCTGCTCGCCCCGTTCGTGCCGGTGCTCGACACGAAACCCGCAGGAAGTTTTGACACCTCGACGACGTAACGGCCCGGCGCGACATCGCTCAGCAGCCAATGACCGTCGGGTGCAGTGCTCGTTTTCGCCACGCTCGTTGCGTGCTGTCCGGTGCCGTCGGCATCAGCGAGGAGTTCGACGTCGACGCCGCCGATTCCGGTCTCGCCCTCGTCGAAGCGGCCGTTCGCGTTGACATCGTTGAAGACGCGGTTTCCGATGCTAAGTCCCTGCGTGAAACCGAAGTCGACGCCGTGGTCAATCTGTCCAAGTGGTCCCGAGGTGATCGCGGCAATCGCGTCCGATCCGCGGAGAATGCCGTCGCTGTCGAGTGCCGGTGCGAGCGGCCCGGAACCCGAACCGAGCACGGTCGGGGCCAGCCCTCGCAGCGTGAGCTGCTGGGTGGGGCCGGTGGCGTCGGGCACCCGAACCTCTACCGCGGCGCCGGGGGCGAAACCACCGCCGACCGCGTCGTCGTCGCCGGTCGTTGCTTCGGACAGCAATGACGTGAACGCGTACCCGCCTCCGCTGTCGGTGACCGCGGTCCCGACGCGACGTCCGCCCGACCACAACTCAAGCCGCACACCGCCGAGCGGCGGTTCGGTCGGCTGGCGTACACCGTCACCGTTGACGTCGCGCCACACGTGATCGCCGACTTCGACCGGCGCCGGTTGACAGACCAACGGTTCACCCTCGCCGCGCGGAGGCGTGGTGGGAGCCTGCGGGGCACCGGTCGTGACCGCGCTCGGGAGGGTGGGCACGATCGTGGGCGGGTTCGTGACCGCGGTTGTGTCGGGCGGCGCCGCACTGGCGTCGCAGAAGTCGGCGGGACGGATCAGGCCGACGTCGACGTTCTTATCGCCGGCGCTGGCCGCTGTGATCGCCCCCGGCGAGTCGGGCCCGTGCGGGCCTTCGCTGTAACCGTCGGGTACGTCGAAGACGACGAGGACCCTCGTCAGGTGGCCGCTCATCTCGAGGTGATAGCGCCCGTCCGCGTCGGTCACGGCCGCCGCAACCGGATTGCCGCTGTCGTCGAGACCCCGCACGCTCACGTGTCCGACCCCGGGCTCCGTGAGCGCGAGGCCCGCTTCGCGTCCACCGTCGGCGTTCTGATCGTCGAAGACCAGACCCGTGATCTCACGAACCTGTACCACCGCGGTTGCAGTCGGGGCCGGCCACAGCGCAACCATCAGGACCGCGATCAGCGCCGCGATCGCCGTGAACCGCAGCGGGCCGCGAGGACCGGGTCTGGCCCGCGCCGGTGCGTCCGGCGGTGGGAACGCGGCCACCTGAACATCGGGCAAAAGCGAGCGGCCATCTCGCGCGCGTTGGTAAGGAAACGTGACGACCGCATGGGCCAACAACTCGTCGGCGGCCGCCGGTGGCGTGACGTTGTACGGGCCGGCGACCCGCCACCGTTGCTCGCCGATTCGCTGGCGCCACGCGATGCGGGCTTCGACGGTGACCGGACGGGAGCCGGACGACGTCGGGAGGCGAACGGCCGTGCGCACGACGGGGCCCGGCGGCGTCGTCGCCTCCAGCTCGATGCGGTCCGCGTCGAGAGCGACGATTTGCAGACCGAGCGCATCGCTGCTCAATACCACCGGGGCCGGTGCTTCGGGACGCCCGAT
Source organism: Acidimicrobiales bacterium (assembly GCA_040002995.1). Classification (GTDB taxonomy): domain Bacteria; phylum Actinomycetota; class Acidimicrobiia; order Acidimicrobiales; family Ilumatobacteraceae; genus JBDUDK01. The sequence goes on along the minus strand of JBDUDK010000153.1, from coordinate 6,368 downwards.
TGTGAAGAGGGCAGCACCCTCCAGGAGCGCGGCCAGGAATAACAGCGCGACGAGTCCAGCTGCCGTCGTGGCCAGAGGCCCGAGTACGGGGACGCCACGTTGGAAGCGCATCGCGACGGCGCGCGCCACCAGGGCGGCGGCGAGTGCCGTACCGGCGAGGCCGAGCATCACGCGCCGCGGCGCGTCGCGCTCACCGCTGGGCTCACGCGGGCCCACCTCGGCGGGAACAAAACGGCCGCGTAGGAACTGACCGACGCCGCGCAACTGCGCTCCCATCAACGCGATCGCATTGGCGGCAAGGGCCAGCGGCGCGACGCGGCCCCGACCGCGGACGGCGTGCACGGCCAATGTGAGCACTGCCCATGCGCCCGCGAGGCCCAACGCAGCGGGTGTCGCGACGACGGGAAGCTTCCCGGTGAGAAGCGTGGCGATCGTGAGCGCAATGGCCGCGAAGGCGCCCACGCCAGCGAATCGCGCCAGCAGCTCGTCGATGTAAACCGAGCGCTGCGCCGGCCTCAGCGAGCGCGCCCAGACGGGATTCGTCCGCCGCCAGAGCACGCCGAGCTCGCTCGCGGTTCGGCGAGTTTGCTCGCCGCGCCACGTCGCATCATCCGGGGGACGCACCGGAGTCACGAACGAGTCGGCGGTCGCCTGCCCATAGATGCCGGCCGAGGCGAGGGCCACCGTGGTGGCGAGGGCGCCTCCGTGGCGGGCGTCGACGACGCCACCGGCATCGAGCAGCGCCGTCGGGTCGAGCACGACCGCGGTGCCGCGGAACACTGCCGCCGCGACGCGGGCGTCGCTGGGACTGCGGACCTCGTCGACAAACCGCGAGAGAGGATCAGCCGTCGGTACCGGACCCTGCACGAACCCCACCGTCCCGTCCGCGAACAGCGGCGCGGCACGACAGAACACATCCGGAAGCACGGCGTGATTGCCGTCGACCAGCGCGACGAGGCTGCCGCGACTCACGGTGAGCGCGTCGTCGATCTTCGCGGTGAGTGGCACGCGCATCTGAGCGCACAATCGGCGCACGTCGGGCCTCGCCGCGGGGTCGACGACGATGACCCCGTCGGAGTTCCAGGCCAGTCGTGCCGCCAGCACGGCCGCCCGCAACGTGCGCAGGTCGTGCGCTTCGGCCCGCACAACAACGGTGCCCGACGCGTCGTCGTCGACCGCGTCCAGCGGCGCGGCGGGAGGTGATCCACTGCGCACGACGAAGCCCACCAGTCTCAGCAGCGCCATGAGTTCGATGACGATGAGCACTGCGGTCATCACTGGTTGCGCTCCGGCGCGTCCCTTGACAATGTGCCACAACGTCCACGCGGCACCGGTGGCGAACGCGAATCCCGCGAGGGCCCGGGTGAGATTCTCGGTGGGAATACGGCGCGTCATCACCGCTCAGCAGAGGCCGGGATTGGGCAGGCGGCGCACGGGGTCGACAAGACCGAAAGCAGTGGCGCAGTAGAGGTCGTGCGCGGTGATCGGTATCCCCGCGTCAAGCACCACGCGCACCGACGGGTTGGGGCCGGGCAGCGCTGTCATGATCGGCCCTGGCCCACTGTCGGCCAGGAACGAGATGACGGAAGTGACCGCGTTCGCGACGTCGGCACTGCCGACGATCGACATCATTTCTATGACGCCGTTCTGCGTATGGCCGGCCGCGACGGTGCGGGAGCCGTCCCGCACGATGAACGACAAAACGTCGGGCTGCTTCGCGTAGTAATCGTGGTCCGGCGCCCGGCCGGCAACCAGCATCGCGTCGATTGCCATTACGTCGCCGGTGCCTGCCGGCTCGACTGCAAAAGGCGCCGGCAGCGGACGCGAGGGCCGCCCCGCGAAGTAGAGCAACGGCCACCACGGCACGAGGCCGGCACGCATGTAAAGCGGCAAGGCCCGCGGGTCGGACGAGCTGAACGTGGTGCACGGCGTTCGGGCCGGGTCCAGCGCGTCGAGCAATTTGCCGCCGACACCACCGCCCTGGTGGCCCGGATCGACATAGAGGTCGGTGACGTGGGTGACGCCTCCTCGCTCGATGGTCGTCCCCACGCCAATCAACTGTCCGCCGAGCAGCGCGACGACCACACGGCCGGTCGCGAGCAGGTGGCCGACATAGGCATCATCGAGATGCTTCTCATCGTTTGCGTGCAGCACCGCCACGATCGCGTCGACGTCGACCAGCGTCGCCGGACGAATTTTCACCTCTTCATACTCGCAGCACGGCTCTTCGGCGCATGGGCACGTAGAGGCGGTACGTTCGCCGTGATGGATCCCGCGCCCCTGTTCAGAGACGCCACGTGCTCGATCGACGAGCGCGTAGACGATCTCGTCGAACGGATGACGCTGCCAGAGAAGCTCGCTCAACTGGTAGGCCTATGGGTGTCGTTCGACGCGACGTCGGAGACGGTGGTCGCGTTCAGAGGCGCTCTGGGCATCGGCGGTTTCGAAGGATCCATCCAAGAACACATCGGGCACGGGCTCGGCCAGTTGACGCGTCCGTTCGGATCGGCGCCGATCGAGCCCACTGACGGTGCGCGGATCCTGGCCGCGTTTCAGCGCAACCTCGTCGACTCCACCCGTCTGGGAATCCCTGCCCTCGTCCATGAGGAGTGCCTCACGGGGTTCACGGCATGGCAGGCCACTACCTACCCGTGCCCGCTCGCGTACGGCGCGACATGGGACCCCGACCTCATCGAGCGCATCGGCCGGGCGATCGGTGCGCAGCTGCGCTCTGTCGGTGTCCATCAGGGTTTGGCACCGGTGCTCGACGTCGTGCGCGACGCGCGCTGGGGACGAGTCGAGGAGTGCCTCGGCGAGGATCCCTACCTCGTCGCCGTGATGGGTACCGCGTACGTTCGCGGTCTCCAAGGAAGCGGCGTGATCGCGACGGCGAAGCATTTCGCGGGCTACTCGTCGTCGGAAGGCGGCCGCAACTTCGCGCCTGTGCACGCCGGGCCCAGGGAGATGTTCGACGTCTTTCTCATCCCGTTCGAGATGGCGGTGAAGCACGGCGGGCTCGCATCGGTGATGAACGCGTACACCGAGATAGACGGTGTACCGGCCGGGGCGGATGCCGGCCTGCTCACCGATCTCCTCCGCCGTCGGTGGGGATTCGCCGGCACGGTCGTTTCCGACTATCTGTCCGTGACGTTCCTTCACACGCTTCACCACATCGCCGGCGACCTGGGAGGGGCGGCCGTAGCCGCGCTCACCGCGGGGGTCGATGTCGAGCTTCCGAACCCGAGCGCGTACGCAGAGCCGCTCGAGCGCGAGGTGGAGGAGGGGCGCTGCCCAGAAGGTCTTGTCGATCGCGCCGTGCGAAGAGTGCTGCGTCAGAAGGCGGCCATCGGTCTGCTCGAAGCGCGTTTCGACGAACCCTCTGGCGGACGGATCGACCTCGATCCACGGGAGCACCGGGCCCTCGCCCGCGAGGTCGCGGAACGTTCAATCACGCTTCTCCGCAATGAAGGCGCGGTGCTCCCTCTCGATGCTCCCTCGGTGGGCGCCATCGCCGTCATCGGACCGAACGCCGATGACCCGAGCGCGCTGATGGGTAACTACAGCTTCGCCAACCACACCGGGGTCCGCTTCCCCGACACTCCCCTCGGCGTCGGCGTGACAACTGTGCTCGAAGCGATACGCGAGGTCGCGGGTCCGCTGGTCGACGTCGGCCACGCGCGGGGCTGCGACGTTGTCGGCGAGGACATCACCGGTATCGACGCGGCGGTAGCGCTCGCGGCCGCTGGTGACCTCGCGATCGTGGTCGTCGGCGACAAGGCCGGGCACTTCGGTCGGGGAACAGTGGGCGAAGGCACCGACACCGAATCGCTCGCCCTCCCTGGCGTCCAGCAGAAGCTGCTCGAGGCGGTAGTGGCCACCGGCACCCCTACCGTGCTCGTGCTCGTCAACGGACGGCCGTTCGACCTCTCATGGGCGGCGACCCACGTGCCCGCGATCGTCGAAGCCTGGTTTCCCGGCGAGGCAGGCGGGGAGTCGGTGGCCGACGTGTTGTTCGGACGCGTGAACCCGAGCGGCCGGCTGACCGTGAGCTTCCCTCGCTCAGCGGCGATGGCACCGTGGTTCTACAACCACCGCACGTTGGGCGGGGCCACGATCGCGTCGAGCACCAAACCCGAGTCGGTCTACGCGTTCGGTCACGGCCTGGCGTACACCACGTTCGCGCACACCGATCTCGAGCTGTCCCACGTCGTGCTCCCCACCGACGGGCACTTCTCGGTGTCGTCGACGGTCACCAACACGGGCCCTCGACCGGGCGCCGAGGTCGTGCAGCTCTACATCCGAGACCTGGTCGGCTCGGTGACCCGACCGGTGCTCGAGCTGGTGGGTTTCGCGAGAGTCGAGCTCGGCCCGGGTGAGTCACGGCGGGTCCGCTTCGAGATGCACACCGACCGCCTGTCGTTCACAGGACGCACTTATGAGCGGGTCGTGGAACCTGGGGTCGTGGAGGTGATGGTTGGTCGATCGTCCGCTGACATCGTCCTGCGCGCCCAACTCGAGCTCGTCGGCCCTACGCGCGTCGTCGGCGACGATCGAGTGATGACAACGCCCGTCACGATCAGCTGACCGCTGAGTAACGTCACACCATGTCCGACGACCCGATGCCCGATCGGTCGATGGCCCATCGAGACAAGATCGAATGGATGATCGAGTCGGCTGGTTGGGCGTTCGAGCCGGTTGGTGCCCGTGTCGACACCGTTCCCCCGCAGCCGCCGTATGGCTACACGATCGGGCTCGAGCAGGCGTACGCATTCCCCGAGGTCGTCGTGTTCGGCATGACGCCGGCGAACGCGCGGGGCATGGTGGGCCTTGTCGTCGACCTTCTCGCCAGTGGCGTCGTGCCGCCCGTCGGTCCGCCGTTTCTCGGATTGCTCGACAACGACCTGCGCTGTGCGCTCCTGCCCGTCGATGTCGATGCGAACGCGGAGTATTTCGAGACAGCGGCCGCGTGGTTCGGGCGCGACGAGTTCCGGGTTGTGCAACTCGCGTGGCCCGATCGCAATGGGTGGTTGCCGTGGGAGAGCGGCTTCGAGGAGCGCCTGCGGCTCGCGCAACCGGTCATCGGTTCCGTCGCCGACGTCTGAGCGACTGCATCCGCCTTGGCCGTCTTCCTCGCGCTTGCTGCCGCGCTCACGTACGGGACGGCCGACTTCTGCGGCGGCATGGCCACGAAGCGCACCTTCTCCTCGTGGCCCGTGGTGGTGGTCAGCCAGTTGGTCGGTCTCGGCACGGTGCTGTGCCTGCTGCCCTTCGTGCACGGCTCGGGTCCGAACCTCCACGACCTGAGTTGGGGCGCCGTCGGTGGATTGGTCGGAGGGATCGCCCTCCTCGCGTTCTACCGCGCTCTCGCGGTGGGGACGATGAGCATCGTCGCACCGGTAACCGCGACGCTTTCGGCGGTGGTTCCGGTGGTGGCCGGACTGGCGTTCTTTGGAGAGCGACCGGGGGTCGCCGCGATCGTCGGCATCGTCGCCGCGCTCGCCGCCGTCGCGCTCTTCGGCGTGCCCGCGCAAGGCGTCACGCTCGGAAGTCGAGACATTTCGCTGTTGCTGGCGGCCGTGGCCGGCGCGGGGTTCGGGCTTTTCTTCATCTGTCTCGACCGCACGAGCGGGCACTCAGGACTCTGGGCCCTCGTCGCGGCGCGCGCCACGTCGACAACCGTTCTGGGCGCCGCCGCACTCGCCAGCGGTCAGCGGTTGGCGATCACAGGGACGACCCGCTCCCTCGCGTTCGTCGCCGGCGTCTTCGACTCATCGGCGAACGCGCTCTTCCTCATAGCCACGCATCGGGGCCTGCTCACGACCGTGTCGGTGCTGACCTCGCTCTACCCGGGCAGCACGATCGTGCTCGCGTACGTCGTGCTGAAGGAGCGCCTCCGCCCGCCACACCTCGTCGCCCTCGCGGTAGCCATCCTCGCCGTCGCCCTCATCGCCACCGCCTGACCCGCCGGGCACGAAACCTCGAAACGTCGCCACCCTTCACGGGCGCACGCCGAACGGGCGGTGAGGTTGGGGGACGTCGGATGCGCAAGGATTCAGGGGGACAGAAAGCCAAAGAGGGGGACCTGATGCACGTCGGCTATATGACGGCCTTTCAGAATCCGGAGAACGCGCTCGACGACCATGTCGTCTACGAGCATGAACTCGACCTCGCCCTGCTCGCTGCCGAGCTCGACTTCGACTCGATCTGGGCGATCGAGCACCACTTCACGGACTACACGATGTCGCCCGATCCGCTCCAGTTGCTCTCGTGGATCGCGGCCCGCACCGAGCGAGTGAAGCTGGGCACGGCAGTCCTCGTGCTGCCGTGGCACGACCCGATGCGCCTGGCCGAGCAGATCACGATGCTCG
>JBDUDK010000032.1:0-4163 GCA_040002995.1 Acidimicrobiales bacterium | reverse complement strand
CGCCGAAGGTGCGGGCGATGGAGATCATCGACGAGCTCGAACCGGTGAAGCGCGGCCCCTACGCGGGTGTCGTCGGCTACCTCGACTTCTCCGGCAACCTCGACACGGCCATCGCCATCCGCACGATGTTCATCGGCCCCACCGGCGCGGCGGTGCAAGCCGGCGCCGGCATCGTGGCCGACTCCGACCCGGCGCAGGAAGACCTCGAGTGTCGCAACAAGGCCGCCGCGCTCCTTGCCGCAGTTCCCGCGGCGCGGCGGATGACGGCGAAGCGGCGCCAGGAAGGCACACCCGCGTGACCGTCGTCGACGTTGCCCGAGATTTCGTGGAGGTCACCGGACCCGAGGCGGCCACGTTCCTGCAGGGCCAGTTGAGCCAGGACGTGGTGGCGCTCGCGCAAGGGCAGTCAGCGTGGTCGTTCGTCCTCCAGCCGAGCGGCAAGGTCGACGTGCTCGTGCGCGTGCTGCGCACCGCTCCTGACGGCTTCGTGCTCGACACCGAGGCCGGCTGGCGCGACCAGCTGATCGCCCGACTACAGCGCTTCAAACTCCGCACGAAGGCCGACATCGCGCCCCTCGAGTGGCAGTGCCGCTGGGACTTCGGCACGGTCTCCGAGGTAACCCACGCGTGGCGCGAGTGTGGCTGGGACGGCACGCCGATGGCATGGGTCGGGGCCGCGCCCAACATCGAGCCCACCGGTGGAGCAGACGAGTATGAGTCGGCCCGGATCCGTCACGCGTGGCCGGCGATGGGCAGCGAGCTCGACGAGAAGACGATCCCCGCGGAGACCGGCATCCTCCCCGCCACGGTGAGCTTCACGAAGGGCTGCTACACCGGACAGGAACTGGTGGCTCGCATCGACAGTCGCGGCAACAACCCTCCCCGCCATCTTGAAGTCGCGCATCTCGATGATGAGTCCGCCGTGCTCGCGCCGGGCGATGCGATCACGGCCGACGGCCACGACATCGGGCGCATCACGAGCGCGGTGGGGGCCTGGGGTCTCGGCTACATCGGCCGCAGCCACGAGGCCGGTGGGCCGGTCGAGATCGCCGGTCGCGCCGCCCGGCTCATCGAACGGCCAGCGGCAGACTGACCGTCAGCCGGGCCCCGCCACCCGGCGCGACACCTGCCGCGACCTGGCCGCCCATGCCGACCACGAGCTCGCGCACGATCGCCAGCCCTAGACCCGATCCGACCTCCCGGCGCGTCGGTGCGTGCGGGCTCTTGTAGAGGCGTTCGAACACGTGGGGCAGGTCGTCGGGCTCGATGCCGGGCCCGTCGTCGTCGACAGTGAGGAGGCCCGTGCCGTTCATGCCGACGGCCGTGACGTTGACGAGGCTGTGCGCGTACTTCAGCGCGTTCTCTGTGAGGTTCGCCACGATTTGCGCAAGACGATCAGGATCGGCGGTGACCACCACCGGCACCGGTGCCGACACCTGCACCGTCACGCCCCTTCGGGCGGCGTCGGGAACGAACCCGCTCGCGGTGCGCTCCAAGACCGACGCCAGGTCGACGGGGCGCGGGTAGAACGTGAACTCGCGCTGCTCGAGCTTGGCGAGATCGAGCAGATCGCGCACCAGACGTTCGAGCCGGCCCGATTCCGAGAGGATCACGCGCGCGGCGGCCTTGTCATCGGGCGCGGCACCGTCGGCGATGGCTTCGGCGTATCCGCGGATCGACGTGAGCGGCGTCCGCAGGTCGTGCGACACCGAGAGCAGGAAGCGCTGCTCGAGAGTTTGAGAGCGTTGGAGCGTGGCCACCATCGTGTTGATGGAGTGCGTGAGCTCGACCAGTTCGTCTGATCGCGCCCGGCGGGGTACGGGAATGCGCGTCGACAACTCACCGTTCGCGATGCGCCGTGTGGCCTCCGTCGCCTCGCGCAAAGGCTTGGTGAGGCGACGGCTGAGGGTCACGGCCACCAACCCGGCGAGCAGCAACGCGGCAATCGACGACAGCAAGAACCAGCCCGCGGCGGGCCTGAACGATGAGGTCGGGCGGCGCGTCAGCACGACGGCGAAGTCACCGCGCGTTGTCGTGGCGGGCGCCGCGGCGAAGACGAGCCCACCGCGCCGTCCCGATACCACTGAGCCATCGCGAAGGCGGTCGACCAAAATGTCCTCGAGCGTGATGCCTTCCGGAAGCTCCGCCCGGGCCGGCCGGGCGAGCTGAACGACTCCCGCGCCCTCGATCCTTAACGCCTTGCGGAGGTTCAGGAGGAATTGAAGCGGATGCGCGTTCTCGGCCACGGCCGACGCGAGCTGAGCGGTCTCGGCACGTAGGTCCTTCTCCGCCGAGTCCTGAGCCGCTCGCGCGGTGAGGGCGAGGGTGCCCAACCCCGCCACCACCAGTGTCGCCACGACGGTGGCCACGATGGCGATGATCAAGCGTCTGGTCATAGTGACGCGCCAGCGTGGCTGATGAGTATGAGCATCGTGTTAGCCCAACCGGTAGCCCACACCCCAAACGGTCGTGAGGGGGAGAGACTCACCGAGCTTCTTGCGCAGTTGACGCACGTGTACGTCGACGGTGCGGTCGTCGCCGTACCAGTCGGGTCCCCACACGCCGTCGAGCAACTGCTGGCGCGAGAGCGCAATACCGGCGTTGCGGGCGAGGAAAGCGAGGAGGTCGAACTCTCTGGTGGCGAGAGCGACGGGAACGCCGGCCACGCGGGCCTCACGGCGTGCCATGTCGACCTCCACATCGCCGACGTCGAGCACCGTCGCCTCGGCGGGGCTACTCGAGTCGGACGCCCGGCGCAAGATGGCCTTGACGCGGGCGGCGACCTCACGCGGCGAGAACGGCTTGGCCACGTAGTCGTCGGCGCCCAATTCCAATCCGACGATGCGGTCGATCTCGCTGTCCCGCGCGGTCAGGAACAACACGGGCAGGCGGCTGGTGGCGCGGATGCGCCGGCAGACCTCGAGACCGTCGATGCCGGGCAGGCCGATGTCCAAGATCGCGAGGGCCGGTCGATGCGTGTTCACGAGCTCGAGACCGCGCTCTCCGTCGTGGGCGAGCAGCACCCGGTAGCCGGCTTCGCGTAGATAGATGTCGAGCAGGTCGGCGATGTGGACGTCGTCCTCGACGACGACGATGGTCTGCTCTTTCGACACCGCAACCATGGTGGCACGGTGGTGCCCAATGCCTCCGGCACCCTCGAGGGCGCCTTGGTTAGGGTGACGGTGTGGCGACGTATCTCGACGCGATCCTCGCTCGCCACCGCGAGGCGATGGCGACCGACGGCCGTGACATCGACGCGCTCGTGTCCGACGCGTCGGCGATGGCCCCGGCTCGGGAATTCGCCTCGGCGTTGAGCACGTCCGATCGCCTCGCCGTGATCGCCGAGATCAAGCGACGCTCACCATCGAAAGGAAAGTTGACGGAGCGCCTCGACCCGGTCGAACTCGGTCTGACGTATGTCGAGGGCGGGGCCGCCTGTCTCTCGGTGCTGACCGATGTCGAGTTCTTCGACGGTTCCGTCGACGATCTGCGCTTGACGCGGGCCGCGGTAGGCGTTCCCGTACTGCGCAAGGACTTCACCGTCGGCCCGCTCGATGTGTGCGACACCCGCCTTATGGGCGCCGACTGTGTCTTACTGATCGCGGCCGCGCTGTCGGAGCAAGAGCTCGTCGAGCTTCACGAACTGGCTCGACGGATCGGCCTCGACGCGCTCGTCGAGATCCACGACGAGACCGAGCTCGAGATGGCCTTGCGCGCGGGGGCCTCGCTCATCGGCGTGAACCAGCGTGACCTCGTGACGTTCGAGGTCGACACCAAACGGGCCGAGCGCATGGCCGCCCAGGTCCCCGATGGCGTCGTGCGGGTGGCCGAGTCGGGTATCCGCGGCGCCGACGACGCCCGCCGTCTGGCCGCCGCGGGCTACCACGCCGTTCTGGTGGGGGAGCACCTCGTGACGGCTCCCCATCCCGCCGCCGCCCTCGCTGCACTTCGAGTGCCCCGCGCGTAAGTCGTCTTCGCGGCCGACACCCCCGTCGTCTTCGACGGAACAATCATGGGCAAGCCCACCGACGGTCTTAGCCGCTCCGCGCGAGAGCTCGGGTGGGTGAGGCGCGCGTGGGTCCGTCGTTTGGTGGGTGGATGGTGAGGTTGGTGGCGTTGCCTTCGATTCGCCAGTGTTGGTGGTGGATCAAGTGGTGATGGGT
>JBDUDK010000041.1:0-14287 GCA_040002995.1 Acidimicrobiales bacterium | reverse complement strand
CTCATCGGCGAGCCGGGCGTCGGCAAGACCGCGATCGTCGAGGGCCTCGCCCAGAAGATCACGATCAACGATGTCCCCGATACCCTCAAGAACAAGCAGCTTTATACGCTCGATCTCGGTGCCCTCGTCGCCGGCTCGCGCTACCGGGGCGACTTCGAGGAGCGCCTCAAGAAGGTCCTCAAAGAGATCCGCACGCGCGGCGACATCATCTTGTTCATCGACGAGATCCACACGCTCGTCGGTGCAGGTGCGGCCGAAGGCGCCATCGACGCCGCGTCGATCTTGAAGCCGATGCTGGCCCGCGGCGAGCTCCAGACCATCGGGGCCACCACGCTCGACGAGTACCGCAAGCACCTGGAGAAAGACGCCGCCCTCGAGCGCCGCTTTCAGCCGGTGAAGGTCGACGAGCCGACCGTGGCCCACACGATCGAGATCCTGAAGGGCCTCCGCGACCGCTACGAGTCGCACCACCGCGTCACCATCACCGACCAAGCGCTGGTGGCTGCGGCGAACCTGGCCGACCGCTACATCTCCGATCGCCACCTGCCCGACAAGGCCATCGACCTGATCGACGAAGCCGGTTCGCGTCTGCGCATCAAGCGCATGCAGACCCCGCCCGATTTCAAAGAGCTCGAGAACAAGATCGCGCAGGTCCAGCAGGCCAAGAAGGACGCCGTCGAAGCACAGCGCTTCGAAGAGGCCGGGCGCCTCCGCGATCAAGAGAAGGCACTGCTCGAGGAGCGGACCGGCAAAGAGTCAGAGATCAAGGCATCGGGGGTCGACCTGTTCGACGAGGTCGACGAGGAAGCCATCGCTGAGGTGCTGTCGATCTGGACGGGCATTCCCGTCTACAAGCTCACCGAAGAAGAGACGGCCAAGCTGCTGCGCATGGAGGACGAGCTCCACAAGCGCGTCATCGGCCAGGAGTCGGCCATCAAGGCGGTCTCCCAGGCGATCCGGCGCACGAGGGCAGGCCTGAAAGATCCGAAGCGCCCCAGTGGCTCGTTCATCTTCCTTGGCCCCTCCGGCGTGGGGAAGACCGAGCTCGCCAAGACGCTCGCCGCGTTCCTGTTCGGCGACGACGACGCGTTGATCGCGCTCGACATGAGCGAGTACATGGAGAAGCACACCGTCTCTCGTCTCGTCGGCTCGCCTCCCGGCTACGTCGGCTACGAAGAGGGTGGCCAGCTCACCGAAGCCGTGAGGCGCAAGCCGTTCAGCGTGGTGCTTTTCGACGAGATCGAAAAGGCTCACCCGGACGTGTTCAACACGTTGCTGCAGATCCTCGAAGAGGGCCGACTCACCGACAGCCAGGGCCGCACCGTCGACTTCCGCAACACGGTGCTGATCATGACGTCGAACCTCGGCACGCAGGATCTCCGCAAGGCGAGCGTCGGCTTCACCAAGGTCGACGAGGCGATCTCCTATGAGCGGATGAAGGAGAAGGTCAACGACGCGCTGAAGGTCCATTTCCGGCCGGAGTTCCTGAACCGCATCGACGAGGTCATCGTCTTCCACGAGCTGTCGAAGGCCGAGGTCACCGAGATCGTCGACCTGATGATCCGGCGCGTGACGATCCAACTCGAGAGCCAGGGCCTCGGGCTCGAGCTCACGAACGACGCCAAGCTGCTCCTCGCCGACAGGGGCTACGACCCCACGCTCGGTGCGCGGCCGCTGCGGCGGGCGATCCAGCGCCTCGTCGAGGACCCACTCTCCGAGCACATCCTCCACAAGCAGTTCCGCGCCGGTGAGATCGTCGTCGTCGACGTCGAACCCGATCCCGACGGCCGGCCGGGCGAGAAGCGCGTCACGTTCCGTTCGGTGGAGGGCTTCGAGCCGCCCCCGATGGAACTCGCCGCCGCCGACCCCGCCCCCGACCTCACCCCGTAGCCGCCGTACCAAACCTCGAAACGTCCCTCCACGGGTACGAAACCTCGAAACGTCTAACCTCGCGCCGCCGACCCGACCATTGCCGTTTCTTTGTCACACCCTCTGCGTAGGGTCGGTCTATGGCGAAGGTGCGGACGGTGTTTCGTTGCAGCGGCTGTGGTGCCGACGCGCCCAAATGGATCGGACGCTGCGCCACGTGCGGTGAGTGGAACACGCTCGTCGAGGAGATCGAGACGCCGGAGGCCATAGCGATCACTGGGCCCTCCGCCCTTGCCGTGGCCGTCACCGAGGTCGACATCACAAACGCCGCCCCGCAGCCGACGGGAATCGGGGAGCTCGACCGCGTGCTCGGCGGCGGCCTCGTGGCAGGTTCGGTCACGCTCATCGGCGGCGAGCCGGGCATCGGCAAGTCCACCCTGCTCACCGAGCTGGCGGCGCTGTGGGCGGCGGCCGGCGAACGGGTGCTCTACGTCTCGGCCGAAGAGTCGACGCAGCAAGTCCGAGCACGGGCCGAGCGCCTCGGCGCCCTGAGCGAAAGCCTGTACCTGCTCGCCGAGACGATGCTTCCGCACATCATCGCCGCGCTCGACGACGTGAAGCCGGCGCTGCTCATCGTCGACTCCATCCAGACGGTGGTCGATCCTGACCTCGGCACCGCGCCCGGAACGGTCGTGCAGGTCCGCGAGTGCGCGTACCGGCTCGTGCGCGAGGCCAAAGAGCGCGAGCTCCCCGTGGTGCTCGTCGGGCACGTCACGAAGGACGGCACGCTCGCCGGCCCGAGAGTGCTCGAACACGTGGTCGACACCGTTCTCGCGTTCGAAGGCGAACGTCACCATTCGCTGCGGCTCCTTCGCGCCGTGAAACACCGCTACGGACCCACGAATGAACTCGGTCTCTTCGAAATGACCGAGCAGGGCCTCGTCGGCGTGGCCGACCCGAGTGGGCTGTTCCTTGCCGACCGGCGAGGAGGAGTGGCGGGCTCGGTCGTCGTGTCCACCGTCGAGGGTCACCGGCCGCTGCTCGTCGAGGTGCAGGCCCTTGTGTCGCTGTCGCCGCTCGCTGTGCCTCGGCGGTCGGCGCAGGGCATCGACCACGGGCGTCTATCATTGCTGCTCGCGGTGCTCGAACGGCGCGTCGGCATCCACGTCAACCGCGACGACGTCTACGCGTCCGCGGTCGGTGGTGTCCGACTCGTGGAGCCGGGCGCCGATCTCGGCGTGGCCCTGGCCATCGCATCGGCGTCGGCCGGTGTGGCGTTGCCCGAAGGGGTCGTGGTGTTCGGCGAGGTTGGCCTCGCCGGCGAGCTGCGCCAGGTGGCGCAAACCCCGCGGCGGCTTTCCGAGGCGGCCCGTCACGGGTTCACGCACGCCATCGTCCCCGCGCTCGCCGCCGCCGGGCCGGCCTCCATCACTGCCGTCCGCGTCAGCACGCTCGCCGAGGCGATCGATGTGCTCAGGTTGTCACCCACATGAGCCAGGGCCGACGAGAATCATGCCCATGCGCGTCCAACTGCCGTCAGGTACCCCCGCTGAGCTCGTCATACCGGCGGACACCCCGCGTATGGGGCTCGTGGTGGCCCCCGACATCTTCGGGTTAAGGCCCCTCTTCGACGACATGACCGCGCATCTGGCCGCCGATCGCGGCTACGCGGTCTGCGCGCCCGAACCCTTCCCCGGCCGCGATCTCCCACTGGAGGTCGAACCGCGCTACGCCGCGGTGGCGGAGCTGCGCGACGACGATGTGCTGCGCGACCTCGACCTCGCGGCCGAGGCCACGGGCTGCGCGGAGGTGGGCCTTATCGGTTTCTGCATGGGCGGCATGTACACGCTCAAGGCGGCAGGCACGGGTCGGTTCCAGCGCTGCGTCGCGTTCTACGGGATGATCCGCGTGCCGGAGGCATGGCGGTCGCCGGGGCAGGACGAACCGCTCGACTACTTGAGCCGTCCCGAAGCGTCACTCACGCTCGCGATCATCGGCGAGCGCGATCACTACACGCCGCCCGACGATGTCGACGCGCTTGCGGCGATGCCCACGGTCGCGGTCGTTCGCTATCCGGAGGCCGAGCACGGGTTCGTGCATGATCCGAACCGTCCGGCGCACCGGCTGGCCGACGCCGCCGACGCGTGGGCGCGCTGCTACGCCCACCTCGAAAGCTGACGTTCAGCGCGCCCGGAGCGCCAATCGCTCGCGCTGCAGGATCTTGTAGCGACGCTCGTGCTGATCGAGCCAGCCCAGGCGGATGAACGAGGAGATCGCCTTGTTAACCCGTTCGCGCGACGCACCGACCATGCCGGCCAACTCTTCTTGTGTGACAGGAAGCACGAACTCGTCGGCAGCGCCCGCCAGCTCGAGGAGCCGCTTGGCCGTGCGTCCGGTGACGTCGAGAAACACCGAGTCGGCGAGCGCCTCGTCGGTATTGCGGATGCGCCCGGCGAGCAGGCGCACCACGCCCCAGAGCCGGTCCGGCTGCTGATTGAACAGTTCGCGCACCGGCGCGTAGGGAACCGCGAGCACCACCGACGGTTCGAGGGCCCGCGCCTCGGCCGATCGCGGCAACTCGTCGAGGAGACCCATCTCACCGAAAAGGTCGCCGTGCTCCATCAGCGCGACGACGGACTCACGGCCGTCGGTGGACTTGTTCGCGATTGCGATGCGTCCCGACACGACCACGAAGAGCTCATCGGGTTCGTCGCCTTCATGGAAGAGGACGTCGCCGCGCACGAGGGGACGCTCGTGGCTGGCGGCGAGGAGTTCCGATCGGGCGACGTCGGGCAGGTTCGCGAAAAAGTCGATTCCGGCGAGAAGATCGTCGGCGGCCATGGCGGAGGCGAGGGTACTACCCTCGCCAGTCGTGCCGAGCGTGGTGTGGACCATTGTCGTCGCCGCGGGCGCGGGGCAACGGTTCGGGCGCCCGAAGCAGTTCGAGATGCTCGGCGACCGCCGTGTCGTCGATTGGTCGGTCGATGTCGCGCGCGCTGCCTCTGACGGCGTAGTCGTCGTATTGCCTCCTGGTCACGGTGGCGTCGAAGGCGGAACGACGCGCTCTGAGTCGGTCCGCAACGGTCTCGCCCGTGTGCCCGACGGGGCCGACATCGTGTGCGTGCACGACGCCGCTCGCCCGTTTGCGTCGTCGACGCTGTTCACACGGGTCATCGCGGCCGTCGAGGAGGGCGCCGACGCGGCGATTCCCGCCGTGGCGGTGGCCGACACGATCAAGGAGATCGACACCGATGGTGTCGTGGTGCGCACCCCCCCGCGCGATCGCCTCGTGGCGGTACAGACGCCGCAGGCGTTTCGCGCTGCGTCGCTCCGCACCGCGCACGAGAACGGAGGTGATGCCACCGACGATGCCGCCCTAGTCGAGGCGATCGGTGGGCGCGTGGTGGTGGTCGAGGGCGATCCCGAGAACCGCAAGCTCACCGTGCCCGACGACCTCGAGTGGGCCCGCCGGCGGGTCGCGTCATGACGCAGGTGCGCGTGGGTCAGGGCTTCGACATCCACCGGTTCTCCGACGATCGCAATCGCCGCCTCGTGCTCGGAGGCGTCGTCTTCGAGGACGAACGGGGACTCGAAGGACACAGTGATGCCGATGTCATCGCCCACGCCGTAACCGACGCACTCCTCGGCGCCGCGGGCCTCGGCGACATCGGTGAACGCTTCCCCGAGACCGATTCGCGCTGGAAGGACGCCGACTCGCTCGTGATGCTGCGCGACGCGGCCGACCTCGTGCGGGCGGCGGGCTGGGACGTCGGCAACGTCGACTGCTCCGTGGTCTGCGAGGCGCCCAAACTGGCGACCCGCAAGGTCGACATCGAGCGCAACTTGAGCGAGGCGGTGGGCGCCGACGTGAGCGTGAAGGGGCGGCGGGCAGAAGGCCTCGGCGCCATTGGCCGCCGCGAGGGCATCGCGTGCTGGTCGGTTGTGGTGATCACGCGATGAGCACCCGGCGCCGGCCGTCACCCCCGCGAAATTTGGCGCGAAACTCGCCACCCAGGCGGCCAACGGCACCCGAGCGCGCCCGCCCCCGAAGCCCCAAACCTCGGCAGCGTGGCCTCGGAGGTGAACAGGTCGAGGGGCGCCAGGCGGTGCGCGAGACATTGCTCGCGCGCCGGCGCAAGGTGCACGAGATCTGGCTGGCGAACGACCTCGATCCGGCGCCGATCATCGACGACATCGTGGAGCTCGCCCACCACCAAAGGGTTCCGGTGCAGGAGGTGGCGCGAAAACGCCTCGATGCCGAGGCCCACACCGACGCTCCGCAAGGCGTGCTGGCCAAGTGCGCGCCGATTCGCGAGCACGATCTCGACGATCTGGCCAAGCGACAAAAAGGAAAACCACTTCCGTTCCTGGTCGCCCTCGATGGCGTCACCGATCCGGGGAATCTCGGGGCGGTGCTCCGGTCGGCCGACGGCGCGGGCGCCACCGGCATCGTGCTGGCCAAGCACCGCGCTGTCCACGTCACCCCCACGGTGGCCAAGACCGCCGCGGGGGCGATCGAGTACCTCCCGATGACCATCGTGTCGGGCATTCCGGCCGCGCTCATGCGTCTGCGCGAACTCGGAGTCTGGATCGTTGGCCTCGACGGTGATGCGCCGATGTCGCTCTTCGATCTGCCGGCGATCGATGACGATCCCGTGTGCGTCGTCATGGGCGCGGAAGGCACTGGGCTATCGCGGCTCGTGCGGCAACGATGCGACGTGATCGTGTCGATACCGATGCATGGCGGCGTTGCTGCGCTCAACGTGTCGGCCGCCGCGGCCCTCGCGTGTTTTGAGGTGGCGCGCCGGCGACGCGCGTGACTCAAAGCTCCTCGGGCGGCCGCACGTTTCGAAACATGATGAACAACGTGAGGTCATAGACGGCTTTGAGCGATCCGGCGATGATGAGCGGCCACCCGAACGTGCTGTGGTCGAGCATCCATCCGGCGGCCAGCGGTGACGCCGCCGACGCGAGGCTGCGCGGCACGTTCGTGATGCTCGCGGCAGCGGCCCGTTCGCTCGGGTGCACGATCGCCATGACGTATGAGGTGCGGGCGGGCACATCCATCTGGCTGAGCGCACTGCGGGCCATGAGGCAGGCGATGGCCAGCGGGAGCGTGGGCATCAGTGCGGTCGCGACGAGGAGCGCGTTCGACGGCAGATGCGTGAAGACCATCGTGCGCACGAGCCCGACGCGACGGGCCAGTTGCACCGCCACCAGTGCAGACCCTCCCGACAGGAGACCCGCCCAAAAAAAGATCGCGCCGGCGACGCCGGTGGAGAGCCCGAATTTGCGAAACAGCCACAGGGCGAGAAGCGATTGCACCACGAACCCCCCGGCGAAAGCGTCGAGGCTGAAGACGGCCGCGAGCCGATACACCATGCGCTTCGACTCGCCGAGCGCTCGACCGGCCTCTCCGGCGGGGCGCTCGATCGATGGCGACAACCGTCGGTACGAGAACCACACCGCAACCCCGACCAGTGCGTACAACAGGAATACGCCGCGATACGACGATGTCTTCGAGAGCGCGGTGTTGCGGGCGATCACATCAGGCACGCCGGCGAACAATGCGCCGATGGCGGCCACGGTGAAGCCCACCAGGCTGTAGCGCCCGTACAGGGCGGTGCGAAAGCGGTCGGAGACGGTCGACGGCAGGAGCGCCTGCTCCGTCGGCAGGAAGACGCTGACGTCGCCGGCTGAGGGGTTGAGTGTGCCGACGACCGCGATAAGAAGCAGGGCCCAAAACGACGACAGCAACGTGAAGCCGAGTCCTGTGAACACCATCACGGATGCGACCACCTGCAGGAGCAGGAGCCGTTTTACGCGATGCCCTTGCAAGCCGGCGAGCAATGTGAGCGCGGCAGAACCGAGGAGAGTGCCGGTGACGATCGCGCCGACATGAAGTCCGTCGAAGCCGAGCAGTACGAGATAGCTCGGCAGCACTACCGACACGAGCCCATCGACGAACGCCCGCATGCCTCGCGTGGAAAGCAGTACTGCCGCGTCCGGCATGGTCTCCGGCGGCAGCAGGCGGGGCACCGGTCCACTCTCGCATCTCGACCTAGCGTGTAGGGACTCGCCGGGTTAGCTCAGTTGGTAGAGCAACCGCCTTGTAAGCGGTAGGTCGTCGGTTCGATCCCGACACCCGGCCCCAAATCCTGGTAATCCAGCATCCTTGTAACGCGCGGCTCGGCAGGGCAGGCTTTCGCCCGATGCTCACCGACCGCGATAGGGCGATGCTCGATTTCGAGCGCAGTTGGTGGACGGAGGACAAGCCGAAGGAAGCGGCGATCCGAGAGCGCTTCGAGCTGTCGGCGGCGCGCTACTACCAGATCCTCTTGGAACTGCTCGAGATGCCGGAGGCCTACGAGTACGACCAACTCGTCGTACGTCGGCTTCGGCGCCTGCGCGATCGTCGTAGGCGCTCGCGCACGGGCATGGAGCCCAGCGCGACCTCGCCACCGCTACGGTAACGCCATGAGCATGCGCCGCCCGCCCCGCGATCCCGACGGACCCCTTGGGCGCGGCGCGGATAACGCCAACTTCCGCGGCATCGCGCTCGTCATCGTCGCGGCCGCGCTCGGCATCTTCTTGATCGCGAAGTCGTTCGATTCGAGCAGCGGAACGCCCGTGTCGACCGGCTCGACCACCACCACCGCTACCACGGTGGCGGGCGCCACGACGTCGACGGGCCCCTCGTCGAGTACTCCCGGTGCGACGAACCCGCCGACGACGACTCCGAACCCGGGCGCGGTCAAGGTCCTCGTTCTGAATGCCGGGGGCGTGAACGGCGCGGCCGGACGCCTCCGCGACACGTTGAAGGGCTTGGGTTACACCGCCTCCGCGGCTACCGCGGCGAAGCAGGTCGCCACCACCGTCGTCTACTACATCGACGGCTTCAAGGCCGACGCCACCAACGTCGCCGCTGCCCTCACGCTCGGGGCCGACTCTGTAATCCTGATGCCGGCGCCCCCTCCCGTCGATGCCAAGACGCTGGGCGATAACACCGTCGTGGTGTTGCTCGGACGCGATAAGGCGGTCTAAGCCACCGCTCGTAGCATGATCGGCGCATGCGCGTCGTGGCCGCCGCCGACAAGTTCAGGGGCACCGCCAGCGCACGCGAAGTCGTCACGGCCATCGGCCGCGCGGTCGAGGCCGCGGGTGGCGTGTGCGACTTGGTTCCACTCGCCGACGGCGGTGAAGGCACGCTCGACGTGCTCGGCGGCGCGAACCGGTCGTCCACGGTCACCGGCCCGCTCGGTGATCCCGTGGTCGCCGGCTGGCGCCTCGTCGACCGCGTCGCGGTGATCGAAATGGCTCGCGCGTCGGGGCTCGCGCTCGTGGGCGGGCCCGAGGGCAACGACGCTATGGCCGCCGCCACCCACGGCACGGGAGAGCTGATCGCCGCGGCGCTCGATGCCGGCGCGCGCCGCATCATCGTCGCACTCGGGGGTTCGGCCACGACCGACGGAGGCCTGGGAGCGCTGCGGGCCGTGTGGCCGACGCACCGGCTAAAAGGGGTCGAGCTCGTGGCGGCATGCGACGTCCGGACGTTGTTTGTCGACGCCGCTGAGATCTTCGCTCCGCAGAAGGGCGCCACGCCCGCGCAGGTCGCCCTCTTGCGTCGGCGCCTCGAACGACTGGCCGACCTGTACCGCGACGAGTACAAAGTCGACGTGCGCGAGCTGACCGGCTCGGGTGCCGCTGGCGGCCTTGGTGGCGCGCTCGCCGCGATCGGTGCAGAACTCGTGGGCGGCTTCGAGGTCGTGGCCGACGAGATCGGCCTGGCCGAGCGCATCGACGGCGCCGATCTCGTCGTCACCGGCGAGGGGATCCTCGATCAACAGTCGTTCGAGGGCAAGGTCGTCGGGGGAGTGACGGCAATGGCGCTCGGAGCCGGAGTGCCGGTGCTCGCGGTTGCGGGCGAGATACTCGAGGGCGCCGCCGAGCGGGTGGAAGCGGTTTCTCTGGTCGAACGCTTCGGCCGTGACGACGCCATGTGGGCCACCACCGCGTGCATCGAAGAGGCCGTGGTTACTTGGCTCCAGACTCGCGGCTCTTCGAAGCGACGATGAGCGCTATCGCCGCGACCACCGCGCCAACGACTGCCACCTTGAGCACGAAGCCGATGAGGTGGGCGATGATCGTGACGATCCACACCCCGCCCAGCACCGCCAGGCCGAGCACGGTGTAGATGGCCCACGCCGGCATCGCCTTTAGCCAGCGCTCGATGTCCACGGCGGCAGCGTACCGATGGCCGGGGGTATTGCGCGGGCGTAGCGTGGCGCCATGGATCTCGCTACCGCCGATGCCACCGCACAAGCCGAATTCGTCCGCTCGGGTCAGGCCTCTCCGCTCGAGCTGGTCGACGCGGCCATCGAGCGCATCGAGCGCATCAATCCGTCGCTGAACGCCGTCATCCACGAGCGTTTCGACAAGGCCCGCGCCGAGGCACGGGCACCGTTACCCGATGGACCGTTCCGAGGCGTGCCGTTTCTCATCAAGGACCTCGTATGCCAAACCGAGGGCGATCCGTACCACTGCGGCGCGGAGTTCTTGAAGCGCCTCGGCTACGTGGCCGACCACGACACCTACCTCGCGGAGAAGTTTCGCGCCGCCGGTTTCGTATTTGTGGGCCGGACGAACACGCCCGAGTTCGGATCGACGATCACCACTGAGCCCCTCGCCTACGGGCCGTGCCGCAACCCGTGGAACCTCGGGCACTCAACGGGCGGGTCCTCTGGCGGCTCGGCGTCGGCGGTGGCCGCCGGCCTTACCCCCGCGGCGCACGCGAACGACGGTGGAGGTTCGATCCGCATTCCCGCGAGCGAGTGCGGGCTCGTCGGCCTGAAGCCGACCAGGGCCCGGGTCAGCCAGGGGCCCGACACCGGTGAGGCGTGGATGGGCGCCACGGTCGAGGGCTCGGTGAGCCGAACGGTGCGCGACACCGCCGCCATCCTTGATGCGATCGCGGGGTTCATGCCGGGCGACCCGTACCCCGCCCCCCATCAGGCCCGTCCTTACGCCGACGAGGTCGGCGTGGACCCGGGCCGGCTCAAGGTGGGCTTCTACGCCGGGCCGTCGTATCCGGGTGTGCCCGTCGACGCCGAATGTGTTACCGCGGTCGAGGGCGCCGCGAAGCTGCTGGCATCGCTCGGCCATCGGGTCGAAGGCGCACGGCCCGACGCGCTGTGCGATCCGGACTTCCAAGGTCGTTTCGTGGGCATCGTCGCCGCCGCGAGCGCTGCCGACCTCGACCACTGGGGCGAAGTCATCGGACGGCCGATCACATCCGACGATGTCGAGCCGGGTAACTGGCGCTTCGCCGAGATGGGTCGCGCCCTGTCGGCGAACGAGTACCTCGGCCACGTCGGGTGGATGCACTCCTACCAGCGGCGCATGGCGTCGTGGTGGGCCGACGACGGCTTCGACGTGCTGGTGACGCCGACGGTCGCGCTGCCGCCCCCGCCGATCGGATACCTCTCCGACCCCGAGCACGGGATGACCCGCCTCGTCCAGATGCTCCAGTACACGGCGCAGTTCAATGTCACCGGCCAGCCGGCGGTGTCGCTGCCGCTGCATTGGACACCCGATGGACTGCCGGTCGGCGTGCAGTTCGTCGCGGCGTTCGGACGCGAGGCCCTCCTGGTGCGCCTCGCCGCGCAGCTGGAGCAGGCCGCGCCGTGGGCGGCCCGCCGGCCACCGGTGCACGCCTGAGCTTGGGGGCCGTAATAGCGGAAGCCTCGCGGGCTGGGCCCACCCGCCGGTAGCCTCTCAAAACATGAGCGTGAAGGTTCGGATTCCCACGACGTTGCGCCCCATGTCCGGAGGTGTCGCCGAGGTGACGGTTGAGGGCACGACACTCGCCGACGTGCTGACCGCGCTCGACACCGCGCATCCCGGTTTCAAGGATCGTCTGTTCGACGACGGCGGGGCGCTGCGACGCTTCGTGAATGTGTTCGTCGCCGACGACGATGTCCGCTTCCTTCAGGGACTCGAGACCCCGGTGCCCGACGGTGAGACCGTCTCGATCATTCCGGCGGTCGCCGGCGGTTAAGCCTCACGCCGTGATCGCGGCGACGAGCTCGGCCCTGGTCTTGGGCCCGAGCGGCTTCTCTGGTTCGCGCTGATCTCGTTCCTGCCACACCGCGAGCACGCGAGCACCGACGTCGGCGTCGCGAATGAGCGCGTCAGGTGGCGTGAGCAGATTCAGATTGCGCACGAACGCGCGCAGGACGATGGCGTCCCGGCGCAGAGCCGGAACCAACCCCTCGCGAAAAACCGACCGCATGAACGCGCGAGGGTCGTCGCCGTCTTCAGGATCCTCACCGGCGAGGAGCGCGGCGGCCACCCTGCGGGCCTCGGCGTCTTGGTTCACGCTCGACCGGTACCACGGCTCGATTTCGGTGCGCACCGCGTCGTGATACGCGAGCGCCTGGGCGCGCGCGTCGCCGGCGTGCGCGGCGATGGCCTCATCGAGCAGCGCGGCGCTCCAGAAGCCGGTGGCGCATCCCCGTCCGTACAGCGGATTCGTACACAACAGCGCGTCGCCGACGGGGTGTACACCGATGGCGATCGGCTCACCGTCGACCACGAACGTGCGCAGCCGGTTGACCAAGCCCGCCATGCGATGCACGGGGGTTATCGCTTCGGCCCGCTCGACCTCGATCCAAGCCGCGGTGGCCGGCAGGAGCGAGGCGGCCTGCTCGAACGCCTCCGGCCGCGTTAAGAGCGCACGCAGCTCCGCGTCGTCGGTGGGCACGGCGAGGGTTAC
This sequence comes from Acidimicrobiales bacterium, assembly GCA_040002995.1. GTDB lineage: Bacteria > Actinomycetota > Acidimicrobiia > Acidimicrobiales > Ilumatobacteraceae > JBDUDK01. The sequence goes on along the minus strand of JBDUDK010000041.1, from coordinate 1,644 downwards.
CGAGAAGGTCGCGTTATCGCCGACGAACACGCCGAATTTGAGGTAGCCGAGGTCGCCTCCGATCACGCCCCCCCGCCGCGGTGGCGCCTGACCGGGGCGCAGGCGGTAAAAGCGCGAGCAATACACGATGCCCGTGTCCTCGACCTCCTCGGGGAGGGTCATCACACCGATGGCGGAGAGCCAGTCGGGGAGCGTCGATCGGCGGCCGCTCGCCACCACGACGATGTCGGCCGCCAGGCTCGTGCCGTTGTCGAGTGTGACGCCGGTGACGGTCGGCGCGCCGTCTGTCGGGGCCGCCACCAAGCCCGTGACGGCGCTACCGGTGATGATTTCCACCCGGCCCTCGGCGGTCACCGTCCGGCGAAGGACCCACTCGAATGTCGTACGCCGGCACGCCAGTATCACGAGGTCGTCGTCGCCCGGCTCGCGCACGTAGTTGGTGATGGTGGGGGCGAGATCGTCGCCGAAGCGCAGCTCGGAGGCGCCCGCCTCGAGTAGCGCGGCGAGCACATCGGGGTGCCGGTCGCGCAGAAGGTTGCGCAGGCGGGCCAAGAAAGCGTGGCTGTGGCGGACCTGCGGGGCGCCCCGGCGGTCCCAGGCAAAGGCCTCGTCGGCCGTGGCGGGCAACGGGGTCGGGTCGCGTTCCATGACGGTGACGGCGTGGCCCCGGCGGGAAAGGGTCAGGGCCGCGCCGAGGCCGGCAAACCCGCCTCCCACCACCACGACATGCGCCATTGGGCCGACGGTACCGGTTGGCTCCGGTGAGGCCGGGTCGCCGCCCGGGTTGCCGGAGGCCCCGTCGCGCGCCTAGCTTGTTAGCACTCAAGGACCGAGAGTGCTAGCACTCCGATAGCATGAGTGCGAACGCCGTAACAACCGCCAGATTTCAATGGCCATATCCCAATGAAGGGGTCACCCCATGGCAAAAATGATCGCTTTCCACGAGCAGGCGCGCCGCTCGCTCGAGGCCGGCATGAACAAGTTGGCCGACGCCGTACGCGTCACGCTTGGGCCGAAGGGCCGCAACGTGGTGCTGGAGAAGAAGTGGGGCGCGCCCACGATCACCAACGATGGCGTGTCCATCGCGAAGGAGATCGAGCTCGAGGATCCGTTCGAGCGCATCGGTGCCGAGCTCGTCAAGGAAGTCGCCAAGAAGACTGACGATGTCGCAGGCGACGGCACCACCACCGCCACTGTTCTGGCGTGGGCGATGGTCCACGAGGGCCTGCGCAATGTGGCCGCGGGAGCCAACCCGATGAGCCTGAAGAAGGGCATCGAGGCCGCCGTCACCGCCGCCGTCGCGTCCATTAAGAGCCTGGCCGTCGAGGTCGACTCCAAAGAGCAGATCGCTCAGGTCGCCTCGATCTCGGCCGCCGACGAAGAGATCGGCGCCATGATTTCCGAGGCCATCGACAAGGTGGGTAAGGACGGTGTGATCACCGTCGAGGAGAGCCAGACCTTCGGCATGGAGATGGACCTCGTCGAGGGCATGCGCTTCGACAAGGGCTACATCTCGCCCTACTTCGTCACCGACCCCGAGCGGATGGAAGCGGTCCTCGAGGACGCGTTCGTGCTGCTCGTCGGCTCCAAGATCAGCTCCGTACGCGACCTCCTCCCCGTGCTCGAGAAGGTCATGCAGACCGG
>JBDUDK010000142.1:0-102396 GCA_040002995.1 Acidimicrobiales bacterium | reverse complement strand
TGCCCCGAAGTCGCTCGGCGATCGCCAAGGCCACGTGCTCGGGAGGGGCGCTGGTTTCTACGTCCACTCGACGTTCCTACCCACTCGGCCTATCAGCGGGTCCAGCGGCCGCGCCGGCCGCGCTCACACCCGGGGCAACGGCTCGCGTCGCGGTGGACACTTCGCCGGGGTGAAGGTCGCCGACGCCCTCCGCCACGGTTACAAGGAAGAACGTGCCTACCGTCTCCGCCGCGAGCCGGCGGATGAGCCCCGCTTCCGGTTTGGTTTCCGTGACCGTGACGCTCGACACGACATCTCCGCTTCGTCCCCTTTGCCGGTCGGTACCCGGCCCGATGGCCGGTGAATCATTTCGTTTGCCGCGGGGGGTACTGGTCCGCTCGTACTAGCGCGCGTCATCGAACAAGCCCCCGAGCCGGGCGGCTTCCTCTTCGACCTCGATGCGCGCTCGCTTGTCCAGTGGCCGGAACGTTTCGTACGTGACGCGTTCGCCGTCGTGTCGCCAGGTACCCCCCACTACTCCGTCGACGAGGAAGGTGGCCTCCGACTGCGGGTTCTTGACGTGAAAGATTCGACCTCGATCCTCCTCGAGGAGAACACCGGCGCGCCTGGCGTGGGCGAGAAGCGTCGTGTCCCAGGTCGGTAAGAACCGAACCGGAGCGGGCGTCTCTGCCGCGGCGATCACCAGGTCGACGAGGTCGACGAGATCGTCGCCCTCGTCGCTGCGGAAAGGGTGAATCTCGATCCGCCGCAACGAGGCACGGATTTCGGTGAGCGGCAGGCCGGCCCAGGCCGCAATGTCCTTGGGGCGCGCCGGTCCGAAAGCTGAGAGATAGCGGCGCACCATGTGATCGACCGCGTCGCCAGCGTCGAGCTCGGGCTCGGGACCCACCCAATCCTCGGCCGCGGCGTAGATGTTCGCTCGCCTCCTCTCCCAAGTGCCCGACGGCGGGACGCGCACAAGATCGGTGAAAACGTGCAGGGCCATCAGCGAGGCCGGGCCCACCCTCGCGGCCAGCTCGGCATGCGATACCGGTCCGTTCTGCAGCTCAGTCCTTACGACCGCTGCCGCTTGCTGCAGGTCGGCCACTGCCACCCCGGCGCGCTGGCTCCGCAGCCACCACGCTCGCCGCGGGGCGCGCACGGCCAACTCGAACGGCCAGTAGTCGTCTTTCGAAACGAGGTGGATCGTCGCCCGCATGAGCGTTCCCTGCACGACCGATCGATCGACGAGCGCAGAGTTGAGATGGTCGCGCTCGAAGCCCTCGACGCGAGACCACAGCCCGATGTACATCGACGGCGCGTACTGGGCCTGAATGCCAGCGGTGGCTTCGAGAACCTGGGGAAGCGAGCCTCGCGATCGTTGCAAAAGCAACTGCCGGGTCAGCACGGTTCGATTGAGCTGTCGCGGCGACAACGTCGGGACGGCATCCACCCGCGGAGGCTACGGCGGCGCTCGGAGCTATGAAGGTTTTGCACACGCTTAACCACACCTGAAGAGACTGCGGGGGGGTGGCCCCATAGTCACGGGCGGGCCGGGGGTTGAAACTGCACGGTGGGGGTACGTATCGGTGCTGCCTTGGCCGCTTCTCCACCCATTGAATCGGCCAGGGCACGCCGGCGGCGGCTCCGTAATGTGCGCTCGTGGACATCGACGAACACGTGGCGCAACTGCGGCGCGACGGCGAATTTCTCGCAACCGCCGCGGAGACTGCTGGTCCTGATGCCGAGGTCGCGACCTGTCCGGGATGGAAGATCCGCGACCTCGTGCACCACGTCGGCGGCATCCATCGCTGGGCGACGGGCTACGTCGCCGAGCGGCGGACCGAACGGATCGACGCCCGGTTGGCCGAAGTAGTCGGGGCATGGCCCGACGATCGAGCCCTTGTGATGTGGTTTCGCGATGGCCACGCGCGACTCGTCGAAACACTGGAGACCTCCGATCCGGCCGTGGCGTGTTGGAGTTTTCTGCCCGCGCCTTCACCGCTCGCCTTCTGGGCGCGCCGTCAGGCCCACGAAACGGCCATTCACCGTGTCGATGCAGAGAGCGCGCTCGGGAGTATCACTCCGTTCGATCCCGCGTTTGCGGCGGATGGCATCGACGAGATGTTGTTCGGATTCGCCGTGCGACCGCGCCGCGACATTCCGACGACCTCGCAGCAGACGATGGCACTGCACGCGTCCGATGGCGGGCGCTCCTGGCTCGTGACGATCGGTCCCGACCGGGTCCAGTCGTCCAGTGACGACGGGGAGGCCGACTTCGACATCGGCGCGTCCGCGTCTGATCTGTACACGCTCCTCTGGAACCGGCGGCCGGTCGACGGCCTGGCCGTCACAGGAGACCCCAAGGTGTTGGCGCTATGGCAGGAAACGATCCGAATCCGTTGGGTTGAATGAACCCCGTCCGGGGAGTTGGTTTCAACCGATCCCATGCGACACTGCTCCCGTGCCCCTGAGCTCCGACGAGAGCGCTCTGTCGACCGTTTCGGTCGACGAGGACGCCGACGAAGTTCGCTCCCCCCTTAGCGCGCTCGCCGCCTTGCTCCCGTGGCGGTCGCGCACGACCCGAAACCTCCTGCGCCTCGTCCTCGGCGTCGGTTCGATGGCCGGCGTCGCCCTCCTTGCGCTCGCGAACAGCGATGCCTTGACGGACGCGCTGGAACGATTTCCGAAGATCGATCGCAGTCTGTTGGCCCTGGCGATCGCCCTCGAGTTTTTCTCCGTCGTGATGGTTGCGGCTACGGAGCGGCGGGTGTTTGGTCGCGTCGGTGCCCGAGTGAGCCCGGGCTCGGCGCTCGCGCTCGCGTACGCGCAAAGCGCTATCGCGTTCTCAGCGCCTGGAGGACCGGTGCTCGCCAACGCGTTCATGTACCGCGAGTTCCGCCGCCGCGGACTGCACCACGTGGTGGTGGGCTGGGTGCTCGTAACCATCACCGTCGTGTCGACGGTGGGACTTACTGTCTTCTCCGTCATAGGCGCGAAGGGAAGCTCGAGCTTCGGCCTGGGGACGTTGATCATTACCGTTGTGATCGTCGGCTTGCTCGCGACGATGATCATCACCGCGAGCGCGCCACTCCTCCTCACGCCCTTCGCGATGGTGCTCCTGCGCGTGAGCCGCAAGATCATCAACCACCCCGTCGATCCGCACCACACCTGGCAACGCTTCGCCGCGAGGCTTGCGGCGGTCGAGCTTCGCCGTCGTGATTGGCTCGTACTGTTCGGCTACGCCGTGGCGAACTGGGCGGCTGACTGCGCGTGTCTGTTCCTAGCCGCCCGTGCGCTCGACGCCCCCGTCAGTTTCACGAGCATTGTGATTGCCTACGCGGCCGGGCAGGCCGTCCTTTCGTTTCCCCTGACCCCGGGCGGTATCGGTGTCTTCGAGGCCGGGGTGACCGCCGCCCTCGTGCACGCGCACATGACCGGCCGCGACGCCCTGGCGACCGTGTTGCTGTACCGCTTCATCAGCTTCTGGGCGATCCTTCTCATCGGCTGGTCGTGCTGGCTCTGGCTCCATCGGCGGCGACAACGCGAGTACTCGGCCTTCTTTCCGGTTACAGGTGTGGCAGTAGAAGAGGACCGACCGCCTCAGCCCGAAGAATCTGGGGCCAGAACGGTCTGAGACAGCAAGGAGTCGCGATGATCCGCATCCGCCAGGGGTTCCTAGCGATAGCCCTGATCACGACCGTCACCCTGACGCCCTCCGTGGCATCGGCCGACCGTCCCGTCGATCTCGGTCCTGACGTCGCCGGGTTCGGCGACGCGGCGAACCTGGGCTCGACGTCATCGACGGTGTTGGCCTCGCCAATCGTGGGACTCGCGCCGGTTCCGACCGGAGGCGGCTACTGGGAAGCGGCGGCCGATGGGGGAGTGTTCGCGTTCGGCAGCGCCGGATTCTTCGGGTCCCTCGGCGCCCAAGCGATCAACGCGCCCATCGTCGGCATCGCCGCCGCCCCCGACGGCAAGGGGTACTGGCTCGCCGCCGCCGACGGCGGAGTCTTCGCGTTCGGCAGCGCCGGATTCTTCGGGTCCCTCGGCGCCCAAGCGATCAACGCGCCCATCGTCGGCATCGCCGCCGCCCCCGACGGCAAGGGGTACTGGCTCGCCGCCGCCGACGGCGGAGTCTTCGCGTTCGGTAGTGCGCTCTTCCGTGGGTCACTAGGGGGCCAGGCGCGCTACCAACGCGTCGTCGGCATTGCCGCGACAGTCACCGGAAACGGCTACTGGCTCGTCTCGTCGGGAACCTGCGCGTTCTCGCGTGGGACCTCCGACCAGTCCATCGAGATGGCCACGACGGCCACGTCTCTGCTTACCGACATCAACGTGGCGCAACGCTCGTGCTTCGACCGGGTCACGTTCACGTTCCGGCTCAACGCGCCCGCCGACCGCTTCGGGGTGGACGTCGGCTACCGGTCAAAGCCGTTCCTGAACACTGCGGGAAACCCGGTCCAGGTAAAGGGCAACGCGTTCCTTTCTGTGCGGCTCTTCCCGACCTCGGCTATCGACCAGAACGCTCCCACGTTCACCGTCACCTACGTCGGGCCACCTGTCGTGAACACGTCGAAGGTGGTCGACGTCGTCAAGCAGGAGGACTTCGAAGCCCAGATGAACTGGGTGATAGGTCTCGACCGCGTGCGCGATTTCACGGTCACGCAGAACGCAGGGGTGCTGACCATCGACGTCGGGTAAGTGCATTTAGGGCGCCGCCATCGGCCAAGCTGATCGCCGTGGCTCTCCGACCCACACTCTCCGACGAGGTGGCGGTCGCGCTCAGCGAGCATCGTCCGGTGGTTGCGCTCGAGTCGACCATTTTCAGCTTGCTCGGCCTTCCTGCACCGGCAAACGCCGATGCGCTCGAGCGTTGCCTCGCCGCGGTGCGGGCCATGGGCGCGGTGCCTGCGCTCACGTGCGTGCTCGACGGCACCGCTCGGGTGGGCATCGACGATGGTGACCACGAGCGGGTGTTGACGGGAACGCGAAAGGTCGCGGAGCGAGATCTCGCTGTGGCCGTGGGGCTTGGGTGGGCGGAGGGGATGACTACGGTCTCGGCCGCGTTGGCCCTTGCCCACCTTGCCGGCATCTCGGTATTCGCCACTGGGGGCATCGGCGGAGTGCACCGCGGCGTCGAGCTCACCGGCGATGTCAGTGCCGACCTCGACGCGCTCGCGCACCATCCCGTGATCTGTGTGAGCGCGGGCGCCAAAGCGTTCCTGGACCTCGCCCGCACGCTGGAGTTGCTCGAAACCCTCGGCGTGGCCGTCGTCGGTTACCGCACCGACCACTTCCCCGCGTTCTATACGCGCTCGAGCGGCCTTCCCGTGCCCCACCGCGTGGAATCCGCGGACCAGATCGCCGCAGTGCACGGAGCGCGGTCACGACTCGATGCCGGCCTCCTCGTCGTGAACCCGATACCCGAGCCCGACGAGTTGCCCGCCACCGAACTCGATCGCGCGCTCACGGCCGCGCTGTTGGATGCCGAAGCCGCCGGGATCCGGGGGGGCGCCCTCACACCGTTTGTTCTCCAACGCATCGGCGCGGTCACGCAGGGTCGCAGCGTTCCCGCGAATCTGGCTCTCGCCGAGGCCAACGCCGGCCTCGCCGCCGACATCGCCGTGGCCTGGTCACGCGTTCCGTAGCGACGATCGCGGCCACGGCGGCGATAACGTCGACGCACATGTGTGGCCGCTACGTGTCGACATCGCCGCCGGACCAAATCGCCCGGTACTTCGACGCTGTGCCGACCGAGACGTCGCTTCCGGCGAACTACAACACCGCTCCGACGAACGACGTGTACGGCATAGTCGAGGGCGCCGACGGTGTTCGCCGGCTCGAGGTCTTCCACTGGGGCCTCGTGCCGGTATGGGCCAAGGACATGAAGATCGCGTCGAAGATGATCAACGCCCGCTCGGAGGGTCTGGCGACGAAGCCCGCCTTCAAGGCCGCGTTCAAGCGCAAGCGCTGCCTTATTCCCATGGACGGCTTCTACGAGTGGAAGGTCACGCCGGGTCTCGTAGGTCCGAAGGGCAAACCGGCGAAGCAACCCATGTTTGTTCATCGCCTCGATGGAGAACCGTTGGCCGTGGCCGGGCTCTGGGAGGCCTGGAAGGACCCGGCCGACCCCGACGGTCCGTGGCTCCACTCGTGCTCGGTGATCACCACGAACGCGAACGAGACCATGTCAGCGGTACACGATCGGATGCCCGTGATCCTCCCGCCGGCGGCCTGGGGCACCTGGCTCGACCGCGGCAACGACGACCTCGTTAGCCTCGGCCAACTCCTCGTGCCCGCGCCCGACAACCTCCTCACGATGCACCCCGTATCCACGGCCGTGAACAACGTGCGCAACCGGGGAGATGATCTCATCGCTCCCGTCGATCCGGGGACACCCGCCCTGCTCTAGAGCTTGGCCACAATCGCGTCGGCGGCGGCTTTGAGCTCCTCAGGGCTCACAGAGGCGGCAGCATTGGCGAACGACAGATGGGCCATCGACTCCATCGGGATCACGTGGATGTGCACATGGGGAACCTCGAAGCCCGCGATCATCAGGCCTACGCGCGCCGGGGCGAACGCGGCCTGCTGCGCGCGGCCGATCGTTCGGGACACTGCCATCAGATGTTCGGCCAGACCCGCCTCGAGATCGATCCAATGGTCGAGTTCCGCGATCGGTACCACTAGTACGTGTCCGCGGTTGATCGGATTGATCGACATGAATGCCACGCAGAGGTCGTCACGCCATACAAAGGTGCCAGGAATCTCACCGTTGATGATCCGGGTGAAGATCGTCGGCATCAGCCGTAGCCCCCCGAAGCAGTGAAGATCTCCCCGGTGCAGTAGCTCGACTCATCGCCGGCAAGGAACCGTACGAGCTCGGCGATCTCCTCGGCGCGGCCCATGCGATTCGTGCCGATCCGCATCATCACCAGGGCGCGCATCTCATCATCGAACGGCGCGAGTAGGGGAGTATCGATGTAACCGGGACATACGGCGTTCACGCGGATACCGAACGGTGCCTCCTCGACGGCCGCCGAACGCGTGAGCGACACGATGGCGGCTTTCGCGGCGCCGTAATGGGGAGCGCCGGCGGCAGGGTTGACCCCGAGGATCGACGAGATGTTCACGATCACGCCTGAGCGCTGCGCCTCCATGTGCCGAAGTGCGGCCCGCATGCCGTAGAAGGTGCCGTATTGATGCACCCGGATCATGCGGTCCCACGCCTCGTCAGTGATGGTGGCCCACGAGCCGACCGGCGACATGTCGCCGTAGCGCCGCTCCATCTTTGCCATCTGATTGGTAATCATGTGCTGGATACGCGCCGGGTCCGGCGGGGGCGCGATTCCTGCATTGTTGATCATGATGTCGAGCCGTCCGTGGGTGGCCACCACCTTGTCGACCGCAGCATCGAAAGCGACCGAGTCGGCGACGTCGAACGGCTGGGCCTCGCCACCCACTTCGGCCGCGACGGCGGCAGCGGCGTCGGCATTGATGTCGTTCGCCACGACGACAGCACCGTCGCGTGCCAGGCGGCGCGCGAAGGACGCGCCCAGGCCGGAACCGGCCCCCGTGATGAACGCGATCCGGCCGTCCAAACTCGCTTTGCTCATAGCGGCGGATCGTATGCGCCTACCATCGACCGGTGCCCCACCGGCTTCTCCGATGACCACCGACCGCGTGCTCACGGTGCCGAACGTGATCTCGTTCGTGCGCCTGGCATGTATCCCGCTGTTCCTGTGGCTCTTGTTCGGCGTGGAAGATCGCGCCGGGGCGGCGTGGCTGCTCGCCGCACTCGGCGCATCCGACTGGGTCGATGGTTACGTCGCCCGCCACTTTCACCAGGTGAGCGAGTTGGGCAAGGTCCTCGACCCCACCGCCGACCGCCTCATCCTGATCGTGGGCGTCGGTGGCATCATCATCGACGGGTCGGCCCCTACCTGGCTAAGTGTTGCGGTGGTCGTGCGGGAGGTCATCGTCGGTGGCGCACTCGTCATCTTGACGCTGATGGGGATGAAGCGCTTCGACGTCGCGTTGGTAGGCAAAGCCGCGACGTTCGCTCTTCTTATTGCGTTCCCGCTCTTCCTTTTGGCCGCGGCGCACAACTCCGCCCACACGGTGGCGCTGGTGTTCGCGTATCTCTTCGCCGTGCCGGGCCTCGCGCTGAGCTACTACAGCGCTTTGACCTACATCCCGATCATGCGCCGCAACCTCGCGCTCGGACGCGCGGAGCGCAGCCAGCAGTGAGCGTCCTCACGATCCTCGCCGGCGACACGCTCGAAGTAGATCGCGCGCTAGATGCGGGCGCACCCGATGATCTCGTGCTCGTCATCGAGGCGTACGAGGCTCGCGTGTTCGGCGACGGTGACGACTTTGTCGCCGCTCTCGAACAGCGGGCGGCCGACGTCTTCGCCGCCCCCGCACCGGGTCGGGGTTGGTTCGGTCGTCGCCACGCTGTCGTTGCCGCGCGCACTGCTAGCGGGCCGGGCGCCAACGAGAGCGAGATCTTCTTGACGCTCGACGGCACGGGCACCGACGCCATCGTGTTGGGCGGAGGGGTGGTTGCCGCGGCCACCGGTGCATCACCCCTGGTCGTGCTCGGGTCGCACGCCGATGTGGAAGAGCTCGATCGCTCCCTGGCCACTGACCAAAGCGGCGACCTGGCTCGTGTGCTGGCCTACGACGGCTCTCTGGCCGCGTCGCCTCTCGTAACCGAAGCCGACGAGCTGCTCTCCACGGCGTTCTGGACGCCGGAGATGTGCCGGGCGGTTGTCAGGGCAGCCGAGGCGACCGGTGCTTGGGCGAGTGATCCCGACGATCCGGTCCCGGGCCGCGAGGTGTCGCTCGCGGCCATCAGCCCCGTGCTGTTCGCGAATCTCGAGGGACATGTGCGTCAACTCGTCGTACCGATGCTTCGGTCGCACTGGCCGACGATCGCCGACGCCGGAGTTCACGACGCGTTCGTTATCAAGTACGCCGCCGGTAGCGGCCGCGCCGACCTGCCGTTGCACCACGACGTCGCTCAGATCAGCGGATCGGTACGCCTCAATGAAGGCTACGAGGGCGGCGTGTTGGAGTTCCCTCGACAAGGCTTCAGCAACGAGAAGATGGCGATCGGCACGCTGCTCGTGTGGCCCTCGCTCGTTACGCACCCGCATCGCTCGAGCCCCGTAACACGTGGGGTGAAGTACGCGCTCACCGTCTGGTTTCGACTGCCGGGCTCCTGATTCTGACGGTCATGGCTGCGGCTAACGTCGCCGCCATGACCGTGCCGACCGACCTGCTCTACTCGCCTGACCACGAGTGGGCTCGCGTCGAGCCCGACGGCCGTGTACGTATCGGCATAACCGACTTTGCGCAAGACGCCCTTGGCGACGTCGTCTACGTCGCCGTTCCAACGTTGGGCGTGAGGGTCGCCGCGGGCCAGTCGTTCAGTGAGATCGAATCGACGAAATCCGTTTCCGACATTTTCGCGCCCATCTCGGGGACGATCGCCGAGGTGAACGAAGCCCTGGCCGACAGTCCACAACGCGTGAACGAGGACCCCTACGGCTCGGGCTGGCTGTGCATGATCGATCCCGACGATGCCGGTGAGCTCGACGGCCTCCTCGACGCCGCTGGCTATCAAGCGTTGATAGACGGTTAGCCTTCACTATCCGTGGCCACCATCGCCTGCCCCCGTTGCGGCCACCGCACCTCAGCCGAAGCGAGCTTCTGCCCGTCGTGCGGAGCGCCGCTGACCTCGTCGGGCCGAGACGACACCACCATCACGTTCCATCACTTCGACCCGCTGCAGGAGTCGCTCCTCCCTGACGACGACATCGTCGTTGACCTGAGCACCATCCCCGCCGGCTCCGCGGTGCTCGTCGTACGGGGCGGCTCGGAGTCGGGTCTCATCGCGCCGCTCGAAGCGCAGATCACCCGCGCCGGACGCCATCCCCGCAGTGAGATCTTCCTCGACGACATCACGGTCTCGCGCCGCCATTGCGAGATCGAGCGGTTACCCGATGGTTACATCGCCGTCGACGTTGGTTCGCTGAACGGTACCTACCTGAACGGTGGGCGCATCGAGCGGGCCGTGCTCCATCACGGCGACGAGCTTCAGATAGGTAAGTTCCATCTCATGTTCCTCGAAGGTCGAGCGTGAGCGACCGCGGCTATCTCTCGATCGGCGAGGTCCTGTCGCTGCTCCAAGACGAGTTTCCCGATGTGACGATCTCCAAGATCCGGTTCCTTGAGAGCCAAGGATTGATCGATCCAGAGCGGACACCGTCGGGCTATCGAAAATTCTATCCCGCCGATATCGAGCGGCTGCGTTTCATTCTGCGCGAACAGAAGGACAACTTCTTGCCGCTCAAAGTGATTAAGGATCGTCTCGACGACACCGAGGAGCCCGCTACCGAAACGCCAGAGCGCGTACCCGCGTGGATGCAGGACAAATCTCGCAGTGCCGCGGCGTCAGAGATGCCCGGGGTGAGCTTCACCATCGAAGAGCTCGCGGCAGCATCGGGACTCCCGTCCGCGGCCATCACCGAGCTGGAGCACTTCGGACTGATCACCGCCCGCAAGGTCGGACCATCGTCGTACTACGACGAGCAGGCCCTCACGGTGGTGCGCCTCGCCGCCGGCTTCTACCGCCACGGCATCGAAGCCCGTCACCTGAGGATGTACCGCAGCATCGCCGACCGCGAGTCCAGCCTCTTCGAGCAAGTCATCCTGCCTCTCGTAAAACAACGCAACCCGCGTGCGCGAGAAGAAGCCGGCGCCGCGCTCTCCGAACTCACCCGCCTTGGTCATGAGTTGCGCGCGGTCGTTCTGCGCGAGGCGCTGCGGTCATACACCGACGGTGTCTAACCGCGCCCCTACGAACGGCACGCGATTCACCCGCGCGCAGATTGCCGCCGAGATCGCGCGTCTCGCGGGCGAGATCTCCCGCGATCATGAGGACGGTGTCGTGCTCGTCGGCGTGCTGAAGGGCGCGCTGCCCTTCCTCGCCGACCTCATGCGCGCGTTGACCGTCGTACCCGAGATCGACTTCCTGTCGATCTCGCCGTACCGGGCGGGCAGCGGGCGCGTGCGCCTCATGATGGACTTGCGCACCGACATCAACAGTCGCGCGGTTGTGTTGGTCGACGACGTCGTCGACACCGGTCTTACGCTTGCGTTTCTTCTGTCCGAGCTGGCGACGCGTGGACCGGCCTCACTCGATGTCTGCACGTTGTTCGACAAGGTCAGCCGGCGATTGGCACCCGTGCCGCTGCGCTATCGGGGATTTCCCGTCGCCGACCAGTACCTGATCGGGTTCGGCCTCGACCACGAAGGCCGCTACCGCGACACCCACGACGTCGTGGCCGTCGACCGGGAACGACTTGTCAAAGATCCGGATTCGGCCGTGTCGCTTCTCTACCCCGACGCCCGAGCACAGATTGGCCGGGAGGGGTAGCGTTTGGTCGATGGTGGAGATGGAGCTCGTCGGTGTGCGGGTCGAGATGCCCGCCAACTCGCCCCTTCTGCTGCTGCGCGAGAAAGAGGGGGCCCAGCGGGTGTTACCGATCTACATCGGACACCCGGAAGCCATGGCGATCGTGTCCGCCGTCGAGGGGGAACAGCCTCCCCGGCCGATGACCCACGACCTGCTCCGCGACGTCGTGCAGTCGCTGGCGGCCTCCCTGAACAAGGTGGTCGTCACGGAGCTCCGTGACCACACGTTTTACGCGGAGCTCGAACTCGAGGTGGGCACCAACCGCCGGAGGGTCTCGAGCCGCCCGTCCGACGCCATCGCCTTTGCCGTGCGGACCGGGTCGCCGATCTTTGCCGAAGAGGCCGTGCTCGACGAGGCGGGTCAGCTTCCGGCCGAGCCCGAGACGGAGAAGGCCGAGGAACTCGTCGACGAGTTCCGCCACTTCATCGACCAGGTCAGTCCGGAGGACTTTGCCTGATCGGGCAGGGTAATTGACCGGCGCGCGCCGGGTCCGTAGCCTGGGGTCACAACGGCGTAACTACGGCGATGTCATCGTCCGGAGACCCCGCCCTCGAACCCAGGAGCGTGTTGTGTCAGAAGCGGGGTACAGCGGCACCGCCGCCGCCCAGGTCGTCGGCATCACCTACCGCCAGCTCGACTACTGGGCACGCACCGACCTGGTGCGCCCGTCGCTCACCGACGCCGCCGGCAGCGGCAGCCGCCGCCGCTACTCCTACCGCGACCTCCTCGAGCTGAAGGTCATCAAGAACCTGCTCGATGCGGGCATTCGCCTCGAGACCGTCCGAGACGTATTCAGCTACCTGCGCACCCACCTCGAGCTCGACATCGCCGCCGCCCACATCGTCATCTCGGGCAGCCAGGTGGTGCTGTGCCGGGGCGACGAGCTGATCGACGCGGTGCGCAAGGGCCAGGGTGTGCTGAACGTCCTGCCCCTCGCCGGGGTCAAGGGCGAGATCGACGCCGCAATCGTCGAGTTGCGTCCGGCCAAGACCAGTCCCGTCTCCGAGCCGACGCGGCGGGCCGCTCGTTCGTGATCCGCTTCGCCCATCCGGCCGAAGCCCAACTCGCCGAACTGCTCGACTCGTTCGGCGTTGCCTGGGAGTACGAGCCCCGCACCTTCATCCTCGACTTCAACGGCGACGGACGGCCCCGCGAGGGCTTTACGCCCGACTTCTACCTGCCCGGATTCGATCTCTACGTCGAGATCACGACACTGCGGCAAGGCCTACTCGGGCCTAAGCGCCGCAAGATCCGCCGCCTCACCGAGACTCATCCCGGGGTGCGCGTCTATCTGCTCGACCGTCGCGCGTACCACGACCTCGTACTGCGCTTCTGCCTCACCGACCTGGCGGGGGCCACCACCTGCGCGCTCTCGTGAGGGCTGAGTCATGAGCGGGTTGCGCCGTTCGCCGCTCGACGCCGAGCATCGGGCGTTGAACGCGAAGCTCGTCGAGTTCGGTGGCTGGCAGATGCCGATCTCGTATCCCACGGGCACGATCACCGAGCATCTCGCTTGTCGAAACACGGTCGCCGTGTTCGACGTAAGCCATCTCGGCACGGTGCGCGTCGAGGGTGGGGGAGCGTTCGACCGCTTGCAGGGTGCGTTCACGAACGACCTGAACAAGATCGAGCCCGGCCGCGCTCAGTACACCCACCTGTGCGCCGACGATGGTTCCGTCGTCGACGACATCATCGTGTGGTGGGTCACGCCCGAACGCTTCGATGTCATGCCCAACGCGTCGAACACGTCGGGCGTCCTCGAAGCGATCGGCGGAACCGACGTCACGAGCGAGCGGGCGATCATCGCCGTCCAGGGGCCAGAGGCCCGAGCCACGGTCGCCGCGTTACTTCCCGAAGCGGCGGCCATCGGACGGTTCCGGGTGGGCGCGTTCTCCTGGCGCGGCGCGTCGGGGCTCGTCGCCGGCACCGGTTACACGGGCGAAGACGGCCTGGAGTTCGCCGTGCCCGCCGACCATGCGCCTGCGTTGTGGAGGGCCCTCATCGACTCCGGCGCCACGCCTGCCGGTCTCGGGGCGAGGGACACGCTGCGGCTCGAGGCCGCGCTGCCGCTGCACGGCCACGAGCTCGGTCCTGGGATCACGCCTTTGCAGGCCGGACTCGGGTGGGTGGTGGGGTGGAGCAAACCCGAGTTCGGAGGCAAGGCCGCGCTCGAAGCGGAGCGAGCCACGGGGCCTGCCCGGAAGCTGCGCGGTATCAGCGTGGCGGGACGCCGACCGCCCCGTGCCGAGTGTGATGTGCTTATCGCCGGCTCCGTGGCCGGCCGTACCACCAGTGGGAACTTCTCACCCGTACTCGGCCACGGCATCGCGCTCGGCTTCCTCCCGCCCGACACCGCCGAAGGCACCGAAGTCTCTATCGATCTGCGCGGCACCGACCTCGCCGGCCGTGTCGTGGCCACTCCGTTCGTGGCCAAGCGCTGATCAGTTCGCGTACTCCTCGATCGGAGGGCATGCGCACACGAGGTTGCGATCGCCCGCCGCCGCGTCGATACGCCCCACCGGCGGCCAGTACTTCGTGGTCCGCAACGACGCCAACGGGAAAGCGGCCTCGTCGCGCGTGTAGGCGCGATCCCAGGCGTCGGTGGCGACATCGGCCGCGGGATGCGGAGCATGTCGCAACGGGCTGGCGGCGCTCGTCCACTCGCCGCTCGCAACCCGATCGATCTCCGAACGGATAGCGATCATGGCGTCGCAGAAGCGGTCGAGCTCGGCTTTGCTTTCGCTCTCGGTAGGTTCGACCATCAACGTGCCCGCCACAGGGAAGCTCATCGTCGGGGCGTGGAAGCCGTAATCGGTGAGGCGTTTGGCAACATCGTCGACGGTGATGCCCGTCGCTTTCGTGATCGGGCGGAGGTCGATGATGCACTCGTGCGCGACGCGGCCCCGTTCACCCGCGTAGAGAACAGGAAAATGCGGGTGCAGTCGGTGCGCGACGTAGTTCGCGTTGAGAATCGCGGCTTCCGTCGCCGCCGTGAGCCCGTGGGGACCCATGAGCGTGATGTAAACCCACGGAATCGCCAGGATGCTCGCGGAACCCCATGGCGCGGCGGCGACAGGGCCGATGACCGCACCGGTGGCCGGGCCGGCCTCCGGACGCAGTGGATGCGAGGGAAGAAACGGCGCCAGGTGGGCCTTCGCGGCGACGGGCCCCACGCCGGGGCCGCCACCACCGTGGGGGATGCAGAACGTCTTGTGGAGGTTCAGGTGACTGACGTCGGCACCGAACCACCCCGGCTTGGCGATGCCGACGAGGGCGTTGAGATTGGCGCCGTCGACGTATACCTGCCCGCCCGCGGCGTGGACGATCTCGCAGAGATCGGTGATCCCCGCCTCGAACACCCCATGGGTCGACGGGTAGGTGACCATGCACGCGGCGAGGCGGTCGCCGTGTTCGCGGACCAGCCGGCGCAGATCCTCGAGGTCGACATTGCCGCGCTCGTCGCAGGCCACGACCACGACGCGCATGCCCGCCATGACCGCCGACGCGGCGTTCGTGCCGTGCGCCGAGGAGGGGATCAGGCAGACGGTGCGCTCTTCGTCGCCACGCGAGCGGTGGTACGCGCGTATGGCGAGCAGTCCGGCCAGTTCGCCTTGCGACCCGGCGTTGGGTTGTAGCGACACCTCGTCGTAGCCGGTGAGCTCGAGCAACGCGGCTTCGAGTTCGTGGATCATCTCGAGGTACCCGCCCACCTGATCGATCGGCGCGAACGGGTGAATCGCGGCGAACTCAGGCCACGTCACCGGGATCATCTCGCTCGTGGCGTTCAGCTTCATCGTGCACGACCCGAGCGGGATCATCGTGCGATCGAGTGCGAGGTCGCGGTCGGCGAGACGGCGCAGGTAACGCAGCATTTCGTGCTCGCTGTGATAACGGCGGAACACGGGATGGACGAGGATCTCTCCGGACCGTCGCAGATCGGCGGGTATGCCCTGTTCATCAATGTCGCCGAGGTCGGAGACGGGAGTGCTCAACCCGAATGCCTCCCAGACGTCGTTAACAACAGACAGCGTCGTCGTTTCGTCGAGCGAGATCCCCACGGTGTCGTCGTCGATGAAACGAAGATTGATTTTCCGCGCGCGGGCGGCGGCGCAGATCTCGCCGGAGCGGCCCGCCGTTCGCACTGCGATGGTGTCGAACCACGAATCGTGCACAAGTTGAAACCCACCGGCCTTGATGCCCGCGGCGAGCATTGACGTGAGTCGGTGCACGCGGCGCGCGATGCGGCCGACGCCCTCGGGCCCGTGCCACACCGCGTAGAACGCCGCCATCACCGCCAGGAGCACCTGCGCGGTGCAGATATTGCTGGTGGCCTTCTCGCGGCGGATGTGTTGTTCGCGGGTCTGAAGCGCGAGTCGCAGCGCGGGCCGGCCGGCGGCGTCGGTACTCACGCCCACGAGTCGACCTGGAAGGGCCCGCGCGTGTTGCTCACGCGTGGCCATGAACGCGGCGTGAGGTCCGCCGAAGCCGAGGGGCACACCGAAGCGCTGTGACGAACCGACGACAATGTCGGCGCCCATCTGACCCGGCGGCGTGATCAGGGCGAGCGCGAGCAGATCGACGACGACCGTGGCGAGGCCACCGGCCTCATGGACCCGCTCGATCATCGCCGTCCAATCGAACAGCGCGCCGGTTGAAGCGGGGAGCGCGAGCAGCACTCCGAACGTCTGCTCGAGGTCGAGATCGACAGTTGGGTCACCCACGGCCACCTCGATACCGATCGGCTCAGCTCGCGTCTCGATCACGGCAATCGTCTGTGGATGACAGCCCTCGTCGATGAAGAAAACGTGACCCGCGTGGCGCGACAGACGCCGGCTCATCGTCATAGCCTCCGCGGCCGCCGTCGCTTCGTCGAGAAGCGACGCGTTGGCGAGGTCCATCGCGGTGAGGTCGGCGACCATCGTCTGGAAGTTCAGGAGTGCTTCGAGGCGTCCCTGGCTGATCTCTGGCTGATACGGGGTGTAGGCGGTGTACCAGGCCGGGTTCTCGAGGACGTTCCGCGCGATCACCGGGGGAGTGATGGTGTCCGAATAACCGAGGCCGATGAGCGAGGTGAACACCTGGTTACGGGCGGCCTTCGCGCGTAGAAGCGCGAGTGCTTCCGGTTCGGTCAGCGCCGGTGGCAACGCCAGCGCGCCGTCGAGGCGGATCGTGGCCGGGACGGTCTGGGCGATCAGGTTGGCACGCGTCGCCACGCCCAGTTCGGCCAGCATCTTGTTCTCGTCGTCCTCGCTCAGGCCAATGTGGCGGGAGGAGAAAGCCTCGAAGAGATCGGGGGGCATGCGCATGGGTCGGCTCCGATCGGCGGGTGGCACCTCGGTTGGCTCCCCACGCTGTCCTTGGACCTGAGAGATGTGCCCGTGCGGGCTTTCCCCATCGGTGAGGTGCTCGCGCACCTGCTCTCCAGCGGTGTCTCCCCCCTGCGGTCCTGGTGCCTGAGAGATTCCGGGGAGGTTGCTCCTTCGGCGTCCGCGGGCAACGTTGCCCTTGGACTCTCCCGCGGGGGATCGGCGACAAGGCCAATCTAGCGATCATCGCCCCCGGCGCGGCGATATGCGCCGGATGGCCGAGTCAGTCGAAGAGGTCAGGTTCGAGCTTGCTGATCCACTCGAACATCGGTTGGAAGCTGAACCAGCCCGCGGCCTCGGAGCCGACTTGCCCACGGGTGAGCGTGGCGTTCTCATGGTCGATCAGGTGGGGCCTGCCCGCCGCCTCGGCCAGCAGCTGCGCATGCGCCGAGCGGTTCATCGCGACGAAGAACCACACGGCGGCGTCGACGGTGGTGCCGACGGTGAGCAGTCCGTGATTGCGGAGGATCGCCGCCTTGTTGCCGCCGAGCGCGTGAGCAATGCGCTTGCCCTCCTCGACGTCGAGCACGACCCCGGTGAAGTCGTCGAACAGCGCGTGGTCCTCGTAGAACGAGCAGGAGTCTTGCGTGATGGGATCGAGTAGGCGGCCGAGCGACGACCACGCCTTGCCGTGCACCGAATGGCAGTGCGCCGCGGCGACCACGTCGGGGCGGGCGGCGTGGATGGCGGAGTGAATCGCGAATGCGGCGCGGTTCACGGGCTGGTCGCCCTCGACGACTTCGCCGTGGTGGTTGACGAGTAAGAGGTCGCTCACCGAGATGAGGCTGAAGTGCTTGCCGAACGGATTCACCCAGAAGTGGTCAGAACGCTCGGGATCGCGAGCGGTGATATGACCGGCAGGCCCTTCGTCGTAACCGAGACGACCCCAGATGCGAAAGCCCGCGGCCAGGCGTTGCTTACGCAGAAGGCGCTCGTCGGCGACGGTGGACGTGGGCTGCTGCTTGGGAAGGGCCATCAGCCAATTCTAGTTGCCGTCGCCCCGTCTATTCGATTGTGCCGTACGCCCCTTGACCGCCCGAGCGCGCACTCGTGCGTACCTCGTCGACGCACGCGGCGAGATCAGCCAGGAAGCCGTCGATCACCGCGTCGTGCGCGGCGTTGATCGTGCAATGCAGGCTGGGCGGTGGACCTTGGCGATCGATGTACCACCCACGGCGCCAAAGCGCATCGGCGACCGCGAATGCGTCGACGTCGCCAGTGGCACCGAACGCCAGCAGTGTGGTGTCGGGCTCGGCCCGCAACACCAGCCCGTCGATCTCACCGATGCCGACGGCGAGCCGCTCGGTCGCCGCCCTCGCGGTTGCGGTGAGTTGCCGGTACCCGTCTTGGCCAAGGTGGTTCATGACCGCCCACGCGGCCGCCATGGCGCCACCGGATTTGGTGCCGAGCACGCCCGACGATCCGTACAGTCCGCCCAACCAGTTGTCGGTGACGAACGTTTGGTAGCGGCGCAGCTCTTTCGTGCGGTACGCGATCACCGACGCGCCCTTCGCCGTGTAGCCAAACTTGTGCAGATCGACCGAGATCGAGGTCACCCCATCGACGCGAAAGTCCCACGGCGGGATCGCACGTCCGAGTTGCTCGAGGAACGGGAGCGTGATCCCTCCCATGCACGCGTCGACGTGACACGAGATGCCTCG
The DNA here is from genome assembly GCA_040002995.1 of Acidimicrobiales bacterium. Lineage (GTDB taxonomy): Bacteria > Actinomycetota > Acidimicrobiia > Acidimicrobiales > Ilumatobacteraceae > JBDUDK01. Next base: position 83,905 of record JBDUDK010000142.1, on the reverse strand, counting down.
ATCGGAGGCGATCGCCGCGATCGCCTCGATTGGGTCGACCACTCCCTGCGGATATTGAGGTGACGAGCCGACGACCAGCACGGTGGAATCGTTCACGACAGCGGCCATAGCGTCGACGTCGGCCCGCCAGTCGGCGCGCACCGGAACTCTCACGCTCTTCACCCCGAAGTAGTGGGCCGCCTTCTCGAACGCGGCGTGCGCGCTCGCCGGCAACACCATTTCAGGCGCAGCGACGTTGCGCTCGGCGCGACCGCGTTCGCGCGCGGCCAGCACCGCCATGAGGATGCTCTCCGTGCCGCCCGATGTCATGAAGCCCGCCGCGGTCGAGCCGTGCATGAGTCCGAGCACCATCTCGACCACCTCAGACTGCATGCGCGCCAGACTGGGGAAGGCGTTGGTGTTGAGACCGTTCTCGGCCATGTAGAGCTCGTAGGCCTGGCGCGCCACCTCGTACAGCTCGGGGCCCGCGTAGTACACCAGTGTGAAGGCCCGACCGTCGCGCCACCGCACGTCGCCCGACCGCATCGCGTCGAGCTCCGCCAGCACGTCGACGGCCGGGCGGCCGCGCTCAGCGAGTCCGCTCAAGCATCCTCGACCTTCACGTCGATCGGCGACCACGCCGCGCTGAGTTCAGGCCCCAGCCCGACCGCTTCCGCGTCGAGGCCGAACCCGGAGCGAAGCTGCGCAGTGACGATGTGGTCGATGAGCGGCCACGCGTCCTCCGCCTTCAGATACTTCGTCGCGCAACCGTCGGCGTAGAGACTGAGCAGCGAGTCGGGAACGGGTACGCCTGCTGCCTTCGCGATCTGCAGCACGCCGCCCTGGTCACGTCCGAGCGTGCAGACGTCGAGGAAGGCCAGGTGGCTGGCGTTGCCGATCACGACGAGCCGCCTCGGCGCCGGCAGCGCAGCGACCGCCGATTCGATCGTGCCGACGGGGACGACAGTGTCGGCGCCCGCCGCGACGAACAAACCGGGCTTGGTCGGTGGGGTGGTGTCGGGCCCGGCCGCGAGCGCAACGAACGTGGCCACCGAGGCCTCAGAGGAGAGCTTGAGGGCGGCGAGGGCGCCCGCGTCATGGCCGATCACGGCCACGCGCTTGCTGTCGACGATCGACGCCAACGTGAAGTTCGCCGGGTCGGTGACGAAACCGATGGCCTCCTTGAGGTCGGCGATGTCGTCTTGTCCCTGCCCGACCTTGTCACTCAGCACCGCGGTGAGGTCGCGCGACTCATGTTCGGGAGCCACGACGACGAAACCCCATGAAGCGAGATGCGTGGTGAGAAAGCTCGACTGCGTCGCGAAACCGCCGAGCCCGTGACTGAACAGCACGAGCGGGAACGGACCGTCGTCGTTTGGCGCCGGAACATCTTTGTACGCATCCATCTTGAAGACCGTGGCGTCGCTCGCGGCGACCTTGCTCTGCTCGTCGGCCGGTAGGAACGCGCGCATGTCGTAACGGCCTTGATCCTTGCCGGCCGATGAACCCGCCTCGGCCGGGTACCACACGATCAGCGGGCGGTCGTTCATATTGAGAGCAACGACGCCGACGTCGTAGGGACCCTTGTCGGCGTAGCGGCGCTCGGCGACCGCGGCGGACGCCGGCGCGGTGGTCGCGACAGACGCCGCGTTGGTCTCCGGGACCGAGTTGGATGATGTGGTCGGAGACCGCAGCGTGGTCGCCGTCGGCAGCGCCAACGTCGTCGCTGAGCTCGACGACGTTGACGATGAGCCACCACAGGCCGCGGCCATCGTCACGAGACCGAGCAGTAGGGGAGTGGCACGGTTCACGCTTCGCACCGTACCGGGCTACTAGGTTCGGGTCCGTGGCAGACGCCGATGTCTTCACGTGTCCGCGCTGCGGCGAGCCTGCCGTGGAGCGCTTCTACGGACCGTGTGGGGCGTGCCGCGAGCATTTGCGCACCACCCTTGGCGGGCCCGGCCGCACGGTCGCGGCCGTGGCCTACGAGCCGAAGGTGAACGTCACGCCGAACTCTGTGGCCCAGCGCGCCGACGATTAGTCCCTCTCCATTCGGCGGGCCCACAGCGCGAAGAGGGGATCTCCGGCCGTCGCGCGGCGTTCGACGGTGGGTTCCTCCCAGCCTGATGCGCGCCGGAAGTATTCGCGTACGAGTGCGCAGTGCCTGTCATCGTCGGTGCTCAGCCAGCCGGTGATGGCCTTGGTGGGAAAGCAGCGATTCGAGAACGTGCAGACAAACATGCCGCCCGCCCTGACCACGCGCGCCACGTCGTCGAACACCTCGATGGGACGCGTGAGATAGTCGACCGATACACAGCAGGTGGCCGCATCGAACGACGCGTCAGCGAACGGCAACCGTGGGTCGACGTTGAGGTCGTGCACGACGCGCTCGCTCGCCGCGGTGTTGTTCGTGAGTTCGAGCGCGTTCATGCCGAGCACGGTCAACCACCCCGGAGCCTCGACAAAATGCGAAATCCACGACGCCATCAGATCGATCACGCGCGGCGCCGTGGGTGCACCGATGCCAAGTTCGCGATAGAGCTCACCCACGGCGCGGATCGCGTCATCATCGATGTGCGTCACCAATCGCGCCGGCTCGTAGAACTCGCGGTCGTCGGAGGAATCGATCCGGTCGAAGAACCACGGCGGGAAGCCGTCGTATGCACCCTCGACCATCGCCGCAGGTTAGGGGGCCTGGTCCAGGCGTCTGCGGATTTACTTTACATAACGAGGATTATGGGCGTTCGCCCGGAAAGGCTGGGAACTGTTGCATCCGCGATCTCGCGCAACGTGCGCGTGGGCGCCGACGACAAGTTCATCGCGCGTACGCGACGAGCATTCCAACCTCGTGTCGATGCGAGTGCGCGGTGGCTCCATTCCTCGCCGGGAGACGCGCCCTGCTACTAGCGTCTGCAAAGCATGTCTCGCAGGATCGAAGTGGAACTCACGAGCACTCGCGCGGACGGAACGTGGACGTGGCGCGCTGCCGGTGCCCGCGAACCGCGAGGCACCGTAGAGGGAGGCCTACTTCCCGACGGCTCCAAGGTCGGCGACACCGTGCGCGTCGACGCCGACTTCGACCTTGACGGCATCACGATTTTGCAGGTGCTCCCCTCGAAGATCGCACGCAAGGAACCGCAGCGCATTTCCGTCGTCGGCAACGGCGCCGAGTTTCAACCAGTCATCAGCACCCTTGCCGAGAAGACGGCGCGGGGCCGCGACGACCGCCGCGATCGGCCCCCGCGGCGGACCGATCGACCCGAAGGTGATCGACCACGGCGACCCGAGGGCCGCGCGGACCGGCCCGACAGCGATCGGGCACGCCCGGCCGCGGGCGACCGCGCCCGTCGTCCGCCGGGCGAACGCGGGGAGCGGGCGCAGGGCACGGCGCGCCCCGAGCGCGGCGAGCGTCCCGAGCGCACCGACCGTCCCCCGCGTACCGAGCGACCGCCGCGACCGGCGCCCGAGCCGGCAAAGCCCCGGCCCAAGCGACTTCGTCCGGGCCGCACACATCGAGACGCAATGCTGGCCGAACTCCCCGAAGAAGAGCGCCCGATCGCGGAGGAAGTCCTGCGTGGAGGTGTGCCGGCCCTTCGCCAGAAGATCGAGGAGCAAAATCTCGAACTTCGCGCCGAGGGCAAGCCCGAGATCAAACCCGAGCCGCTCGTGGCGCTCGCTGAGAACCTGCTGCCCAAGCTCCGCATCGCCGAGTGGCACGACCGCGCCGAGGCGGCGCTGGCTCATGCCGAGGAGATCGACCTTCGGGATCTGCGCTCCGTCGTGGCCGCCGCGAGCGACGCGGCACGCGACGACAGCACCCGCGATCTCGCCGCGCTTTTGCGCACCGCACTCAATCAACGCCAGGACCGCGAGTTCGCGGAGTGGCTCAACGAGATCGGCGCGGCGTTGTCCGACGCTCGCGTCGTGCGCGCTCTCCGGCTCTCGTCTCGGCCGCCCAAGGCCGGCGTGCCGTTTCCCGTCGAGGTCGCTACCAGGCTGGCCGATGCCACCTCCGCATCGCTCACCGCCGACGCCACCACCGAGCGATGGATCGCCGTGCTCGACGCTCTCGCTCTCGCCCCCGTGCGCTCGCTCGTGGTACCGGCCAGTCTCCCCGTGGAACCGTCGTCGGAGCTGCTGGCCGCGGTGGCTCGCTTCGGGAGTCAACTGCCGAAACTCGCATCGATCTTCGGGGTCGTGCCCCTGCCGCCTCCGAAGGTGAGCAGAGGGCCGCGGCGACCGCCCAAACCCACGAGCAAGCCCGCGGCCAAGAGCCCGCGCACGCCGCCTGCGGCCAAGGCACCCGCCGAGGGGACTCAGGCCACGGCTGAGACGCCCGTCGGAGAGACACAGGCCCCGGCCGAGACGCCCGTCGAAGAGACACAGCCCCCGGCTGAGACGCCCGCCGCGGAGACACAGGCCACGGCCGAGACCCCCGTCGACCATAGACAGCCCGCGGGGGCTGAGGCACCGGTTGAAGAGCCAAAGCCTGCAGCGGCCGAGACGCCCGCCGAGGAGACACAGCCCGCCGCCCCCGAGACGCCCGCCGAGGAGACACAGCCCGCCCCGCCGGAGACGCCCGCTGACCCTTTGCCGCCGGCAGAGGTCCTCGCGACACCCCTCCCCCCGGACGAGCCTGTTGTTGAATACGCCGAACCCCCGGTGATCGAAGCACCCGTTGGAGAGCCGCACCCCGAAGTCGAGTTGGGCGGCGAGGGCTAGCCAGATTGGGCCGGCTCTCGAGCCGCTCCTAGCATGCGCCGCCATGGTCGACTACGAAGTCGAGGGTCGCGTCGCCCTCATCACGCTCAACCGTCCCGAAGCCCGCAACGCGGTCAACCGCCAGGTGGCAGAGGAGATGGAGGCGGCCATCGACCGCCTCGAATCCGACAGCGACACGTGGGTCGGTGTCCTGCGCGCCGTCACCGTCGGCGACAAGCCCACGTTCTGCTCCGGCCAGGACCTCAAGTCGATCGGATCGCCCGAAGGCAACAGCATGACGGCCAAGGGCGGCTTCGGCGGCATCGTCACCCGCGATCGGTCGAAGCCCATCATCGCGGCCGTTGACGGTCTGGCCACGGCCGGCGGTTGCGAGATCGTCCTCTCGTGCGACATGGTCGTAGCTACCACGCGCTCGTCGTTCGGCCTCGCCGAAGTGAAGCGGAGTCTGATCGCGGGGGCCGGTGGGCTGTTCCGTCTGCCGTGGGCGATCGGTCGACGCGCGGCAATGGAGGCCATCCTCACCGGCGAGCCCTTCCCGGCCGAGCGCGCCTACCAACTTGGGCTTGTGAGCCGGCTCGTTGAGCCCGGTCAGGCCGAGGCCAGTGCCATCGCGCTGGCCAACAAGATCGGTGAGAACGCGCCGCTCGCCGTCTGGGAGAGCCGCAAAGTCGTGCTCGCGTCGGATGACGCCGACGAGGCCGAGCTTTGGGCCCTCACGCAGACGGCTATGAAGAAGATGATGGGCTCAGAGGACCTGCAAGAAGGTCTGAAGGCCTTCGCCGAGAAGCGCTCGCCGCAGTGGAAGGGCCGCTGATCCGGGCGGGCGGCCCCCACACCCCGCGCAAGCACCTACGCCAAGGCGTCGACCACACCGACTTCTTGCAGGAATTCGAGAAGACCATCGACGAGGTCGCGCCGCCCGATCAGATCGTCGAGTGGAACCCAGGCCACCTCCGACGCATCGTCGCCCGCTCGCGCCGTTGTGTTGTCGAGCACCACGACCTCGAAGTCGAAGATGACGAAGTGCCCTTCGGCGACAATGCGCTCGACCCAGCCGAGGCAGCGTCCGCAGACGCCTTCGAGGCTCGTCTCTTCTTCCAGCTCGCGAAGGACAGCTTCGGCGAGCGTCTCGCCGTACTCGACCCGACCACCAGGGATCGACCAGCGGCCGGGCGCCGCTCCCCTCCCCCGTCGCACCAACAACAGCGCACCGTCGTCGACCACGACCGCGCCGACGCAAACTTCGGGCTTCACAGTGGCCGGTGCACGACGATCGCCCGTGCGACGAGTCCGAACATCTCGAAGAAGTTTTTGCTCTCGCGCATGCCGGGCAATACGAGGGCGTCGATACCACGACAACCATGCTCTTTAGCCCAGGGAAATATCTCATCGAGCATGGCTTCGCCGACGCCCACTTCGCGCGCCTCTCGATCGACGTAGAGCGAGCCGATCACCGCCAGGCAGGTGCCGTCGGCGAGTGTCTCGAGGCGCGCCGTGGCTATGCCCACGACGACACCGTCGTACGTACCCACCACGACGAACGCACTGGGATCGTCGAGGAGGGCGGCGGGATCGAGCGTCGCCATTTCCCGCGCCAGCAACAAGTCACCGCCGCGCGCCGTGCTGAGCTCGAATCGGGCGGCCTCGAACAACGAGGCGATTACCGGCAGGTCGCCGGGAGTGGCCTCGCGGGCCGCGTGCATCACGCCCCCTGGAGTTGGGCGATCTTGGCCAGGATCGTGCGCCGGCCACGCCGCGCCGCCTCATAGCTGCGCACAGCCTCGAGCTCGTTGGGGGCCAGACCCGCGAGCCGGGGTACGACCTGGGACGCGGCCAACGAGTCGTACTCCAGAATAGGTAACGCAAGCCCCTCGCTGTCCTCGTGCCGCACGGGGATGACCTGCTCGACGCGTGGATCGACAGGCTCATGGCTCGGAGCGACACTGGTGGGCGGAGTTACCCGCTCAGCGTCGGGTTCGTCGTGATCGAGTAGGCGGGCGATGCGCAGCTGGAGGTTCCTGCTCCCCCGCCGCACGGCGTACTCGCCGACGAGCTTGGCGTTTCTGACATGCGACTCACAGTGTTCACGTCCGCGCCGCGCCAGCTCGGTCACATCGGTCGTGGGGCCGCCGAGTACGAGACCGAGTGGCCCGTACAGCATCAGATCCAGGAGCTGCTCGACGGCGGGACGATCGTCTGTCACGCGTCACACACAATCGAGGCACAGTTTGCGGCGCCGGTCGGCGAGTTGTGTGGCCGGCTTCAGCAAATAGCACGACTGGCACACGAACTCGCCGGGCCGCTTCGGCTGGATGCGATCGACAGGATCGCCTCGGTCGTCGACCTCGACCTCGTCATCGTCGTCCTCGGCTTCGTCGTCGGCGGCGACGAGGCGGTCCTTGAGGATCGTGTCGAGATCGGCCTCTACGTCGTCGGGATCGACGAGGTCCTCGTCGTCGTCTTCTTCCTCGCCCGGCGGAACAACACGGGCCACCGGGCGCTCCGGCTCCTCCTCCTCGACGAGGATGTCGACGAGTTCGTCCTCATCGGTGAGGGGCGTGAACTCGTCGTCGGCGAGCTCCTCGTCGAGCTCTTCGGGGTCGATCTCGTCGGGATCGATCTCCTCCTCGGCGAATTCCTCGGCCTCTTCCTCGAACTCTTCTTCAGCCATACCAGTCCTCAATGCGGGCCCTGCGGCCCGAGTGGGGGCGGATCATAGGACGGTGACCTACCGCAGCGGCGGGACCCCGGTGTGACAGGCGTCTCAGCAGCAGCCTCTGGTCACTTGGGGGCCACGAAGCGCGGCCGCGCCCCGTGCACGAGCTTGGCGTAGGCGACCGCGACCGGGCTGGCCCCGTTGTCCTGCACCGAGCGGAGGCCTTGGTAGTAGCCCTGCATCGCCAGGGTCTCGTTTCCACCGGTCTTGTCGAGCAGCCAGCGGATAAAGCGGGCCGACATACGGATGTTGTCCACGGCCTTCAAGGGGTCGAGCTTGGGCTCGCCCATCATCTCGTTCGCCAGCCACACCGCGGTCTCCGGCAGCAGCTGACCGATCCCGATCGCCCCGGTGCTCGACAGCGCATTGTCGACCCACGACGACTCGATCCACGCGGTGGACTTGAGGAGATCGGGCGGCACGCCGAACTCCTTGGCCGCCGCGTCGAAAGCGGGGAGGAGCGCCAGGCGCTCCGGATGATTCAACAGCTCGAGCGGATACTTGACGGTGACGCCCGCGGGCAGCGCCGGTGTAGGCATGAGGAGAACCAGGCCAATGCGGATGCTGTTGGCGTTCTTCAGCTGATTCACGGCCGAAAGGTCCTTGACCGTTACTGAGAAGCGTTTCGCTAGGCGAAGCGCGGTGTCGCCCGATTTGACCGTGTAGAGAATCGGCTTCGGCAACGCAGGGGTAGCCGGGGGCGGCGCAGGGACGTCGAGCACCGCGCCAATGCCGAGGTGGTTGGGATCGCGGAGCTTGTTGCGGGCGACCAGATCGGCCACGGTGGTGCCAGTCCGCTTCGCGATCTTCTCGAGCGTGTCGCCCTTGACGACGGTGTACGGATCGGCCGACGCGGACTCAGAAAAAGTGGCTAGAGCGATCGTCGCGACGAGGACAATCAGAAACGGTCGCAACGCCCTCGATCGCATGCCATGAGCATCGGCAGTCTTGACGATTCCTTGAGTCTCTCACGGAGCGTGGTCGGGTGAGGTCTCGGGGTCAGCGGCCGCCGGTGCGTCTGCGCTCGGCCCGGCGTTCCGCCTCGAGCCGTTCCAGCCCCACCTCGCCATGGTCGACGAAGCGCATCGCCTCGGCTACCACGCGATGGCCCGCTTCCTCAGCGATCAGGCGGTGCATCTCCTGTGCGACCCTGCGGTAGGCAGGGTGCCCCTGGGGGCCACTGCGCAACTCGAGCATGTGCATCGCTTCGCGCGCGTTGAACTGCATAGTGAAACGGATGCGGTAGGCCATCGACACCGCGTAGGCCGCGGCCTCAGGGAAGCGGTCGACGAGCGCGTCGTAGAGCGCGGCCGAGCGGCTCATGGCGGCATCGAATGCCGCTGTGCCACCCGCGGTGTCGATGTCGGCGGGCCGGCTGTAACCGTGGCTCGGGGTCAGCGGCTGCCACTCGATGGTGAGCATGCGGTGACGTTGGAGATCGCGAAACGCGCCGTAGTCGGTGAGCACATCGAAGCGGTAGTCGGTGCGCTCGAACGCGCGGCCCGGTCGGTGCCTGCGGTTCGATCGGTCGCCCACGTATGCCCGGAGAATCGCGATCCGGTCCTCGATGGACAACGTGTGGACGCGAGCCAGCACCTGTTGTTCGGACAGATGCGTGGAGGAGTACAACGCCGCCGCGATGAGCTTGTTTTCTCCGTCGGGGTCGTAGTCGACGAGGGTGACCGCTTCGGTGGCCTCAGGTTCCTCGTCCGCGAAGAGGGCCGCGGCAATCGTCGAGGTGGTTGCTCGCGTCGTCGCGATATACGACGACCATGCACCACCTCGGTCGGGAAGGTCGACGCGACGCAAGAACGACGGGATCACCTTGCGCAGCTCGAAGAGCATGAGGTCGGCGTAGCGGCGAGCCTCGGTAAGGGGGTGCGCGCGCATACGCAACAGCAACGCCTCGAGCGCCTGACCCGATCCGTAGATACCGACGCTCGACAACGAAGCCGCCGGTAGCACTCCCCTGACGGCGTCGAACGCCTTGGCCCTGATCGCCTGGCGATGCACGAAATCGGAGTCAGTGCTCTGCTTCGGGTGGGCCGCTCGATAAAAGTCCGACATACGGGTGACGAGTTCGCCGTAGGTGTCGAAGAGGCGGTCCATGTCGCCGACGTATCGGGTGCCCATCGACGATGTGAGGACATCGGGATCGCGGTAATACCGGTAACGCCCCCCAAGCCGCGTGTCGTACGCGATGTAGCGAGTCGACTGCTCGAGGTAGCTCGCCAGGCGCCCCCATTCGAGAACCTTGGTGAGCAGATTCGAGGCCTGCTCACAGGCGAGGTGGACCCCTCCGAGCTGGGCCACGGAGTCGTCGCCGTAGTCGAAGAACACACGGTCGTAGAGCTCCTCCGCGCGCCGGAGTCCGACGGTGGCGTCGATCGTGGCATCGCCGGAAATGTCGAGGTCACCGACGAACTCGTCCAGGAACAGCCGGCGGAGGCTTTTCGCGCTCCGGGAGTAGCGGGCAAACAGCGCCCCCTTCACCACCTCCGGCAGGTTGACCAGGGCAAATACGGGACCGTCGAGGTTCGTGAAGTACCGACGCAAGATGTCGGCCTCTTCGGCCGTGAACTCCTCGGCGACGTAGAGGCCCACGGCGAGCCACTCTAGGAGGCGACGGGTCAGCGTCAGGTGACCGCGGAGCGTCAACCGCGGGCGGAGACCTCGCTCGCCCACTCTCTCGCCGCATCGGCCCGTAGCTCGGCGCTCGTCCACACGTCGATGGCGGTCATCGCCATGGCCTTGGCCCCGTCGAGCACCGCCTTGTCGCCAGCGTCACCCCGGGCATACGACGCGAATTCCGGAGTGTGGATCGAGACATGGCGCGGGCTGACCTCGATCATCGGATGGATCGACGGCACGAGGTAGCTGACGTTGCCCATGTCGGTGGATCCGACGACCGGTGAAGCGCTCGGGTCGAGCACCATGCGTCCGAGACGCTCGCTGTTGGCGACGTAGGCCCGAACGAGCGGCGCGCAGTCGATCATCTCGGAGTAGGTATGCGTGGCCCACTGGTGCTGCATTTCGCAGCCGGCCGCCGCGGCTCCTGCCTCGAGACAGCGCAGGACTCGCTCCTTGAGCGGTTGAAGTTGCTTCACGGTCGGCGAGCGCACGTACCACGCCGATGCCGCCTCGCGCGGCACGATGTTGGGCTTGTCGCCGGCCTTCGTAAAGATGCCGTGCACGCGCTCGTTCGGCAGAATGTGCTGCCGCAGTGCGGCGACGTTGATGTAGCCGAGTACCGCGGCATCGAGAGCATTGCGGCCCTTCCACGGAGCCGCCGCGGCGTGGGCGGCCTCGCCCGTGTACTCGATGGCCAGCTCCTGATTGGCGATCGTCGACATCGCCAACAAGTCGGCGCCCGCCGGGTGGACCATCATGGCTGCGTCGATGCCGACGAGCGCGCCGCGCTCGGCCATCACGATCTTGCCGCCGCCCCCCTCTTCGGCGGGCGTGCCGAGGATCCGCACTCTGCCGCCGGCCTCGCCTGCTACCGCCGCCAGCGCCAGGCCCGCCCCCAGACCCGCGGTGGCGATGATGTTGTGACCGCACGCATGGCCGATCTCGGGCAGGGCGTCGTACTCGCACAGAACGCCCACCAACGCTCCCCCACTGCCCGCCCGTCCCTCGAACGCCGTTGCCAGGCCGTAGGCCGACCGCTCGTGATCGACGCCCTCGGACGCGAGAATCGACGTGAGCAGGTCGTGCGCGAAATGTTCCTCGTAGTTCAGCTCCGGATGCGCGTGTATCTCGTGCGAAGCATCGATGAGCATCGTGGCCCGCCGGTCGATCTCCGCGCAGACCTTCGCTTTGAGGACCTCACTGTCCGTTCTAGTGTCCATGGGGCGACGTTACGCGCCTTCGTGGCGTAGGACGATCTTGCCGAGTTGCTCACCCTGCTCGAGTCGCTCGAGCGCTCGGTCGTACTCGTCGAGACCGAAGATTCGATCGACGTGGACCGACAGCCCCTGCGCGACCAACGCCGTGACCTCGGCGAACTCCTGATAGCTCCCCATGGTCGAGCCGATGATCTCGAACTGCTTGAAGAACAACCGCGGGATGTTGAGTTCGACCTTCGGGCCCGACGTCCCGCCGCACACCACAAGCCGTCCCCCGCTCTTCAGGGCGCGCACGGATTGATCCCAAGTGGCCGGGCCGACGCTCTCGACCACCACGTCGGCCTGCACCGGCCAACGCGCCTCCGACGAGTCGAACGCGGCGACCGCACCCATCGACACCGCAGCGGTGCGCTTGGACTCGGCGCGGCTCGTGGCGTACACCTGCGCGCCCATCGTCATGCCGAGTGCGAGCGCGGCGCTCGAGACGCCCGAGCCGATGCCAACGACGAGAAGCGTGTCGCCGGCTGTGAGTCGGGCCCGGCGCAGCATGCGGTAGGCCGTGAGGTACGCGAGCGGGTATGCCGCGCACTCCTCCCAACTTCGTCCGGCCGGGCGGGCGACGACGTTGCGCTCGGGCGCAACCGCGTACGTCGCGTGCCCACCCCAACAATGCTCGCCGTAGATCATGAAACCGTCACCCATCGGGCTGTCGTTACCGAGCGCGACGATGTCCGCTAGTGGCGATACGCCGGGATTGATGACGACCTCGTCGCCCACCGCGAACGCGGTCACGCCTGCGCCGAGAGCGTCGACCACGCCGGCCACATCGCAGCCCGGTACGTGGGGCAACGGCGGCTTGGGCATGCCGCGCGTCACCCAAAGATCCATGTGGTTCAGCGCGCTGGCCTCAACCCGCACCCGCACCTCGCCGGGTCCTGGCGTCGGATCAGGGATTTCACCCAAGCGGTACTGGCCAGGCGATTCGTCGAGGACCCACGCGCGCATCTCATGACCCTACCGATCGGACAGCGTCGGCTACACCACGACGGAGAGCGCGTCGGGCTCGACGCGCACGGCGAGATCGCGCACCGAGCCACAGCGCTTACCGTCGAGCCACACGTTGAGCGGGGGATCGAACGTCGCCGCCCACGCCGCGACGCGGTGCTCCTTGATCGCTGGATGAGGGACATGCGTTCCCGTGCGCAGGCGTCTCCGAGCCTTGAGCCGCTCGCCGATCGGCATCTCGGCGTCGAGCACATCGACACGGCCATCGTTCGGATGAGCTTTCGGAGCCACGTCGAACGAGCCGTGCCACTGGGCGTTCATCACCGCGACAATCCGACCGCGCCACCACGTCCGCCGCGCTACGAGGTGGGCAACGAACCAATGCTGGCGTCCGTCGAGCAGCACTGAAACAAGATCGACCGGCAACACGACACCGCGACCATCGTGGAGACGGTCGGCGTCGCCTGTCGCTCCGACGGAGCGCGCCAGATCACCGCCGAGGAGTCCGAGCACGGGAAGCACGGCTCCTGAGCGGCGGGCCGATTCCACCAGACCGCGGGCCTCGGCGTCGGTTCGCACGACAACACCGTCGGCCGGCAAGACGCCCGGGCCTCCCCATGGGCGGCCGCGCTCGATGGTCACGGCACGGCGCCGAGCGAACTCGAAGCGGCAACCACGCCGCGAAACAACTTGTCGGCAGCGAGCCGAGCCGTGCGTCGGGTCGCTTCATTCGCGGCGACGTCGGCGATCTGGCGCAGGAGGTCGATCAGCTGCTTGACCGTGCGTACGAAGTCGCCTCCGGAGAGTTCTTCCTCTTCGACCACGTCGGCGAACGCCTCTCCCGCCGCCCACGCGAACGCCACAGCGGCGAACGTCGGGTCGGGCGGTCGGGTGAGCGGCAGGCCGGCCTCGTCCTCGACGGCGTTGAGTTCATGGGCCAACGCATGCACGGCGTCCCAACGTTTGCGAGCCACCAGGGACGGAAACCAGGGAGCCGGCGGAGGCTCGGGACTGCGGTGCTCGTACACGAAGACAGAGACGAGCGCGGCCATCGTGGCCGGATCGACGCCGTCGAGCAATCCCCGCTCGAGGGCTTCGACCACAAGTAGATCGCTCTCGTGGAAGAGCCGGGCCAGCCGATCACCGGCCTCCGTGAGCGCCCACCCTTCGAGATAACCCCACGCGCCGAGAATGCGCAGGACGCGATCGAACCGCCGCGCCAGCGACTCACTGCGACGTTTCACCCGCTCACGCAATTCGTCGACCTCACGCTGCACACGATCGGCCTGGGTGGCCGCCCGCAAACGCGACGACAACTCGGGGTCGGCCGCTACAGGATGCTGGAGCGCGGCGGCCTTGCGGGCCGCCGCGGGTGCGCTATCGCGAGGCGACAGCCGGGCCTTCTCGAGCAATCGCGCGACTTCGCGCTGGAAGCCCTGGCGGTTGGGTGCGAACGGCGTGGGGAGATCGACATGGCCGACGACTTTCGGTGGGGTCTCGAAGTCTGCGGCTGACAGTGGCACCTGCACCCGGTTCGGGGTGATCACACGGATCTTCATGCCCCCGTTCTTGCGGCTCGCGGTCGTGAGCACCGCTACGCGACCAGCGTGCTTTCCGGAGTCGAGCATCACGACATCGCCGGGTCGCAACGTTGCGAGTGCGGCGTCGACGAACGCTTCCTGACCGCGCTCGCTCGTGGCGGCCCTGCGGGCGGTTCGAGGTACGAGCCTGCGGTACTCGTCGACATCGCCAAAAGGGCTGCGGGCGGCGACTCGCAAATCGGCCAGCACCCCTTGGCGGCGTTCGAGGCGAGCTTCGAGGCGCACGACCTCGCGGTCGGCCTGGAACTGCGCGAACGACAGGTTGAGCAGGTGGTGCGCCTGCTCGGCGGGATAGGACCGCACGAGGTTGGCCGCCATGTTGTACGTCGGGCGAAAAGCCGAATGCAACGCGAACGACCGGCTCGACGCCAATGCGGCGACTTGGTCAAAGGGCACGAAGGGCGACCAGAGGACGACCGCGTGCCCGACTGTGTCGATGCCGCGCCGGCCCGCGCGACCGGTGAGCTGCGTGTACTCGCCAGGGGTCAGGAACTGGTGGTGTTCGCCGGTGAACTTCGACAGTTTCTCGATGACGACCGTGCGCGCCGGCATGTTGATGCCTACGGCCAATGTCTCCGTCGCGAACACGACCTTCACCAGACCCTCGACGAAACAGGCCTCCACGGTCTCCTTGAACGGCGGCACCATGCCGGCGTGGTGCGCCGCGACACCTGCCTCGAGACCGGCGAGGAATTTTCCGTAACCGAGTACGGCCAAATCACGGTCGTCGATAGCCGACAGACGCTCGTCGACGATCTCCCGGATGCGGTCTCGTTCGACCGCGGTGGTGAGGCGAACATGCGAGTCGATGCAATGCTCGGCCGCCTCGGTGCAGCCCGCCCGGCTGAACAGGAAGTAGATAGCCGGCAGCATCGCCTCAGCTTCGAGCCGCTCGATCACCTCGAGACGGCGCGGTGTCGAGAGCCGTCTACGTCCCCTTGTGCGCCACTGGGCGCCCTCTCCGGCACGGACGGATTCGGCGTCGAGCCGTACCGCCAGCGGGTTAGGTCGTCCGTCGACGAGGGTCGGCAGCAGCAACAGCTTCTCGGCCGAGCGGTCGTCGATCATATAGAGGTTCTGGAGCTCGACAGGGCGGCGCTCCTCGATGATCACCGCGGTAGGCCCGCGCACCGTGGTCATCCACTCCGCAAGCTCCTCCGCGTTGGAGACCGTGGCCGAAAGGCACACCAGTCGGACGCGCGCCGGCAGGTGCACGATCACCTCTTCCCACACCGGACCGCGGTAGGTGTCCTGCAGGAAGTGCACCTCGTCGAGCACGACGCAGGCCAGACGCGCGAGGCCAGGCGCGTGGGCGTAAATCATGTTGCGCAGCACTTCGGTGGTCATGACCACCACCGGCGCGTCCCCGTTAATGGCGTTGTCGCCCGTGAGCAGCCCGACCGTCTCGCTCCCGTGACGGCGGCAGAGATCGGCGTACTTCTGGTTCGACAGAGCCTTGATGGGCGTCGTGTAAAACGCCCGACGACCCTCCGCCAACGCCCGGGCGACGGCGTATTCGGCGACCACCGTCTTGCCCGAGCCCGTGGGCGCCGCTACCAGCACGGACTGACCGGCGTCGAGCGCGTCGAGGGCCCGTTCCTGGAAGGGGTCGAGAGTGAACGGGTACCCGGCGAGCAAGCCGGCCCGGTCATGCGCCACGGTCAAAGTGTGGCCGAATTCAAGCGGCGGCGGTGGTCTTCTTGCGGCGCTGGGCGATTTTCCCGATGATGATCGACGCCTCGTAGAAGACGCACATCGGCACCGCGAGGGCGATAAGGCTGTACGGATCGCCGCTCGGTGTGGCCACCGCCACCACGACAAAGATCGACACAATCGCCCCGCGCCGCGACTTCGCGAGCCGTTGCGGCGTGACCGCGCCGATGAGTTCGAGCGCCACGAGTACGACGGGGAACAGGAACCCGATCCCAAAGCCGATCATCAACAAGATGATGAGAGAGATGTACTTGCTCTGCGAGAAGAGGGGCTGGACGTCGCCTGAGTAGCTCACGAGAAAATCGAGCGCCTTGGGGAAGATGAGCCATGCAATAGCGGCCCCCGACGCGAACAACGCCAGCGACGACAGCAAGAACGGCACCGCGTACTTCTTCTCGTTCTTGTGCAGGCCGGGCACGATGAACTGCCACAGCTGCCACAGCACCACCGGTAGAGCGATGATCAAGCCGCCGTAACCGGCCACCTTCAATCGCACCCCGAAGCCCTCGAGCGGATCGGTGACGATGAATGTCCCGACCGTCGGGCACTTCAACTGGTTCTTCTTCATCTTGCAGAGGTCCTTGTATGGACCGGCAAACCAGCGCTGGATCGGTTCGAACGCGAAAAACACAACGGTGGTGGCCACGGCCAAGGTCAGCGCGATCTTGATGATTCGGGTGCGTAGCTCGGCCAGATGCTCGATGAGCGTCATCCGGTCGTCGGGCGTGCGCACGACGCGTTTGGGCTTGCTGCGGCGACCGAGCATCAGCGATCAGCTGCTGAGCGGGCTCGAGCCCGATGGTGGTTCGACGCCGGTATCAGCGGGAGGCCGGACTTCGATGGGAGGCGAGGTCGGCGCGGGTTCGACAGGGGGCGCCTCGGTCGTTTGCGATGCGGGCTCCTCGCCGTCGCGGAATGGGTTACGCACCATGTCGACGGTGCTGCGCATCTCCTCGAGTGGCTCGTTCATCGCGTCTCTGAGCTCGTCTTGGAAACCGGCCGACAGCTTGCGCAGCTCACCCATCACCTGGCCCACCTTGCGGATGGCCTCGGGTAAGCGTTCGGGTCCGAGCACAACGAGGGCGATCACCAAGATCACCAAGAACTCGCCGGCACCGATGTTGAACACGGCGGGCAGTGTAGGGCGGGGCCGACTCGGCTTCCGGGCGAGGAGCCGGGCCGCCGGCCGCTCTCAGCGTTTGGCGGTGAGGCGCTCGAACCAGTCGGGCCGATCGAGCAGATGATGGAAATCGATGAGGTCGTCGTGATTTATCGGCGGTCCGCCAGGGCGGCCGTGGACCTCGAGCGGTGGCCGCCAGGCCTCGCACCGTACGCCCGACGAAACCAGAAGTTCGACGATGTGGGGCTCCGCGTGCTTGGTCACGATCGACTGGCACGACGGGCACGTGAACGAATACGTGCCGCTCTCGCCGTCTGAAACGCGTACCCAGACGTCGGCCGTGGTCATCTCCACGTCGCCGCATTCGCCACATGTTGCTCGGATGATTGCCATCGGTTCCTCTCCGCCTGTCCCGGTGGGTACTTACGAAATCGGAGGTGACCACACCGCTCTTAAGGAAGCGATTGACTCGGTTTTGTCAAGATTGCATCGTGCAGCAGCGAATACCGGCAAAGCGCGTCCCACCAATCGGCTTCGCGCACAGAGGTGCGCGGGCCCACAGCCGCGAGAACACGATCGAATCGTTCGCGCTGGCGCTCCGTCTCGGTGCGACCGGTCTCGAGAGCGATGTGTGGTTGACCGCCGATGGCGTCGCCGTACTCGACCACGACGGCGTCGTCCGCAGAGGGATGCGCACGCGTGCGATCTCGACGTTTCGCCGTGCCGATTTACCGACGCATATTCCGAGCCTCGCCGATCTCTACGCGGCGTGCGGCACTGACTACGAACTCTCTCTCGACCTCAAGGACGCCGCCGTGGCGCGCGAGGTGATCAACGTGACGCGGGCGGCTGATCCTTCGATGGCCGGCCGCCTGTGGCTGTGCCACCACGACTGGACGTTCGTCGCGAGTTTGCGCGAACTCGACTCCGACATCCGTCTCGTCGACTCGACTCGTTTAGCGCGCATCCGCGAAGGCCCGGAGCGCAGGGCGGCGACCTTGGCCGAAAACAAGGTCGACGCGATCAACCTCCACTACAGCGACTGGACCGGAGGGCTCACAACGCTCTTTCATCGCTTCGATCGGTTCTGCCTCGGCTGGGACCTTCAACACGAACGTCTCATACGCGAGGGCATCCGCATGGGGCTCGACGGAGTATTCAGCGACTGGGTCGATCGCATGACCGTCGCGATCGACGACGAGATGAGCTAAAGCCAGCCGAGGTGGCTCAACGGCCACACGAGGACGAACGCCCGGCCCACGATGAGGTTCTCGTCGATGGCTCCGAACGCGCGACTGTCGTGCGAGTTGCCCCGGTTGTCGCCCATGACGAACACCATGCCCGCCGGCACTGTTTGCCGGTTTAGGTTGTCGGTGGTTCCGGGCGGCGCGACATAGGGCTCCGTGAGTGGCTTGCCGTTCACGTAAACGACGCCGCCCACAGACTCGAGGGTGTCACCGGGTAACCCGATGACCCGCTTGATGAGGTCTTTGACTTTCGGATCGGTCTCCCCCGGCGGGCGTTCAAAGACGACGACGTCGCCGCGATGAATCGGGTGGAGGCTGTACGACAGCTTGTTGACGAGGACGCGGTCGTGCACCTGAAGCGTCGGCACCATCGAGGGTGACGGGATGTAGAACGCGGCCAGGAAGAAGGTGCGGATGATGACCGCGACAATGAGGGCGCCGCCGACGACGGCGATCCACTCGATGGTCGAGCGGGCGCGACTCGGAGGCTTTCGTGCGGGGGGCGCCTCGTCGAAGTCGTCAATCTCGTCGGCGAGGGGCATGGTCGACTCGTCGACGTCGCTCATTCGTAAGAAACCATATCGAACGCCCGGGTGATCGACAGGTCGGGCGAACAAAGGTTCATCGGAATGCTTCAGAGTGAGGCGATGAGCTTCTCGACCCGCTCGTCGCGTGACTTGAACGGATCCTTACAGAGCACGGTCCGCTGCGCCTGGTCGTTCAGCTTCAGGTGGACCCAGTCGACGGTGTAGTCACGGCGCTTCTCTTTGGCCCGCTTTATGAACTCGCCGCGGAGTCGGGCCCGTGTGGTCTGGGGTGGGGTCTCGATCGCGGTTTCGATGTCGGCGTCGGTGCACATCCGTTCGACCATGTTGTGGGACTGCAGCTTGTAGAACACGCTGCGTTCGCGATTGACGTCGTGATACTGCAGATCCATCAGGGCGATCTTCGGATCGGCGAGCGTGAGCTGGTGCTTCTCGCGGTAGGCCTCGAGGAGGCGGTACTTGATCACCCAGTCGATCTCGCGCTCGAGCTTCAACGGGTCGTCCTCGATCATGGTCATGCAGTGTTCCCACATATGCAGCGCCTGATCCTCAAGCGGAGGCAGGCCCTTGGCATCGGCGTAGCGCAGGGCGCGGTCGAGGTACTCACGCTGGATGTCGAGCGCCGACAGCTCGCGACCGTTGGCCAGACGCACCTTGCGGCGACAGGTCATGTCGTGACTGATCTCGCGGATGGCCCTGATCGGGTTTTCGAGTGTCATGTCGCGCAGGACGACCGAAGGGTCTTCGAGCATGCGCAGCAGGACGGCACACGAACCAACCTTGAGGAAGGTGGTGTACTCGCTCATGTTGGAGTCGCCGACGATCACGTGGAGCCGTCGGTAGCGCTCCGCGTCGGCGTGGGGCTCGTCGCGTGTATTGATGATCGGGCGGCTTCGGGTGGTGGCCGAGGAAACGCCCTCCCAGATGTGCTCGGCGCGCTGGGCGATCGAGAAGATCGCGCCGCGTGCGGTTTGGAGCACCTTTCCCGCCCCCGCGTAGATCTGGCGCGTGACGAGGAACGGGATGAGGACTTCGGCGTAGTGGGCGAAATCGTCGCGCCGGCTCGTGCAGTAGTTCTCGTGGCAGCCGTAGCTATTGCCCGCAGAGTCGGTGTTGTTTTTGAAGAGGTAGATGACGCCCCGAATGCCCTCCTCCCGGAGCCGCTGCTCGGCACCGGTGAGAAGACCCTCGAGGATGCGCTCGCCGGCCTTGTCGTGCACGACGAGGTCGTAGATCGAGTCGCATTCCGGCGTGGCGTACTCCGGGTGGGATCCGACGTCGAGGTAGAGCCGGGCACCGTTGGCCAGGAATACGTTGGAGCTCCGTCCCCACGACACGACCCGCCGAAACAGGTAGCGAGCCACCTCATCGGGACTCAGCCGCCGCTGCCCCCGAAGGGTGCACGTGACGCCGTATTCGTTCTCGAGTCCGAAGATGCGGCGCTCCACAGGGGCGAGGGTATCGGTGACTGGCACCAAAGGGGAGTACCCCGGCACTTAGTAGCCTTCGGGGCCGATGCACGCCAACGACCCGGCAAAGGCGGTGCGTATGGTCCGGCTCATCACCGTCAGCACGGGATTCGAAGCCAAGGTCATCGCGGCCCGGCTCGGCGTCGAAGGGATTCTCTGGGAGCTGCGCGGCGGGGTCGACGGGCCCTATCCCATCGGCCCCGTGCACGTATTCGTCGCTGAGCAGGATCTCTCGTTCGCCCGGCAGGTGTTGCTGGAGTCGGAGGTCGAGTCGGCATTCCAGGAGCCGCGGCCGGCATCCACGCGTCTTCAGTCGACCGCTCGCTGGGTGCTGGTCGCCAGTCTGGCCGTCATGATGATGGTCACGTTTGGACGGCTGTTCACGCTCCGCTAGGCCCGTCAGGCCAGCAGGATCGCCACCGCGTCGTCGTCGAGGCGTCGGAATGCCCGGCGGCCGTTCGAGCGGCTGAGCACGGCAACCTCGAGATCTTCCGCGGTGAGCGTGCGCTCGGGGCCCGCGAGCGAGTGGGTGGCGAGCGCCACCGCGCCGGCGAGTTCGAGGTCTTCGGCCCATCGCTCCGACAGCCGACCGACGATCGTGTCGGAATCGCCTCCCAACACGGTGAAGCGTTGCTCGTCCATCACGGTGCCGTCGTAGAGGATGTGGAACAGCTGGTCTGTGCCCGCGATCACGCCGACCTCGGCCACCAGAATCTCGACCTCCATGGGCTTCATCTCGTGCGTGAAGATCTGACCGAGAATCTGCGCGTATTGGTTCGCCAGGCTACGGGCGTCGACATCGTCTCGGCTGTACTGGTAGCCCTTGATGTCGGCGGCGCGGATACCCGCCACGCGCAGCTGGTCAAACTCATTGTACTTGCCCACGCCCGCGAACGCGATCCGGTCGTAGATCTCGCTGACCTTGCGCAACGTGTTCGACGGATTCTCGGCGACGATGACGATGCCGTCCTGGAAGGTGACCGCGCACAAGCTCCTACCCCGGGCGATGCCCTTGCGCGCGTAGTCGGCACGGTCCTTCATCACCTGCTCGGGCGGCGCGTAGAAAGGCATGCTCATCGCGACTCACCTCCAAGCTGCTCGACAATCGCCCGGAAGCGTCGCTCGAGATCGTCGTCCTCGAGGCGGCGATATCCGGTGTCGTCGATGATGGCCACCACCGGGAATATGTGTCTGACGAGATCGGGACCGCCCGTGGCCGAGTCGGCGTCGGCCGCCTCCCAGAGGGCCCGCAGGCAGAGGTCGACCGCATCGTCGGCGCTCATGTCGTCTCGGTAGCCGATCTTGATAACCGTGCCCGCGTGCAAGCTGCCCGAGCCCGTGGCGACCTGTGTGCGCTCCTCGTAGCGCCCGCCCGTAACGTCGAAGGCGAACAGGCGGCCCATGCGGCGCTTGTGATCCCAGCCGGCGAAGATCGGCACGACGACCAGGCCCTGCATCGCCGCCGGCAGATTGGCGCGGATCATCTGCGACAGCTGGTTGGCCTTACCGTCGAGGCTCAGCGCGATGCCCTCGACCTTCTCGTAGTGCTCGAGTTGGAGTTGGTACACCTTCACCATCTCCATGGCCGGCCCCGCGGCACCGGCGATGGCGACCGCCGACCACCGATCGGCGGGCATCACCTTCTCCATCTCCCTGTGGCTGATGAGGTTGCCTGAGGTGGCCCTTCGGTCGCCCGCCATCACCACACCGTCCGCGAAGCGGACCGCGACGCACGTGGTGGCCTGCGTCACGCCCAACGGGTGGCTCCCCTCGCGTGCGCTGCTGTACGGAGAAAGACCGACGCGCTGCAACAGAGCGGGGAAGTCGGGCCCGGGATCGTGACCCGGCGCGAAGAACGGCATCGACATAGGTGGCGGGAGGTTATCGGGACGGGCGTCGGCCGCCCGAGCCACCGCTGTCTCCTACTGGCCACCCTTTTGGACGTAGCTACGTACAAACTCCTCAGCATTGGCGTCGAGAACCTCGTCGATCTCATCGAGGAGATCATCGAGTTCGGCCTTGAGCTTCTCTCCACGCTCAGTGGAAGGAGCCTGCTCTTCGACCTCTACCTCTTCGGTTTTCTGGGGGGCGGGCTTTTGTTTTTGCTGGCGCTCGGCCATAGCTCTCCTCACGAACCCAGTCGGTCGAGAAGCTCGGCCGCTGTGGCGCACTCATCGATCAAGCTACCCACGAGATCGGCTGTGCCGCGCAATGGTTCCATCATTGGAACACGCCGGAGTGGATCCCTACCGATATCGAAAACCATCGAATCCCAGTTGGCGGCCACGATGTCGTCGGGCCATTTGGCCAGGCAGCGGCCGCGAAAGTACGCACGAGTCGTGGTCGGGGGCTCTGTGGTGGCCGACTCGACGTCGTCGTCACTGATCAGGGTTTCCATTCCCACCCTGGCAAAGAGCGACCGTTCCGGACGCATGTCGTGGTACTGCAAATCGATCGCCCGGAGACGGGCATCGCCCCAGGTCAGGCCGTGACGATCCTGGAAGCCGAGGACCAGCCGGTACTTGGCCACCCAGTCGAGCTGCTTCGAGAGGCTCATCGGATCGACCTCGAGTGCCGTCAGAACCCGTTCCCAGCGCTGGAGCACCTCGGCGCCGACTTCTTCGCCCACGGAGGCCATGCCCCGCTCCTGAGCCCATTTCTCGGCCTTCTCGAAGAGCTGCCACTGCATGTCGAGGGCACGGAGTTTGCGTCCGTCCTTGAGCGGTAGGAGCTTCTGGAGGCTGACGTCCCACGACACGTCCTTGATCGCGAGCACCGGCTTGGCGAGGGTGAGATCGTCGGGGGCGACCCCGTCTTCGATCATCGACAACACCATGGCCGTTGTGCCCACCTTCAGGAAGGTGGAGATCTCCGACAAGTTGGCGTCGCCCACGATCACGTGGAGACGGCGGTACTTGGTTTGATCGGCGTGCGGCTCGTCGCGCGTGTTGACGATCGGGCGCTTGAGCGTGGTCTCGAGTCCGACCTCTTCTTCGAAGAAGTCGGCGCGCTGGCTGATCTGGAAGGGGACGTCGCCGGCCCCGATGCCGGGCAGCTCACAGCCGACCTTGCCCGACCCGCAGTAGATCTGCCGCGTCACGAAGTGAGGCGTGATCTGCGCGACGAGACGCCCGAACGGCACCGCCCGGTCGACGAGATAGTTCTCGTGACAGCCGTAGCTGTTGCCCTTGCCGTCGGAGTTGTTCTTATAGGCGACGAGCTCTGCGCCCGGGGTCAGCGTGGCGGCGGCGCGCTCCATCGACCGCTGCACGATCACCTCGGCGGCCCGGTCGAACCGCACGATCTCCCTGGCGTCGACGCACTCTGGCGTGGAGATCTCGGGGTGGGCATGGTCGACGTAATAGCGCGCCCCGTTGGTGAGCACCGCGTTCACGAGGTGCGTCTCGACCTCCGGAGGGAACGCGTCGTCGGGCAGCCAGCCCCGAGCGTCGGTGCCAGGATGCTCGTCGTCGAAATCCCAGCCCACCCGGCGATGAAACGCGCTCACGTAGGCATTGATGAGCATCGATGATGCGGCAATCGGATTGGCGTCGGGCGTACCGCGTAGGACTATGCCGTACTCGGTCTCGATGCCGACCACCTTTCGGATCGCCATAAGCCGACCCTACAGGTACTGCCCGGTTGCCACCCGCTCGATGGCCCGGCCCCCTCCGGCCTCGGCGTCGCCCTCGTGCGCAAGGGTGCGGATAAACACGATCCGCTCCCCCTTCTTGCCCGAGATCTTCGCCCAGTCGTCGGGGTTGGTGGTGTTGGGAAGGTCTTCGTGCTCCTTGTACTCCTGCTTGATCGACGCAAGGAGATCGTCGGTGCGGATGCCTTTCGGCCCGCCTCGGAGCAATCGTTTGATCGCGAGCTTCTTCGCCCGCCGGACGATGTTCTCGATCATCGCTCCCGACGAGAAGTCCTTGTAGTAGAGGATTTCCTTCTCGCCGCTTTGGTAGGTGACTTCGAGAAATCGGTTCGCGACATCGGTGCGGTACATCTCGTCGACGGTGCGCTCGATCATGCCGGCCACGGTGCGGTCGCGGTCGCCGTCGCCCAACGACGCGATCTCGTCCTCGGCAAGAGGAAGATCGGATGTGAGGTAGCGACCGAAGATCTGTCCGGCGGCCGCCGCGTTGGGCCGCTCGATCTTGATCTTCACGTCGAGGCGACCGGGGCGAAGGATCGCCGGGTCGATCAGATCTTCACGGTTCGACGCGCCGATCACGATGACGTTGCGGAGACTCTCGACGCCGTCGATCTCGGCGAGAAGCTGAGGCACGATCGTGGACTCCATGTCCGAGCTGATACCGGTGCCGCGCGTGCGGAACATCGAGTCCATCTCGTCGAAGAAGACGATGACCGGCCAGCCCTCCTCGCTCTTCTCACGCGCCCGTTGGAACACGAGGCGGATCTGGCGCTCCGTTTCGCCGACGTACTTGTTCAGCAGCTCCGGGCCCTTGATGTTGAAGAAGTAGCTCTTGGCCTTCGTGTCGCCTGTGGACTCGGCGACCTTCTTGGCCAGCGAGTTCGCGACGGCCTTGGCGATGAGCGTCTTGCCACAGCCGGGAGGGCCGTAGAGCAGGATGCCTTTCGGCGCCGGGAGGCGGTGCTCGGCGAACAGGTCGTGGTGGAGGAACGGCAATTCGACCGCGTCGGCGATCATCTCGATCTGGTTGTCGAGACCGCCCACGTCGTCGTAGCTGACGTCGGGCACCTCTTCCAGAACGAGGTCCTCGACCTCGGGGCGGGGCAACTTCTCGAGCAGCATCCCCGAGCGAGAGTCCATGAGCAATGTGTCACCTGAACGAAGGCGTAGCCCGCGGAGCGCATCGGCCAGCTCCGCGACTCGCTCCTCGTCGGCCCGTCCGGTGACAAGCACGCGGACGCCGTCCTCGAGGACCTCTTTGATCGTGACGACCTCGCCGCTGCCGTCGGGCTGGCGCGCGAGCACCACGTTGAAACTCTCGTTGAGAACGACCTCCGACCCGCGCTCGA
Source organism: Acidimicrobiales bacterium (assembly GCA_040002995.1). Taxonomy (GTDB): domain Bacteria; phylum Actinomycetota; class Acidimicrobiia; order Acidimicrobiales; family Ilumatobacteraceae; genus JBDUDK01. The sequence goes on along the minus strand of JBDUDK010000142.1, from coordinate 58,939 downwards.
GACCCTCGAGTTCGATCTCAGGGTGGAGGTTGACGCGCATCTTGCGGCCGGACGCCAACACGTCGACCGTGCCGTCGTCGTTCTTACCGACCATCACGCCGTAGGCGGCGGGTGGTTGAGTGAGCTTGTCGACCTCGTCGCGAAGAGAAGCGATGTGCTCGCGCGCCTCACGAAGCATGTACGAAAGCTTTTCGTTCTGTGAGACGGCCTGAGCGAGCTGACCCTTGCTCTCGAGCAGACGCTCCTCGAGCGTGCGCACGCGCTTCGGGGCCTCTTGCAGTTTGTGCCGAAGGGACAGCACTTCCTCCTCGAGGGCAGCGGCCTCCTGGCGCAGCTCGTCAAGCTCCGCCGGCGGACGATCGCTCTCGCTCATAGGACCACCTCCCTGCTTCGATGGTCGGACGCTACACGGCGATAGTGAGCGAACCGGGTTGTTCAACTGCTTCAGTTTGTTGTCTGTTCCCGGGTAGATTGCTTCTGGTGTCCGGCCCGTTGGCCGGCATCGGAGTCAGCGGCAATCGGCCGTAGACACAAGGAAGGGCCCCCTGGCATGAAGGTCTGGATCGATCAGGATCTCTGCACCGGCGACGGTCTCTGCGAGGAGATCGCCCCTGATGTCTTCACCCTTCTCGACGACGGCCTGGCGTACGTACGGGAGGGTCCCAAGATCTACGCCACCGCCACCGGCAACCCCCAAGGGGCCGAGGGCATGGCGAACATCCCCGACGGACAGCTGGACGCGGTCATCGAGGCCGCCGAGGAATGCCCGGGCGAATGCATTTTCATCGAGGTCGAATAATCCGCGTTCTTGGCGACACGGCCCGGGTTTCGGACCGGGCCTTCTGCCTTTTTGGCGCGGCGCGCCGTCCCCCGACGTTTCGAGGGTTGGTGACCTCTGAAGTCACGCAACCTCGAAACCTCTCCGGCGCTGCCCGAGGTTTCGAGACTTCGTGTCCTCTCGGGCACGTTTCGAGGTTTTGTTTTCCCGGGGCGGTGGCGGGTCAGGTGCCGAGGGAGCGGGCGCTGGTGAGAAAGCCGGTGTGGGCGACCATCCGATGGTCGGGACGCACGCTCTGGCCCTCGATGTGCCAGCCCCTGTGCAAGACCTCGATGGTCGACGCGTCGATCCACGGTCCGCGCTCGAGCGCTTGTCGCACCTGGACGGCCTGGGTGATCTGAGGCGTGTACGCGACCATCACTCCGCCCGCGGCAATGACGTCGCCGAGGAGTGGCACGACGCGCCAGGGCTCCGGAAGGTCGAGCAACACCCGGTCGTAGGGCTCCGCGGGCGTGTCGAGGCCCTCGTAGGCGTCGCGCAACTCCACGGTGTAGCGCTCGAGCGCGTCACCGCCAAGGAACTCTGCAACGTTGGCTTTGGCGCGGTTCGCGAAGTCGTCGCGGAGTTCGTAGCCGGTGATCACCGCGCCGGCCCGCAGCATCGTCATCGAGAGCGCGCCGGAGCCCACGCCGGACTCCAGCACCCGCGCCCCGGGGAAGATGTCGGCCAGCATCAGCATCGGCGCGAGATCCTTCGGATAGATGACCTGCGCCCCTCGGGGCATTTTGAGGACGAAGTCGATCAGAGTCGGCCGGAGCGCGACGTAGAGCGTGCCCTTCGTGGCTTTGCCCCGTACCCCCTCGGCCTGCCCGATGAGATCGTCGTGCGGGAGCACACCAGCGTGCGAGTGGAACTCCCCTCCTGCTTTCAGCGTGATGAGATACCGACGACCCCTCGGGTCGACGAGGACGGTCTTGTCACCGGCCGCGAAGATGCGGCTCATCTCCGGCGCCGTCGTGGGGGTGCCACGGCCACCGGGGCGTGCGCGGCCGAACGTTCGACCAAAACACAGAACGCGCACACCTCGCTCGTGGTCGCCGACCCGCAGCGCTCGCATCTGTTCAGGCCCTCGTCGCTCTCCGACGCGATGCCTGGGCGGAAGTACTCGACTCCACGATCCAAGAAGCCGTGATAGAACGCGGCTTTGGTGCCGGGCGATCGGGCCTCTATAGCATTGAGGCTGGCCTTGTACTGCAGGTGCCGGTTACCGGCAGCCATCGGGCACTCGTCAACGATGTAGTCGATGCCCCGCACGACGCAGTACGCGGCGGTCTCGCGCTCGGCGAGGCGAACGAGCGGCTTCACCTTGCGGGCAAAACCGTGGCGCTCGGGCAGCACCGGAACCTGGCGGCCGAGATACTCCGTGTTCCAGGTGAGCGTGTTGCCGAGCAGAACCGCGGCTTCGTCATCGAGGTTGTGTCCGGTGGCGAGCACGTCGTAGCCGCCGTCGCGCGCCGCTTGGTCGAAAAGATGGCGCTTCGACAGACCGCAGGCCGAGCAGGGAACGCGACCGGTAGCCGCAGCCGCTGTCGGTACGTCGAAACCCAAATCTCCGGGCAGATCGACCACCACGAGCGTCGCGCCCCGTCGAGTGGCGAACTCGAGCGCATACGCGTGGCTCTGCGGGCTGTAGTCACCGATGCCGAGTCCGAGGTACAGACCGTCGGCGTCGTATCCGAGGTCGAGCAGAAGATCCCACAGCGCCAGCGAGTCCTTGCCGCCCGACACCGCAACGAGAACCTTCTCGCCCGAAGCGATCATCGAAAAGTCGCTGATTGCCTTGGCCACCTGGCGCCGGCACAACTCGACGAGGTGGTCGCCACAAAAGTTGGCATTGTGCCGGGGAAGGTCGATCACCGCAGGGCCCCGACACACCCGACATTTCATGCGCAGCCGCCAGAGATCACGGGTCGGATTTCGACGAGATCGGCATCGTCGAGGAGCGCGTCGCCCGGCACGAGCGTGCCGTCTCGGATCACGAGCACCGATTCGCGGTGCAACTCGAGGCGGTCGAGAAGCGCGTGCACGCGTACCGGCCCGGCGATCTCGAGTTCGCGACGCGGGTTGCGCAGGAGCACCTTCATGGCCGGACCATTGTGGCCTCGACGACGGCCCCGCTGGCTATCGGTAGCGCCGGCCCTTGGGCTCCGGCGGCAGCGCCGTGATCCTGATCGAGTCACCGGGCCGCAGCACCTCGCAAGCCGCCACCAAAGGGGTGCGTTCCAGGGCCTTTCGGGACTTGCGACCGGCCCAGAGCACAAAGGCCACGATGAACCAAGGCCGGCTACCACCGAGAACCCCTCGCTGGAAGCCGTAGCGGCGCAGGATTGCGATCGGCTTCGCCCACACGATCAGACGCGCCGGATCTCGACGATGGTGTTCTTCCGGCGGCCGTTGCGCCGGCCAAGAAGGAACGCAAGCACCACGACGACAATGCCGCCGACGGCCGCCGCCGCCATGAGCTTCTGTTTGGCGTCGGCCACGGTATGGGATGCACCGGACTGCAACTCGGCGAACTTCGCTTCGAGGTCGGCTTTGGTGATTTTGCGGGCCGGGATGCTCACCATGGGTCCTCCCGTCGATCGAGGCCGGTCTTGCCGATTCGGGTGACGGCGAGCGCGATACCGGCGCCGCACGGAACCAGGGCGATGAGGTAGGGGACAAACGACCACGTGCCGTGGAACGCGCCGACGTGGCGGCTCTGGACGAAACGCAGGATCGCCAGCACTACCAGCAGGCAGCCGAGCGCAATGAAGATGGCACCCAACAGTCCGAACGCGACGAAGCGGCCTAAACCGCGGAGCGGATCGACCGTCTCTTGCAGCGCGTACGCCTTGACGGTGTCGATGACCTCGGAAACCTGTTCGCCGAGGCCGTTGCCGGGCGCCCTGTCCTTGTCGGCCACCGACACTTCCTAGCACGTCGGTTCGTCAGCTCTGATCGTCGCCGCCCGCGAGCCGCATCGACAACACGGCCTCGGCGTCGACGAGCATCGCGTGCAACGCCTCGAGGCGCGCGCCGGCGGTCGGCTCGGACAGCAGCCGTTGCTGATCGAAGGGTCCGAGCGGACTGAGTGCGGCCGCTTGATGAGAGATGAGGGCGGGATCGTCGGCGAGTTCGACCGTGGAAGGCACCGCGGCGACACCGGCCTCGGTTGCCAGAGCGAGGACCCGCCGCAGCATGGAGACCGCGGCTTCTGCCGCAGGGGCGAGTGTCGGATCGCCGTCGTCGGGGTCGGGCCACAAGTCGACGTCGGCGAGCGGGTACGGGTCGTCGGGAAGCCACGCGTTCACGCGGAATCGATGGGTCCCAACGGTGAGAAGGGTGAAGCGCCCATCGGGAAGTTCCTCGCACTGCAGCATGCGGGCCACCGTGCCCACCTGTGTTCGTACATCGCCGCCGCCAACCTCACTCCCCCGCTCGATGAGCACAACTCCGAACTCGGGGTCGCCAGTCAGGCAATCGTGCACCAGCGCGCGATAACGCGGCTCGAACACTCTCAGAGGGAGCACGAGCGATGGAAACAGCACGCTGCCGAGCGGGAACATGGGCAGGACCGCCATGAACGGAGCCTACGAGTCGCTGTTCAAGCTGTGACCAGCGCCGTCGCGACCGCGGACCACAACCGATCCGCGTCGCCGTCGGCGCGTGGCGCATTCACGATGATCGCGAACGTCAACGCGGAGCCGTCACGCGCTGTCGCGTAGCCCGCGAGCGCACCGACCCCTTGCAACGTGCCCGTTTTGGCTTTGACCCGCCCGACAGCGGGCGTGCCCTTGAGTCGATCGGCGAGCGTCCCCGTCTCCCCCGCCACCGGCAAAGCACCCGCAAGCGTCGACGCCGGTCCGGCGCGGTCGAGTAAGGCCACGAGGAAACGACAGCTGAGCCGGTTCCCGAGATCGAAGCCGGTGCCATCGTTGATGACGACCCCGGCCGTGTCGAGGCCCGTGCCCGCGAGCCACGCCCTGAGGGACGAAAGTCCCCCGAGCGCCGAGAGCAGTCGCTCGGCCGCGTCCTTGTCACTGTTGCGCAGCATCTCACCAACCAGGTCGACCTGGCCGGCGTCGAGAGTCTCGAGCGCATCCAAGCCGACGAGGAGCTTTTGGGTCGATGCGGGAATAAGCGAGAGCTCGCCCTTGTGATCGACCAGCGTCGTGCCACTCCGGGTGACCACAAGACACGCCCGCGAGGCGAGCGAACCGATCACCGGCTGTAGCGCGGCCGCGTAGTCGGCTGGAGTCGTCGTGATGAGGGCAGCCCTCGTGCCGGTCGTCGAGGTCGCGCCGATCGTGGTGGTAGGCACGCTCGTGGGTATCGCGCTCGGCGAAGCTTGGGCCCGAGAAACTTGCACGGCGTTCGTCGACGAGCACGCCGTGGCTGCGAACGCCACGGCCGCCAGCGCGAACCGCCTCAGACCCATCCGCGGCGCCGAAGAAACGTGGCGTAGCGCACGAGGTGCTCGAGGGCCGCTACCGCGCGATCGGCCGAGGCATAGCAAAGGCGTCCCGTCGCCCGCACCGTCGCCGGACCGGGGTTGCTCGGATCGGCGAACGACAACTCGCTCGCGGTGAGGACGGGCTTGCCGGTGGTGTCGCTCACGTGGGCGGCGGCTTCGGCGAACCGCTCGTCTTGACGCTCGTGGTAGGCGACGATGCGCTCGAGGCCGTGGCCGGGGTAGAAGGAGCCGGACTTCATGAAGCGCGCCTCGTTCGACTGGATTCCAATGCCGAGATAGATGACGGCATCGACATCGGGATGCCTGGCCACGAGCTCGAGCACCTCCGGAATGGTGTCACGCGTTTCCCCGCCGGCCATGTCGACCGGGTTGTTCCGGCTCCAGCGCGGCGGCAGTTTCGTGTCGAGTGCCGCCTTGAGGTCGTCGGGGAGCCGGAGAAGCTCGAGGACACGGCTACGGGTGACAGCGTCCGCGGTGACCACGCCCCATCCGCCTGCCGTTGTCACGACCGCAACCCGATTACCTCTGGGCAGGGGCTGCGTCGCGAACGTGGCCGCGGTGTCGAAGGCCTCCTCGACGGTGGCCGCCCTGACCGCCCCGGCCTGCCGCAGCGCGCCGTCGAACACCTTGTCGTCACTTGCGAGCGCGCCAGTGTGCGACGCGGCGGCGCGCTGGCCCCCTTCCGTGGCGCCACCTTTGACAAAGACCAGCGGCATGCGCCGGCACACCCCGGCGATGCGCTCGTAGAAGCGGCGACCGTCTGAGATCCCTTCGACATACGCCAAACCCACGGTCGTCGCCGGGTCGTCCCCGTAGTAATCGAGATAGTCGGCGACCGTGACCATGGCCGCGTTCCCCGCCGAGACGGCTCGGCTGATGCCAACGCCGGTGGCCACCGCATAATTCATGAAGCTCGACACGAAATTGCCCGACTGGCTCGCCACACCTATGCGTCCCGCAGGCGGGTACGGGGCGACGATTTGTGCGCACAGGTGCGACGGTGTCGAGACCAGTCCCTGACCGTTGGGACCGGCGATGAGCATGTCGAGTTCACGACCGAGCTCGACCAGCTTCTCCTCTTCGGCCCGCCCGGACGGGCCGGCCTCGGCGTAGCCCCCTGAGGTTATGAAGGCCGCCTTGATCCCCTTGCGCGCACACGCGCGCAGCACATCGACATTGGCGGAATTTGGCGTGCAGACAAAGACAAGGTCGGCGGCTCCATCGGGGAGATCGTCGATCGAAGTCACCGTGTCGATGCCGAGTACTGACTCTCCCTCGAGATTGGTACCAAACACCCGGCTCCGAAAGCCGGCGCGCAAGATGTTGTGGAACGCGACGAAGCCGAACTTGCCCGGATGCGATGAGGCACCGGCCACCACGATGCCGCGTGGGTCGAAGAGGGCGTCGAAATGACGTTTGGTGAGATCGCTCACGCCCGTAGCTCCACCAGCGCGTCGACGGCAACGGGACGACCATCGACCACGATGAGCGGGTTGAGGTCGACCGTGCGGACGTTGCTGTCGGCCTCAGCGACGCGCGACAACGCCAGTGCGACCTGGACGAGCGCGTCGCGATCGACGGCCGGCTCGCCTCGGAACGGGCCGAGAAAGCGCGGGGACGCGAGCTCATCGATCATCTCGAGCGCGTCGATCTCGCTGAGCGGCACCAGACGGAACACCACGTCGGCAATTGCTTCCGCGAGGACCCCGCCGACGCCGAGCATCACGGTGGCGCCAAACTGAGGATCGTCGGCCAGCCCGGCAATCAGTTCTCTTGCGCCTCTCACCATGGAGGCGACCAGGAGGGTGACGACGCCGTCGTCTGGGGTGGCGGCGGCAAGCAATTCGGAGGCCGCGTTCACGACCGCGACGGCATCGCGCAAGTTCAGCCGCACCAGACCGCGCTCAGTCTTGTGGGCGATGGTGTCACCGTTGAGCTTCACGGCGACGGGAAATCCCAGCGCCTCGGCGGCGGCGAGGGCGTCTTGCGCCGATTCCACGACGCGCTCATCGGCGAACGGCACGCCGTACTGGGCGAGGAGCCGTTTCGAGTCGGCCTCAGAAAGGACGGGCACGAGCGGGCACGGTACGCCGCGATGCCGGTGGATCAAGGATTCGGCGCCACCCGGTAGGTGAGCGACGCCGTCGCCACGAGACGGTCGCTCGTGGCCCCCCTGACTTCGGCTTGGCAGAACACGATCGTGCGTCCGCGCTGGGTGACCCACCCTTCGCCGATCGCGTCCTCGTCGATCAACGCCCCGAGGAAGTTCACGTTGAGAGAAATCGTCGCGAGTCGCATCGGTTCGTCGTACACCGCTGCGATCGCCGGCACGACAACGGAGTCGACAAGCGTCGAGATCGCGCCGCCGTGGGCGACGCCGGCGGGTTGGGTGATCTCTGTGCGCCACGGCAGGCGCATGCGGCAGTAGTCGATGCGGACGTCTTCGACGGACAGACCGATCACGGAAGGAAAGTGAACGGCTTCCCAGTGCCCGTACCCCTTCCAGAGCGCGGCTACCTCCGGCGTCACCGGTGTGAAGCGATCGGCGTGATGGAAACCCACGGTCAGCGGGCGGCGGTGTGTTCGATGATCAACGACGCCAGCATTTCGGCCTGCTCGGTCGGGATGAGGTGACCGCAGGGAAGCTCGATGAGGTGCGCACCCGCGATCGCAGCTGCGAGCGCTCGCGAATGCTCGATCGGCACCCAGCGATCCTCGATCCCGCCCACGACGAGGGTCGGCGCGGTGATCGACGCCAACCGATCGTCGAGATCCATCCGGCCGTCGAGTTCGATCTGGCGCAGCGAACCGGGGGCCAACGTCGAGCCGAGCAGGGGAATCAACTCTTCGAGTGCGGCGCCGCCCATCTGCTCATGACCCGCGAGCGTCAGCCCGTCGGCGAAGGCGTAGCGCGCGAAGAGCGCGGGATCAGTTTCGATGAGACGCGTCCACAGATCGAAGGTGAATTTCATGCGGGCATCGGTCTTCGACCACGCATTCACGGGGAGCAACGACTCGACGCGCTCTGGAGCGGCGGCCGCTACGGCGACGGCGATGGCGCCGCCGAGCGACCAGCCTCCGAGATGGAAGCGTGCGAGCCCGAGGTCGTCGGCGACGGCAATCACCTGAGCGACGAGGTCGTCAACCTCGAGACGACCACCACTGTCGACCGTCTCACCCGAGCCAGGGAACTCTGGCATCACGACCGTGCGCACCGCGCTCAGAAGCGGGGTGACCAGTTGCCACGACAACCGCGACGACGTGGTCCCGTGGAGAAGGACGACCGGCGGGCCGCTGCCCTCCACGCCGTACGCGACGTCGACGTGACCAACCCTGACGGCGCCCATGGGGGCGGCACGCTACCCGGCGATTTGTGGCGCAGGACTCAGGGGTTCGAGCGCGGCGCGAAAGAACGCTCTGACGTGTTCGAGCCGCGCCTTGAGCGAGGTCTCGTCGAGCGGGTCGTGGTCGAGCAGGCCTTCGAGGAACGGGGCATCGCTGAAGTAGCTGAGCAACGCGCCATAGCCGGTGAGAAGGAGCTGCTCGGGGTCGTGGCGGCGAAACGTGCCCCGCTCCATTTCACGTCCGAAGTACGCCACCGCCCGGTCGAAAAGCGGGCGGAGTACCCCACCGAGATCTATCGCGAGATGCGTCCCCCCGTCGATGGCCTCGCGTCGTACGAGCCGCACGAATTCCGGGTTGGTGACGAAGAACTCAAAGCCGGCCGTCAGGACGTAGTCGACCTGCTCCCACCCCCCTCGGTCGGCCCGCACCGCCAGCTCGACGCGCGCGAACCAATCCGACAAAACGCGCTCGAACACCTCGCGGTAAAGGGCCTCCTTCGACGGGAAGTGGTGCAGGAGACTGGGCCGGCGGATGCCTACGCCCGCCGCTATCTCGTTGAGCGAGGTGCCCTCGTAGCCCTGATCGGCGAAGCAACGCAGCGCCTCCAGCAAGATGACCTCCCGGGTGGAGGAGGCCGGCTCGATGTGCGCCACGGCGCGAGGCTACGACAACGGCGCCCCCGCCGAGCAGGACAAAGGCTTTGCGTGCTTCGGGGGAGCCATCTCGGCCGCGCTACCTACCGACCAGTAGGTAGATGCTACGTTCGGCAGACCATGTCTTCTCTGGCCCTCGCCCTGCTGGCCGGACTCGTCGTGTCGCAGATCGCGACCCTGAGTACGACCGTGTATCTCCACCGCGCTCTTTCGCACCGCGCCCTTAGTGTCCGCCCGCCTCTCGCCGCGGGTTTTCGCGTGGTGCTGTGGCTCACGACGGGTATGAAAGCCCGCCAGTGGGTCGCGGTCCATCGCAAACACCATGCCTTCACCGACGTCGAGGGTGATCCTCATTCACCGAAACTCCTCGGCTGGCTGAGGGTGCAACTGACGAACGCCGCGCTCTACCGCAAGGTCGCGACCGATCCCGAGCAGGTGCGGCGCTACGCGCGAGACCTGCCGCCCGATCGGTGGGACCGGATGGTGTTCGACCACGCGTTCGTCGGTCTCGGCATCGGCATAACGCTCCTCTGCCTGACGCTCGGCCCGTGGTGGGGGCTGTTCGCGGCCGCCTTTCACACCGTCTTCTATTTGATGAGCAACGCCGCCGTTAACGCGATCGGGCACCGCTTCGGGAGGCGGCCCTACGACAACGGTGCCACCAACCTGCAGTGGCTGGCCTGGCTGACCGTGGGTGAGGGCCTCCACAACAACCACCATGCCGCTCCGACATCGGCTCGCCTCTCGTTGCACAAAGGCGAGTTCGATCCCGGGTGGTGGTTCATCCGTATCGCCCGCAAGCTTCGGCTCGTCAGCGTCCGTCTCGACAAGGTCGTGCTCAAGGCCAGGGTGGAAAGCGGAACGTCACTGGCGTGACGGCGATTACGGCGGCCCGGGTCGTGACGCCGGGTGCGGTCGTCAGTCCGGCTGTCGTGGAGTTCGACGCCGGCATCATCGTGTCGATAGCCACGACGTCGGGACCTGTCGATGTCGAGACGCTGGTGCCCGGTTTCGTTGACTTGCAAGTGAACGGGATCGACTACATCGACGTTGCGACCGCGTCCGACAATGAGTGGACGCAACTCGACCAGCTCCTGCTGCAGCAGGGCGTCACGACCTGGTGCCCGACGCTCATCACGGCACCCCTCGATTCGTACGCGGCCGTTCTCGCACGGATCGAGTCGGCGGCAGCGCGCGACGGATCGCGCCCGACGATCGCCGGTGTCCATTTGGAGGGACCCTTCCTCACGACGCCGGGCGCGCACAGCCGCGCCCTCCTCGCGGCCATCGACCTCGACTGGCTAGCGCGGCTGCCGAGTCTCGTGCGCCTCGTGACGCTGGCTCCGGAGCTCGCCGGCGCGATCGACGCGATTCATCTGCTCGCGGGCCGCGGCGTACTCGTCGCCCTCGGTCACACGCACGCAACGCCCGATGCCGTGGGCGCGGCAGCCACTGCCGGCGCACGCATGGTCACCCATCTCTTCAACGCCATGTCGGGGCTGCACCATCGCGAACCCGGCGTCGCCGGCGCCGCATTGGCCGACGACCGGCTCGCCTGCTCACTAATCGCCGACCTTGTCCACGTCGATGCCGGCGCGCTGAAGATCGCGTTCCGCGCGCTCGGACCCGAGCGCGCGGTCCTCGTGACCGACGCCGTGGCTTGGCGCGGGTCGTCGGTGGGTCCGCTGCAAGTGCACATGGCCTCAGGGGCGCCGCGCCTCGCGGACGGCACGCTCGCCGGCAGCGCGCTCACCATGGATCAGGCGATCCGCAACGTCGTGGAGCGCTGCGATGTGTCGCTCGCCGACGCGGTGGCCGCGGCCTCGACCGTTCCTGCTCACCTGCTCGGACTCGACGATCGGGGAGCGATCGCCGTGGGTCGTCGCGCTGATCTCGTCGCCCTCGACGACGCGGGCTTTGTGGGCGGTGTCTGGCTCGCCGGCGAGAGGTTGCGCTGAGCGCCCAACGGGTACGGTCACCCTGATGGACATCGTCTCAGCTCTCTTCGTCGAGAGCTTCACTATGCGCCCTGCCCCCGGACCGTCCACACATATCGATATAACGGGCGCCTTCTTCTCGATGGCTGCGCCGTCACCGGCGCCGGTAACGATCGAGCCCCATCTCCTCGTGCTGATTCGATGCCGCGCCGACGAACCGGGTCAGGGCGTCCTCGAGGTCGTGTTCCGCCGTCCGGCCGGCGGCGCCGAGGCCACCGAGATCGCTCGCAACGTCAGCCCCTTCACCGTCGATCCGGGGAAGTTCACGTACCGGCTCGTCCGCGGGGAGCTGGAATTCAGGGAGTACGGCCTCGTGGAAGCGCATTGCCGGATCGGCAGCGACGGCGCGGTGCTGGTCGTGCCCCTCACATTGCTTCCGCCGGCGTAGGTGGGCATGCCGTTCGCCGCCGCCCTCTCAGAGCATCCGCTGGCCACGCACGCCGCCGGCGAGGTGATCGGCCAGATTCTCGATCGCATCGGAGCGGAACCCGATCTCGCTGTGCTTTTCGTGACCGCGCCGCACGCCGGCGCGCTCGACGACATCGCGACTGCCATCACGACATTGCTCCGCCCTCACAATCTCATTGGGGCGACGGCGGTGTCGGTGCTTGCCGGTGACCGCGAGGCCGAGGAGACCGCCGCCGTGTCGCTCTGGGCCGGACGGCTCGACGGACAGATCACCGGAGTGCGCCTGACGACCGCACCGACCGACGACGGCTATGTGGTGGAAGGGCTCCCGGAGATCGCCGCGCTGCAGGCTCGCTCACTCCTGTTGATCGCCGACCCCTTCAGTTTCCCCGTGGACGCGTTCCTCGACTCGCTCGGCGCGAGCCATCCCGACTTGGCCGTGGTAGGTGGCCTGGCGTCGGCTGCGCGCGGGCCAGGGGGCAACCGTCTGCTCATCGACGGTCGCGTCCACTCGAACGGTGCCGTTGGCGTTCTGCTCGACGCCGACATCGCGCCCACGAGTCTGGTGTCGCAAGGCTGCCGGCCGATCGGCGACCCGTTGATCGTGACGCGCGCTGAGCAGAACGTGATCTTTGAACTCGCCGGCCGTCCTGCTCTCGATCGTCTGATCAGCCTCGTCGAATCATTGGGACCCGAAGACCGCGCGCTGGCGGCGCGGGGACTTCATTGCGGTCTCGTGATCGACGAGCGTCAGGAGACATTCACGCGTGGTGACTTCCTGATCCGCGGCGTCGTCGGCGCCGATCGGGAGCACGGGGCCGTAGCGATCGGCGACACCGTCGCTGTCGGCACCACCATCCAGTTCCATGTCCGCGACGCCGAATCGGCCGACGACGACCTGCACAGCCTGCTGGGCGCGCTCGAACGTCGCTTCGACGCCGCCCTCGTATTCACCTGCAACGGTAGGGGCACGCATCTTTTCGGCTTGCCTCACCACGACGCCGCCGCCGTCTCCGAGCACGCCGCGCCGGGCGCCGCCGTGGCCGGCATGTTCTGCGCGGGAGAGCTGGGACCGGTGGGCGGGCGCAATTTCCTCCACGGTTTCACGGCCTCAATCGCGCTCTTTCGCGACCGCACCGTAGGCTCGGGACCGTGAACGAGCGCTTCTCCCTGGATCTCGAGCAGCAGGCGATCACGCTCGTGCGGGGGTTCGCCATGGACGCCCCGCGCAGGGCCAACTCCGGGCATCCGGGCACCGCGATGGCGCTCGCTCCCCTCGCCCATGTTCTGTTCGGCCGTGTGATGCGCCATGACCCGGCCGACGCCGAATGGCCCGACCGCGATCGTTTCGTGCTCTCGGCGGGCCACGCGTCGATCCTGCTCTACTCATACCTCTACCTGAGCGGATACGGACTCGAGCTCAGCGATCTCGAAGCGTTCCGCCAATGGGGATCGCTGACTCCAGGCCATCCGGAGGCCGAGCGCACCCGAGGGGTGGAGGTCACCACCGGTCCGTTGGGGCAGGGCTTGGCGAACTCCGTCGGTATGGCCATCGCCGAACGCAACCTGAGGGCGCGCTTCGGCGCGGAAGTATGCGATCACCACATCTTCGCGATCGCCGGTGACGGCTGCCTGCAGGAGGGAATCAGTCACGAGGCGGCCTCGCTCGCGGGACACCAGAGTCTCGGACGTCTTGTCGTGATCTACGACGACAACCACATCACCATCGACGGTGACACGCGCCTGTCGTCCTCCGATGACCCCGCCGAGCGGTTTCGCGCGTACGGCTGGCATGTCGAGGAGTTGGGTGAAGTCGCGAACGAGCTCGACATCCTCGAGACCGCGGTCCGAGGCGCGATGGCCGTTACCGATCGGCCCTCGCTGCTGATTCTGCGCAGCCACATCGGCTACCCGTCGGACAAGTTCACCGACAACCCGAAGGCACACGGTGATCCCTTCCCTCCGGAGGAGATCGCCGCGACCAAGGCGAAGCTGGGCCTCCCTCGCGACGTCGCGTTCTTTGCCCCCGAACCCGTCGTCAGCTCTTACCGGCAAACCGCGGCGGCACGGGGGGCGGCCGCGCGTGCGGCATGGACCGCGCGGTTCAAGCGTTGGGATGGTGACCGAGCGGCCTGGGAGGCGGCGTGGGCGGCCACCGGAGTCGCGGGCTGGGAGACGAAGCTGCCCACGTTCACGCCGGGCGAACAGATCGCGACGCGCAACGCCATCGGGGCATGCTTCAACGCCACTGTCGACCTCGTGCCGGGGCTCATCGCCGGGGCGGCCGATCTCACCGGCAACACCGGCACCCGACTCGATGGTCAGGTGAACCAGGAGGCCGAGCACCCTGAAGGCCGCCAGCTTCACTACGGGATACGCGAGCACGCCATGGCCGCTGCGATGACGGGGATGGCCCACCACGGCGGCGTGCTCCCAGCGGGCGGAACGTTCCTGGTCTTCAGCGACTACATGCGCGGCGCCATCCGCCTCGCCGCGCTGTCACAGGCCAAGGTGCTGTATGTCTTCACCCACGACTCGGTCGGCCTCGGTGAGGACGGGCCGACCCACCAACCGATCGAACACCTCGCCGGGTTGAGGGCGATCCCCGGTCTTCGCATCATCCGGCCGGCCGATGCCAACGAGACGGCCGCTGCCTACCGCATAGCCGTCGAACGCGAGGGTCCTACCGCGTTCGTGCTGTCGCGCCAGAACCTCCCTGTCCTCGAGGGCACCGCAACGGGTGCAGTCGACAAGGGCGCGTACGTGCTCGCCGGTGTCGATCAGCCGGCGCTCGTGCTCATCGGTACGGGCAGCGAGGTAGCGCTGTGCATCGACGCCGCCAGCCGCCTCAACGCCGACGGCGTCGCCACACGCGTCGTGTCGATGCCGTCGTGGGATCTCTTCGCCGCGCAGCCAGACTCGTACCAATCGATGGTGCTACCCACCGGGGTGCCCCGCCTGTCGGTCGAAGCCGCCGCCACATTCGGTTGGTCGCGGTGGGCCGACGCCTCGGTCGGTATCGACCGTTTCGGGGCCTCCGCGCCCGGTGCGGTGGCCCTCGTGAACCTGGGCATCAATGTCGACAACGTCGTGCGCAACGCGCACGCCCTTGTATCGAGAGGCAAGCCATGAACCGACTCCAGCGTTTGTGTGCCGAGCATGGTCAGAGCCCATGGCTCGACAACCTCAAGCGGGGCTACATCACGTCGGGCCAGCTGGCCCGGCTTCGCGACGAAGGCATTCGCGGGCTTACGTCGAACCCCACGATCTTCCAGAAGGCAATCGAAGGCTCGGCCGACTACGACGACGAGTTCGGCGCCCTCGTGCGGGCGGGCGGCGACATCGTCGACGACTACTGGGCCTTGGTCACGAGCGACATCGTCAGCGCTCTCGATGTGCTCGCTCCGGTCTATGACTCGAGCTCGGGCGGCGACGGATTCGCCTCGATCGAGGTGGCGCCGTCGCTCGCGCGCGATACCGAAGGCACGATCGAAGCGGCGCGTGCGCTGCACGAACACATCCGCCGGCCGAACCTGATGGTGAAGATTCCGGGCACCGCAGAGGGCGTACCCGCGATTCGGGCGATGATCGCCGAGGGGCGCACTATCAACGTCACGCTCATCTTCAGCCTCAAAGGCTATGGAGATGTGCTCGAGGCCTACGTCTCGGGGCTCGAGCAGTACGCGACTACACCGGGTGCCGACCTGGCGAGCGTGGCCAGCGTCGGCAGCTTCTTCATTAGCAGGGTCGATACCGAAATCGATCGCCGGCTCGAAGCCATCGGGAGCCCCGACGCGCTCGCCCTTCGCGGCAAGGCGGCGATCGCGCAGGGCAAGCTGGCCTACCAGTTGTTCGTGCGCAAGTTCCGCGGGGCGCGTTGGGAGGCGCTCGCGGCCCGCGGTGCTCGAGTGCAGCGGCCTTTGTGGGCCTCGACCTCCACGAAGAACCCGGCGTATCCCGACACCCTCTATGTCGACAGTCTCATCGGCCCCGACACCGTCGACACCCTTCCGGAGGCCACGATCGAAGCCTTCCTCGACCACGGAACACTGGCGCGCACCGTCGACGCCGAAGTCGACCAGGCCGAGCACGTGTGGAAGGCGCTCAGCGTCGTGGGCGTCGACCTCGACGATGTCGCGCGCAAGCTCGAAGATGAGGGGGTCGCATCGTTCACGAAGAGCTTCGACGAGCTCATCGGCTCGCTCTCGGCGAAAGCCGCCGAGCTGAAGGGTTGAGCAGCGGGGCGGCCCACCGCCATCGACCACACTGACGCGATGGCCGTGGATGACCAGATCGACGCCCTTCTCGACGCGGCGGGCGCGAAGCAGAACCGGAGAGTCCTGCGCGACATTCTCGCCACCGCGGTAGGTCTGGCGGGCGACGACGTCGATCCGCTCGATCTGAAGATCACGCGCGCCACGCTCGCCGAGATGCGCGACGCGTTCAGGACCTTCGCGCCTTACCGAGGTATTGCGAAGGTGACGATGTTCGGCTCGGCACGAGTGAAACACGATGATCCTCACTACGTGACCGCACGCGCCGTCGCCGCCCGTCTTGCCGCCGAGGGTTGGATGGTCGTCACCGGAGCTGGGCCCGGCATCATGGCCGCCGGCATGGAAGGCGCCGGCCGTGAGCGCTCGATCGGTGTCACGATCCGGCTCCCCCATGAGCAGGAAGCCAACCCGGTGATCCTCGGTGATCCGAAGCTCGTCTCCATGAAGTACTTCTTCACCCGAAAACTCATGCTCATCAAAGAATCGAAGGCGTTTGTCTGTCTCCCAGGTGGTTTCGGCACCCTGGACGAGACCTTCGAACTTCTCACGCTCACCCAGACCGGCAAGGGCGTACCCGTACCGATCGTGTTGCTCGACACCCCGGGTGGCTGGTTCTGGCGCGACGCGGCGGCGTTCATCGACGGCGAACTCGCAGCCCGCGGTCTGATCGGACCGAATGACAAAGAGCTGTTCCTCGTCACCGACGATGCCGACAAGGCCGTCGCCGAGATCGTCCGCTTCTACTCCACCTACGACTCGATCCGTTTCGTGGGCACCACCCTCGTGATCCGGTTACACCGCACACCCTCCGACGCGGAACTGGTCGATCTCAACACGCGCTTCGGGCATCTTTGCACCGGCGCGATCCGCCTCACCGAACCCCTCAGGGACGAACTCGCCGACGGCGACAAACTCGACCTCCCGCGCCTGCGCCTCGACGCGTTCGTTTACGACCAGGCTGGGTTGCGCATGTTGATCAACGCACTGAACGCCGCCCCCGCGTGAGCCCGATCGAGCCGCTCGAGCGGGCGTTTCTCGACGCGACCGCGGCGCTGGTGGCCTCGGAGCTACCGGCCGAACTCGACGGCCCGGTCCGCGCCGGTTCCCGACTCACGGGCGCGATGGCGCTAGGGATCTTTGCGTCACAGCTTGGAAGCCGTCACCTCGACCTCGCGGCGCGCTGGCTGCGAGCGCGCGGTCAGGGCTTCTACACGATCGGGTCATCCGGTCACGAGAGCAACGCCGCGGTAGCCGCGGCGCTCCGCCCCACGGATCCGGCTCTGTTGCACTACCGGGCCGGCGGCTTCTACCTCGAGCGCGGCCGCCAGGTGCACGGGCGCCCTCCCCTCTCCGACGTGCTCTTGGGCATGGTGGCCGCCGTCGACGAGCCCATCGCCGGGGGTCGCCACAAGGTGTTCGGTCATCACGCTCTGAATGTGATCCCGCAGACATCGACGATTGCGTCGCACCTCCCTCGCGCCGTCGGCGTCGCCTTCGCCATCGATCGCGCCCGCAAGCTCGGCCTGCGCTCGGCGTGGGCCGACGATGCGATCGCGGTGTGCAGCTTCGGCGACGCCTCGGCCAACCATTCAACCGCGACGGGCGCGATCAACACCGCGTGCCACTGCGCGCATCAACGCTTGCCTCTCCCCCTGCTGTTCGTCTGCGAGGACAACGGCATCGGCATCAGCGTCCGCACCCCTGCAAACTGGATCGCTTCCGCCTACGGGCATCGCCCCCATCTTCGCTACGCGAGCGCCGACGGCTTTGATCCCGCCGAGGTGTTCGACGTCGCCTCGGAGTTGGCGGCGTGGGTGCGCGAGCACCGGGCGCCAGCGTTCCTCCATGTACAGACTGTTCGCTTCATGGGCCACGCGGGAACCGATGTCGAGTCGGTCTATCGGACGCCCGAAGAGATCCGGCGCGACTACGACCGAGACCCGCTGCTCGGCATGGCCCGGCTCCTCGTTTCCATCGGTCTGCTCACCTCCGAAGATGTCGTCAAGTTGTACGAGGCGACGCGGGAAGAGGTGCGCGGGCTCGCCGAGGAGGCCGTCACCCATGCCCAACTCGACTCGGCCGCTGCGGTGATGGCGCCGTTGTCGCCGCGTCGCCCCGGCGTCGTGGCCACCGCCGCCACCTGCGTCGCGGGGACCGACGCGCGCCAGGCGTTCTTCGACGGCAAGTTGCCCGAGGACGAAGGCGGCCTCACGCTCGCGCAGAGCATCAATCGATCGCTGGCCGATCTACTGGCTGTGCACCCCGAAGTGGTCGTGTTCGGCGAGGACGTGGCGGCCAAGGGAGGTGTCTATGGCGTGACGCGTGGCCTCCTGCGCAAAGCCGGTGCCGGCCGCGTGTTCGACACGTTGCTCGACGAACAGTCGATCCTCGGGCTCGCGCTCGGCTTCGGCGTGAGCGGGCTGGTGCCGGTACCCGAAGTGCAGTACCTCGCGTATCTGCACAACGCCGAGGACCAACTGCGCGGAGAGGCCGCCACGCTGTCGTTCTTCTCGAACGGTCAGTACCGCAACCCGCTCGTACTGCGCGTCGCGGGGTACGGCTACCAGAGAGGTTTTGGCGGTCATTTCCACAACGACGACGCCATCGGGGTCCTGCGCGACATCCCTGGGCTGGTCGTTGCCTCGCCCGCCCGCCCCGATGACGCAGCCGCGATGCTCCGCACCTGTGTGGAAGCGGCACGCGTCGACGGCACGGTGTGCGTCTTCCTCGAACCGATAGCGCTCTACCACACCCAGGATCTGCACGACCCGGGCGACGGGAAGTGGTTGGCGCCGTATGCCGGTCCGGACGCATGGGCCGATACGCACGTCCCCATCGGCCGTGGCCGCGTTCATGGTGCGGGCACCGATCTCTCCATGATCACGAGTGGCAACGGGCTTCTCATGTCGCTTCGCGTGGCGCGCCGGCTGGCGGGCTCCGGTATCCACGCCCGCGTACTCGACCTTCGCTGGCTGGCGCCGCTGCCGGTCGACGACATCGTGCGAGAGGCCAACGTTTCGGGACGGGTTCTCGTAGTCGACGAAACGCGCCGCAGCGGAGGGATCAGCGAGGGGGTGCTCGCCACGCTCGTCGACCGCGGCTTTCGGGGGGCGATGGCCCGCGTCACGAGTGAGGACAGTTTCATCCCGCTCGGAGACGCCGCCCTGACGGTGCTGTTGAGCGAGGAGACCATCGAAGATGCCGCCCGCCGCCTGGTCGACGGCACGTAAACGGATTCAGTCGCGAGAGTCGTCGGGCTCCCGCAATACGGAAATCGCCTTTTCAACGGCGCGGCGCGCCCGGGCGAGGCGGCGCTCGTCGACGGGAAGCTCGTGACCACCGGCATCGATCGACTCGCGCAGGCGCACGATCGCCAGATCGGCGAGTTCCTCGCTGATCGACTCCAGGCGCATGCGGATGTCCTCGAACTCTCCGGCCATCGCTCAAGCCTCGCGCCGGTTCACGCCGACCACGTCGGCGACGATGTCGCACGGGTGCCGCACCATCAGGCCCGCCGCGGCCAGGTGCATCACACAGCCGGGGTTCGCGCTGGCGACGACGGTGGCGCCCGAACGCTCGACGCTCGCCACCTTGCGATCGCGAATGAGCGTGGCCGTCTCCCGGTGCGTGGTGGCGTAGGCGCCGCCGGCCCCGCAGCACAATCCCTCGTCGTCGAGTTCGACGATGTTGACGTAGCGGGACAAGACGGTGCGCACGGCAAGATGCGCGCGCTGCGCGTGACGCAGATGACAGGGGTCCTGGACGGCCACGACCGCGCTGGACCGCGTCACCAGCGGCAGTCGATCGAGACGGCTCGCCAGCCATTCGTGAACATCGCGAACTCGGGCGCTGAACGCTTTCGCCTCGACCGTGCCCAACAGGTGCCCGTACTCCTTCAACGCGGCGCCGCAACCGGCGGAGTCCACCACGATCTCCTGCTCACCGGGCATCGATTCCATGACACGTTCCGCGAGGCTTCGCGCCTGAGCGCCGAGACCGGCGTGCAGGTGCAGCGCGCCACAGCACGCACCGCCGTGACCAGCGAGAGCCACGCCGCTTCCCGTCGCTTCCATAAGACGCATCACGGCAACGTGGGTCTCGCGCTGCCACGCGTCCATCACGCACCCGGTGAACAGGTACACGTCGGAGCCGCTGGCGACGAGCTTGGGGCGCCGCAGCGCGATTCGAGGTAGACCGAGACGCTTCGGCACGAAGCGGAGCCGTTGCGCGAGCGCCAGAAGCGTTGAGCCGGCGAGTACGAGACGGTGGTGCCCGAGCACGCGGTAACCCACGCGCTCCAAACGCGACGTCGTGCGGTGTTCCGACGCGAGGGTTTCGCGCGTGGCCTCCATCAAGTGACCGAAGGGCACGCCCGACGGACACGCGGTCTCGCAGCCGCGGCACTGGACGCACGCGTCCATGAATCCGACGAACTCCGCATCGATCGTTTGGCCGCCCCACTGCACGTCGCGCATGGCTGCGATGCGTCCGCGCGGCGACGCGGCCTCCTCACCACTCACTCGATACGTCGGGCAGTGGGGCAGGCACAGCCCGCAGCCGACACAGGTGTTCAGGTCCTCATCGACAAGGCCGAGGCGCCCCGCTATCGCCATCAGCGCACTGCCAACGGATCGCGCCCGGGGTTGAGGCGGCCTTTAGGGTCGAAGTGAGACTTGAGCCGCCGGTGCAAACACTCGACGTTACTGTCAACGTGAGCTTGAGGTGACGGGTTCTCGCCGTGCACCACGCCGACCCCGATCTCCGCCACGAAACGGCCGCGCAGTGATCGGATCTCATCGGGGCGCAGCGACCACCGCCCTCCCGTCGGAAATGGGGGCGGTCCGGCCACCTCGTCGAGACCGCTGATGCGGCGCTGGGCCTCGACATCGCTCGGATGGCCCTCCAGCAGAAGCCACGTGATCTCGCCGTCCCACAGGAGCGAGGTCGGCGCGTGCAGCCGCCGTCGAAGCTCGAATGGGTCGACGCCGGAGCCGGAGAACCAACGCGAAGCCATCGGCAGCGGTCGCGTGCGGAGGATCGCTTCGCCCAAGATCGCCAGCGTCCCGAGAGAGCCAACGAAAAGTCGGCACAGGTCGTAACCGCTCACGTTCTTCACCGTGGGGCCGCCCGCCTTCACGTAGGCGCCGGTGGCACTCACGACGCCGAGTTGAAGGACGGTGTCTCGCACGGGCCCGTAGCCCAGGCGACGGATCCCACTACGACCAACGGCCAACACACCGCCGACCGTCGCGCCGTCCCAGGACGGCAGCGCCACCGTCTGACCGCGTTCGGCAAGGGCACCGTCGAGTTCGGCCACCGTGGTGCCCGCCCCGCACCGCACCGTCATCTCCTCGGGCACGATGGCATCGATACCGGCCGGCGCGCGCACTTCTCGTGTGCCGGACGCGACCGGTCCACCGACATGCCACTGCGTTCGGCCGCCGACACACGTGACTGCGTCGTCGGTGCCAACGTCGTCGGCCAGAGCCATCAGATCCATGCGCCCTCCGGCGCACGTTGCAGGTCGCCGCAGCGGCTTCCGGCGGGCAGCACCTTGGCTGGGTTGGCAAAACCCTCGGGATCGAAGGAATGGCGGAGATGCTCCTGGTGGGCCATGTCGTCGTCGGTGAACAGCAGGTGCATGAAGTCGCGCTTCTCGAGGCCTATGCCGTGCTCACCCGACAACACGCCTCCCGCGGCCACCGAGACCCGGATGATCTCCTCCCCCGCGGCGTGGACGCGCTCGAGCACCCCTTCGTCGCGCGCATCGAACACGAGAAGAGGATGGAGGTTGCCGTCGCCGGCGTGGAAAACGTTGAGCACGATGAGCTCGTACCGAGCGGCAATCTCCTCGACCGCACGGAGAACTTCCACGAGCTTGGTCCTGGGCACGACTGTGTCGTGCAGGTAGTAGTCGGGCTTGATGCGAGCGATCGCGCCGAACGCGCTCTTGCGTCCCTTCCACCACAGTGCCCGTTCGGCGTCATCCGCAGCGATCCTCGCCGTCCGTGCCCCCTCAGCGATCGCGATGTCGCACACGCGAACCGCGGCGGCCTCGACCCCGTCGGCGAGACCGTCTAGCTCGACGATCAGAACCGCCGCGGCGTCGAGAGGAAACCCGGCGTGCACGAAGTCCTCGACCGCTCGTGTGCATTTAGCGTCCATCATCTCGATCGCCGCGGGCACCAGTCCGTCGGCGATGATCGCACTTACCGTCGCGGCCGCTTCGTCCATCGAGGCAAAGTCGATGAGCAGAGTCCGGACCACCGGCGGAATCGGGGTCAACCGCACAGCGATCTTGGTCGCGATGCCCAGCGTCCCCTCACCACCGATGAAGGCGCCGCGAAGGTCGAGACCGACCGGCTCGGGATCGAGTCCCCCGAGTGTGGTCACTTCTCCATTGGGGAGCACGACCTCGAGGGCGAGCACATGCGTCGAGGTGACCCCGTATTTCAGACAGTGCGGACCGCCGGCGTTGTTGGCGATGTTGCCCCCGATCGAGCACGACTGCTGACTCGACGGATCGGGGGCGAAATGAAGCCCGAGTGGTGCGACGAGCCGGGTCAGATCGAGGTTCAAGACACCGGGCTCCACCCACGCGACCCGCGCATCGGCGTCGACCTCGAGCACACGGTTCATCTTGGTCAGCACGATCACCACCGGCTCATCAACGGGTACCGCGCCGCCCGCCAGTCCGGTGCCGGATCCTCTCGCGACAAACGACCGGCCGTGGCGTCGCGCGATCCGGACACACGACTGCACCTCTGCAGTCGACAACGGGAAGCACACGACACCTGCCGGCCCTTCCATCGTCGACGCGTCCTTGCGGTAGAGGCCGAGTTCGACCGCGCCATCACGAACACGATCGGGCGCCAACGCATCGCGCAGGTCACAAACGAGCTCGCTCATCAGATCTGACGGTAGCGGCCTCAGTAGAGTGCGGCGCGATGGCGGACCCCCAGCCCGTTCCCGACGACCTTCACGAATGGCTGTCGTTCAACGACCCCGAAGATGACCGCACCTGGGTGTTCGACGTCACCTTCCTGTTGAGCGCGTGGACCTGCATCTTCGGGCACGGTTGCAAGGGCGTGCTCACCGAGGACTCGCAAGAGCTCTCAGAAGGCTGCTGCAGCTATGGGGCCCACTTCATCGACGAAGACGATCTCGCCCAGGTAGAGAAGGCGGCTGCGCGGCTCACCGACGATCAGTGGCAATTTCGCAAGCGGGCGCGGCAAGGGTTCACCAAGACCGACAAGGCCGGCGTGACCACCACCCGTTTGGCGGACGGTGCGTGCATCTTCCTCAACCGACCGGGCTTTCACCGTGGTGCCGGTTGCGCCCTCCACGTCGGGGCGCTCGACGCAAGCGAGCGTTTCATCGATTGGAAGCCCGATGTCTGCTGGCAGCTTCCCCTACGGCTCCAAGAGCACACCGACGACTACGGCCACGTCACGTCGACTATCCGCGAATGGAAGCGGCGCGATTGGGGAAACGGTGGCGACGAGTTCCACTGGTGGTGCACGGAATCTCCCGACGCCTTCGTGGGGCGCGTGCCCACGTATCGCTACTTGCGCGATGAGCTCTCGGAGATGATCGGCAGTCGCATCTATGACCTGCTGGTCACCCAGCTCGAAGCCCGTCCCAAGAAGACGCTGCTGCCGCACCCGGCAGTGCGGCGAAATTGATCAGCCCGCGCGCTTGGAGGCGCGCCGGCGGTCCTGCTCCGCGAGCTGGCGTTTGCGGATACGAATCGCATCAGGCGTCACCTCGACGAGTTCGTCCTCCGCGATGAACTCGATCGCGGTCTCCAACGTGTGCACGCGCGGTGGAGCCAACTTCGGTCCGTCGTCGTGGCTGTGGGTGCGGATGTTGGTCTTTTCCTTCTCGCGCACCGCGTTGACCACCATGTCGCCGGGTCGAGACGCCTCGCCGATGACCATGCCCTCGTAGACCTGCTCACCGGGCGGGACGAAAAGCTCGGCGCGGAGCTGCAGGTTGTCGAGCGCGTAGCCGGTGGTGATGCCCATGCGATCGGCGATCATCGCCCCGCCGATGCGATGCGGCAGTTCACCCACCCATGCGATCCATCCCGCGTTGTGCTGATGGAGCAGAGCCGTGCCGCGCGTCGCCGTCATGAGCTCGGCACGAAATCCAATCAAGCCGCGCGCGGGTGCGTCGAAGCTCACGATCGTGCGTCCAGCGTCGCCCGGACGCAGGTCAGTGACGCGACCCTTGCGGGGGGCCAGCGCCTGCGTAACGGTGCCGACGTGTTCCTCCGGCACGTCGACCACCCCCCGTTCGAGGGGCTCGTGGCGCTTGCCGTTCACCTCTTTTGTGATGACCTCCGGCCGGCTCACCTGCAGCTCGTAGCCCTCGCGCCGCATCGACTCGATCAGGACGGCGAGTTGGAGCTCACCCCTGCCCGCGACCTCGATGGCGTCGGGTGACGATGTGTCGGCGATCCGGATCGACACGTTGCCGAGGATCTCGCGCTCGAGGCGCTCGTGCAGATGGCGGGAGGTCACGTAACGACCGGCCTTTCCGGCCAGCGGCGAGTTGTTCACGCCGAACGTCATGCGCAAGACCGGCTCATCGACGCTGATGCGCGGCAACGCGACGGGTGTCTCGGCATCGGCAAGGGTGTCGCCGATCTCCACTTCGGGGAAGCCGGCGACGACGAAGAGGTCGCCCGCAGCGAGTTCGTCGACCTCGACGCGCCCGATGCCATGGAACGCCATCAGCTGGCTTAGCCGCCGCCGGAGGGGCGCGAGGCCCACGCCCGATTCCTCGTCGCAGAGGGCCACTTGATCACCACGGCGCAGGCGACCATTCACAACCCGACCGATCGCCAGCCGGCCGAGGTACTCCGACGCGTCGAGATTGGTGACCAGCGCCTGCAACGGTGCATCGGCATCGCCGTCGGGCGGTGGAATCGTCGCCAGCAGAGTGTCGAGGAGGGCCGAGAGATCGTCACCGGGGTCGGGCATGCCGATGCCGATCATCGAGCGACCCTCGCGCGCGACCGCAGACACGATCGGGAAGTCGAGATGGTCGGAGTGGGTGGCGAGGTCGATGAAGAGCTGCTCGACCTCGGTCAGCACCTCATCGGGACGCGCGTCGGCGCGGTCGACCTTGTTAATCACGACGACGGCGGGTAGGCCGGCGTCGATGGCCTTTGAGAGCACGTAGCGCGTCTGGGGCAACGGACCCTCGGCCGCATCGACGAGCAGAAGGACGCCGTCAACCATGGTGAGCGCGCGTTCGACCTCACCGCCGAAATCGGCATGACCGGGCGTGTCGACCAGGTTGATCTTGACGCCTTTCCACGTGATGGCCGCCGCTTTCGCCAAAATCGTGATGCCGCGCTCGCGCTCTTGGTCGTTGGAGTCCATGACCCGCTCGACCAGGGCCTGGTGGGCGCCGAACACTCCCGTGGCGCGCAGCATCGCGTCGACCAGAGTCGTCTTGCCATGGTCGACGTGCGCCACGAGGGCGACGTTGCGGAGGTGGTCGTTTTTCACGGGGTGGGGGTAGAGAAAAGCGGCCGGCTCGGCCCGCTCG
This sequence comes from Acidimicrobiales bacterium, assembly GCA_040002995.1. Lineage (GTDB taxonomy): Bacteria > Actinomycetota > Acidimicrobiia > Acidimicrobiales > Ilumatobacteraceae > JBDUDK01. Next base: position 33,407 of record JBDUDK010000142.1, on the reverse strand, counting down.
GATCAGGCGTCGTCGTCGTCCTCATCGTCTTCGAACGTCACGCCATAGCGTTCGGCGATGGCCGCGTACTCATCGTCTTCTGTGTGCTTGGTGGTTTCGTGGTCACGGGTAGTGAAGCCAAAGGCTTCCGGACCACCCTGCTTGAGCTTGCGCGCTTCTTCGAAGCGACGGTGGCGACCCTTCTTCACGGGCGGGCTCCCGATTTCGGAGTTTTGCGACTCGAGTTGACTCAGGACAATGACGTTGACTCGTCATCCTACAGCCTGACCCGGGGGTCAAGGCGGATCGGCCCTTTCGGGCTCCCGTGGCCTAGAATCCGCGTCGTGCCCGGTCCGTGGTGGCAATCCACGGTCGTTTACCAGGTCTACCCGCGTTCGTTCAGCGATGGGAACGGCGACGGGATCGGTGATCTACAGGGACTCCTGGAGCAGATCGACTACGTGGCGCGCCTGGGTGTGGGCGCCGTGTGGCTGTCGCCCATCTTTCGCTCCCCGATGGCCGACTTCGGCTACGACGTGAGCGACTATCGAGACGTCGATCCGGTGTTCGGCACCCTCGACGACCTCGACCGGCTGGTGGAGCGATTCCACGAGCGGGGCATCCGGGTGCTGCTCGACTGGGTGCCGAACCACAGTTCGATCGAGCATCCGTGGTTCGTCGAGAGCCGATCGTCAAGGACCAGCGCCAAGCGCGACTGGTACGTCTGGCGCGATCCGCCACCGGGAGGAGGCCCGCCCAACAATTGGCTGGCCGAGTTCAGCCAGGGGGCTCCGGCCTGGACCTTCGATGACGCCAGCGGGCAGTACTACCTGCATCTCTTCTTGCCGGAGCAGCCCGACCTGAACTGGGCGAACCCAGAGGTCGTGGCGGCCATGCACGACGACGTGCGCTTCTGGCTCGACCGCGGCATCGACGGTTTTCGCATCGACGTCGTGCACGGACTCGGTAAGGACATCACGCGCGATGACCCGGACGACTATGTCGAGGCGGGTCATACCCACGCCCCGGTCAACGACTCCGAGGCCACCCACGGGGTGCTGCGCGACCTGCGTCGCCTGTTCGACTCCTACCCCGACGAGCGAGTCATGGTGGGCGAAGTGTTCCTTCTCGACACCGCGCGTGTCGCGCGCTACTACGGACACGGCGACGAACTGCATTTGTCGTTCAACTTCCCGCCGTTGTTCGCGTCGTGGAAGGCGTCGTCGTGGCGGCGTCACATCGACACCACGATCGCGCACCTCGACCCGATCGATGCCTGGCCGACGTGGGTGCTCTCCAATCACGACCGGCCGCGGCACCGAACCCGCTACGACTCCGAGGCCATCACGCGGGCGGCAGCCGTGCTCTTGCTCACATTGCGGGGCACGCCATTTCTGTACGCGGGTGAGGAACTCGGCCTCGCCGACGCGGTGGTGCCGCCGGAGCGGGTGGTTGATCCCGGCGGCCGCGACGGCTGCCGGGCGCCGCTGCCGTGGACACGGGAACCGGGCCACGGGTGGCCGAGCGAGCCGTGGCTCCCGCTACCGCCGCAGCCGTCGGAGCACAGCGTCGAGGCCGAGGAGAACGACCCACGATCGATGCTCACGCTGTATCGACGCCTGATCGCTGTGCGCACACGTTCGCCCGCACTGTCAGTGGGTGACTTCACGTGGCTCGACTCGCCCGAGGGCGTGCTCGCGTGGCAGCGCCGGGCCAACAACGAGCGTTGGGTCGTGCTGGTGAACTTCACTGAGACCGCGCAGACGGTGAGCTTGCCGGGACTGACGTGCGAGGTCTCGAGCGACGGCATCGGCGAAGGTGAGGCGGTCACCGTGCTCCGGCCGTGGCAGGCGGCTCTCCTGCGCTGACCGGTACGAGTTTCAGGCCGCCCTTCCCGTCGAACGCCAACGCGGCACGCCCGCTGACCAGCTCTGCGATCCGCGCCCCGACGAGTTCGGATCGCCATCCCCGTGCGAGTCTGGCGTCGGGATCGCCTGCGAGCAGGGCGACGAGATCAGCGCGTGTCGCGAGCAGCGCCGTATCGACCTTCGTATCCCGCGCCAACTGACTGACCCAAGCGGAGATCAGCGTGACCGCCGGCCGGAGGTCCTTGTCGATCTGCTCGCCGCCCGGCTCGACAATTTCCTCGGGAGCGAGTTCGCGCCCGCGCTCGACCGCGCGGAGCACCTCATTGCCGAGGGTGCCGCGAGCGGCCCGTTCGTCGATCCCGCGAACCTTGCGCAGGTCGTCGAGCGTCTGCGGTGGCCGCTGCGCGATGCCGAGTATGGCGAGGTCGGACAGGACGAATCGGGCGGGCGTGTCGAGCTGCGCGGCGCGGCGCTCCCTCCACGCCGCGACTTCTTGGGCCACGCCTCGACTGGCGCCGCGTAGGTGGCGGTGGTCTTTCAACTTCAGCCAGGCCTGGCCGGGCTCCAAGGGCGCGAAGGAACGTTGCCGAAGTTCGGCGCACTCGTCGAGCGCCCACTCCAGCCGGCCGACCTTGATGAGACCGTCGCTTAGGCGATCGTGCAACGTGAGGAGGTGGGCAACATCGGCGGCGGCGTACGCGCGCTGATCATCCGTGAGGGGGCGGCGCAGCCAGTCGGTGAGGCGGTCGCCCTTCGGGAGACGGACGCCGAGCTCGGCCGATAGGAGATTGCCGAGCGCGGGGGTGGAGTGCCCGAGAAAGCCGGCGGCCAGTTGTGTGTCGAACAACCGAGCCGGAACGGCTCCGCACGAGCGCGTGAGCACTTCGAGGTCCTGCTGGGCGGCGTGCACGACGGCGAGCCCCGAGCCCTCCAGGACGGTGCGCAGCGGACTCACGTCGACGGCGAGAGGATCGATCAGAGCCAGACCGGTCGGCCACGCGATCTGCAAGAGGGCCAACTCCGGGAAATACGTCTTCTCACGATGGAATTCGGTGTCGAGGGCGTACGCCGGCTCGGTCAGAAGGGTCGCGACAAGCTCGTCGAGCGCCCGCCCATCGGCGACCCAACGCGGCTCTGGCGAGCTCACTCGGGCTGAACACCGACGGACACGGGGTGTCCCTCGATGACCCAGGCCAGCGTGCCCCCCACGACATTCGTTGCCTCGATACCCAACCCGTGGAGATACTCCGCGGCTCGCAGCGAACGCGATCCCGTCCGGCAGATCACGTCGAGGGGGGCGAGTGTTCGGAGTTCCTCCACCCGGTCGGGTACCTCGTCGAGCGGGACGAGAACGGCTCCGGGAACGTGGCCCTCGACGTACTCGTCGGGTCGGCGGACATCGATCAGCACGCGGCCGGTCGGACGCCGCTCGGCCAGTTCGTCGACACTGATTTCCTGCACAGCCACGTTCGTCAGGCTACGAGAGATCGCCCGGGCGGTTCACGTTGCGTAGAACGCCAGGGTCAGGCAGGTCGACCCGAATGACGTCGACCACCTCGAGGGCCCGGTGGACGGCCCGTTCCCCGGCCGCGAGGGCCTGCCCGAGCAGGGCGGCGCACCCGCTCACGCGGTAGACGGCGCACAAGGGGTGGGCGCGGTCGGTAATGGGGACGGCGGCGGCGTGGTCGGCGATGGTCTCGAGGAGGCGACGCACGGTCGCGGCATCGACGCTCGGGAGGTCGCACGCCAGCACGACGACAAGGTCGGTGCTAGCCGCGTCGAACGCGGTGAGGATGGCGCCGAGCGGACCTTCGCCCGGATAGAGATCGGTCCGGGCATCGAGTCCGAGGGCTACCAGCGCGTCGACATCGCCGCCGACGGCGACGACCGCGGACGCGCCCGCGTCCCGGAGGACCGTCGCGGTGCGAACGGCGAGCGCAACCCCGTCGACGACGATGAGCGCCTTGTCGCGCCCCATCCGAGTCGACCCCCCGCCAGTGAGCACCGCCCCCGTGAACAGTTCTGACGCGTTTTTCATGCGCCCTCGTGTCGGTTTCGCGCGTCAGTACGGTCAGAAGTGGAGGTCGGGGTCGCATTGGGCGATGAAATGACGGCAGCGCTCCGCTTCGTCGGTCTCGCCGATACGCGCCGCCATCTCCTGCAGTCCGCGCAGCGCGCGAAGAAAGCCGCGGTTCGTCTCGTGCTTCCACCGCACGTAGCCACTCCCCCGCCATCCGTTCGCGCGCAATGTATCGAGGCCGCGGTGATAGCCGACGCGGTAGTACGCGTACCGCTCGATGTCGTCTCGCCCTAGCTCACCTAGGCGAGCCCAGCCATCGAGGAACCGAGGCCAGCGCGCGACAACATCGACGATGGCCGCACGGCGTGCCTCGAGGTCGCTGAGTTCGAGCGCGGCGGCAAGCGCGCTCAGCGCCTCCGCCGACTCTGGCGCCAACACGGTGGACGGAGGACCCGACGGCGAAAGCTCGACCTCTGGCATGACCGGGAATCTACGGCGTGCACGGTTAGGGTCGTCGCCAAATGCATGTGCTGGCCACACCATCGTGGTTCACCGACTCAAACTTGAAGACGTTGGCGGTCGGCGTCCTCATCGCGCTCGCCGCGCTCGCGTTCGTGGTCACGCGTTTCGTGCGGAAGATGGCGTTGAAGTTCGCCCTGCTCGTGATCTGCGTCGGCCTCGGCGCAGCCGTGTTTGTGCAGCGTGCGAATCTCTCCGACTGTGCGACCACCTGCAGCTGCAAGGTCTTCGGCATGAAGGTGAAGATCAGCGGCTCCGCGGCAAAGGCGTGTCAGAACGTCGGCAAGATCATCGCCGACAGCTAGTCAGTCGACGCGCACGAGACGCAGCACATCGGTAGCGGCCTGCGCCCGATCGGGCGCGCCCGCGAGCACGGCCACGATGTCGCCGTGATGTACCAAGCCGGCGTGGACGGCGGCCTCGACCGCACACCACACGAGCTCATCGGTCGATCGATAGGTCTCCACCTTGAGCGGCCGCACCCCCCACGACAACGTGAGCTGGCCGACGGTGCGTTCGTTGGGCGACAGCCCGATCAGGAGGCCCTCCGGTCGGAATCGCACCATGGCCCTCGCCGTGTGCCCCGACCGGCTGCAGCAGAGCACCGCAGCCGCACCGGCATCGCTGGCCGCGTGCCACGCCGCGTGGGCAATGGCCTCGGTGATGCCGATCCCTCCCGGCTGGCGCTGACGGCGCCCGAGGCCGGTGGCCCACCGCGCGTAGTCGGCCTCCGACTCGGCCCGCTCGGCGATGCGGGCCATCGTCGACACCACGAGCGCCGGGTCGTGGCCGATGGCGGTTTCCGCCGACAACATCACCGCATCGGTGCCGTCGAAAACCGCGTTCGCGACATCGCTCACCTCGGCCCGCGTCGGCGTCGGTGAGTTGACCATCGACTCGAGCATCTGGGTCGCGGTGATCACCGGGCGGGCGGCTTCGACCGCCGCGCGAATGATCATCTTCTGAAGGTGGGGAACATCCTCGAGTGGGCTTTCGATGCCGAGGTCGCCCCGCGCCACCATGACACCGTCGGCGGCGTCAAGAATTTCGGCCAAGTGGAAGACGGCGGCGGTTGTCTCGATCTTGGCGATGATCATCGGTCCGCCGGAGGCGACGGCCGACCGCACGCGGCGCAGATCAGACGCCGTGCGCACGAACGAAACACCAACGAAGTCGACGTGGGCCGCCATCACCGCGAGAAGCTCTAGGTCGCGGTCGGTGGGCGCGGTGAGCCGCAATCGTTCCGCAGGAAGGTGGACGCCCGGCCGGCCCTGGACGCGCCCTCCGGTGATGACGACCGCTTCGGCTTCGTGTTCGTCGACCTCGCTTACCACGAGCGTGATCGCGCCGTCACCGAGGATCACGCGATCGCCGACGCGAAGGTCGGACAGGAGGGTGGCGTACTCGACGGCGATGTGCGTGTCGTCGCATGCCCCCGTGCCCACGAGCAGCTTGACGTGGGTGCCCTCGCGCAAAAACGTTCCGGTGGCTGGAAAGGGTCCCGACCGCACCTTGGGGCCGGGCAGGTCGGCGAGCACGCCGACGACGCGACCCGCCTCGGAGGCCGCCGCCCGAACGGCTGCCAAGCGCTTGAGATGGACCTCCGGTTCGCCGTGGCTCAAGTTCAACCGGGCGACGTCGAGACCCGCCGCGATCATGGCCGCCAACACGTCGCGGGACTCCGACGCTGGTCCAAGGGTGGCCACGATCTTCGTGCGGCGGGGCATCGTCTCTATATTCGCCGGTCATGGAGCTGTTGCTGATCCGCCACGCCCTCCCGATCCGGCGGGTCGACGTCGAAGGGCCCGCCGATCCTGTGCTTTCCGATCTCGGCATCCAGCAAGCCCATCACCTCGCCATCTACCTCTCGTCGGAGAAGCTGCAGGCGGTCTACTCCAGCCCGATGAAACGGGCGCTTCAGACCGCGGAGCCAGTCGCCGCAGCACAGGGTCTCGACGTCGTCATCGACGACGACGTCGCTGAGTACGACCGCGACTCCACCTGGTACATCCCGGTGGAGGAGTTGAAGGCGGCCAACGATCCGCGCTGGCAACAAGTGCTCGCCGGCACGCTCGGCGGCGACGATTTCGACCCCATGGCGTTCCGGCAACAGATTGTGGGCGCCATCGAACGTCTCATCGACTCGCACGCGGGCCGGCGTATCGCGGTCGTGTGTCACGGCGGCGTCATCAACGCCTACCTCAGCCACATCCTGCGCTACGACGCGCCTCAGAGCTTCTTTTATCCGAACTACACGTCCATCCACCGCGTGGCCGCGGCACGCAGCGGAGAGCGTTCGATTCTCACGATGAACGAGACCGCACACCTGCGGGGCACGGGTCTGCCCGTTGGCCTCTTCAACGGCTGAAAGACTCACACTGCGATGGCTGATCCGCTCGATGCTGCCAGAGGGTTGATGCGTTACATCGACTCGTCACCGTCGCCCTACCACGCCATCTCCGTGGCATCGTCGCTTCTCGAGGCAGCCGGGTTCGAACCTCGCGAGGAAACCGCGGCGTGGGTCGGTGACGCCGCCGGCCGCTTCTATGTCACACGCGGTGGCGCGCTCGTGGCGTGGGCGGTCGGCCCTGGCGCGACGGCACACAGCGGTTGGCGGATCATCGGGGCCCACAGCGATTCGCCGAACCTGCGCGTGAAGCCTCAGCCCGACACGGGAATCGCCGGATGGCGACAGGTGGCCATCGAGGTCTACGGCGGTGTGCTCAACAACTCCTGGCTCGATCGCGATCTCGGCCTGTCGGGACGGGTATTGCTCTCGTCGGGTGAGTTCCGCCTCCTGCACGTCGACCGTCCCCTGCTCAGAGTCGCCCAGCTCGCGATCCACCTCGACCGCGACGTCAACGAGCGTGGCCTCGTGCTCGACCGTCAAGCCCATCTCACGCCCATCTGGGGCTTGGGAATCGCCCGGGAGGGTGACCTCCGCGAGTTCGTGGCGGGCGAACTCGGTCTGCCGCCGGCCCAGGTCGTGGACTGGGATCTCATGACCCACGATCTCACACCCGCCGCGCTCCTCGGTGTCGACGGTGATCTGCTCGCGTCGGGCCGCCTCGACAACCTCTGCTCGTGCTATGCCGCGGCTCGCGCCATCACGGCGCGAGCCCCTGCGGGACCGCCGATGGCAGTCGCGCTGTTCGACCACGAAGAGGTTGGCAGCTCTTCCACCACCGGCGCGGGTGGGCCATTCCTCGAGCACGTGTTGCGGCGATCCATAGCGGCGCGGGGCGGGCGTGAGGACGAGTTCGCCAGGTCAATGGCGGCGTCGGTCTGCGTGTCGGCCGATATGGCCCACGCGGTGCATCCCAACTATCTCGACCGCTACGAGCCCGGCCACCGACTCCTGCCGAACGCCGGGCCGGCGGTGAAGCGCAACGTCAACCAGCGTTATGCCACCGACGCCGCCACGGCCGCTTCGTTCGCTTCCGCCTGCGACCGCGCAGGCGTCCCCCACCAGACGTTCGTTTCCCGCAACAACGTGGCGTGCGGTTCGACGATCGGACCTATCACCGCGACGAGACTCGGCATCGCCACGGTCGACGTCGGCTGTCCCCAACTCTCGATGCATTCCGCCCGAGAGCTCATGGGCGCGAACGATGTCGGCTATCTCGCGTCGGCGCTCACCGAGTTCCTGTCGTCGTGACGCGTCACGCACCGGCGCGTACCTGCGCGGTGTCGAACAGCTCCTGCAATCGTTCGTGGAGATCGGCCGTGAGGTCGCGAACCGACTGACGGTTCACGCGAGCGCCGGTGCCCTCGAGTGCCGGAGGCGGCAACGGCCTGCCCACGACAACGTGCACCTTGCGGGGCCAGATGATCTTCGAACCTTTGGGCATCACGCGCTCGCTGCCGCCGATTCCCACGGGCACGATGGGCACCTGGGTTTTGATGGCGAGATACGCGGCGCCGTCGAACAAGGGCTGCACGATCGGACCCGCCTGCCGTTGTCCTTCAGGGAAGACCACGATCGGCTGACCCGCCTCGAGGAGCGCGGTGCAGCGGGCGAGTGCCTCGCGGTCGATCGTTCCTCGACTCACCGGAAAACCGCCGAGCGCGGATAGCAACCACCCGAAGCACCTCACCTTCCACAACGAGTCCTTGCCCATGTACCGCATCCGGCGCTTCGTACAGACCGCGGCGATCGGTGTGTCCATGTTCGAACGATGGACGGGCGCGAGCACGAACGCGCCATCGGGCGGCACGTGCTCGCGGCCCTCAACGCTGAGGCGCAACCAGACCCGGCAGAAGCCGACGCACAGGCCTCGGCCGAATCGGTAGAGCACGAGTGACGCCTTGCTGTTGCCCGCCAATCGCGAATGGATCTCGGTCATCGCAGCAGCCCCACTATCTCGTCGACGATGTCGTCGATGTCGCGCTCGCTCGTATCGATGATGACCGCGCCGTCGACGATCGTCAGCGGTCCGTCGGTTCTTCCGCGATCGCTCGCGTCGCGGTCGGCAATCGTCTTTTCCATATCGCGCACGGCCCGGTCGTCGTTGAGACCCATCTCGAATGCCCTGCGATGCGCCCGCACGGCAGGAGTAGCCGTCAAGTAGAGCTTTAGCTCCGCCTCGGGGAAGACGACAGAGCCGATGTCTCGACCCTCGATCACACCACCACGGTTGGCGTGAACCCACGCCCGCTGCCGGCCGACCAGCTCGGCGCGGACGGCCGTGTTGGCGGCCACGGGGGTCACCGCGGCGTTGACCTCTGGCGTGCGGATGGCGAGCGTGACGTCGTGGCCGTTCACGCTCACCGCGTCCTCGCCCACTTCGATCTCCGCGGCGCGGGCGAGTTCGGCCACGGCGTCGCTGTCTTCGAGCGCCACGCCCTCATGGAGAGCGAGCCAGGCCACCGCCCGGTACATGGCGCCGGTGTCGAGCTGGCGAAGAGCCAACCGGTCGGCCACGCGGCGGGCCACTGTGGATTTGCCGGCTCCCGCCGGACCGTCGATCGCAATCACCCGCATCCGGACGGGCACCCTACTGGTGACCAGTGCGTAGGCCGTCGAGCGCGGTCCAGTACTCGGGAAAAGTCTTGCCCACACAGCGCGGATCCTCGATCTCGATCCCGCCGACTCTAAGACCGATCAGGGCAAAGCTCATGGCCATGCGGTGATCGCCATACGTATGCACGGTCGCCGGTTGCACGACGCCGGGAACGACGGTGAAACCGTCGCGCTCTTCCACCGCGTCGATGCCGAGTCGCCGTAGCTCGGCCACCACCGCTGCGATGCGATCGGTCTCCTTCCCTTTAACAAAGCTGATACCGCGCACGCGCGTCGGCGACGACGCGAACACCGCAACGGCCGCCAGCGTCTGCGCTGTATCGGACATCTCACTCATGTCGACATCGACGCCGTGCAACTCCCCCTGATGGCGCACTTCGACATAGTCGGCCGCGAGCTCGACCTCGACGCCCATGCGGGCCAGCACGTCGACGAATGCGAGGTCTCCTTGTGCACTCCCCCGACCGAGCCCTTCGATACGCACACGGCCGCCGCAAATGGCCGCCGCGGCAAAGAAGTACGACGCCGTCGAGGCATCCGGCTCGACGACGTAGGGCGCCGCGGCCGTATACACCGCTGGAGGAACGACGATCACTCCGTCGGATTCCAAATCCGCCTCTACGCCGAACGCCGCCATCACCCGCGCCGTCAGGGCGAGGTAAGGGCGCGACACGGGATCAGTGGTGAGCGAGATGCGCAGCCCCGCCGTCATCAGCGGTGCCGCCATCATCAGGCCCGAGACGAACTGACTGGAGACGTCGCCCCGTAGGGCCACACGACCCCCTCGCAATGGGCGCCCTTCGATGGCGATGGGCAGGTGGTCGGGCTCGCCCTCCTCGGTGAGCTGAGCACCCAGCTCGAACAGAGCGGCGAGTATCGGGCCCATGGGCCGCCGGCGCATCGGCACCGCGGCATCGAGCACGTAGCGGCCGGTACCGCAGGCCAGCACGGGTAGTAGGAAGCGGGCGGTGGTGCCCGAAAGCCGGGCATCGAGCCCTACGGGCCCCGGCGGGACAAAGCCTTCGCCGCCGACGATTTCGATGACCTCACGGTCCTGGTCGAGCCCTATGTCGACGCCAAGCCTCGCCAGGCAGTCGATCATCGCCTCGGTGTCGTCGGCGACCAACGGCTTTTCGATTCGGCTCACGCCCGACGCGAGCGCGGCACACAGCAACGCTCGGTTCGTGATCGACTTCGAGCCGGGCACGGTCATCGTGGCGTCGAGCTCTCCGCCGACGGGAATGATCGCAAGTGTCTCGGTCATTGGAGTCGATGGACGGCGGGACGAAAGCCGCGAGCCAAAAGTCCACCGCGAAACAGATCCCCCGCGGCGGAGTCGACGATCATGATGAGGATGCCCTTGTCGCCCTCGGCGGAGTGGGCGATCTCGATGTCGGCAATCGACACACCGAGCTCGCTCGCGAGCGTGGTCACTTCGGCGAGGACGCCCGCGCGGTCAGGGATCGTGACTCGGATCTCGACGACGTCACTCGGACGGGCCACCCGGCTTGGAAGGTTCGCTCGCGCCGAGCGCGCCCGCTCGAGGCGAGTGAGCAGCGCAGCGCGATCACCGCGATCGACGACGTCGCGTACCGATCGCAACCCGTCGATGAGGTCGTCGAGCGCGCCGAGCACCGCGACGCGGTTCTCCGCGCAGATGTCGGGCCAGATCGCCGGATGCCCCGACGCGATGCGGGTCATATCGCGAAAGCCGCCGGCCGCCAGACGTAGAAGGGCCGCATGTTCGTCGGCCCGCTGGTCGGCCAGGCCCATCAGCGTCGCGGCGGTGAGGTGGGGTACGTGGCTAACGACGGCGACGAGGGCGTCGTGGCGATCGGGGGGCAGCGCAACGACCTCGGCGCCGAGTGAGGCCACGACCGACCGCAACCGGCTGAGATCGCGATCCGCCGTGAGCGCAGTGGGCGTAAGCACCCACACAGCACCCGAGAACATTTCGGCGTCGGCGCCCTCGAGACCCTCTTGCTCTGACCCCGCCATCGGGTGACCGCCGATGAAATGGGGGTCATTGACCGCCCCGACCACCGAAGCCTTCACGCTCCCGACGTCGGTGACGAGGCCCTTCGGATTCCCCGCGATGGCCTCACGCGCTGTCGCGGCGATGGCCGAGACCGGCGTGGCGATGAACGTGATGCTGGCGTTGCGGTCGATGCCCGGATCGTCGATCGCACCCATGGCGCGGGCCCGTTCGACGCGCTCGGCATCATCATCGTGGCCGCTCACGTGCCACCCGCGCGAACGCAGAGCCATACCGAGCGATCCGCCAATCAGACCGAGCCCCACGATGGCCGCGCGGGAGGGCGGCGGCTCATTCGGCGCGGGATCAGCCACGACGGGCGAGCGTACCGGTTCAGTCTTCGCGAACGGCCTTCTGGAGGTCGCGCACCTCGGTGACGGTCAACGGCCGCCACTCCCCCGGCGCGAGATGAGCGTCCTGGAGCGGACCGATGCGAATGCGTACGAGACGGCGCACCGGATGGCCCACTGCCTCGCACATGCGGCGAACTTGGCGGTTGCGCCCCTCATGGATGGTGAGGCGGATGACGTCGGGCTCGGCGAGCGAGGCCTTGGCCGTCGCTGTCATGCCGTCGTCGAGCTCGACCCCCTCGCGGAGCGTTCGCAGCGCGCTCGGCGCGGGCTGGCCCTCGACATGCGCGAGATATTCCTTCTCGACTCCGAACGACGGATGCGTCAGGCGATGCGTGAGTTCCCCGTCGTTCGTGAGGATCAGCAGACCCTCGGTATCGGCGTCGAGACGGCCCACGGGCCAGACCCTCGGCTCCTGGGGTACGAGGTCGACCACTACCGCGCGCGCGTGACGATCACTCGCGCTGGTCACGACGCCCGCCGGTTTGTTCAATAGGTAGTGCACGATGCCCGGCCGCACCGACACCGGCACGCCGTCGACCGCGATGGTCGCAGTACTCACGTCGACCCGACGGCCTAGTTCCGCTATCTCGCCGTTAACCGTGACCCGTCCGGCCGCGATGAGGTCATCACACGCGCGCCGGCTGCCGAAGCCGTGTAGTGCGAGCACTTTCTGAAGCCGGATCCCCTCGGCGGCCTCACTCACGCGTGTCGGTCGACTCGGCGCCTGCGGGCGACGGTCGCAGCGTTTGTTCGAGGGTCTCGACGACATCGGCCCCGGGCACGAAGTCGGCCAGGGCGGGCAGGTCGGCCAGCGAGTCGAGCCCCAGCTTTTCGAGGAAGGCCATCGTCGTGCCCCAAAGCAGTGCTTGGCCAGGACCGGGGTCGCGCCCGACTTGATCGATGTAGCCGCGCTGTTGGAGGGTTCTCAGCACGGCATCGGGATCGACACCGCGAATGGCGGCGACCTGGGCCCTCGACACGGGTTGCTTGTACGCGACGATCGCCAGCGTCTCCAGCGCGGCCCCCGAGAGACGGGCCGACTGACCTTCGAGCACGAACCGCTCGACGTAGGCCGCGAGGTCGGGGTGACTCTGGTAGCGGTAGCCGCCGGCCACGCGGGCGAGCTGGAAGCCGTGGCCGGCCTCGTCGTAGCTCGCGGCCAGCTCGGCGCACAGTCGCTCGACCTCGGTGACAGGGATCTCGAGCAGCTGCGCCAGGAGGGTCGGCGGCACCGGATCGGTGGCCACCAACACGATCGCCTCGAGCGCGCGCACCGTTTCGGGAGTGATCATCGCATCACCCGTCGTAGACGTCGGCGAGCGCGATGGCTTCGGCCACGTTGCCGCCCTCCCAGACGACCTCGATGTCGCCGAAACGCTCGGACTGGTGCAGGCCGATCAGGCCCTGCTTGAACAACTCGAGCAGGGCAAGGAACCGCACGATGACCTCGATCCGATCGACGAGACCCGCGGTGAGGCGTCGGAACGAGATCTGGCCGATGCGGGGAAGCTCGTCGAGAAGTTCGGCGAGCGCGTCAGCCACATTGGCTCGGATCGGTGTCACGTGGTGGAGGTCGACGCGCACGATCGGTCGCGGAGCGATCGCCACGACGAATGCATCGCGGAGCCGCGCCGGCGTGACGCCCGCGAGCAAGTCGGGCATGAGCGCGCTGTAGCGATCGTCGGGGCCGACGTCACGGGGGTAGGAAAGCCCTGCAACAACCTGCAGACGAGCAAGCACCCTCGCCGCGTCCTTGAACGTCTTGCATTCGAGGAGGCGGGCGAGGAGCAGATCGCGTTCCTCCCACAGCGCGAGCTCCTCATCGAGATCGAGGTCATCGCGGCCGGGCAACAGCCTGCGGGCCTTCAGTTCCACGAGCGTGGCGGCGATCAGCAAGAACTCTGTCGCGACGTCGAGATCCAGATCGTGGAGGCGCTCGAGCTCGGTGAGATACGCGTCGACGATGGAGCTCAGTGAGACTTCGTAGAGGTCGACCTGTTCTTTCAGGATCAGGTGCAGGAGCAGGTCGAAGGGTCCCTCGAAAACGGGGGTCTGCACATCGACGGCCACGAGGTCACCCTAGCGATTCCAACCCCGTGGGGTGGGGACAGGCCGCTACCCTCGCCCCATGACCCGCGTGCTGTCGTGTATCCAACCGACTGGTGATGTCCATCTCGGCAATTATCTGGGCGCGCTGCGCAATTGGGCCATTGGCCAGCATGAATGCGATGCGTTTCACGGAATCGTCGACCTCCACGCGCTCACGATCCCCCAGGAACCCGAAAAGCTCAGAGCCAAGACCTTGGATCTGGCGACGATGTTGTTCGCCGTGGGGCTCGACCCCGATATCGCCACGGTTTTCGTGCAGAGTCACGTACCCGAGCACCCACAGCTCGGCTGGATCATGGAGTGCACGGTGTCGTTGGGCGAGCTCCAACGCATGACGCAGTTCAAGGACAAGTCGGCGAAGGTGGGCGTCGGTTTCATCTCGGCGGGTCTGCTCACCTATCCCGCGCTGCAGGCGGCCGACATCTTGATCTACGACGCCGAAGAGGTGCCGATCGGCGACGATCAACGTCAGCATGTCGAGATCACTCGCGACATCGCCATCCGGTTCAACAGTCGTTATGGCGAAACGTTCGTGCTGCCGAAAGCGGTCACACCTCGCGAGGGGGCACGCGTCATGGACCTTCAGGAACCGACGAACAAGATGTCGAAGTCGTCCGACTCGCCGCAGGGCACGGTGAACGTCCTCGATCCGCCCGATGTCGTCATGCGCAAGTTCAAGCGAGCGGTCACCGACTCTGACGGCGAGGTTCGCTACGACCCTGCGGAGAAGCCCGGCGTTTCGAACCTGCTCGAGATCAACGCGGCGGCTACCGGACGCACGGTCGAGAAGGCGGCGGCCAGTTACGACCTCTACGGCACCCTCAAGGACGAGACGGGCCAAGTGGTCGTCGAGCTGCTCGGCCCGATCCAGCAGCGCTACAGGGAGCTGGCGAGCGACCCCGCCGAAGTGGCACGCCTGCTCAAGCGAGGAGCCGACAAGGCGCAGGCCGTTGCCAGCCGCACCCTCGAACGAGCACATCGGGCACTGGGACTCCTCCGGCCCGGGTGATCAGTCGTCGTCGGCGTCCTTCAGCGCGCGGCCGATCGGGGCCGGCACCGACCATTGTGCGGGCGGTCGGTGGTGCTCGGCCGCCCACGCGACGGTGAGGGGCGCCGATCCTGCTTCGCGCAACAGCGCGGCGCCGAGTTCGTCGTGGCGGAGATACGCGCCCGTGCGCCCGCAGGTACGGGTCCGGCCCCACGCTTTGCCGACGACGGTGACCGCCGCCCGTCGAAACGGGCCGAAGTCGCTCTCGAGCTTGCCAACGTCGTGGAGCAACGCCGCCGCCACGACTGCACGGTCCGTGCTTGCGCCGAGCACCTCGACGGTGCGACGCGCCACGCCAACCGCGTGCCGGCGATCGGCATCGGAGAGACGAGACCAGAGCCGCTGCTCGCCGTCGCCCAACCAACTCGACACCCACGCTTCGTCAGCAGGTGGCGGGCCTCCGCGCGCGAACGAGCCTGCGAAACGGCGAGCGAGATGACCCCATTCGCTCATAGCAGCGACACCCACCAACGGCGCGCCGGGTCGAGGATGTGGCCTAACACGCCGGGAAGGACGAGCACCACGAGCAGAAGCATCGGCATCGCGTACTGGCGGACCCGCAGATAGCCGGCGGTCCAGGGTCGGGGGATGAACCGCTCGAGGATCGCGGCGCCGTCAAGGGGCGGTAACGGCAACGCGTTGAACACGGCGAGCAGCAGATTCGTGAGGCCCAGAAGCCACAGCACCTTGGTGCCGAGGCCCATCTGCGTCCAGCCCAAGAATTTGATGTCGGGCGTGAAAATGCGTAGCGCAATGAGAGCGCTCATCGCCAGCAAGAGGTTCATCGCCGGGCCGGCGAGGGCGACGAGGAGCGCATGGTTGCGCGGGCTGCGCATCCGACGGGGCGCGATCGGAACGGGCTTCGCGTAGCCGAACACGCCAAGCGACGACGCGGCGAGAATCAAAGGCAACACGACGGAGCCGAAGGGGTCGAGGTGACGCGCCGGGTTGAGCGAGATCCGGCCGGCCCGCTTCGCGGTGTCGTCACCGCACCACAGGGCCACGGTTGCGTGGGCCAACTCGTGGAGCACCAGCGAGAAAACGATGACGGCGATCGACAACACGATCCTCGCCAGGTCGGTGTTCACGAGAGACGCACGCTACCGAGAGGCCGGCGCGGAGCGACGGCGGGCGCGGGGGTGCGCACGGTCGTACACCACTCTCAGGCGCTCCTGGGAGACCTTCGTGTACACCTGCGTCGTCGATATCGACGCATGCCCGAGGAGCTCCTGAACGACGCGCAGGTCGGCGCCGTGATCAAGCAAATGCGTCGCGCACGAATGACGCAGCACATGCGGCGAGAGCCGATCGGTGAGCCCGACCCGGTCGCCATAGTGGCGCACGATCCCCCACGCGCCTTGCCGGCTCAACCGTCCTCCGCGCCGGTTCAAGAACACAGCCTCGGCGTCGCCGCGACGCGCCCAGCGAGCCGGCTCGAGCGCGCCGCGTCCCGCGGGCGATAGCCAGTCGGAAAGGGCACGGCGCGCGGCCTGCCCGATAGGGACGATGCGCTCCTTGGCGCCCTTGCCCAAGACGCGCAACAGACATTGGTCGAGGTCGACGGCGCCGAGCGACAATCCCACCAATTCGCTGATGCGCATCCCGGTGGCGTAGAGCGTCTCGAGGACGGCCCGGTCGCGTTGGTCGGCCGGCTCGCGGCCCACGACCGAATCGAGCAGCATCGTGACATCGCCCTCACTCAGTGGTTTGGGCAGCCCCGCGGGAACCCGTGGTAACGCAACGTCGACGGTGGGATCGGTGGTGAGACCGCCCTCCGACGCGGCGAATCGATGCAGGGCGCGCACAGCGACGAGTGTGCGGGCAACGGATGCAGGAGCACGCCCAGAGTCGCGTAACGCCCCGACGAACAGCTCGATGTCGGTCTCGCTCACGTCGGCGAGCTCGCGTTCACCCAGCCACTCCGCATACACGACGAGATCGCGCCGGTACGCCGCGAGCGTGTTGGGCCGCCGTCCCTTCTCGACCGCAAGCCACGAGAGAAATTCCTCCCGCTCTCGCCAAAGAGATGTCATTCGCGCCCCAGCTGCTTCTCCGCGAACAGAAGACCCACCACCGTCTTCGCGTCGGTGATAGTGCCGTCGAGCACGAGTGCGACCGCCTCCGCCATCGGCAGCTGCACGACGGTCATCGCTTCTTCCTCTGGGCCCTGCGCTGCGCGCGTCGCAGCCCGTAGGCCGGTAGCGACGTAAATATGAGTGGTGGCGTCGGTGACGCCGGCCGACGGATGAATCACCGTGAGAAGAGCAAAAGTCTCGGCATCGACGCCCGCCTCCTCGCGTAGCTCGCGGCGCGCCGTTTCCTCCGGGGCTTCACCGCGCACGTCTCGCATGCCCGCGGGAACCTCGAGCATCTCGATTTCGAGGGAAGGCCGGTACTGGCGAACCAGGATCACCGAGGCCGCACCCTCAGGATCGAAGACCACAGGGACGACACCGACGGCGCCAACGGAGCGGACGATGTCGCGCGTGAACGGACGTCCCGTCGGATCGACAAACGTGGCCTCGACGACCCGCCAGATCAAGCCATCATGGACGACACGCTCGCCGGTCCGGCGAAACCCCGTCACTCCGCCTCGACGGCCGCTACCGGTTCCTCGAACGGGATCTGGGGATTGCGACCCTCATTGCGATCGAGCGCCGCGCCGACGAGGGCACGAAACAGCGGATGAGGGCGGTCCGGACGGCTCTTGAACTCTGGATGAGCCTGCGTGCCCACCCAGAACGGGTGGCCTTCCAGTTCGACGAACTCGACGAGACGCTTGTCGGGTGACGTACCTGAACACGTAAGGCCGGCGGCCTCGAACCGGCTGCGGTAGTGCGGATTGAACTCGTAGCGATGGCGGTGGCGTTCGCTCACGACCGACTCGCCGTACGCCGTGTGCACACGGCTACCAGGGCTCAGCACCGCGTAGTACGCGCCGAGCCGCATGGTGCCGCCCTTGTCGACCACGTCGCGCTGATCGTTCATGATGTCGATGACGGGATGCGGGGTCGATGCGTTGAACTCGGTGGAGTTTGCGGCCGTGAGTCCGAGAACGTTTCGAGCAAACTCGATCGTCATCGTCTGCAAGCCGAGGCAGAGGCCGAGACAGGGGATGTCGTGCTCGCGGGAGTAGCCCGCCGCGGCGATCTTGCCCTCGATACCCCGTTCGCCGAAGCCTCCCGGAATCACGATGCCGTCGAGATCGCGCAGCCGACCGGCCGCGAGCAATCCCTCGACCTCCTCGGCCTGCACCCACTCGATCTCTGTGCGGGCCCCGTGATGGAAGCCACCGTGCTTGATCGCCTCGACCACCGAGAGGTACGCGTCGGGCAAGTCGACGTACTTGCCGATGATGCCGATGCGGACCGAGCGCTCGAGGGAATCGATGCGATCGACGAGCCCCTCCCAGACCGACAGATCGGGGTCGCCCGGGAGTCCGAGGAGCTTGCAGACGTAGCCGTCGAGACCCTCTTCGTGCAGCACCAGTGGGATCTCGTAAATGTTGCGGGCGTCGGCCGCGTTCACGACCGCCTCGACGGGCACATCGCACAGGTTCGAGATCTTGCGCTTGAGGTTGGACGAGATCGGGCCCGCGCTGCGGCACACGATCGCGTCGGGCTGAATGCCCCGACTGCGCAACTCGGTAACGGAGTGCTGGGTGGGCTTGGTCTTCTGCTCGCCCGACGGGCCGATGAACGGCACGAGCGTGACGTGGACGTAGCAGACGTTGTCGCGGCCCACGTCGAGGCGGAACTGACGAATCGCTTCGAGGAACGGAAGGATCTCGATGTCGCCGACGGTGCCACCGACTTCGGTGATCACGACATCGACATCGTCGATCGCGAGGCGGCGGATACGCCGCTTGATCTCATCGGTGATGTGCGGGATCACCTGCACGGTGCGTCCGAGGTAGTCACCCCGTCGTTCGGCCGCCAGCACCGCCTGATAGATCGATCCGGTGGTGGCGTTCGAATTACGCGAGAGGTTCTCGTCGATGAACCGCTCGTAGTGCCCGAGGTCGAGATCGGTCTCCCCGCCGTCGTCGGTAACGAACACCTCACCGTGCTCGAACGGGTTCATCGTGCCCGGATCGACGTTGATGTACGGATCGAGCTTTTGCATCGTGACCCGCAAACCCCGGCACTTCAACAGACGCCCGAGCGACGATGCGGTGAGTCCTTTCCCGAGAGAGCTGGCCACACCTCCGGTCACGAAGATGTGCTTCGGCACGGCGACTCCTTGCTCATTCCTTGCTCGGCAACCGTCGGACGATACCAACTCAATGCCCAAACCGGACGGACCGCGGACCGCGCGCCGCGGACCGAAGACGTAGCTCCCCGCCACGGGGCATGCGCCTAGCGACGGGCCAGGAGGCCTCCGTAGACGCCGACGACCGCGTCGATCAGCACGTCGACGTCGTGGAGAGCCTCAACGTGGACCCGTCCCCGTGCCGCGAGCGCGGCCATCGTCGCCGGGTGCGCGAAGAGGTCGGCGATCGTCGACGCCAGCGCCCGGCCGTGACCCGCGGGCACCACGGAGCCAGTCTCGCCGGCGACGATCAAGCCCTCGGGAATCCCCGCCGCGGTGATCACAACCGGACGTTCGAGCGCCATGGCGTCGAGCACCACGCTCTCGTCGACGCGGCTCGCGCTCGGCATGACGATGAGGTCGCCGGCGGCGAGGATGTCGGCGGCCAAGGCGTTCGGCACCGAGACCGAGACGGTTTGGCTCAACCCGAGCTCGGCGATGCGGAGGCGTAGGTGACGCTCGAGCGGTCCGCTGCCCACAATCGCGATTCGCAGGGCCGGCGCCTCCTGCTGCAGAAAGATCGCGGCGTCGATCACCGCATCGAGTCCGGCGCCCACGATGAGGGGGCCGTAGCACAAGACCACCGGCTGCGATCCGTCGATGCCCAGCGCGGCTCTCACTTCAGAGCGAGACCGTTGCGGACGGGGCGGTCCCAGCGCCGGCCGGATCACCGCGACGCGCGCCCGTTCATCGCAGATGCTCGCAAGGGCTGGCGTCGCCGCGATCACGGCCGCGAGATGACGCGACTGGCGCCGATCGTGGCGCGCGCCGGCGGTGGGTTCATCGGCGTACCACGTGCCCACGACGGGTAGGCGCAAGCCCGCGTCGATCGCGATCCGCGCCGCGTCGCGCCCATGAGCGTGAACGAGGTCGACCGCGCCGGTCAGCGTGCGCAGGTGACGGTGGGCGAGCCGCTCGCCCGCGGTGGCGATGTCGACGATGTGGTCGAGATGGCCGTGAACGGCCATAGCGCCCCGCGGTCCCGCCACCTCGACGTGCCACCCCGCCACCTCCAACTCGTCGGTGAGGAGGGCGACGTGCCGCGCCGCCGCATCGTGGGTGCCGAGGAGTTGGAGAACCCGACCGGCCATCGCTCAGCGGCCTTTGGGCCGGCCGGCCAGGGCGAGGAGCTCGCCCGCGTGGCGCTGGGCCGATCCGCTTCCGGCCAAACCGGTCATCATCCGCGAGAGCTCGGCCACGCGAGCCGCACCGTCGACCGCCACCGCCGACGCTGCCGTGCGCCCTCCGTGCTCGGCCTTCGTGATCACGAGGTGCGTGTCCGCGAACGCCGCGACCTGCGCGAGATGCGTGACTACGAGCACCTGCCCGCTCAGAGCCTGGAGCGCCCTCCCTACAGCGAGCGCGGCTTCACCGCCCACTCCCGCGTCGACCTCGTCGAAGACAAGGGTCGGTGGGGCGTCGGTGAGGACAAGGCGAAGGGCGAGCATCGTGCGGGCGAGCTCACCACCCGACGCGATCTTGGAGAGCGGCAGCGGCGCCTCACCCGCGTCGGCCGCGAACAAGAACCGCACATCGTCACCGGGATCGTCATCGCCTACCTCGACCACCAGACGGGCCCGGCCGAGGGCCAACGTGCGCACGTGCTGCTCGATGGCCCTGGCCAGGCGAGGAGCCGCTTTGCGCCGGGCCGCACCGACGGCAGCGGCCGCCTTCGCCTCAGCGCTCATCGCCTCGGCGCGCTCACTCTCGAGCTGCGCGGCGCGCGCCTCGTGGCTCTCGAGTTCGTTGATCCGCCCCTCGAGATCGTCGCGGTATGCGAGCACCGCGGCCAGGTCATCGCCGTACTTGCGACAGAGGTCGTGGAGGAGCTGACGGCGCGCCCGCACCAACGCGAGACGTTCCGGGTCGTCGGTAATGGCGTCGGCCGTGGTCCTGGTCTCGGCGGCGAGATCATCGAGCTCGGCCACAACGGAGCGAAGCCGGGCGACCGCGCCCGCAAACGGTGTGCGCCCCGACATGGAGGCAAGAGCCTCGCGGACAAGGTCGATCGCGCCCCGCTCGTCGGTGAGCGCGGCACCGGCGCGGGCGGCGGCCTCCCGGTGGGCCTGGGCATCGGCCAGAAGGTCCTCCTCGCGTTCGAGCGCAGCGTCTTCATCGAGAGAGGCGATCGCCGCCGCGGCGATCTCGGCGCGCTGAAAACCGAGGAGGTCGAGCTCGCGCACCCGCGCTCGCTCATCCCCGCCGAGCGCGGCGAGGCGCGCGGTGAGCTCCACCACCTTTTCAGACGCCTCGCGTAACGGACGCAGGTCGACGTCGCCGAAGCGGTCGAGCGCGGCTCGCTGAACCGCGGGCTGCACCAACGACTGACCGGCGTGCTGTCCGTAGAGGTCGACAAGTCGCGGCGCGCATTCGGCGAGGTTGGCAACGGTTGCGAGACGACCGTTGACGTACGCGCGTGAGCGACCGTTGCGGGGTATGACCCGCGCGAGCACCAGTTCGTCGTCGGCGATCACGAATCGTCCTTCGACCGCCGCGGCATCGGCGCCCGCGCGGACGACCACCGGATCGGCGCGCCCGCCGACCAACAACTCGATGGCCTCGACCACGAGGGTCTTCCCCGCGCCGGTCTCGCCAGTGACGGCGGTCATACCGTCGCCGAGGAGCAGCGTCATGTCTTCGATCACGCCCATCTGCTCGACGTGGAGCTCGACCAGCATCGGCGCCTACCGGTCGGCGAGGCCGAACTTGGCCTTGAGCACCTGGTGGAAGGAGCGCTCGCCGAAGCGAACGAATCGAGCCGAAGGGGTGGCGCGCCGGCACGAGAGCAGGTCTCCCATCGCGAGCACACCGAGCGACCTACCGTCGACCGTAACCGTGGCCTGGCGATCGCCCAAGACCTCAAACGTGAGGTCCTCATCGGGCGCCAGCACCATCGCCCGATCGAAGAGCATGTGAGGCGACACCGGCGTTAGCACCAGCGCCTCCGCTCGAGGCGAAAGGATGGGACCGCGCGCCGACAGCGAGTACGCAGTGGAGCCCGTGGGCGTTGCCACGATCAGCCCGTCGGCGGCGTACGAGGTGAAGGGCGTGCCCGCGATCGACACAGCGAGGCGCACGGTGTGGCCGGCCTGGGTCTTCTCGATGACGACCTCGTTCAGCGCGCGGTACGGCCCCGCGCCCACGAGATCGGACTCGATCACCACCTCCAGCATCATGCGCTCCTCGATGCGATAGGCACCGGAGAAGAAGCGCTCGAACGCATCCGTCAGGCCACCCGGTTCGACCTCGGAGAGGTAGCCGAGCCGGCCGACGTTGATGCCGATGATCGGAACACCGGAGGCGGATACGAGCTCGACGGTGCGCAACATCGTCCCGTCGCCGCCGATGCACACCGCCAGATCGGCCCCAGCGATCGTCTCGACGTCGGGCGCCGCCAGCTCGTCCAGACCGACACACTTGGCATCTTCGGGTAGAAGCACCGCGGTGTGTCCGTGCGCGATGAGCCACGACGCGGCATCGTGGGCCAGTTCATTCGCGTGCTCGCGATCGCGGTGCACGACGAGTACGGCTTGCATCAGCTCTCGGCCGTTCGGGCGTGCACGAAGAACTCGACGTTGCCGTCGGCGCCGGGGAGGGGCGAGTCCATCCACCCCATGATGGCCGCACCCTTGGCTCTGAGATGAGCATCGATCGTCTCGCGCACGTCGGCCCGCACGGCCTCGTCGCGGATCACGCCTCCACCGCGGCCGACCTCGCGCCGTCCCGCCTCGAACTGCGGTTTCACGAGCAAAACGAGCTCGCCACCGGGCCGGCAGACGCGCAAGAGGGCGGCGGTGACCTTGGTGAGTGAGATGAACGACAAGTCGGCGACGACGAGGTCGACCCCACCGCCGATCGCGGCGATCGTGAGGTCGCGGACGTTCGTGCGGTCGATCACCACCACGCGCGCATCCGCGACGAGCTTTTCGTGCAGTTGCCCATAGCCGACATCGACCGCCACGACACACGCGGCGCCCCTCTGCACCAAGCAATCGGTGAACCCACCCGTGGATGCACCCGCGTCGAGCGCGCGCAGTCCCGAAACGTCGAGGCCGAATCGTTCGAGGGCGCCGTCGAGTTTGCGGCCGCCCCGACTCACGAAGCGCTGCGACTCCCCGGCCACGATGATCGGTTCGTGGGCGGCGACCAGGCGGGCCGGCTTCGCGGCGGGCGCGCCTCCTACGAGGACCTTGCCCGCCTCGACCGCCTCGACCGCCTCCGCCCGGCTCGTGGCCAATCCTCTTCGCACAAGTTCGAGGTCGAGCCGCCGGCGGGCGCTCACCGCGACGAGCGGGGCGTTGACGCCTTTTTTGCCGCGGACTGTGTCGCTTTCTTGGCGCCGGCTGCTTTCTTGGCGGCCGTCTTGGCTCCTGCCTTGCGCATCGAGCGTTCCAGCGCGTCGATCCTGGCTTCGAGGCGGGCGATATCGGCCTTCGTAGCGGCCGCCCGGGCGGCGAGCGGCTCCGTGACCTCACGCTGCACGACCTCAACGACGTGCTTGGCCGCGCTCTTGCCCTTCTCGCGTGCATCACCGAGCCGTTCCTGCACCTCACCGACGAGGGCGGCCCCTGCCTCCCGGACCGGCTTCAGAGGATCACGAGCCATGGCCGGTCAGTTTAGATACCGCGGCGGGGAGGTCGGCGGCCTCGAGCCAGACGTTTGGACGTGTCCCGTCGGGTACGGGCGGGTGAACACCGCTCAAGACATGGACGAAACGGGCACCGAGCCGCTCCGCGAACAAGCCGTCGGTGTCTAGGCGGTCTCCCACCATGACCAGCGGGGCCGGGCCTACCCGCGTTCGTACGAGGGCGGCCATGGGCTCGTGGGGTTTGCCCGCCACTACCGGGTCGACGCCGCCGGCGACGGCGATGGCGGCGAGGATGGCGCCCCCACCTGGGATCTCTCCGTCGGGCGTCGGGTAGGTGGCGTCGCCGTTCGTTCCGATGAGCCTGGCCCCGGCGCGCACCGCCGCGGCGCAGCGGGTCAGCTCGTCGTAGTCGAACGTGCGATGGAAGCCGACCACGACCACGTCGACGGGGCCGCTCTCGACGATCCGTGCCTGCCGGTGTTCGAGCTCCTCTCGCGCGCCGGGACCGCCCGCCAACATCACCCGCGCCCCGGCGTCGACGAGCTGGGCTGCCGCCATCGCCGACGTCACAACATCACCAACGGCCGGCACACCCATCGAGGCCAGCTTCCTCTCGACCTCCGCGACGGGGGCGAAGGAGTTGTTCGTGACGAACAACAGCCGGTAGCCGGCCGCGCGCAGAGCCGCGACCGCGTCGGCGGCACCCTCGATCGCGGTGTCGGCCAGCCAGATCACTCCGTCGAGGTCACACACCGCGACGGGTGCTTGGGTCGTCATCGGGCGCAGTCTGCTACGCATGCGCGGCGTGCCTCGCTTCGAACCGTTCCCCGCGATCCGCTATGCGCCCGACACCGACCATCTGGCCGTCATCGCGCCTCCGTACGACGTGCTCACTGCGGCCGATCGTGCCGCTCTCGCCGCCCGCTCCCCGCACAACATCGTGAGGATCGACGTTCCCGTCGACGAGCGCTACGACCAGGCTCGCGACTACCTCGACGCGTGGCGAGCCGACGCCACATTGGTCACCGACCTGACACCGACGTTCTCGGTGTACCGCATGACGTTCACCGACGAGGCCGGGACGGTGCACGCGACCACAGGAGTGATCGGCGCCCTCGAGTTGATGCGCCCCGGCGACGGAGATGTACTACCCCACGAGCGCACCACGCCGAAGGCGAAAAGTGACCGGCTCCAGCTGCTCCGCGCCACCGACGCGAACACGTCGGCGGTGTGGGGTCTTTCCCTGGCCAAGGGCCTGGCCGCCCTGGTCGAGGTGGATACAAACGCGGAGCCGCTCGTCGACGTGGTCGACGAGGCGTCGGTGCGACACCAACTCTGGCGGATATCGGCGCCCGGCTCGATGAACGCGATCGCCGCGCTCGTCGGATCGGCGCCGGTGGTGATCGCCGATGGCCACCATCGCTACGACACCTGCCGCACGTACCGCGAGGAACGCCGAGCCGGGAATGGAAAGCGGCCGGGACCGTACGACCTGACCCTCGCGTTCGTCGTCGAACTGGCGCCGGGACAGTTGAACGTGGAGGCCATCCACCGGCTCATCGGTGGCCTTCCACCGGGTACCGACGTCGCCAAGGTGCTCGCTTCGCACTTCGAGCTTTCGCCCGCCGGCGGGCCAGACGCGTCGATCGTGGCGCGCATGGTCGAGCGCGGCGCGCTCTGCCTTGTCCATCCCGACGGCACCGAAACATTCCTTACACCGCGTGCCGGCGCGTTCGCGGGCGTCGCCGACCTCGATACGAGCCGGCTCGATGCCGCGCTGGCGGGCATCCCCCACGACTTGGTCTTTCAGCACGGTGTAAGGGCCATCGTCAATGCGGTCACGTCCGGGCAGGCACCGGCCGGCGTCCTGCTGCGCCCGGTACCCGTGGCGACGATCGAGGCTTTCGCGCACCGCCGCGAGCTCATGCCCCCGAAGTCGACGTTCTTTGCGCCGAAACCCAAGACCGGGTTGGTACTGCGGTCACTTTCGTGAGCGACCGGCTTCGACGAGTGCATCGCCGACTTGGCGCGCGCAGTGGTCCCAGCTCGGCGCCACCCACCGACGAACGGCTTCTCGGCGCGCTGTCCAGCGCTCTCCATCGGTGAGATAGGCCCGCACAGAGTGGGCCATGGCCGCCCCGTCGCCGACGGGCACGTGGTCGACTAGGCCCGGCGCGACCTCGCCGAGCGCGCCGCCCTCGGTGGAAATCACCACGCAGCCGCGCGCCAGCGCCTCGGCCACCGGCAGGCCGTAGCCCTCGTAGCGCGAGGCGACGAGCACGCAGAACGCCGCGGCGTAGGCCTGCGCGAGGCGTTCGTCGGTGGCGGCGTCGACCCAGCGCAGCCGTTTCCCGTAGAGCGCATGCCCGCGGATCCGGGAGGCGGTGCGCTCCGCTTTCCATCCTTGACGTCCGATGAGCAACAGGTCGACATCGTCGAAGTCGTCGACCAGCGTTTCGAACGCGTCGATGATCGTGTCGACGTCCTTCCTCGGCTCGACCGTACCCACGTGCACGAGCGTCCGCCGTACCCGCGCGCCATCTGCCGGCTCCTCGCGTTCGGGCCGCAGGTGATCGACGCCGAGCGTGACGACGGTGGTCGGCAGCGGTCGGCCTGCGTGCTCGATCAACGCTCCCTCCACGGTGGACGAGATGCACAAGATCCGCTCGGCGTACATCTCGTGGGCGCGCACGAAATCCTCGAACACCGCGAGCAGAGTGCTCGCGAAGAACTCGGGGAACAACACCGGTGTCAGGTCGTAGTGGAGGTTCGCGATATGGACGCCGTCGGCGCGCAGTGCCGGTAACAGCTCGGCTCGCCGTAGAGGGCTCTGCCACGCTGCATCGATGTCGAAGAACACCGCCCCGGGTTCGATCGGTCGACGGCGCGCCACCAGCTTACGGGCGCGGTTCCACCACAGCCGTCGCCGGGTCAACGCTTGGCCGGGTCCTCGAGCGAACTCCCACATCGGTACCTGCCGCCAGCGCCGCAGCCAATGCGTCCACGCGAGCGGCACGACCTGTAGGCCGAGTACGTCGGCGAGGGGCGTGTTGATAAGCCGGCGGAGAACTTCGGTCGTGACGCGCTGGATGCCCGTCATCGACTCGGTCTGAATCGTGCTGGTGACGTCGACGTAGACCGTCACCGGCGCCACCATGGTCGGGACGCTAACGCAGGTCTTTCAACGAGCGGCGCTCAGCCGACGTTCCACGTGCCCCCTGAACGCAGCAGGCCAGCGAGATCACCGGGCCCCCTGCGCTCGCTCGCATCGACGAGCTGGCGCTGTACGGCGCCGGCGTACTCGACACGATCGACGGCGCGAAACACCCCGATGGCGGTCGGTTCATGCATGGTTGCCGACATACGCGACAGCGCGAACGCCAGGCTCGGGTCTTCGCGATGGGCGTCGTGGACGAGGATGGCGTCCTCGCCGACATCGGCGACTTCGACGAAACGGAGTTGGCCGTCGCGGCCCATGACGACTCCGCGATGACCATCGTCGCCGAAACGAATCGGCTGGCCATGCACGAGCGGGATCAGCATCTCGCTTCGCTTTTCCTTGCCGGTGATGTCGTCGAACGCGCCGTCGTTGAAGACGTTGCAGTTCTGCAGGATCTCGACGAACGCCGCGCCACGGTGATCGTGTGCGGCGCGGAAGACCTCGATCATGTGCTTTCGGTCGAGGTCGTGGGTGCGGGCCACGAAGCTCGCCTCGGCGCCGAGTGCAACCGAGAGTGGGTTGAACGGATGGTCGAGTGAGCCGTACGGCGTGGACTTGGTGACCTTGCCCAGCTCACTCGTGGGCGAGTACTGGCCCTTGGTGAGGCCGTAGATCTGGTTGTTGAACAACAGCACGGTGAGGTTGACGTTGCGGCGCATCGCGTGGATGAGGTGGTTGCCGCCGATCGACAGACCGTCGCCGTCTCCCGTGATGACCCAGACGTCGAGATCGGGCCGGGCGACCGCCACACCCGTCGCGATCGCGGGTGCCCGGCCATGGATGCTGTGCACGCCGTAGGTGTTCATGTAGTAGGGGAAGCGGCTCGAGCACCCGATGCCAGAGATGAAAACCACGTTCTCGGGACGCACGCCGAGGTCGGGCATGAGCTGTTGGACAGCCAGCAAGATGCCGTAGTCGCCGCAGCCCGGGCACCAGCGCACCTCTTGGTCGCTGGTCCAGTCCTTCTTCGTTGTGACGGGGACGGTGATGTCGCTCATCGCGCGATCTCCTCGAGAATCGCCGCTTCGATCTCGGCGGCGGTGAAAGGTAGGCCTTGCACTTTCGTGACGGCCTTGGCGTCGACCAGGAAGGCCGCCCGCACGAGCGAGCACAGCTGACCGAGGTTGAGCTCGGGCACCAGCACGCGCGGATAGCGCCGGAGCACATCGCCGAGGTTGCGGGGGAACGGATTCAGATGCATGAGGTGCACATGGGCCACCTTGTGACCCTGGCGGCGGACCCGCTCGGCGGCATCAGTGATGGCACCCCACGTGGAGCCCCAACCGAGTACGAGGACCGTGGCGTCTTGGTCGCCCACGACCTCGGCCTCGGGGATGTCGTTCGCGATGCCGGCCACCTTGGCCGCCCGGAGCCTGACCATCGTCTCGTGGTTTTCGGGGGTGTAGGAGATGTTGCCGGTGCCGTCTTCCTTCTCGAGGCCGCCGACGCGGTGCTGCAGCCCCGGCGTGCCCGGAATCGCCCACGGCCGGGCGAGAGTTTCGGGGTCGCGCAGGTACGGCCAGAACGTCTCGGTGCCGTCGGGCTCGACGTGGTTCGGACGATCGGCGAACGCCACGGAGATATCGGGGAGTTTGTCGACATCTGGAATCGCCCAGGGCTCGGCGCCGTTCGCGAGGTAGCCGTCGCTCAGCAAGATGACGGGCGTGCGGTATTTGATCGCGATGCGCGCGGCTTCGATCGCGGCGTAGAAGCACTGGCCGGGGGCGTACGCGGCCACCACCGGGAGCGGCGCTTCGGAATGGCGGCCTTGCACCGCCAGAAGCAGATCGGCAGCTTCGGTCTTCGTGGGCAGCCCGGTGGAGGGCCCACCGCGCTGAATGTCGATGACGAGAAGCGGGAGCTCGAGGCTCACCGCGAGGCTGATCGTTTCGCTCTTGAGGGCCACACCGGGTCCGCTCGTGGTGGTGACCCCGAGGTGGCCGGCGAACGCGGCACCGAGCGCGGAGCCGGCCGCCGCGATCTCGTCTTCGGCTTGGAACGTGCGGATACCGAAGTGCTTGTGCTTCGACAGCTCGTGCAGGATGTCGGAAGCCGGCGTGATCGGGTAGGAGCCAAGAAAGACGGGGAGATGGGCGAGCTGACCGGCGGCCACAACGCCCCACGCCAGCGCGGTGTTCCCGGTGATGTTGGTGTACTCCCCCGGCGTAAGCGGGGCCGGGGCGACCTGATAGCGGTGGTCGATCAACTCTGTGGTCTCGCCGTAGTTGTACCCGGCGATGAACGCGGCGCGGTTCGCGTCGCGTACGAGTGGAACCTTCGCGAAGCGCTCGGCGATCCACGCCACAGTGACCTCGGTGGGCCGTGAGTACATCCACGAGATCAATCCGAGAGCGAAGAAGTTCTTCGATCGTTCGGCATCGCGCGGCTTGACACCGAGCGAGGCGGTGGCCTCTTTCGTGAGGTTCGTCATCGGCACCTCGAGCACGCGGTACCCGGCGAGGGAACCGTCGGTGAGGGGGTTCGCCGAGTAGCCCGCCTTGGTGAGGTCGCGCTCTTCGAAGGTGTCGGTGTTGACGATCAAGAGACCGGACTTCTCCAAGCGGCCGAGATCAGCACGCAGGGCCGCCGGATTCATGGCCACAAGCACGCTCGGGGCATCGCCAGGCGTGTTGATGCTGTGATCGGATATGTGCACCTGAAACGAGGAGACCCCGGCGAGGGTGCCGGCCGGAGCGCGGATCTCCGCCGGGAAATCGGGCATGGTCGACAAGTCGTTGCCGAAGAGCGCGCTCGCCGTCGTGAAACGGTCGCCCGTGAGCTGCATGCCGTCGCCCGAATCGCCGGCGAACCGGATGACAACTCGGTCGAGCTGCTCTGGCTCAGCCTCCGGGCGAGCTGCGGTGTCGGTCATGTGCTTCTCCTACTGCAAGGACCCTGATGGCAGGGGTGAACGGTACTGGTCGAACGTTCGCGAACCAGGTTCTCTACGCGATCGTCACGGACGGGTCCAGATAAACCTCTTGGATCGCATTGAGCAGCTCGATGCCCTCGGCCATCGGCCGCTGGAACGCCTTGCGCCCGCTGATCAGACCCTGACCACCGGCGCGCTTGTTGATGACCGCGGTGCGGACGGCGGCCGCAAGGTCGCCGTCGCCCTTCGACTCTCCCCCACTGTTGATGAGCCCGATCTTGCCCATGTAGCAGTTCGCCACTTGCCAGCGCGTGAGATCGATCGGATGGTCGGTGGTGAGGGTGTCGTAGACCGCCTTGTTGGTCTTACCGTAAGCCGGGAACGCGTTGAAACCGCCGTTGGTGTCCGGAAGCTTCTGCTTGATGATGTCTGCCTCGATCGTGACGCCGAGATGGTTGGCCTGCCCGGTGAGATCGGCCGCGCCGTGGTAGTCGACCGTGGCTGTCTTGAACGCAGCGTTGCGGAGGTAGCACCACAGCACGGTGAACATGCCGTACTCGTGAGCTTCCTGGAACGCGGCACTCACCTCCTGGAGCTGACGGGTGCTCTCCTCCGACCCGAAGTAGATCGTGGCCCCCACACCCGCGGCGCCCATGTCGTAGGCCTCTTTGACCGAACCGAACATGATCTGGTCGAAGCGGTTCGGGTAGGTGAGCAACTCGTTGTGGTTGAGCTTCACGATGAAGGGGATCCTGTGCGCGTACTTGCGGCTCACCATGCCGAGCACGCCAAATGTCGACGCCACCGCGTTGCAGCCGCCTTCGACCGCGAGCCGGCAGATGTTGGCGGGATCGAAGTACGCGGGATTGGGCGCGAACGAGGCGCCCGCGGAATGTTCGATGCCCTGATCGACGGGCAGGATCGACAGGTAACCGCTGGCGCCGAGGCGGCCGTGGCCGTACAGCGACGCCAGGCTGCGCATCACCTGGGGCGACCGGTCGGTGGTGGTGAAGACGCGATCGAGGAAGTCGGGACCGGGCACGGTGAGCTCATCGCGCGAGATGCCCTTCGATACGTGTGAGAGCAGCGAATCGGCGTCGTCGCCGAGCAGAGCAGCGATGTCCACTACGGGGCTCCTTTGCCGCGAGGGTGCGCGAAGGAGCGTACAAGGCGAGTCGGCCGGAACGGGCTTCTGCCCGCCCTCGACACAGCCCTAGTCGAGGCTGGCGGCGGCGCGGGCGAGCAGTTGCGCCACCCGCTTCGTCTGGCGGCTCAGCACCACCTGCGAAGCCAGTACCTCGGTGCGGCTTTGCGTGGCCCCCGCCGACTTGAACCACCGCCTCCGGACGTGGCCGAACACGACGACCTCCTCGCCCTGCTCCCACGAGCATGCAGGGCCGCCAATCCACACCACCGGCACCGTCGCCGCGACCCCTTCGGGCGTTCGGGTCGTGACCTCGAGAGCGACCAAGCGGTCGCCCGACGGGAGCTCACGCTCTTCGGCCGGACGCGACAGCGCCCCTTGAATGACGACAATGTTCATGGCTTCTCCTCTTCAGCCCAAATGGCAGCCCAAATGGACTCAGCGGCGCTACCGGGGAAGCAGGGCGACCGTAGCAAGACGGTGCGCGAAAGATCTTCAGACCATCGCCGCGAGCCGCTCCGCCACATACGGGAACGAGGAGTCGCTGCGCATCACCTTGGTGAACAACGCCCGGGCGCGTGGGACATCGCCGGCGCGCTCATAGAGGTCGGCCAGCGCGTACCAGAGCCTCAGGTGGTGATCACTCGAACGCTTTGCGTTCAGCGGCCCTGCCTCGAGCAGCGCGATGGCGTCACGCAGGCGCCCTCGATCCGCGAGCGAGCCGGCCATCACGATGCGGCCCTCTGCGACGAGCTCGGCCGACGGCGACGACTCCCGCAGCTCGTTCCACAACTCCTCCACCAACGCCCACCGCTTGAGAGCCCGATAGCAATCGGCCAGGACGTGGAGCTCCTCGACCGAACCGGTGAAAGCCCGATGAGCCTCGAGTTGCTCGGCGGCGCTGCGGTACCGGCCGGCGCCGTAGAGGGCCAGTCCGTACAGCTCCCGGGCGGTCGCCGACCCCGGCGCCTCGCGCACGATCGGCCCCAGCACCGCGGCGGCGTCTCCGAACCGCTCGTCGTAGAGCGCCGTGCGCGCTTCGGCCACCCGGATGGCCAGGCGCCCGGCGCGGCGAGGCGACGCCGCCGAGGCCAACTCGGCCACCAGATCCGACGAGGGGCGCCGTGCGGGCCGCCCCGGTCCTGAGCGCGCTCGGCCCACCGCCGTGGCCGCCGCCGCCCTGACGGGCCCCTCGTCGACCCAGCGCTCCTGGGTCTGGGCCGCCCGGGGCCCGCGGTCGGGGTCCGCCTTGCTCTTTCGGCCGGTGACCACCACCGATGCGCCCCGGCGCGCCACGCGCCCGAACCCGGCCTTGGCCGCCCGTTGCTCAGCGACGTCGCCCGCATCGATCTGGGCCCTATCGATCGGACGCGGCTCCTTGGGACGCGCGGGCCGGCGCGGCGGTCGAGCGCCCTTGGCTACGCGACTAGCCGGCCGCTTCGAGGCTCCCTTCGGCCGCGGGCGCGGCGGGCGGCGGTCCTGACCAGGCATGGGCCGCACTGTAGGGCAAAAAACGAAAGGAGGCCCCCGAAGGGGCCCCCCGCGAAATTCCGGCGGCGACCTACTCTCCCAGGGGGTCTACCCCCAAGTACCATCGGCGCTGGCAGGCTTAACTTCCGTGTTCGGAATGGGAACGGGTGTGACCCCGCCGCTATGGCCACCGGAAATCAATAGCTCTCGCACGCGGCGAGAACTCCAGAGCGAGCACGAGCGGTTGTTCATCCAAGCCCTCGGCCGATTAGTACCGGTCAGCTAAGCGCATTACTGCGCGTACACGTCCGGCCTATCAACGTGGTGGTCTGGCCACGGGCCTTACTGGGTTGACCCCATGGGAGCGCTCATCTTGGAACGGGTTTCCCACTTAGATGCTTTCAGCGGTTATCCCTTCCGCAGGTAGCCAACCAGCCGTGCCCTTGGCAGGACAACTGGCACACTAGAGCTGCGTCCGTCCCGGTCCTCTCGTACTAGGGACAGCCTTCCTCAACGCTCCTCCGGGTGCAGAGGATAGGGACCGAACTGTCTCACGACGTTCTGAACCCAGCTCGCGTACCGCTTTAATGGGCGAACAGCCCAACCCTTGGGACCTGCTTCAGCCCCAGGATGCGATGAGCCGACATCGAGGTGCCAAACCTTGCCGTCGATATGGACTCTTGGGCAAGATTAGCCTGTTATCCCCGGGGTACCTTTTATCCGTTGAGCGACCACGCTTCCACAAGCAATGGCCGGGTCACTATGCCCTACTTTCGTACCTGCTCGACTTGTTGGTCTCGCAGTCAAGCTCCCTTGTGTCATTGCACTCGACGGCTGATTGCCAACCA
>JBDUDK010000110.1:0-42672 GCA_040002995.1 Acidimicrobiales bacterium | reverse complement strand
ACCCCGACAACACCCTCGAAATCCTCACCCCCGACGGACGCCGATTAGAAAGCCGACCACCCCCTCGCAACTCCTGATCAGAGCGCGCGCCGTGAGGAATAGGCTGCCGCGCACTGGGGGAAGCCAGATGTCCGATCTAGACGATCGTCAGGCCGCGGTTCGACGACTGCTCGACGGCAGCGCGGATGCACGAGAACGGGCCGACTGGTCCTCGGCGATCGCGATGGCCGAGGCCGCCGCCGCGCTAGATCCCCAGAGTCCAGAGGTTGCCGCGACGCTCGCGCGGGCGAGAGAGGGCGCCAGCGCGGGCACCACAGGGTCTGGCACCCGACGGCGCGTCAGCGTGATGTTCTGCGATCTCCAGGGCTCGACCGAGATCGCGAGCTCGCGTGATCCCGAAGAGACACGCGAAGTCCTCCACGCCTACCACCAGGCGTGCACTGTGATCGTGAGTCAGTACGCCGGTCATGTTGCGCACCTCATGGGCGACGGCCTTCTCGTGTACTTCGGGTACCCGAGGGCGCACGAGGACGACGGTCTGCGAGCGGTACTCGCCGCGCTCGCAATCGTCGACGCCATGAGTCGTCTGCGATCGGAGTCCACGGGCGAGGAGTGGAACCTCAAGGTGCGGATCGGTATTCACACCGGACTGGCCGTCATTTCGGATATGGGCAGCGGAACGTGGGCACGGCCCGGCGACATCGTTGGCGAAACACCAAACCTCGCCGCCCGCGTACAGGCTGAGGCGCCGCCGGGAATGGTGCTCATCAGCGCCGACACCCTTCGTCTTGTGCACCGAAGGGTCGACGTTGCGCCTCTCGGCGCTCGAACGCTTCGAGGGATCAACCGCCCCGTGGAGCTCTTCCGAGTGCTCTCCGTCCACAGCGAGGACGACGAGCTAAAGGACGACGAGGTCATCGGCCGCAACATCGAACGGGCCGCCCTCGAGCGAGCGTGGACGGTGGCCAAGCAGAGCGGCGGTTACGTGGTTGTCGCGGGCGAAGCGGGCATCGGGAAGTCGCACTTCGTTCGCTACGCGCAGCGGATGGTGAGAGCCGACGGGGGCCGTCACGTCACGCTGCGCTGCTCACCGCTGCATTCGAATACACCGCTGTATCCGGTGGTCCAGCAGCTCAGTCGGATGGGATCCGACTTCGACGACTGTGGCAAACAGCTCGAGTGGCTGGCGGGCATCACCGAGTTTGCGGGCATCGCTAACGACGAAAGTCTGTACCTCCTTGCGAACCTCGCCTCGGTTCCATGGCCGGACGACAGGCGAGTGCCCGAGCTCCAGCCGGAACAGGCGCGTGAACGCACGTTTGGAGTGTTGCTCGCGTGGCTCGACGCGTTGCGAGCCGACGGCCCGACCCTCCTCGTCATCGAGGATCTGCATTGGGCCGATCCATCAACTCTCGAATTGCTCCACCGGTGTGTCGCCGACAAGCGAGGCCCATTGCTTGTTCTAGCCACCACGCGCCAGGCCTCGGGAGCCGCGCCGGGAGAGCCCAGCGTGGTTATCGAGCTCGGGTCGATCGACGCCGACACGTGCGACGAGTTGATCGACACACTCACGAGCGGCCGTCTCGACGAAGCGACGCGCCGGCTGGTCGCCGAGCGGGGCGATGGCGTACCGCTTTACATTCGCGAGCTGGCGCGGATGGTCGTCGGCGATGAGGGCACCGATCTGCCCTCCGACTCGATCACGGTGCCGCCGACCCTCAACGACCTTCTCGTGGCCCGCCTGGATTCGTTTCCAGACCAGCGCGAGGTGGTGGAGGTGCTCGCCGTTCTCGGCCGTCCCGCGACGACAGAGCTGATCAATCATCTGCTGCCCCGCTCGGAAGCAGAAGTGCAAAACCACCTCGACCTCTTGGAACGCGGCGGGATCCTTCGACAAGCGGGCGCACCGCCCCACTATGAATTCCATCACGCGCTGCTGCGCGACGCCGCATACGAAGTCCAGCTCCTTGCCCGACGGCGCGAACTTCACCGCCGCGCCGCGGCCGTGTTGCACGAGCTGTTCTCGATCGCCCCCGACGATCAGCCGCAAGTTCTGGCCCACCACTACGAGCTCGCCGGCGACCTGGAATCGGCAGCGATCTACTGGATGCGATCTGGTCTGCGCCACGCGTCGATCGCGGCTCATGCCGAGGCCATCGGATCCTTCGAACAGGCCCTTCGTCTCGCTCCTCACGTAAAGCAGAACGCGGATGAGTTCGAGATGGGCGCTCAGAGCGGCCTCGCGGCCAGCCTCCTGGCGGCGCGCGGCTACACGGCCCCCGAGGTGGCCGCTGCGTACTCGCGCGTCCGCGAACTCTCCGCCGTCCGCGGCGGCCATCCCCACGTCCTGAGCCTCTACGGGCTCTGGGCCTACTACCACGTCACCGGCGAGAGCGCGGCCTCGCTGGAGACCGCCGAGCGGCTTCTCGAGCAAGCGGTCGCGTCGAACGACGCCGACGCGCAACTCGCCGCGAATGCCGTGCTCGGCTACCAGCTGCTGCGCTTCGGTCGGTTGACCGAGTCGATCGACCCGCTCAGGATCGGTCGCACCTGGCGATCGTCCCAGCCGTTGTTCCCGCACCATGCGGGCATCGGCGCGGGTGCGAACCTGGCGATGGCGCTCTGGCTCCTTGGACATTTCGCCGAAGCTCGCGCGTCGGTGCAAGAAGCGGTCGAGGCCGCCGAAGCACTTGAAGGCCCCGCCGCCCATTTCACCCGCGCGTACACCCACGCGTTTGCCTCGGAACTGTTCCAAGTCGCCGGGCAACCCGGCATCGCGCGACAGCATGCTGGTCGCGCCGTGCAGATCGCCGCCGAGTTCGGTTTCGCGAGCTGGCTCGGTGCGGGCATGACCAACATGAAAATCGCCGAAGCACTCGAGGGCGAGCCCGAGAGCGCGATCCCGGCGATCGAGTACTGCCTCACTGCATGGCGAAGCGCCGGCGCGTCGTCGAGCGCTACACAGTTCGGTCTCGGGCTGGCGCTCGCCTACCGCACAGCCGGCCGTCCGACTAACGCGCTGGCCGCGCTCGAGGCGGCCCTGCAGGTGGCGGAGCAGAGCAACGAGCGCTTTATCGAAGCCGAGCTTTACCGCGTCACCGGCGAATTGATCACCGAGCTCGATCCTGCAAATCCTGCCGGGCTGGCCGCGTTGGAACAGGCGCTCGCCATCGCCGTGGAGCAGGGAACAAGGGCCCTGCGTCTCCGTGCCCTGATGGCCATCGAGCACCGCCATCGGACCTGTGATGACTGCCGTTCGACGATCGCCGATCTGCGCGCACTCCTGAGCGAACTCGACCCAACGGCGTCCGATCCCGAGCCGCTCCTCGCCCAGGCCCGCGCCCTGTGAGTACAACGAGCCCGCGTCGCGTGCTACCCAAGTCAGCAAACACCGCGCTTCCTCACTTGCCGGCGTATGTCGAGCACGGAGGTGAGATCGCGTGCCGCCATCCGGCCGACGCGCTCGACACGCGGATGTATGGCTTCGTCTTGGAGGCCAATCAGGTTCTGCTCGACGCGTTCTGCGACCGGTGTTTCAACTATCCGACCGGCGGAACGGAGCATTGGACGGCGGCCAGCGGTCACGTCTTGCTCAACTTCGTCGACATCCCCACGATGGGATCCACCGATCTGCTCGATCGCGAGCTCGGCGTGTGTCACGAACAAGAGGCCGCGATCTGGTTCCCCATCGTCGATCGCAAACGCAATCGCTTCGCGTGGGCGATCCCGTACATGTTCGTCGACTCCGGGCTGGCCATGGCGGGTGGGCGCGAGGTGTACGGGTTCCCGAAGCAACTCGGCACGATCGAGATTCCGCGCACCGGCGAAGCACCTGCGGCTCTGTCCCTCGACACCGTCACCTTGCGCAAGTACGCACCCACCGAGGTGGCCACCAACACTCGTGTCGTCACGGTCGAACGGACCGGGGCTTCGCTCGCGTTGACCACAGCGTGGGACAACCCGGTCGACGCGTTCCGAGAGATCATGCGGCTCGGGGCGGGATCCTCGCTGCTCGACTCGCTGAACCGGTTTGGTGACGTAACCGTCGAGCTTTTGTTCGAGCGCTTACGTCACCTGCTACCTCTCGAAGGGGGCGGCTTCCACGACGTCGCCCCCGAGCTCTTGTTCTTCCGGCAGTTGATCGACGAGAACATTCCGATGGTGCTGCTCAAGCAGTTCCGTGACGCCCACCAGCAGGGCGCGGCGTGTTACCAGGCCGTGATCGAAGTGGGAAACGCCGTGCTGCACACCCGAGCCGGGGGCCTCCTGCCGAACGACTACACGGTCCGGATCGCGGAGCTCGACGGCGAGCCGATCACGCGCGAGCTTGGCCTCTCACCCGGTCCGGTCAGCCCCCTCGTGGCGTTTTGGCTCGAGTTCGACTTTCTCGTTCACCTCGGGGAGATCCTTTGGGAGGCGCCCGGTGCCCGAAGGTGAGGCTGGAGCGTCACTTCCGCGAGTCGTGATTCTCGGTGGCGGGGTGGCAGGGATCACGACCGCGTTCGAACTCAGTGGTGCCGGATGGCGCGACAAGTTCTCGAGCATCACCGTCTATCAGTACGGGTGGCGATTGGGGGGCAAAGGCGCGAGTGGACGAGGCGTCCACGATCGCATCGAAGAACACGGCTTGCATATTTGGCTCGGCTTCTACGACAACGCGTTTCGAATCATGCGCGAGTGCTACGACGAGCTCGGCCGCGATCCTTCGTCTCCGATCGCCACGATCGAAGATGCTTTTGAACGCTCGAGTCTGTTCATCGTGCAGGAACCCCGCGGCGACAGCTGGGTGCCATGGATGGCGACCTTCCCCGAGGACGACGCGATGCCCGGCACGCGAGAGCAGCCGCTGCCGTCATTGTGGGAGTGCCTCGTCCACGCCCTGCTGCTCGCCGTGGCCTTCGTCGAAGACGCCAAAGCGGCGCCGGCACCGCCGGGCCAGGCGGTCACCCCCGGTGTCTCGTTGCGCCCGACAGCCCGGTCGAAGGCTGCCTCGCCTGGTGTGGTCGTCGCACCGACACCGCGGTCCGCGACGCAACGCTTGGTCTCCGAGGTGCGCTCGCTCTGGAATCAGATCTATGCGCTGGCCGCCGATGTCTCAACGGGCGCGCTCGCCCTGGCCACGATGATCGCCGGGCAACTGCCGGCGGATCCGGCCGATCACAACGTCACCGACCATCATCGGCTTCGCGACCTGATCGAACGGGGCGCTGAAAATCTTCGCCGTTCGCAGGCGCATCCCGACGATCTGCCCGACGCGGCGCGCCGGCAGTGGTATCTCGCCGACATCATTCTGGCTGCCATCCGCGGTGTGCTCCACGACGGAGTGCTCACCCATCCCGACGGACTCGACGTGATCGATGGTTCTGATTTCTCGGAGTGGCTCATCCGTCACGGCGCCCACCCCGAGGCGGCGAACTGCAGCATGGTGACGACGTTGATGTACGACCTTCCCTTTTCGTATCGCGACGGTGATCCGACGCAACCGAGCAACGGTGCGGGGACAGCGTTGCGGGGCGCGATCCGAACCCTCTTCACCTTCACGGGCGCGATCGCGTGGAAGATGCGCGCTGGTATGGGCGACATCGTCTTCGCGCCGATGTTCGAGGTCCTTGAGCGGCGGGGTGTGCGCTTTGAGTTTTTTCACCGTGTCGATGCGCTCCACCTCAGCGACGATGGGAGCCGCGTGTCATCGATCGCCATGTCGCGGCAAGTGCGTCTGCGCGATCCATCGAAGGGCTACCGACCACTGGTCGACGTGAAGGGCTTGCCGTGCTGGCCCAATGCCCCCCTCATTGACCAGCTCGAGAGCGAGGTCACGGCCGAAGACGTGGAGTCGTTCTGGTCGAAGCTGGTGCCCGCGGAGGAGTACGCGCTTCGAGATGGGACGGACTTCGACCTGGTGGTCCTCGCCATTCCCGTCGGTGCACATCCGTACATCTGCAAAGAACTGATTGAAGACAGTCCCCGATGGAAAGACATGGTCGAAAACATCGGCTCGATCTACACACAGGCGTTTCAGTTGTGGCTCAACGTTGGAATGGACGAACTCGGATGCGACTGGCCGCAGGCGACAACGGGCGGGTACTTCGAGCCGTTCGATACGTACGCCGACATGCGCCAGCTCATCGAGCGCGAGGGCTTTGAGCCGGGCGCAGTAAAGGCAATCGCCTACTTCTGCAACGTGATGCCGACGCCACGTGGTGTCGCGGACCCAGGCGACTATCAATTGCCCGCTCGGGCGGCCGATCAGGTGAAAGCGAGTGCGCTGTCGTTTGTGCGCGACGACATGACGCCGCTTTGGCCGCGAGGGGTACGCCGGTACCCTACGGAGTTTCGTTGGGAGCTCCTCGTCGATGATGAGGACCGCACCGGGCCGAGTCGTTTCGACAGTCAGTTCTGGAGGGCAAACGTTGACCCGTCGGAGCGCTATGTGCTGTCGTTGCCGGGCACGTCGCAGTACCGCATGGCTCCGGGGTCGAGTGGCTACGACAACCTTGTCCTGGCGGGTGACTGGACGAAGTGTGCACTCAACAGCGGATGCGTCGAAGCCGCCGTGATCTCCGGCCTGTTGGCCGCGGCGGCGACGCTGCAGGCTCCGCCGCGCCGAAGGATCGTCGGGTGCAAAGGGGAGGGAGGCCAGCATGTCTGGTGACGAGGCCGCCGGCAGCGGTCCGGCGGCCGACGCTGCCCATGACGCTCGCGAGTTGCTGAACGGCATCCTCGACGAGATGAACGCGGGCTATCGGGCGATGCCGGGCACGCGGTCGACGAGCGACGGCGAAGCCGATGTCGTCAGCACCGCGCGTGGCGCGGGTCGGGTCACTCTCAACGGGCTTGTGGATCTTGTGACCGAGTTGGCGGAGTTGGGCATACGTGTCGTCGGAAAGATTGCCGTCGAGGTGACGAATGCGGCGGCAGAGCTCGTCCAAGTAATCGCGCGCCGCGCCGGTGACGGTTCGCTGTCGGACCCGCTCCGACTCTCCGTCGGGGGCGCGGTGCCCGAGCCTGCGCCCGTGCTCGTCCTTCCGGATGTGAGTCCGGGCCAGACGACGACGTCACACGTGAGCGTCCGCAACGACACGCTCGACATGATCGACGGAATGCGGTTGCGGTGCGGCGGACTCTTTGGCCCTGGCGAGGAGCGCATTCTCGGCTACCGACTCGACTTCACCCCGCCGGTTGTCGACGTCCGCCCCCGAACGACTGTGAACGTGGCGTGTTCGATCGTCGTGCCGTCCGACACGAAGCGTGCGCGTTACTTCGGTGTGATCGAAGTGGCCGGTACACCGGGTCTGCAGCTGCTGGTCTCACTCAATGTCATCTGAGCAGCTCACCGCCGAGCAGCTCCGAATCACCGCCGAGACCCGGCGATTGATCCGCGAACTGCAAGCGATGGCCCACCGCAGCGTCATGCACAACCTCCCGGGCGGAGAACCGCGGCGATATCTCTACGACCTGCTCACGGAATACCCGACTCGGTCGGGGAAGGGCCTGCGCCCGGTTTTGTGTATGGCGAGTTGCGCAGCGTTCGGCGGCTCGTTCGCCGCCGCGCTTCCGTTCGCGACCGCTCTGGAGTTGCTGCACACCGCCTTTCTCGTACACGACGACATCCAGGACGGTTCCTTGCGCCGTCGAGGACGGCCCGCACTCCACGTCGAGCACGGGGTCCCGCTCGCGCTCAACGCCGGCGATGCGTTGGCCGCGTTGGCCGGCGCCGGGGCGGTGCGCGCCGCCCGTCGACTTAAGGTTTCGATGGCGACTCCCATATTCGAGGGCTGGGAACGCATGATCCGCGAGACGCTCGAGGGTCAGGCACTCGACCTCGGATGGCAGCGCGACAACGTCGTCGACCTCTCCCTGTCGGACTACCTCAAGATGGTCGGCAAGAAGACGGCGTGGTACACCACCATCGAGCCGCTGGCCGTCGGCGCCATGATCGGCTCAGGACGGCGCGATCAAGCGCAGCGAACGCTGGCCTTTGGATGGCTTCTCGGCCTCGTCTTTCAGATTGGCAACGACCTCAAAGGCGACGGCGACATCGAGGAGGGAAAGCGCACGATTTTGCTCATCCATCTGCTCGGCGCGCTGTCGGGCGCGGAGCGCCGTGAGCTGGTGCGGATCATGGGCCTTCCGTCGAGCGAGCGCGGCAGCGAGGAGGTCGCGTGGGTCAACGCGCAAATGCACGCGCACGGGAGTGTGGAGTTCGCCCGCGCGTCGA
Source organism: Acidimicrobiales bacterium (assembly GCA_040002995.1). Taxonomy (GTDB): domain Bacteria; phylum Actinomycetota; class Acidimicrobiia; order Acidimicrobiales; family Ilumatobacteraceae; genus JBDUDK01. The sequence continues at coordinate 34,454 of JBDUDK010000110.1, read as the reverse complement.
TGTACGGGATCGCGGGCGCGGCGATGCGGGAAGCCGAGCACGCCTTCGGTTCGCTCTCTGACTCGCCGGCGCGTGATCTCCTCCGATCGATCACCGCGCACGTGCTCGAGCAGGACGGCGTCCTGCCCACCAGGGGATGAGGGCTACGGTTCGCGGCCATGCAGATCTTGTATCTCGCCGCCAGCGGATCTTCTGACCCGACGCGAGCGTCTATCCCGCTTCATCTCGCGGTGAACGGTTCGTTCGAGGTGGGCCATACCGTGGGCGTCGTACTCCTGGGCGACGCCACGGAACTCGTGAAAGCGGGAATACGCGACGGGCTCGAGGGAACTGGGGTACCACCGATGCGCGAGTTGTTCGTCAAGGCGCGCACCCATGAGGTACCGATCTACGTTTGAAAGGGTTGCGCGGTCGCCCGTGGGGTGACCGAAAGTGACTTGGACGTCATCGGCGGCCGTTGGGTCACGCCCCCTGATGTCGCCCGCCTGATCGAGGAAGCCGACAGGCTCGTAAGTCTCTGAGGCCTACTGGCCCGCGACGATCCGGGTGCCGGTGAAGCTGCCCGTTCCGGAGAACAGAACGGTGCCGTTACCGGAAGGATCGAGCACGCTGAAGGTATACGTGCCCGTAATCGTGTCGCCTTTCCGCGTCCCATCGATGGTCACCTTCAGTGTGCCCTGGAGTGTGTTTCCGTCGAGTGCGACCGACCAGAACGTCACCGTGAAACGATGGTCACCGGACCTCGACCAGCTACCGAGTCCGACCGGTGCAATCGTTAGGTAAAGGCTTTGTCCGCAGGCGTTACACCTGGCGGCCCATGAAGGCCGCTAGCTGATCGTGCGCCGGCGCGTCGCCAGGGCAAGGCGACTCTGGCCCGAACACGCCGGGGACGCGGACGAGCTCGGCGGGGGCCATCTTGGCCGTGGAGAACGCCGTCTCGGTGACGTCGGTGTCGAAGTCCGGCTGCTGGCCGGTGGCCCTGGCGATGTCCCAGCCGTGCTGGGCTATTTCGAGGGTGGCGAAGCCGATGGCCATCATCCCCGGCACGGTGCCGAAGGGCATGTTCCACATCGCTTCCAACACCCCAGGCTGCTCGACGGCGTCGCGCAACCTGGCCGCGGCCGACTCGTACGAGGCGGCCGGGTCGCTGCCCACTTGGTCGGCCGCGAAATTCGAGCCGTCGAACTCACCACCGCGCGCCGCAGTGTCGAACATCTGCACCGCGGCGATGGTGTGGTTCAGGAGTGCCCGCACATCCCAATCGGTGCACGGCGTGGTCTCTGCGAGCTGGGCGGGCTTCACCCCGGCGACGATGGTGCCGGTCTGGTCAATCGAACTTTTGAAGATAGTGATGGGGTCCATGCCGGTAGTTCTACACCTCCTACCGCGCTCGCCGGCCTGGATCTCAAGTGTTCCGCAAGCACGCGGCCGGGCGCTCAGGTCGGGGCCGCCGATTGGTCGATGCATTCGTTGCGCCACCCGACCGGTGAAGCGACAGCGAAAACGGGAACGTTGCCGAGGACAACAAACCCTGATCGTGTTTTCTGCGAACGGCCCCCGGTTCGACCGATCACCGGGGGCCGCTTCGCGACTCGTCAGGACATCGTCAGGGCGCTCAAAGCGTTCGCTGCCGGCACCGATGACATCGACTCAGAGATCGTTCTCGGCCACGAAGGCGAGCTCTCGAGGGTTCGCATCTCACGTATCGAGCCGTACAACATCTCCTTCAGCTTCTACGGGATTTTGTTCGTCAAACTGGGCGAGCACCTGCAGCAGTTCGTCGACTCCGTCACCCAGCGCCGTCGCGCCCAGACCTCCGCCTAGACGTGGCCCGGGCCCGCTCAACTTCCGTCTCCGACGTCCGATCATCTAGTGGTGCTTGGGCAGGTCAACGCGGTTGGAAAGCGTCGTTGCCCATGGGCGGCGGTCGCGCTGGTCGCCGTCATCATCACCGCAGCATGCGGGTCGTCGGAGCCGGCGGCCCAGGGCACGGCCGTGAAGGTCGTCGAGAGCGACTTCGAGATCAAGGTCCAGACGAACGTCACCGCTGGCGATGTCGTGCTCATGGTCCACAATCAGGGCCCGGACGACCACGAGCTCATCGTCGTACCCGCACCGGTCGGCGAGCTACCCATGCGCGGCAGCGGTCTGACCGTCGCCGAGGAGTCGTTCAAGCCGGAGCCGCTCGGTGTCCTTGAACCTGGCGCGCCCGGGAGCGACCGCAGGTTGCAACTGCACCTGCAGCCGGGCCGCTACGTACTTTTCTGCAACATGTCGGGGCATTACCTCGGCGGCATGCACGAAACACTTGTGGCCTCGTAGTCATGTCCCGCTCACGGTTGTTCCAGCCGTTCACTGTGCGCAATCGGCGCACGGTCGCGCTGATCCTGCTGATGTTCGCGTTGTACTCGACGTTGAGTGTGGCGCTATCGATTCGTGCGACGGGGCGCTCCCGGCACCGAGCCGTGGTGGTACAAGTCGCGGCGCGACAGCGAACGCTCGCGGAGCGCTACGTGACCGATGTGCTGTTGGCGCGCGACGGCATGCCCTCTGACCCGGCGAGCACTGCTTCGCTTCTGTCCGAGAGTGCCGACGTCCTGATCAACGGCGGCGAGGCCCCGGCGGTCGACGGTGACGACGACGAGACCGATCTGCCACCCGCCGATGGAGCAGTTGTCCGACTACAACTCCGGCAGGCCCAACTGCTGGTGCACGACCTCATCGACACCGGCAACGCGGTTCTGGCCAAGGAATCCGTCGACAGCTTGCCTGAGCGGGCCAGCGAAGACATCACCACTGACGACCCGGTCCAGCGGCTCCGAATCCTTTCCGCGATGACGTCGAATGTGTCGCTCAACGTGGCCCGCACGATTGCCGTGACCACCGACGAGAACATCGCTGCCCTGATCCGCCTGCAGATGGTGCTCGGCGCGGTGGGAGTGCTCGCTGCCCTGCTACTCGGGTGGGCTCTGATCGCGGCCATTCGTCGACAGACCGCGCACTTCCGGAGCCTCGTCACCGCGTCGACCGACCTCGTCTTGGTGTTCGACAACAACGGCTGCCGGTACGCCAGCCAATCCGTGACGAGCATGGTTGGGAAAAGCGAGGCTGATCTCCGCGGTCGCGCGTTCGCGCAGTTCGTGCACGACAATGATCAAACGATGGTGCAGTTGGCCTGCCTACGAGGGCAACCGCGCGAGTTCATCTTCCGGATGCGGAACCGGCTGGGGGAGTGGCGCGATCTCGAAGGGCATCTCACCGACCTGCGCGAGGACCGGCAGGTCCGCGGCGTCGTTCTGAATGCACGGGACATCACCGAGCGGGTCAAGCTCGAGGAAGAGCTGACGCGCCACGCGTTCCACGACGGGCTGACCGGTCTCGCGAACCGCGCGCTGTTCCGTGACCGGCTCGACCAGGCGCTCGCGCGGTCGACTCGTGCGAGCTCGCCGTTCGCTGTATTACTCGTCGACCTCGACAGCTTCAAAGAGGTGAACGACAGCCTTGGTCACGATGCGGGAGACCGCCTGCTCCAGGAGGTCGCCCGTCGTTTCGCCGGTGCAATACGCGTCAGCGACACGCTGGCGCGCCTTGGTGGTGACGAGTTCGTACTGCTTCTCGACGATGGTCGGGAGGCCGACGCAGAGGCGGCCGCGCGCCGCCTGCTGGCCAGCCTGGCGGAACCCGTGAGCGTGGCCGGGCGAGACCTCACGCTAGGCGCCAGCATCGGCATCGCGTTGCACGCCGGCGGCCCCGGTGACAGCGAAGATTTGCTCCGTCACGCCGACGTGGCCATGTACGCCGCCAAGGAGGCCGGAGGCGGCCAGTCACAGGTGTTCCGTGACGCGATGGGCCGCGAGCTCGGCGAGATGCTCGGTTTGCAGCACGAGCTGCGCCAGGGGCTGCAGCGCGGCGAGTTCGTCGTGCACTACCAGCCGGCGATCGCTATCGACACGCGCGCCGTGATCGGTGTCGAGGCCCTCGTGCGCTGGCAATCACCGACCCGGGGACTGGTGCCTCCCGATCGGTTCATTCCGGTGGCCGAGGCCAGCGGCCTGATTCACGGTCTCGGTGAGTTCGTACTGCAGACCGCGTGCATGCAGGCGTCGCAGTGGGGTGCCGACGGGCTGCTGCCCGAAAACTTCGTGACGTGGGTCAACGTGTCGGGCAAACAACTGTCCGCCGGCCATTTCTCGGCGATCGTGCGGCGCGCCCTTCACGCCGCCCAACTGGATCCGTCGCGACTCGGTCTCGAGGTGACCGAAACGGCGATCGTCACTGAAGGGCCGAGCGGGGAACGAGCTCGCGATGAGCTCAAGGAGATCCACGACCTCGGCGTGCTCGTCGCGCTCGACGACTTCGGCACCGGGTTCTCATCGCTCGGCCAGCTCCGTCGCTTCCCGATCGACGTGATCAAGGTCGACCGTTCGTTCATCCAAGGCGCTGAGCACGATGCGAAAGACGCCGCCATCACGGCAAACGTGGCGAGCCTGGCCCATGCGCTTGGGCTCGTCGCGGTGGCCGAAGGCATCGAGACAGAGCGGCAGTTGACGCTTGCCCACGAGTTCGGGTGCGATGTCGCGCAGGGCTATTTGTTCGCCAGGCCGGCGCCTGCGCACGAGGTGAGCGCGCTCCTCGCGGAGGCCCTTACCGTCGCCGACACCCGCCCGACCAGCTAGACGACCGGCGCGGAATCGAAACGGACCGTGGCAGTGAGGCCGTGCGGGTTGCGCGGCACCAGCGACACCGTCCCGGAGTTGGCCCGCACGAGCTCAGCCACGATGGTCAGGCCAAGTCCGGAGCCGCCCCTTGAGTCACCTTGGTGCCGCCCCCGCCAGAACCGATCGAATGCGTGAGCGCACTCATCGGGGGTCAGGCCCGGGCCGTTGTCGGTGACGGTGACCGTCGCGCCGGTGGGCGTCGTCGCCAGATCCACGTCGATGCGCCCGCCGCGGTCGACGACGTCGAGGGCGTTGGCGATCAGGTTGTCGAGGATCTGCTCGAGGTGGCCGGGTACGAGCGACGCCACCGCGGGTGCCTCGGGAAGATCGGCGGCCAGCGTCACACCGCGTTCGTCCGCGAGTGCCGACCAGAGCTCGACGCGCTCGTCGACCGATGCGACCAGATCGAGTGGCTGCCGTTCGGTGTGCATACCCTCGGCTCTGGCCAGCGCGAGGAGTCCGTCGACGAGCCGCGACAGGCGCTGCGTTTCGGCGATAACGAGTTCGTAGTCCGCGTGCCGATCCTCGCCGATGACGTCCTCGAGACCGTCGAGGCGCAGCCGGAGGGCGGTCAGCGGAGTTCGGAGTTGGTGTGACGCGTCGGCGACGAATGTGCGTTGGGCTCTGACGAGCTGTTCGAGTCGGCCGGCCATGTCGTTGACGGTGCTGGCGAGCTCGCGCACGTCGGGGGGACCGCGGCCCGTATCGGCCCGCGCGGCAAGGTTCCCGGATCCCAGTGACCGCGCCGTGGCGCCGAGCTCGCGGAGAGGACGGCTCAGCGAGCGCGAGATCGCCAGCGCGGCCGCCACGGCGAGGGCGACGATCGCGAGGCCGAGCAGGCCGAGTCCGGCGATCTCCTGCCTCACCTTGTGCGCTACCGCCGTCCGAGGTTTTGACGTCGCGACAAACCCGTGCATGTCGCCCGGCGCCCCGATCAGAAGGACTACGACCTGTTCGCGGGGGCCCGACGATCGCAACTGCATCATGAACTCAACCGACCCGCCGCGGCGAACGCTCTCAAGGGTCGCGGAGTCGAACGGCATCGACCCGGCAGGGACCGCCGGCGTACCGGTGTCGGCAATCACCCTGGCATCGAGATCGAGCACCATGAGATCAGGACCGTTGTCGGCGCGGAATTGGGTGGCAAGGGTGTGCAGGTCGCCCGGACCTATCTCCTCGAGTGCCGCCTCGGCGAGCACGGCGAACGTCCTGGCTTGCCGGTGCAGCGACGTCGAGAACTCGTCGTTCTCGCGGCGCACGAGCACGATGCCGAACGGCACTTCGAGGACCAGTACCACCAGCAGTGTGAAGAGCACGTAGCCCAGAAGAAGACGTCGCCTCACGTGACCTCGAGGCGATATCCGACGCCGCGGATCGTCTCGATCCATTCGGCGTGGCCGAGCTTGCGTCGCAGCGAGGCCACATGGACGTCGAGGGTCTTGCTGGGCCCGGGCGAATGCCGGTCCCACACTTCCTCGATGAGGCGTTCGCGGCTGATCACGGCCCCGGCGTCGTCGGCCAAAGCAGTGAGGAGATTGAACTCCTTGCGCCCGAGGGCGACCTCGCGGCCGTCGACATGGACGCGTCGAGAACGCCGGTCGATGTCGAGATTGCCAATCTGCTGAGAGGGCTCGTGCTCGGCGCCATGCTCGTGCGAGGCGTTCAACCGCCGGGTCACTGCGCGAATTCTGGCGATGAGCTCCCGGAGACCGAATGGTTTGACGACGTAGTCGTCGGCGCCCAGCTCCAAGCCCATGACCCGGTCGAGCTCGTCGCTCCGAGCCGTTATGACGATGATCGCGACGCTCGACCGCTGCCGGAGCTCGCGGCACACCTCGAGACCGTCGAGATCGGGGAGCCCGAGATCGAGCAAGACGAGGTCGGTCGGGAGTGCGCTAAGAGCAGCCTCTCCCGTCGCGACGCGCTCGACCGTGAACCCCGCTCGTCCGAGCCCGTCCGTAATCGCGCCCGCGACCGCGTCGTCGTCCTCGACTAATAAGACGCGCATACCACCACCTTGCCCTATCGGCGCGGGCTTGTCCGCGCTAAGTCAACAAAGGTGCCATTCGGCCTGCTGGTCATGCGATCCTCGGAGCCCTCTGAGGTCCGGAGCGTTTCGCCGTTGGCTCTTGTCCGGGTGAGCCTCTTGGCTGCGGCCGCGATCTTTACCATAAGTGGGATCGGCGCTCGCCTCGCACTGCGCCGAGGGCCTCGTCCGATGAGACGATCAGCCCTAACTTGGAGGCCGAGGGGGTGACGATGAAGCGGACCAGCGATCGAGTGGCGATGGTGGCCCTCGCGCTCGCGGCTGATGGTCACCGCGTGGCGGCGTGGCAGCACCGGTCGATCGCATCGCTCGCCGCCGCTTGGCCGCCGCCGGAGTTCTCCAGCTGGTGGCCGCCGCGGGTGTAGGTCGGTCGCGATGGCTCGCGACGGTTGGCCTCGTGGTGTCGCTCGGCTCGCTCGTCACCTATGTGGTGAGTCGCACGGTTGGGCTCGGTTTCCTCGGCAACCGCATCGTCGAACCGGTGGGGCAACTCGACGTCGTCACCGGCATCGCCGAGGTGACGGCTGTCGTCGCGCTCGTGCGCTCGTCGTTGCGGGGACCCCGTCCGAGCCGCTTGGCGTCGCGTGCGTCATTTGCCACTGCGCTGACGATCGGCACACTCGGCTCGTTGGTGCTGCCCGCCCACGCCGAGAACGGCCTGGGCCACCATGGCCACACGACGGCCGCCGGCCCCCTGCCCACGAAGGCGTTCGCGCTGAACCCACTCACGCCGACCGACCCGAACCGGATCACCCCCGACGAGGCGCGAGCGATTGCCGCGCTGGGCGACAAGGCGGACGCGCCCCTCCCGTCTCACGCCGGCGGCCACGGCGAGGACCGCCAGACATTGGTGAAGCTCAGCGCGAAAGATCAGAAGAGCTTCGATCAGCAATGGATCACCGCCCAGAAGCGCGCCGCGCAATTGACGACCCCTGAGCAGGCCGCGGCGGCCGGCTATGTGCGCGCCGCACTGCAGGATCCCGGCGTCGGCACCCATTGGGTGAAATGGTCGCTCGTCGACGGTGTCTTCGATCCGGCTCAGCCCGAGATGCTGTTGTTCGACGAACGAGTCGGGCGAACCCCACAACTTGCGGGCTTCTCCTACTGGGTCAAGTTGCCCCACGCGCCGGCGGGCTTCGCCGGTGCCAACGATCAGTGGCATCAACACGGCGGCCTTTGCATAGTTAACGGCTGGGTCGATCGCGAACAGTCACCGCCGCCGCCAGGGTGTCCAGGTAGCTGGCTGGCGGGCGGTGATCTATGGATGCTCCACGCGTGGATGGTGCCACGGTGGACCGATAGGTGGGGACCGTTCGCCACGCTGAACCCGAAGCTGTGCCCCCCGGTGGTTTCGACTCCGGGCATCGCGCGTTGCGAGAACGCCGCCGGATGACGGCGAAGAAGAACGTCGATCCGCTCGAGCGCCTGCGCGCCATCTGCATGGCCTTCCCCGAGGTGACCGAACGGCCGAGCCACAGTGCGCCGACCTGGTTCGTGCGGGACAAGAGCGCCTTCGTGATGCTCTGGGCCGGGGGGCATCACAACAACGAGTTTCCCCATATCTGGTGCGCGGCCCCGCCGGGGGCTCAGTCCGAACTCGTCGACGCCGAGCCCAATCGCTTCTTTCGCCCGCCCTACGTCGGCGGCCGCGGTTGGCTCGGCGTCCGGCTCGACCGCGGCGTCGATTGGGAAGAGCTCGCACAAGTTTGCGAAGAGGCCTACCGCGTGATCGCGCCCAAGCGGCTCGTCGCGCTCCTCGACAAACCCGAGGCGCTGCCCTAGATCTTTACGAGACGGGCCATGTTCGTCGCGTAGAACTTTTCCAGCACGTCATCGGCGACACCCGCGAGCGATGCGCCGAACCGTCCGAGCGGGTTGCGTCCTCCCTCGATGTGGGGGTAGTCGCTCGAAAACAGGTAGAGGTCGGGGTTCGACTCGTTGATGAGCGCGGCCACATCTTCGAACGGGTACGGCGTGAACGCCATTTGCTGGGTCACCTGCTCCGACGGCGCGCGGGTGAGCGCGGCGAGCTCGGGCTCGGAGCGCTTCCAGAGTGCGGCGATGTGGTCGAGGCGGCGCAACATGTTCGGCACCCAGCCGGCGCCCAGTTCGATAACACCGACGCGAAGATCGGGATGGCGTTCGAGAACGCCGTCGAGGACCATCGTCCCGACGAACGTCTCTATGCCGTGGTGCAGGCCGATCATGTCCTTACCCCTGACGTTCTCGCCGCCGCCCAGCCAGTCGGTGGGAATCGGACGGCCGGTGTTCATCCAGGCCGCGCTCAACTGGATTGGCGCGCCGCCCACGTGTAGCACCGCAGGGATACCGGCCTCTGCCAGTCGCGCCCAGAACGGGTCGAAGTCATTGTGACCAGGGGCCCGGTCCGCCGACGTCCGGTGGGGGATCCACACGGCACCGAGTCCGAGATCTCGTAGGTAGTCGAACTCGGCGATGGCCGCGTCGACGTCGTCGAGTGTGGTGGCGCCCACGCCGATGAGCCGGGGGTCGTTCGCACAGAAGTCGGCCATGGCGCGGTTGTGGGCGCGCGCCGCGCCGGCCGCAATTTCGGGCTCGAGGTCGGGCGCGAAGAACGTGCCGGGTGAGAACGTCGCGAAAACCAGCTGGCGTTGGAAGCCGAGGAGGTCGAGCGCCTTGCTCCGCTCGGAGCCGTTGAACGCACCGAGGGCCTCGTAGCCCTTGGGCCCACTGATCAGACGATCGCCGAGGCCGATGAGCTCTTCGACCCGTGCCGCTGAGTGCGCGCCGCGAGCGCCGAGTTCCTCGAGCTTGGTCTGCATCTTGCCGCCCGAAGCGAAGCTGATGCTCGGGAGCCGGTCGCGCATGTCGGGGTCGGCGTGATCCCTGAGAAAGCCCGGCAGCTCCATGAGGTGGCTGTCGGCGTCGAAGAACGTCCTGCCGCCTGCGTAGGCCATGGCCCACCCCCCGTCGTGTCTGCGAAAACCTAGTACGGCGCGCGTTACTACGCTCCGCTTGGAGGTCCCTAGGTGTTGACGACACGGTTCACGGTATTGGTTGGCTGCTCGGTGCCGATCCACCAGGCGCCGATCGGCTCCGTGGCGACGCCGGCCCTCGCGGTCGCCGTGGCCAACGCGGGCGGGGTCGGATCGATCGCTGCCTTCGGGATGAGGGCCCATTCGCTCGACGAGATGCTCGCCGACATGACGTCGCGAACATCGGGCGTTCTCAGCGTCAACTTCGTGACGAACGACATCGATCGCGACGCCGTAGCCGTCGCCGCCGGGCGGGTGCGCATCGTCGACTTCTTCTGGGCCGACCCAGACGCGTCACTAGTCGAGATCGCCCATGCAGGTGGCGCGCTGGCGTGCTGGCAGGTGGGTTCGCTTTCTGAGGCCCGGGCCGCGGCGGATGCCGGGTGCGACCTGATCGCCGTACAGGGTGTCGAGGCGGGCGGTCACGTTCGTGGATACGGCGCGCTGCTGCCCCTTCTCGGCGCCGTGCTTGACGAGATCGAGCTCCCGGTGTTGGCCGCGGGAGGCATCGGTGGGGGCCGGGCCATCGCCGCCGTGCTCGCCGCCGGCGCGGCCGGCGCGCGAATGGGCACCCGCTTCATCGCCACCGACGAGTCGGGAGCCCACCCCGACTACAAGCAGGCGGTCGTCGACGCCTCCGCCGGTTCAACGGCGATCAGCGACGCGTTTTCGATCTGTCCGTTGTGCGCGACGAGTCCGCGTCCGCGTGTCTTGCGTCGCTGCATATCTGCCGTCAGGGCGTTCGAAAACGACGTCGTGGGCGAGGTGACGATCGCGGGCAAGGCCGTTCCCGTTGTGAAGGGCTCTGGACAACCTCCGCTGGCCGAGAGCACCGGCGCGGTAGAAGCGATGGCTATGTACGCGGGTGAGTCAGTGGCCGCAATACACGAGATCGCGCCGGCGGCTGAAGTCATCGAGGTGATGGGCAAGGACGCCGAAAGATTTCTGGCTCACCAGTAGTCGCGCATCAGTTCGAGCGCAGTTGTCGTCGTCGGGCTCGACCCGGCCTCCTCGCACCCAACCGATCGGGGCAAGCGTGATCACGGCGCTCAAACGGGCGGCCGGCGGCCGGACGCGTCCGGCAGGGCCAGCTCCACCGCCCGCCCGATCCGCAACACCGTGTCCTCGCGCCAGCGCCGACCCACTATCTGCAATCCGATCGGAAGACCATCGGGGTCCCAACCGCACGGAACCGAGAGCGCGGGGCAGGGCGCTACGAGGTTAAACACGGCTGTCATGTCATTGCCGTGGTAGCGATCGTCGTGGTACTCGACGTCGCGCGGCCGATCGGCCTTCGCCGCGGGAACAGGCGCCGTCGCCATCGTGGGGCAGAGGATGGCTTCGTGCGACTTCAGCACCGCCGCTATCCGGCGCCAGACATCGGTGCGCTCGATCTCGAGGCGCTTCACGTGCACGGCGCTCAAGCTGTTGCCGAGTTCGATCAACCCGAGCACGTCGGGGTCCATGCGCGCCCTGAACTCCTCGACGAGATGGCCGTAGTACGCGGCCATGAACACGCCCCAAAGGTCGACCCAGACCTCTTCGTCTCGATGGGTCAGCGCTAGTTCGACCTCTTCGACGATCGCCCCCGCCGCGCGAAGAGCATCGGCCGCCTCCCGCACCGACCCTTCGATCGGCGGATCCACCGCCCAACAACCGAGGTCGACGCTGAGGGCAAGGCGCATCCCCTCGACCGACGTCGGTGTCGGCCCACCTAAGTCGAGGGGAACCGGCATCGAGAGGATGTCGGCGTCATCAGGTCCCTGAGCCACAGCGAGGAACAAGCGAGCATCGTCGACCCCCCGCGCGAGCGGACCGTGATGGCTGATCGAGTCGAACAGGCCCGGCAGAACGTCCATCGGAATGCGACCGAATCCGGGCTTGAGTCCGACGACGCCGCACCACGCCGCGGGAATACGAACCGAGCCGCCCATGTCGGTGCCCTCGGCCAGGGCGACACAGCCAGAAGCGACCGCCGCGCCACTGCCGCCCGACGAGCCACCGGGGGCCCGTTCGAGATTCCAGGGGTTTCTGGTGACGCCCCACAGCGGACTCTCAGTTACCAACGTGTGGGCGAACTCAGGCGTCGTCGTCTTGCCGACGATGATCGCCCCGGCGCGCCGCAGCGCGCTCGCGATGTACGCGTTGTGTTCCGGAACCCAGTGTTCGTGGGTGAACGATCCGAGCGTCGTCCGATGGCCGATCGTCGGCGTGGTGTCCTTCACGGCGACCGGCACGCCGTGGAGTGCCCCGAGCGGCCCGCCGCGCTTCACGATGTCGGCGGCGTCATGGGCGGCGGCCATCGCCTCGTCGGCAAACACCGAGCAGAAGCAGTTGAGCGCGGGATTCACCTGTTCGATCCGCTCGAGAGTGTTCGACACCAACTCGACGGGAGACAACGAACCGGTGGCGATCGCGTTGGCCGCGACAGCTGCCGAAGTGAACGCGAGATCGAGGTCGACCAAGTCGCCGACGCTAGCGCCGCCGCGCGTCTAGCCTCACGACGTCGCGTCGATAGACCATGAGCAGGGGGACCAGATGCCGGACAAGTCGCCACAAAAACCGAGCACGAAGAAGCCGGGTAAGTCGCTCAAAGAGAAGCGGGCCGACAAGAAGCAGAAACAGCAACAGAAGAAGCCGCTCGGCAAGTGATCGGGGGCCGCGGCGGGGGTCCGCCCGACAAAGAGCGGCCAAAACCGCTAAGGTAAGGGTTTCTATTACCGCCGGAACCGGTGGGCCACGAGGGAAAACCTTGTGGAGGTGTGGCCGTTGGCTCGCACGCCCCTTCAGTTCGCGTGCTTTCCCCCACCTTCAGGAGTTCAGTTTGTCTGCCCCCACCTTCGCCGATCTCGGCGTGCCCCAAGACCTGCTCGCGGTATTGACGCGCGCCGGTATCGATACCCCCTTCCCCGTTCAGGCCGCCACGCTGCCTGATGCCCTCGCCGGGCGTGATCTGTCCGGCGGTGCCCCCACCGGCTCGGGCAAGACCCTCGCGTTCGCGATCCCGCTCGTCGTGCGCATCACGGCCGCCAAGCCCAAGCGTCCGACCGGGCTTGTGCTCGTCCCGACTCGCGAGCTCGCCGCTCAGGTGCAGCAAACCATTCTGCCGTTCGCACGTGTTCGCGGCCTTGGCGTCGTCGCGATCTACGGCGGCTCGCCGATGCGACCGCAAACCGAAGCGCTGCGCCGCGGTGCGTCGATCGTCGTCGCGTGTCCGGGCCGCCTCACCGATCTCGTCGAGCAACGACTTGTCGACCTCAGCGCGGTTCAGGTCGTGGTGGTCGACGAAGCCGATCGCATGGCCGACATGGGCTTCCTACCCCAGGTTCGCCGCTTGCTCGATCTCGTGCCGAAGAGCCGCCAGACACTGTTGTGGTCGGCGACGCTCGATGGTGACGTCGCCACCCTCGTGCAGCGCTACCAGAACAATCCCGTGGTCCACAAGGTCGTGGCCACTACCGACGAGATCGACCGCACGCCGCACCACTTTTGGTCGGTCGACACCGGGTCGAAGGCCGTGACGACCGCGAACGTTCTGCGCTCGCACGGTCAGGGCATCATCTTTTGCCGGACCCGCCACGGCGCCGACCGTGTCGCCCGCCAGCTCGGCGTGGCGGGAGTGGCGACGGCCGTTATTCACGGCAGCCGCACCCAGGCACAACGTGACCGCGCCATCGAGGCGTTCCGGCGCGGCGAGGTCAGCGCTCTCGTGGCCACCGACGTCGCCGCTCGAGGCATCCACGTCGACGATGTCGCCGTGGTCGTGCACTGGGATCCGGTAGCCGACCCCAAGGACTACGTCCACCGTTCGGGCCGCACGGCTCGAGCCGGGGCCCACGGTGTCGTCGTGTCGCTCGTCGTGAACGACGACCGGGCGAAAGCCGCCGCGCTGCAGCGGGCCCTGAACTTTCCTGTCGCCCTCACCCGGCCCGACTCGTCCGTGGTGCCGTCGGCGCGTCGGTCCGCCCCACCGGTCAATCGCGCGCCGGCGCGTTCGCGGCCGCGAACCCGTCGCGCCAGCTGACGGAACCGCACTACCGCGGTCAGGTTCGCTACCGTGCGGGATATGTCGCGCCAGTGCGAGCGTCCCGATTGCGCTGAGCCGGCCACCGTCGCCTACCGCTTCGACGCGCGAGAGCGCATCGTCTTTTTCGACCATCTCCGCGAGGGTGACCCCCTCGCGGCCGGCGCCCTCTGCCAGCGTCACGCGCAGGTGATGGTGCTGCCAAGAGGCTGGTGGCTCGACGACCGCCGCATCCCCGTGCCGACGCTCTTCGCGGCGACGACCACGCCCCCCGCCGAGAAGGCGCCGCGCAGCCGGGCCAGCCGCGCCCCGCGGCCGGCGGCGGAACCGGTTGCCGAGACGGAACTACCACTCACGAACGGGGACGCACCCCCCTCGTGGACGCCGGAGTTCGATCCGGGCGACGACCTCAACGGTCTCCTTGACGCCAAGACCCGTCTGCTCGCCCGGGCCTTTCGCGCGACGCCGCCCGAGCGACGCGTCACTTAGCTAGCGGGGCAGTGGGCGGTCACCCAGGTTGTGACCTTGCCTTGCACCGTGGTGAAGTGTTCGATGCGCTTGGAGACGTTGTCGATCCGATGTTGGATGCGCTCGACCAACTTGTCCTTGTTGGCGGCGGTGGCCCTGGCGAGCGCGTCGTTGAGCTTCGTTAGCCGCTCATTGAGCTTTATCAGCCGCTCCGCGATCTTTTGCTCGACCTCAGGGGCCTTGGCGCAGCGCTGCGTGATGCGGGTCTGCTTGTCGGCGCTCGGAGTGGTAGTGCTCGTGCCGCCGTCGGCGCCAAAGGCGATCCCGGCCGTACCGACGGACACCGCGCCGGCGATGGCCAATCCGACGAGTGTGCTGCTGAGCTTCATTTCAGGTCTCCTTGGTGCATGGGGGTATGGACACACCATGACGGGCACGTATGAGCAGAGTATGAAGTCGTTGTGAGGGGCGGGCGCTGGGCAGACTGATCGCGTGCAGGTCAGCGTGAGCCAGGACGTCGCGTGTGCGCCCGCCGATCTCTTCGCCTGGGTGGCCGACCTGGAGCGCTACCCCGCCTGGCTCTCGATCGTGCACCGGGTCGTGCTCGCCGCGCCCACAGGTGACGAACCGGCATGGCAGATCGATCTCCGTGGTCGCATCGGACCATTGGCCCGGTCGAAGCGGCTGCGCATGGTGCGCACCGAGTACGAGCCGGGCCGGCTCGCCGTTTTCGAGCGCCGCGAAGCCGACGGGCGTCACCATTCGTCGTGGTCGCTTCGCGCGGAAGTCACGGCCGTCGGCGATGGCGCCCGCCTCGTGATGGACCTGCACTACGGCGGCGGCTTGTGGGTTCCGATGCTCGAACGCCTCCTACGCGACGAGATCGAACGCAGCCGCGCCCGCCTCGTGGCGCTGGCGACAGGCGCGGGCTAGAGCGCCCAGGCGCTGAAGCGTCCGTTGTGCCGGTTGAGCTCGAGCGCCAGCCCGAAACAGGACGACAGCGACGCCGAGGTCATGGTGGTATCGAGCGGCCCACTCGCCGTTATTCGCCCGGTGTTCAGCATCAGCACATGGGTGAAACCGGGCGGGATCTCATCGACATGGTGGGTCACCAACACGAACGGGGGAGTGCGGGCATCGCCGGCCAGCTCGGCGAGCCGGCCGACGAGTTCCTCTCGTCCGGCGAGATCCAGGCCTGCCGTCGGCTCGTCGAGAAGCACAACGGCCGGTTCGGACATGAGCGTGCGCGCGAGTTGCACGCGTTGCTGCTCGCCCGACGACAGCGTGGCGAACGCCCTTGTCGCGAAGTGGCCCACCCCGAGTCGTTCGAGCAGATTCCGAGCCTTGGCCCGGTCGTCGTCGGAGTAGATGTGCCACCACGGTTCGAGGGCGGCGTTCTTCGCGGTCATCACGATGTCGAGCGCGCTCAGGTTGCCGCGGAGCTGACCGGCGAGCGCCGACGACGCCAGGCCGATGTGCACGCGCATACGCCGCACGTCGAAACGCCCGAGGCGCTCGCCGAGCACGTTGACCTCGCCGCGGGTCGGATGGGTGTAGAGCGATGCGATACGAAGCAACGACGTCTTGCCGGAACCGTTGCGGCCGAGTACGACCCATCGCTCTCCGGGACGCACCGCCCAGTCGATATCTTCGAGCACCGGCTGTCCGTCGTGGATCAACGTGACGCCCTGAAGGGCGAGCACGGGATCCGGACTCATGCGGGGGCGCTGATCGGTATCTCGAGCAGGTGCGGACGCCCGCTTGCGAGCGCGGCTTTCACCGCGTCGCCGATGTCGTTGGCGTCGTCGATGAGGCGGGCCTCGACGCCGAGCGAACGGGCCAGACCGACGTAGTCGATCGGCGGATCATCGAGGTCGAGCCCGATGAAGCGGCCGGACTCGACGGCATCGCCCTTCATCCCGCGCAGGTTGTTCTTCAGGATGAGGTATTGACGGTTGTTGACGACCGCGAACACCACCGGTAGCTGCTCATGCGCGGCGGTCCAGAGCGCCTGGGGCGAATACATCGCCGAGCCGTCGCCGACGACAGACAGCACCGGCAGGGTGCGATCGTGAGCGAGGCAAACACCGAGCGCCGCAGGCATGCCCCAACCGAGGCCCCCGCCTTCCGCGAAGAAGTAACGCCCCGGCACCGTCCAGTGGTGAAATCCCCTCACATACACGCCCGTCGTGATCGCTTCGTCGACCACGATCGTGTCGGGAGGCACGGCGCGAACGAGTGCGTGGGCCGCCGCCATCGGGTCGAGAGGGGCCGGGCCGTAGCGCTCGCGGGCGGTGGCCTCGAGGTTGTCGATTTCCGCGGCGCGGGCCGCGCGGCGCTTCTCGAGGAGATCGTGGCGGTCGGGCAGAAGGTCGAGGAGGGCCTCCAACGTGGATCGAGGATCGGCACAAATACCGAGCTCGGTTGCGTAGGTGCGCCCGATCTGGCTGATGTCGGCCGAGATGTGCACGAACCCGATGTCGTCGGGAAGGGGCGAGCCGTCGGTGTACGGGTACACCATGAACGCGCGCCCGCCGACGAAGACGATGCGCTCGTAGCGAGAGAGCACCGCCCGGATCCCGGCGGCCGCGGGCGGCAGGGGACCGGCGAAGCACGGGTGGCTCGGCGGGAACACCGCGTTGGCGTTCAAGGGTGCGGGGTGGACGGCCACGCCGAGCCGTTCGGCCACGGCGACGAGCGCGCCAACCGCGCCGTAGGCAGCGACTTCGTCTCCGGCCACAAACGCCAGCCGGCCGGGCTCGGTCGACGAGATGAGCTCGGCGAGGGTTCCCAGCACGTCGGCAGTGGGGACGGTGCGCCGCTCGATCCTCGACGGCGGCGGTACCTCGACCTCGCCCTCGGCGTCGAGCAGCGACATCGGCAACGACAGGAACACCGGACCCGCCGGCGCCGCAGCGGCGTCGTGGAACGCGCGCCGCAGCATGATGGGCAGCTCGGCCAGCGTGCGCACCTCGTGGGCCCATTTCGACACGGGAGCGGCGATCGCCACGAGGTCACCGCCGAGCAGAGGGTCGGCGTAGAGATGGCGCCAGTCCTGCTGACCCGCCGTGACGACGAGCGGTGATCGGTTCGCTTGTGCGTTCGTCAAGTTGCCGATGGCGTTGCCGAGGCCCGCCGATGTGTGCAGGTTCATGAACGCCGGTCGTCCGGTGGCCTGCGCGTACCCGTCGGCCATGGCCACCACCGTGGCCTCCTGCAGGGCGAGCACGTAGTGAATGTCGGGCGCCGTGGCCAACGCGTCGATGAAGGGCAGTTCGGTGCTGCCGGGGTTTCCGAACACATGCCGCACACCCTCGGTGCGCAGCACTTCGAGCACCGCGTCCCGCCCCGACTTGGCTTTCATGACTGTTCATTCTTCCCTGGGCGCTCGGAGTCGCGCGCCACCGGCCCTGCAGGAGACATGGTGTGGCGCGCCCAGCTGGCGTGCATGGCCTCGTAATGCCCGCCAAGCGCCAAGAGCTCCGCGTGCGTGCCGAGCTCCACGATGCGGCCGCCCTCGACGACGGCCATCCGGTCGGCTCGCATCGCCGTCGCGAGTCGGTGAGCGATGACGATGGCGGTGCGGCCTTGCAAGATGGCGTCGAGGGCGCGCTCGATGTGTGCCTCCGACGCGAGATCGAGACTCGACGTCGCTTCATCGAGCACGAGCACGCGTGGCCGGGCGACAAACGCGCGGGCGAGCGCGAGTAGCTGGCGCTCGCCTGATGAAAGCGAAACCCCGCGCTCGTGAACGAGAGTGTCGATCCCTTCTGGAAGCGACGCCACGAGGTCGTCGATTCCGACCCGTTCACACGCCTCCGCCAGCTCGGAATCGGTGGCGTCGGGCCGGGCGAACGCAATGTTGTCGCGAACCGAGCCGGCGAACAGGAACGGCTCCTGCGGCACGAGTCCCAACTGGCTCCGCAGCGACGAGAGGGTCACGTCACGTACGTCGTGGCCGTCGATGCGCACCGCGCCGCCCGTGACGTCGTAGAAGCGCGTGATGAGTTTGGCGATCGTCGACTTGCCTGCGCCGGTGGTGCCGACAAACGCAAACGTCTCGCCCGGTTCGATCGTAAGGCTCACGTCCTCGAGTACGAGCGGCGCATCGTTGGCGTAACGGAAGCTTACGTGGTCGAGTTCGATGCGCCCGACGATCGGCGGGAGAACGATCGCGTCGGCCTTCTCCACCGTCGAAGACTCGGTTGCCAGGAGCTCGCGGAGCTTGGTGACGGCGGCCTGCCCGGACTGATAGGTCGTGTACAGCTGTACGAGCTGTTGGATCGGCGCGAAGAACGCGGTCAGGTAGAGCACGAACGCGGTGAGCTCCCCGATCGACAGGTTGTTGTGGAGCACCATGGTGCCGCCGACGGCGAGAACGACCATCAGACCGAGCGCACCGATGAAGTCGGAGCCCGGGCCATAGACGGCGCCGATGCGCGCCGTGTGCTGGTTGGCGTCGCGGTAGCGAGCCACGATCGCCCGGTGCTGGGTGACGTTGTGGCGGCGGCGATTGAAGGCCGTGATGATGCGGATGCCCGACAAGCCCTCCTGCAGATCCGCGAGCACTTCGGCGATGCGCTCGCGTACCGCCGCGTAGCCCTTGTCGGAGGCGGAGCGGAACCAGATCGTCAGTGCCGTCATCGCCGGAACGACGGCGCCGATCGTCACCAGCGCCAGCATCGGCTGCAGTGCGAACAGCACCGCGGTGACAATCACAATCGTGAGGCCCTGCACGGCGAGGCTGACCAGGCCGTCTTGGAAGAGTTGGCTGAGCGCCTCGATGTCGCTCGTCATGCGGGTCATGATCCGACCCGCCTTCTCATCGGTGTAGAAGTCGAGCGACAGCCGTTGCAAATGCGAGAAGACCCGGACGCGAAGTTCGTAGAGCAACCGTTCGCCCACGCGTCCCGTCCAGGCCACGCGTATGGCGCCGGCCACCGTGCTCGCCAGCACCGAGAAGACGTAAATCACCGCGACCGTCACCAGCACGCTGACGCGCTTGTTGGCGATGCCCTTGTCGATGCCGATCTGCGTGAGCAGAGGTCCGGCCTGCAGCGTGAGCGTCTCGACCACCACGAGGAGGCCCGCGCCGACGAGGGCCCAGCGGTGGGCGGCGAGGAAGCGGCGCAGCGTGAAAGGGCGCCGGTCGGTGGCGATCGGGTCGAAGCGGACGCCAGGGTCGGGATGCTCCGGCTCGGTCGCGACGATGCGCTCGACGCCGTCACGAAGTTCCTCCGGGACGCCCGCAAACGGCAGGCCCGCGGCGGCGCTCGACTGCACGGCGGAAGGCCCTGCGAACCCCGTACCCGCGGAGGGTCCCCAGGCCATCAGTCGACCTCGCCCGTGTCGGGGGCCTCGGCGGCTTGCAGAGACGCGAGGACCTCGCGATAGAGGGGTACGCCGACGAGCAACTGTTGGTGGGTACCTGACGCGACGATCCGTCCGTCCTCGAGCAGGAGCACCCGATCGGCGAGGGCGATGGTCGAGAGGCGGTGGGCGATCACGATCGACGTGCGGTCGGCGAGAAGGTCGTTCAGCGCACCATGGATAGCCTCCTCGACGCGAACGTCGATGGCGCTGGTGGCGTCGTCGAGCACGAGGATTCGAGGGTTGGCGAGGAGGGCGCGGGCGATGGCGACGCGTTGGCGTTGGCCGCCCGACAAGTCGTACCCGCGCTCGCCGATGACGGTGTCGTAACCGTCGTGAAGCGCGAGGATGAAATCGTCAGCTTGGGCCGCCCGCGCGGCCGTCTCGATGTCAGTGAACGCCGCGTTCGGACGGGCGTAGGCGATGTTGGCGGCGACCGATTCCGAGAACAGGAATGGTTCATCGAGGACGACGCCCACGTGGTGGCGCAGGCTCGTCATCGTGAGGTCGCGCACGTCGTGACCATCGACGAGCACGGCGCCGTTGTCGACGTCGTAGAAACGCGTGAGAAGGCGGGCGATGGTGCTCTTGCCCGAGCCGGTACGACCAACGATCGCCACGGTCTCGCCCGGCGAGACGTGAAACGAGAGAGCTTCGAGCACGGGCTCCTTGCCCGGGTAGGCGAAGTCGACATCGCGGAACTCGATCTCACCGCGGGGATCGACCAGGTCGATGGCGCCTGCGCGATCGACGATGGTCGGCTTCTCATCGAGCACCTCGAAGATACGCGCGGCGGACGCGGCCGCCCGCTGCTGCAGCACCAGAAGGAACCCGAGCACGCGGAACGGGGTCTGGAGCAAGACGACGTACGCGTTGAAGGCCACGAGGTCGCCGATGGTGATGGCTTGGTCGATCGCCAACTTCCCGCCGTACAGGAGTACTGCGGCGAGCCCGAGCCTCGGAAGGTTCTCGACCAGCGGGCCATAGCGCGCGCGTGCATCGACTTGCTCGACGCTGGCCCAACGCATCCGCTGCGCGGCCCGAGCCAGCGCACCCACCTGACGTTGTTCGGCCGCGAAGCCCTTCACTACTCGGACGCCGTTCACGTTCTCGTCGACGATCGTGGCTATCTCGGCGGCCCGCGCCTGCACGAGCCACGAGAGCGGGAACAGCAAATTGCGAAGGCGCACGCTGACGAAGAAGACGAGTGGTAGCACCGCGATCGCGACGAGGGTGAGCCCGGCATGGATGCGCAGCATCGCCACCACGGCGACGAAGAAGCTTACGAACGAGAGCGCGATGAGCGGTGCGAACGTGAGGTACATCTGCACCGACCGGATGTCGGAATTGGCTCGACTGATGAGCTGGCCGGCCTGCACGCGGTCATAGAACGAGAAAGACATGCGCGTGAGGTGGCCGTACATCGTCGTGCGGAGCTCCTCCTCCAATTCGTACGCGCGCTGGTACAGCGATGCCCGGAAGTAGTAGGTGAGCACGGCGCGCAACACGGCAAGCACGCCGAGGATGACGAGTGCCTTCGAGAGCGGCTCACTCCTCGCGATCAGGCCCCGGTCGATCGCCCGCTTGAGCACCTGCGGGATCTCGACCCCGACGATCTGCGCGACAAGCGATGCGAACAGCGCGACGGCGACGCGGGGTGCCGTCGGCTTGAGCAACGGCAGCAGGCGCCGCCACCACGCCAGCGTTTGGTCAGGGTCGACCGTCGCCGACGGGGGCCGGCCGATTCCCTGCGGATCGGCCGCGCTGCCGATGGGCTCGAACGACGACCAAGGGCCATCGGTGTCGAGCGATCGCGGCATCGTCGGCACGGTAGCGGGCACTCCCGACGCGACCTCGATACGATCGCAGTCCTACCGTCCTTTTGGAGGACCTCGATCGCCACCGTGCTCGGCCTGCTGGCCGTTGTCGTGCTTGTCGCCGCGACCGCCGTGTTCACTGCTGGCGAGTTCTCCCTCGTCGCCGTCGATCGACCGTCGGTCGAGGCCGCGGCGGCGGCGGGTAACCGGCGCGCGCATCTCGTGCTGTCGATGCTGCGCCGCATGCCGTTCCTACTGTCGGGCACGCAGCTGGGCGTGACGCTGTGCTCCCTGCTCCTTGGCTTCGCTGCCGAGCCGGTGATCGGGCAGGCCTTGCGGAGCCCGGTCAATTCCATTTTTGGTGTGAGAAACGGCCACGGGCTTTCCGTGGCGTTCGCGTTCGTCATCGCCACGGTCAGCCAGCTCCTTCTCGCCGAGCTCATCCCCAAGAACGTGGCGGTGGCTCGTCCGCGACGCGTCGCCTTCACGCTCGCGCCGATTCTGCGCATGTACACGGCCGTGTTCTCACCCGTCATTAGCGCGCTCAACACGCTGTCGCGGGCCACCGTGCGATTGTTCGGGGTGGAGCCGCGAGACGAACTGCGGTCCGCGTTCTCGTCGAAAGAGCTCGAGCGGATGGTGGCCTCGTCCGGACGCGAGGGGACGCTCGATCCGGAAGCGGCGCGCCTACTAACGAGGACGCTGCGGTTCGCAGGCAAGACCGCTGCTGACGCGCTGGTTCCTCGCACTTCGGTCGTGAGCATCGACCGCAACGCGACGGTTGCCGAGCTCGGAGCGCTCGCGGTCCGCTCTGGGTATTCGCGCTTCCCTGTCGCCGAGGGTGATCTCAACAGCGTGGTGGGCATCGTGCTGGCGAAAGACGTTTTTCGGGTGCCCCGCGCGGAGCGGACGCGCCACCGAGTCTCCGAGCTGATGACCGACGTGCTGGCGGTGCCCGAGCGGCGCGACCTCGAGGCGCTGCTCGCCGACATGCGCGAGCAACGACGCCAACTCGCCGTTGTGATCGATGAGTTCGGTGACGCGGCCGGCATCGTCACGCTCGAGGATCTCCTCGAGGAGCTCGTCGGCGAGATCGACGATGAGTACGACGACCCGCCCGAAGTGACAGCCGGTCCCGACGGCACCATCGTGCTCGAGGGGACGGCGCGCCCCGACGAGGTGGCCGACGCGACCGGATTGCGGCTACCCGACGGTGAGTTCGAAACACTCGCGGGGTTCGTGTTGGGCCAGATCGGCCGCATTCCCGACGTCGGCGACGCGGTGTTGTGGGAGGGCTGGCGCCTCGTCGTCACCGACATGGATCGCCGTCGAATCGCTCGCGTCGCCATCACGCCGCCACAAGGTCAACGATGAACGCCACCGCCTGGTTCTTGATGGTGATCCTCATCGTCGCCAACGGGTATTTCGTCGCGGTGGAGTTCGCCCTCGTTGCATCGAATCGGGGCCGGCTCGAGCAGCTCGCCGCCCTCACTGGACAGGCCCGATACCGGCGGGCGCTCCACGCCGTCGCCCATCTCGGTGACTACATCGCGGGAGTCCAGCTGGGGGTCACCATCACATCCCTCGGCCTCGGCGCAGTGGCCGAACCCGCGGTGGCGACGGTACTCGACAACGTGTTCGGGGTCGGTAGTTGGCTGCCGCACCGGGTCGTGACCGGCACCTCATTCGTCCTCGCGTTCGCGTTCGTCGCGTTCCTGCACACTGTGTTCGGCGAGCTGGTGCCGAAGAACCTGGCGATCATCGATGCCGAACGGACCCTCGGCTGGCTCGTCGTGCCGATGCGGGTGTTCGTCACCATTTTCCGGCCGGTGATCCGCGCCCTTGATCTACTCGCTTCGGCCGGGCTGCGGATCTTGCGGGTCGAGCGACGCCAGGAGCTCGTCACCGCACACACGGCCGAGGAGCTCGGGCACGTGTTCACGGAGTCGCACCGAGGTGGTCTGCTCGGCGACGTCGAGCACCGCCGCCTCGCCGACGCCATCGGGTTCGCGGCGCGCCCGGTACGCGAGGTGATGGTGCCGCGCGATCAGATCGTGGCTGTCGATCGGTCGGCGCCGTTGCCAGAGGTCGAACATCGGCTCCTCGAGTCGGGCCATTCGCGGCTGCCGATCTACGACCGTGATATCGACCACGTACTCGGCTTCGTCCACGTGAAGGATCTCCTTGCGATCGAAGGCGATGCAGCCGACCGTCCGGTGCCGCTGCGGTCGGTGCGGCGGATGTTGTTGGTGTCGGCCAACCGTCACCTGCCCGACGTGCTCACCGTGATGCGACGATCGCGCCTCCATGTCGCGCTTGTCGTCGACAGCGACGGTCGCACCGCCGGTCTCGTGACCCTCGAGGACCTGCTCGAAGAGCTCGTCGGAGAGATCGACGACGAAACCGACCGGGCGGCGCCCCACTGAGCCGAACCAAGGCGCTGTACCGTTTCCCACCCCCAGCCGAAGGACCACGGATGAGCACCGAGCCCCGCGTCCCCCGCCATGTCACCCGCCGGGCGGTGCTTGGTGGCGCCGGCGCTGCGGGCATCGCGCTTCCGGCCTTCATCGCCGCGGGCGGGGCGTCGGCCGTCACCGGTGGTGGCCCGCCCGCGGATCCTCCGGCGACGACACCCCGATCGGTTCGCGGCAATGCCTTTTCCGCGGCGGCGGTCACACCCGGCCTGAGCTACCAGACGTTCACGGGCAACTCGTTTCGCGTTCGATCGGGCGCCGTGATGTATGACTCCGTTTGGGTGGCCCCCGCCTCCACGGCCCAGCTCTACTTGCCCTTTGAGCACCCGAACGGGGTGACGATCCGCGAGCTCGAGGTGTACGTGCAGGACGTTCCCCCGGGAGGTACCGCCGATCTCCGGTTGCTCGAGGCCTCGACCAACTTCGAAACCGTTCTGCTCCCGGCCCTTGCCCTTCCAGGTGGTGGCACTCCCCAAACCGTCGCCAGGGTTGACTACAACGTCGACGTCGATGCCGCGAAAAACCAAGCCTCGGTGAACGTCACGCTTAGTGCGCCCGGGAAGCTGCTCGGTGCGCGGCTCGGCTTCCAAGACTTCGTCGGTCTCACGTACTTCCCTGTCGACCCGTCGAAGCGTGAGATCGACACGCGCGGCATTCGGGGCCGGCTCGTCGCGTTCGAGACCTACCGCGTGGCGCTCGAGGTGCCGCCGTTCGCCTTTGCCCTCGTCAACCTCACCCTCACTCAGACCATCGCCGCCGGCTTCTTGAGTGCATTCCCGGCCGACATCGCGTGGCCCGGTACCTCCAGCGTGAACTGGTTCCAGACCAACCAGGACACGGCGAACCTCACGGTGGTCGGCACCGACAGCCAGGGCGCGATGAACCTCTATTGCGGCGCGGGCCAGACCCACGTCGTGATCGACCTGCAGGGCTTCTACTACTAGTCGCGCTTGGGCGTAAGCGTCACCGGGTGTCCGGCGGCGAGCTGCCCGCAGGCCGCGTCGATCTCCGTGCCCCGGTTTTGGCGAACAGTGGCGTTGGCCCCGAGCGCGATCAGCTCGTCTCGAAACGCACGCACGCGCGTGGCCGGCGAGCCCCGCGTGGAATACCCCGGCGTGGGGTTGAGTGGGATCAAGTTCACGTGGGCGGCCGGCCGCAGGCGCTTGCACAGCACCGAAAGCTCACGGGCGTCGCTCGCCCTATCGTTCACGCCGTCGATGAGCGCCCACTCGAACGACACGCGTCGGTTCCGCACGGCGAGATAGGCATTGCAGGCGTCGATGAGCTCGGCGAGCGGATAGCGGCGGTTGATCGGTACGAGCTGGTCGCGCAGCGCGTCGTTCGCCGCGTGCAGGGACACGGCCAGGTTCACCGGAAGCGACCGCGTCGCCAGCTTGCGGATGCCGGGAACGATGCCGACGGTGGAGATTGTGATGTGGCGCGCCGACAAGCCCAGGTCGTCGTGGAGGCGCTCGACCGCCGACCACACGCGGTCCTCGTTCGCCATGGGCTCGCCCATGCCCATGAAGACGACGTTGGACACTCGCCGGTCGACCCGACCCGCCCGTCGCATCGACCGCACGACCTGCTCGACGATCTCACCGATCGTGAGATGACGCTCAAAACCGGCCTGACCCGTGGCGCAGAATCCGCACCCCATCGCGCAACCGGCTTGGCTCGACACGCACACCGTGGCGCGGTCGGGGTACAGCATGAGCACGGTCTCGACGCGCGCGCCGTCTTCGAGGGACCAAAGGAACTTGACGGTGTCGCCGTCGTCGCTGACCTGTTCGGTGACGAGCGTGAGCGCGCTCGGCAGATCGTCGGCCAGCCTTTGCCGGAGGGCCTTGGGCAACGCGGTAAGCCCATCGAGCTCGGCCCGCTGTTCGTACAACCCGTGCCACACCTGCTCGACGCGAAAGCGGGCTTCGCCGTCGAGAATCGCCGCGAGCTCCTCGCGGGAGACGTCGTAACGGGTGGGCATCGCCCCAAGGGTAGGGCGATAGGGTCAAGTCGCCATGTTTCGCGAGATTCATTTCGTCACACGCGGTTCGTGGTTACGCGCCGCCGTTCTCGGCGCGAACGACGGCCTGGTGTCGACCGCCTCGCTCATGCTCGGGGTCGCCGCCGCCACGAACACCCGGGCGGCCGTACTCGTGGCCGGCTTTTCCGCCCTCGCCGCGGGGGCGATGTCGATGGCCATCGGCGAGTACAGCTCCGTGAGCTCGCAGCGCGACAGTGAGCTGGCGGATCTCGATCGCGAACGCAAGGAGCTCGCCGAGATGCCGGCCGCCGAGGTCGCCGAGCTCACCGCGATTTACCAACGGCGCGGTCTCCCGCATCCGCTCGCACGGCAGGTCGCGGTCGAACTCACGAACCACGACGCGCTCGGCGCCCACGCGCGAGACGAGCTGGGACTCGACCCCAACAACCTCGCTCGACCCGGGCAGGCGTCGGCGGTATCCGCGCTGAGCTTCTCGGCCGGCGCCCTCCTTCCCGTCTTGATAGCGCTCGTCACGCCCACCGGCGCGCGTGTGTCACTTATCGTGGTGACCACGTTGCTCGGGCTCGGCGTGCTCGGGGGGGTGGGCGCCCAGCTTGGCGGAGCTCCGAAGGGGCGAGCCGCACTCCGCGTGCTGGTGGGTGGGGGCATCGCGATGTTGGTCTCGGCGGGCGTCGGACACCTCGCGGGCACGGCCATCGGGTAGGAGCCGTCAAACGTCGCCGACGAACGCCCGATCGGCGTGGTGCACCTCGAAACCAAGGGAGCGATAGAGCGACGTGGCGGCGACGTTGTCGGCGTCGACATAGAGCATGCCCACGCTCACACCGCGCTTGGCGATGGAGTCGAGCCCGGCGACGGTGAGCTGGTGCCCCAGGCCCCGACCGTGAAACGTTGGGTCGACGGCGATCACGTAGATCTCGCCGAGGACCGGTTTGTGGTCGGGGTGGAGCTTCGTCCAGCAGAAGCCGGCGAGCTTCTCGTCGATTTCGTGCAGAAGGAAGCCCGCCGGATCGAACCAGGGCTCGGCCTCCCGTGCCAGCAGCGTGTCGAGGTCCCAGTTGCCCTGTTCGGGGTGGTCGGCGAATGCTCGGTTGTTCACTTCGAGCCACGCCTTCTCGTCCTGGCCAATTGCGAACGGCCGAGTCTCGATCGTCACCGTCTCGCCCATGGGCAGCAAACGTCGCATCTGGTAGAGCTCGCGTCCCGGTCGCAGTCCGACGAGCATGGCGAGCTGCTCGTGGGCCGACGTCGCTTCGAACACCCACCAGTGCACGTGGCCGCCGCCTTCGGCCCGCACGACATCTATCGCCGCACCAAGCATGTCGGGCCCGATTGTCATCGCCTCGTAGCGATGATGGGGATCGATGACGAGCTCGAGGGCCCAGGAGCCGTTGCCCCGCGACACCTGCGCGTAGGCGACCGGATGGGCGTGACCCTCCTCCCACGCGACGAGACCGGCGAACCCCTGACGGCCGCCGTGCACCAAGTCGAGCCATTGGTGGTCGGTGAGCGCGCGATGGCCGTCGGCCCGTTCGGCCGCCGCGAGCAACTCGGTCACGTCGGCCACGTCGTCGGGAGCCATGTGCCGCTTGATCTCGAGATGGCGCACCCGGGGGAGGGTAGTGGCGCGGACTCTAGGGTGACCGCTCGATGGTGAAGCCCAGGTCGCCGAAGGGACGAGCGCGGGAGGCCATGAAGCGCCTCTCGGCCGCCTACCCAGACGCGCTCTGTGCGCTCGATCATCGCAACGCCTACGAACTGCTCACGGCGACGATCCTTTCGGCGCAGACCACCGACGTGCGCGTCAACATGGTGACGCCCACCCTCTTCGAGCGCTACCCCACGCCGTATGAGTTGGCCGGCGCCGACCCAGGAGATGTCGAGGAGATCATCCGCTCGACGGGCTTCTATCAAAACAAGACCCGCAGCTTGATCGGCATGGCAACCGCGCTCGTCGAGCGCTTCGACGGGGTCGTGCCGACCAGCATGGAGGATCTCGTCACGTTGCCCGGCGTGGGGCGTAAAACGGCAAACGTCGTGCGGTCGGTCGCGTTCGACCTTCCCGGCCTCCCGGTCGACACCCACGTCGGCCGGCTCGCGATCCGGCTGGGCTTGACGACGCAGACCGACGCGGTCAAGGTCGAGTACGAACTGAACGACATGATCCCTGCAGCGGAGCGCGGTCGCTTCTCGCTGCGGCTGATCTTGCATGGTCGGGCGGTGTGTACTGCCCGAAAACCGCTCTGCTTCGCGTGCGTGTTATCTGACTTTTGTCCGTCGTCAACAGCACGATGAACGCGCTCGGTGGCGGACTTGCGCGCAAATGAAAACTGAGTATGGTGAGCGACGAACCAGGTTCCCGCCACCTGGTAAACGCAATGCCGAGATCCGCCGCTTGGCGTTGCTGCGTGTACCGGCCCCGTGAGGGGCCGGCGCCGCGTTAGGTCGCGAGCACACGCCCCGCGGTGGTCAGGGCGCGGGCGGCTTGGCGGAGTTGGCGTTCGGCCGCGTAGAGCGGGGTAAGCACGTCGTCGCGTGACTCACCGGCGTAGCCCGCGGCGATCGCAGTCACCCGCCGCTCGAGATCCTCGATCGCGGTCGTGAGGGCGGACAACTCGGCGGTGACGCTGCTCATCCGCGCAGTTTGACCGAAACCCACCAACCGACGTTCATCGCCCGCCCGCTACCCTCGCTCGCAATGGCCCGCCGTCCTCCTGTCCGTGACGACCTCCGCGCGCTCGAGGGCTATCACTCTCCGCAGGTCGAGGTGCGGGTGCGGCTGAACACGAACGAATCGCCCGAGCCACCTCCGGCGGCGTGGCGCGATGCCCTGGCCGCCGAGCTGTCCCGCGTCGCGTGGCACCGCTACCCCGACCGTTCCGCGCTCGCGCTCCGCGAGGCCATCGCGGCGTTCCACGGGGTCGATGCGTCGATGATCTTCGCCGCCAACGGATCGAACGAGGTCCTCCAGGCGCTGCTGCTCGCGTACGGCGGCCCGGGGCGCACCGCCGCCACGTTCGAGCCGACGTACCAACTCCACGGTCACATCGCCCGGCTAACTGGCACTGCTGTCGCCGAGGGTGAACGGACCACGGACTTCGAACTCGACCCCACCGAGGTCGACCGGGTGTTTCGCGAAGCCGAGCCCGTCGTCACGTTCCTGTGCTCTCCCAACAATCCGACGGGCATGGTCGAGTCGGCCGGCACCGTTGGTCTCGTCGTGCACACCGCCCCTGGGTTGGTCGTCGTCGACGAGGCATACGGCCAGTTCGCGCCGTGGTCGGCCCTCACGATGGTGGGCGACGACCTCCCGCTTGCCGTCACGCGCACGTTCTCGAAGACGTGGTCGATGGCCGCCGCCCGCCTCGGCTACCTCGTCGGCCCCACCTGGCTCGTCGCAGAACTCGAGAAGGTTGCGCTGCCCTATCACCTCGATGCGGCCAAGCAAATCGCCGGCCGCCTCGCCTTGGGGTTCGTGGGCGAGATGGAGGCGCGGGTCAAGGCGGTCGTCGACGAGCGCGAGCGGGTGGCCTCCGCCCTTTCGAACCTGCCCGTCGACGTCTGGCCGTCTGGAGCGAACTTCATCCTGTTCAGGCCGCATGAAACCGACGGCCACACGGTGTGGCAGGGCCTGCTCGACCGCTCCGTCCTCGTGCGCGATTGCTCGGGATGGCCGCGGCTCGCCAACTGCCTGAGGGTCACGATCGGCACCGTCGACGAGGACGACAACTTCCTCGGAGCGCTCAGCGAGCTGTTGGCGTGATGGCCCGTTCGGCGTCGCGGTCGCGTGTCACGAAGGAGACCTCGATCGAGGTCAGCATCGACCTCGACGGCTCGGGGCTCACCTCGGTGTCGACGGGGCTCCCGTTCTACGACCACATGCTCGATCAGCTCGGCCGTCACGGCGGCTTTGACCTCAAGGTGGCGGCCACGGGTGACTTGCACGTCGACAGCCACCACACGGTCGAGGACGTCGCCATAGCCCTCGGTGAGTGTTTCCGCGAGGCACTCGGTGACAAGTCCGGTATCCGGCGTTTCGCAAGTGGGATGTTCCCGCTCGACGAGGCCCTCGTGGAGGTGGCGCTCGACGTCTCGGGCCGCCCGTTTGTCGAGTGGCACGTGCCGATGCCCGAAGTGATCCCGCTCGGCTCCCCTCCGTTCGACCCCCAACTCGCCGAACACGCCGTTTCATCGTTCGCCACCGCCGCCGCGATCACGTTGCACGTCACACTCAAGCGCGGCCACAACGCACACCACATCATCGAGGCCACGTTCAAGGGCCTGGCTCGTTGCCTGCGCGACGCCGTACGGGTCGATGGTGACGGCGTGCCGAGCACGAAGGGCGTCCTGTGAGTCCGAAGCCCCTCTTGGCCGTCCTCGACTACGGCATCGGCAACCTCCGGTCGGCGCAGAAAGCGCTCGAGCATGTCGGTGCCCGCGCCGAGCTGACCGCCGACCTCCGCCTGATCCGTGACGCCGATGCCGTCGTGCTACCCGGCGTGGGCGCGTTCGGGCGGTGCATGGAGTCGCTGCGCGAATCAGGCCTTGAAGACGTTGCCCACGAAGCGGTGTCGAGCGGCCGGCCGTTTCTCGGTATCTGCATCGGCATGCAGATGCTCTTCGACGGATCGGACGAAGATCCCGCGGCGAAGGGTCTCGGCGTCATCCACGGGTCAGTGCGATGGATCCCGCCGGGGGTGAAGCGTCCGCAGATGCAATGGAACCGTCTGGTGCTCACGAAGCCCGACGACCCGATGTTCGCTCATCTTCGCGACTCCAAGACGTGGATGTATTTCGTGCACTCGTTGCACGGTGTTCCCGACGACGGCACGGTCGTGGCCGCCACCTGCGAGTACGGCGGAACACTGAACGCGGCGTTCCGTCAGGACAACGTGTTCGCCACTCAGTTCCACCCTGAGAAGTCGGGAGCGTCGGGACTGCAGCTCTTGCGCAACTTCACCCGGGTGGCGGCCGGCGTCACTTCGTAGATGGACCTGTACCCCGCCATCGACCTGCGCGGCGGACGGTGTGTGCGCCTTCTCCAGGGCGATTACTCGAGAGAGACCACCTACGGCGACGATCCGGTGGCGATGGCCGAGGCGTTTGCCGCCGCCGGGGTGCGGTGGATCCATGTCGTCGACCTCGACGCCGCCCGCTCGGGTGATCCGGTGAACCGTCCCGTGGTGGGTGCGATCGCCGCGGCGATGGCCCCGATCAACGTGGCCGTCCAGACCGGAGGCGGCGTGCGCTCGGTCGATGCCGCCGCCGCTCTCGCCGATGCGGGCGTGAGCCGAGTGGTGATGGGCACGGCCGCTGTCCGCGACCGCTCTTTGGTCGACAAGGTCGCCACGATCCTTCCGGTCGCCGTCGGACTCGATCACCGCGCTGGCGAGGTCGCCGTCGCCGGTTGGACCGACGCAAGCGGTGTTGCGCTGCACGAGGCGCTGACATGGTTCCCGGCGGCCGCCGCGCTCGTCATCACCGACATCGACCGCGACGGCATGCTCATCGGGCCCGACGTTGAAGGGCTCGCCGAATGCTGCCGGCGCACCAACGTCCCGATCATCGCCAGCGGCGGCATCTCGTCGCTCGAGGACCTCGTGGCGTTGCGCTCACTTCCTCTTGCCGGTGTGATCACGGGGAAGGCCATCTACGAGGGACGCTTCGGAGTCGCCGATGCGTTGGAGGTGCTCGCCTGATGCGCGCCGCCCGCGTGATCCCGTGCCTCGACGTCACGGGCGGCCGTGTCGTGAAGGGCGTGAACTTCGTCGGGTTGCGCGACGCCGGAGATCCGGTCGAGCTTGCCGCCCGTTACGACGCGGAAGGCGCCGACGAACTGATCTTCCTCGACATCACCGCGTCGAGCGACGGACGCCACACGATGGTCGACATCGCCCGCCGCACCGCCGAGCAGGTCTTCATCCCGTTCACGATCGGTGGTGGCATCCGATCGGTCGACGACGCTCGCGGGCTCCTTCGAGCGGGGGCCGACAAGGTGAGCGTCAACACATCGGCTGTGCAGCGGCCGGAGCTGATCAGTGAACTGGCCACCGAGTTCGGCGCGCAGTGCGTCGTCGTGGCGATCGATGCACGGTCGCGCGGCGAGGGCGGTGGCTGGGAGGTCTACGTCAACGGTGGCCGCACGCCGACGGGCGTCGACGTGCTGGCGTGGGCGGTCGAGGCCGAGCGGCTCGGCGCCGGCGAGATCCTGCTCACATCGATGGACCGCGACGGAACCCGCGACGGCTTCGACCTCGCGCTGACGCGGGCGGTGTGCGACGCCGTCGGTATCCCGGTGATAGCCAGTGGAGGCGTCGGCACGCTCGAGCATCTCGTCGACGGCGTACGCGACGGCGGTGCCGATGCCGTCCTGGCCGCGTCGATCTTCCACTTCGGCGAGCACACGGTGGCCGACGCCAAGGCGGCGCTCGTCGC
This sequence comes from Acidimicrobiales bacterium, assembly GCA_040002995.1. Taxonomy (GTDB): domain Bacteria; phylum Actinomycetota; class Acidimicrobiia; order Acidimicrobiales; family Ilumatobacteraceae; genus JBDUDK01. The sequence continues at coordinate 2,082 of JBDUDK010000110.1, read as the reverse complement.
GGGCGGCATTTCCGTGCGTCCCATCGCTTGAGGCGGTACCGTCGTCGTCGTGGCCATGGGCGAAGGCGGCGACAAGCTCCCCATCAAGATGCTGAGTGATCGCCTGCTCGTAAAGATCCCGCGCGACGAGGGCGAGCGCCGGTCGTCGGGCGGCATTCTGATTCCGGCCACCGCGCAAGTGGCGCGCCGGCTCGTCTGGGCCGAGGTCATGGCCATCGGCACCAACGTGCGCACCGTCGAACTGGGCGACCAAGTGTTGTTCAGCCCCGACGACCGCTACGAGGTCGAGGTCCGCGGCGACGACTACATCATGTTGCGCGAGCGCGACATCCACGCCGTGGCCGCCAGTCGCATCGAGGGGTCTACCGGGCTCTATCTCTGACCGGTCCGCTTCAATCGGATCGGTGCGACGGAAGGCGCGCCCCTAGCATGGGTCGATGACCGTGACGACGCCGATCGCCGCCACCGCCGAACAGCTCGCAGAGGTGACCTTCAACGCCGACGGACTCGTTCCCGCCATCGTGCAGGAGGAGGGCACCGGCCTGGTGCTGATGATGGGGTGGATGAACGCCGAGACGCTCCGGATGACGTTGAACGAGGGACGGATGGTCTTCTGGAGCCGCAGCCGCGCCGAGACGTGGCGCAAGGGCGACACCAGCGGTGACCGCCAGTACGTACGCAGCGCGTTCTATGACTGCGACGGCGACACGTTGTTGTTCGTGGTCGAGCAGGAGGGCCGCGGCGCGTGCCACACCGGCGCCCGCTCGTGTTTCTTCCGGGCGTTCGGCGCGAGCGCGCCCGCATGATCACACCGAAGCTCAGTCTCGACGAGTTCCGCCGGCTGGCCGCCGACCATTCGGTCGTCCCGGTGTGGACGGAACTCCTCGCCGACCTCGAGACGCCGGTCGCGGCGTACGCCAAGTTGGTCGGCGACGGGGAGGGCTTCCTTCTCGAATCCGTCGAACACGGCGAACGCTGGAGCCGGTTCTCGTTCGTCGGCCGCAACCCGTCGGCCACGCTCATCGCCCGCGGCGGCGATATCGAAGTCGTGGGGAAGCTTGCCGCGAGCATCCCGCTCGACCAAGGCATCCTCGTGGCCATCGAGGCGCTGCTCAACGTGTACCGAGCGCCATCGCTTCCCGACCTCCCGCCCCTGCAGAGTGGGCTCGTCGGCTACCTCGGCTACGACATCGTGCGCGAGGTGGAGCGACTCCCCGACGTACCTCCCGACGACCGCCACCTGCCCGATGCCGTCTTATCGGTGATCGGCAGCCTGGCCGCGTTCGACCACTGGCGCCAGCGGGTTTATCTGATTGAGAGCGTGCCGGTGGCCGGCCTCGAGAGCGCCGAGCTCGCCACGGCCTACGCCGCCGCCGTCACCCGGATCGACGACGCGGTTGCCGCGCTGGCGCGTCCCCTTCCGTACGCCCCGGTGGCTCCGCCCGACGCATCGGAGGATCTGCCGCACGTGCGCTCCACTATCGGGGGCGAGCTCTACGAACAAGCCGTCGAGGTCGCCAAGGAGTACATACGCGCCGGCGACATCTTCCAGGTCGTGCTGTCACAGCGTTACGACCTGGAGCTTGATGCCGACCCTTACGACGTTTACCGCGTGCTGCGGCAGGTGAACCCGAGCCCGTACATGTACTTCCTCCGCCATCCGGAGATCACAATCGTCGGCTCCTCGCCCGAACCGATGGTGCAGGTGATCGGGAGCACCGTCATTTCGCGGCCCATCGCCGGCACCCGTCGTCGCGGTCGCACCGACGAAGACGACCGGCGCATGGCCGCCGAACTGAAAGAGCATCCGAAGGAGATCGCCGAACACATCATGCTCGTCGACCTGGCCCGCAACGACGTCGGTCGCGTCGTCCGTTTCGGCACGGAGAAAGTCGACGAGTTGCTCACGCTCGAGCGCTACAGCCACGTGATGCACCTCACCTCGCAAGTGTCGGGGCAGCTGCGCGCCGGGCTCGGCCTGATCGACGTGCTGCGGGCGACGCTGCCGGCGGGCACCGTGTCGGGCGCGCCGAAGGTGCGGGCGATGGAGATCATCGACGAGCTCGAACCGGTGAAGCGCGG
>JBDUDK010000135.1:0-14551 GCA_040002995.1 Acidimicrobiales bacterium | reverse complement strand
CCCATCGTGCGCCGCCAACGCATCAGCCATCGCCCGACCATCGAGCTGCCACCGCTCTGTCGAGCTCTCGATGTCGGTGAACAAGAACGTCACCGTGCCTGACGGCCGAGCAACCACAACCATCTCCTCACCCTTCGATCGTGGAAGTCTGGCTCCGCCAACCGAGGCCGTACTAACGGGCACCCCAGCCAACGCGTTGCGGAGGGGGGCTAGTCCCGTAGCCAAGGGACTTCCAACCTGCTTTCACTGCGGTCAGGCGTGTCGGCTCAAACCCGCTGGCCTTCACGCCCAGAGGCGGCCCTACTCCAACCAGGGTCGCCTCGCGGGACGACATATACGCGAGCCGAGTTAACCAACCCGGAACCCGGATCGTCCACTGGGGATGGTGCCCTCCCGGCGTCGGTGATGCAGGTCGTTTCGTAACCGACCCTTAGCCCTCGGGCATACTTCGGTCCGCGTTGGGGGGTGGTGGACGTGCTCAACATCGTTCAACGGATCGTGCCGGAGTCGGCGAAGCATCGACGGCGAAACACCGATACGCCGACGTTGATCTTCCACACCAACGGCAACCGCGAGTCGACCGCATCGACGTTCGACGACATCATCGGTTCGGGCACGTCCGCCTACCCGCACTACCAGCTCGCGTTTGACGGAACGCTCGAGCAGTACTGCCCCCTAGAACAACAGGCCCTGATGCAATTTTCCGGGAACGCGTTCGCGATCTCCCTCGATTGCCAGGACTCCGGCCACGAGCACCAGCCTTTCGCTCAGGATCCCCTGTCTGATGCGCAGGTGCAGGCGCTCGCCGAGCTACTCGTGCTGCACAACATTCCGCTACACGCGTGCAGCTCTCCGAAATCGGGCGGACTCGGGTTTCATGCTCAGTTCAAGGGTTGGAACAAGGAAGGCCGGAGCTGTCCCGGTCCGGCACGGATCGCGCAGGTACCGGCGATCCTCGCCGCCGCCTCGGCGCTGGGCGGCGTTCCGGTTGTGCAACGCGCCATTGATTTCGAGGCAATGAAGGAGCTGCAAGACGCGTGCAGAAAGGCCGTCATCGCGCCGGGTGACCACGGCGAGTGCGTGTTTGTCGTGCAGGGTCTTCTCGGGATCGCGCCGACCGGTGTGATGGATGACGCGACGGTGGCGTCGTTGAGAGCGTTCCAAGCCGCGCACGGACGAGGCCCCACAGGGATCGTCGACCCCGCGACGTGGAAGGTGCTGGCGCCTTGACCGTGCCGGTCAACCCATGGCGTGAACGAAGAAACGGCGGACGTTGGATCACGGTCGATGATGGAGGGCACCGGTGAAGGACCTGCGCACACATCCGGTCGACGTACTCGTTGTTGGCGCAGGCGGGGCCGGCATGCGCGCCGCGATCGCCGCCCATCAGGAGGGTTGCGAGGTGTTGATCGTGAGCAAGCGGCCACGCCTCGACGCACACACCGTGCTGGCCTCCGGCGGCATCAATGCCGCTCTCGGCACCCGCGATCCTGAGGATTGTTGGCAGCAGCACTTTGCCGACACCATGCGAGAGGGCTATCTGCTCGGCGACCCACGGGTTGTCGAGGTCGTCGCACGCGAGGCGCCCGCCGCGATCAATGAGCTCGTCGAATGGGGCTGCCCTTTCGCCCGCACCGCCGACGGTGCGCTGGATCAGCGCTTCTTTGGCGCCCACCGGTGGCGTCGCACCTGCTTTGCCGGCGATTGGACGGGTCGCGCGGTGGTCACGACGCTCGCCCGACGCGTCGACCAGCTCGGCATTCCCGTGCTCGACGATCAGTACATCTCCGAGCTGCTCGTGGCCGACGGCAACTGCTTCGGTGCTCTCGCATTCGATCTCCACAGTGGTGCCCGTACCGCGTTGCTCGCGAGCGCGGTTGTGCTGTGCGGAGGCGGCCACACGCGGCTGTGGCGCCGCTCGTCGTCGCGGGCCGACGAGAACTTTGGTGACGGCATCCACCTCGGCCTCGCGGCCGGGGCCCGCGTCCAAGACCTCGAGCTCGTGCAGTTCCATCCCACTGGGATGGTGGCCCCGGAGGAAGCCGCGGGAACGCTGGTGACCGAGGCCGTACGAGGGGAGGGCGGTCGGCTGCTGAACTCTGAGGGCGAGCGGTTCATGGAGCGCTACGACCCTCACCGAATGGAGCTGTCGACGCGCGACCGCGTCGCACTCGCGAACTACACCGAGATCATCGAGGGTCGCGGCGGCCCGCATGGTGGCGTCTTTCTCGACATCTCCCATCGGGGCAAGGACTTCATACTCGAGCGTTTGCCTCGGATGTACCGCCAGTTCATCGAATACCAGCTGCTTGACATCTCGACGACGCCGATGGAGGTGGCACCCACCGCGCACTACACGATGGGTGGTTTGGTGGTTGATCCCGAGACGCACGCCACCGACGTGAACGGTTTGTTCGCGGCGGGCGAGTGTGCGTCGGGTTTGCACGGGGCCAACCGCCTGGGCGGCAACTCACTGACCGAGACCATCGTGTATGGACGTCGTGTCGGCACCGCGGCAGCCGCCTGGGCCCAGAGCAGCGACGTCGGCATTCACCCCCGAGCGGCGATCCGAGATGCGTCGGACGCGCTCGACGGACTCGTGCACAACGGCACCGAACTGGCTCGGGCCGCGCAACGCGAGGTGCGCGACGTCATGTGGGAGCACGGCGGCGTCGTGCGCAGCGAGCCATCGCTGCTGACGGGGCTGCGCCGCCTCGACGGGGTACGCGGCGCGATCGCCGACATCGACGTCCGCCCGAGCGAGGAGGGCTGGACCGACCTCGCGCAAGTGCTCGACCTGCGCGCCGGCATCGTGCTCGCGGAAGCCACGCTGCGCGGCGCGCTGGCCCGCCAGGAGACCCGCGGCTGCCACAACCGGTCCGACTTCCCCGACCTCGATCCGGAGTTTCGCGTGAACCTCCGCACGGGGCTCGATGCGGACCAGGCGCTACTCCCCACGGAGGCCGAAGGGGTCCGCGAGGTTCCCGCCGACCTCGAGGGTTGGCTGGCTCGTCCGTGGGACGTCGAACTCGCGCACCGTCTTCTCGAGTGACCGTTACGGGTTTGCCACCGGCGGAGCGGGGTAGTGGTACAGGAGCGGGCGGTGCGACGTCCACCCGCCCGGCTTCCCCGGGGCCCCGCGCCGCACCGTCCGCCTCAATGTCTAGCGAGCGACGATGCGCACGAGCCTTGTGGCCGGCAAGGTCGTGACGAACCTCGCGGCGCCCCGCGTGAGGTCAATCGTGAGCTTGTCCTTGAACGCCACTGCGTCCGCGTCGATTCGTTCCTCGTACCCAGGAGCTGTGCGCGTTCTGGCCGTCGCCCCAGAAAGCGTCACGACCACCGGTCCAACAATCAGATCCCACTTGGCGCCCCCGGTGCGGCGTCGGTGATGAAGGCCGCATTGGTCGCAGTGGCCATCGGTGAGCGTCTCGACAATGACCGCGCCGTCGCAGCGCGGAGACAGGCAAATGGACATGGCCGCACGGTAGGCATCGGCGACCTCGGTTTGTGGTCGCGGTGGCCATAACCGCGGCGAAGTTTGCCGAGGTATTACCTGGCGGGGGGCCAGTCCCGTAGCGCAACGGCGGGGGGAGAGCCCACACTTCGACCAGGCGTGATGGCTTCTACCCGCTGGCCACATCACGCTTAGAGACGGCCCCCACTCCAACTGGGGGCCGTCTCGCGTTCAGTACCCGTTGGGCGCCGCGATCGACCCCAACCCACCGCAAATTTGGGCGTCCGCTTACCCCTTACAGGGACCAAACCAACCGCGGACCGCGGTACGGGTGTACCGTCGGCAACGACACGACGAGAACCCCTGACGTGTCGGGCCAACATCGGTTGGCTCGGGAGCGATGCTCCGGACCCTGGCAGCGCGTCACCGCAACGCCGAATGCCAGGAGATTGCAATGGCTCTTGTCGAGCTTCCGTCCGTGTCTGCGCCCGAAAAACCTCCGATGGCGTTGCCGAACTACGACACTGTCGGCAGTGTCGTCTGGCTTCGGGGTGAGCACGACATCTTCACATTGCCTGGGTTGTGGGAGACCGTGGCTCGGGCGATCGAGTTCGACGATGCTGATGTTGTCGTCGACTTGAGCGCCGTGGACTTTATGGACGCCTCGACGATCGGAGTCCTGGTCCGGGCGCGCACGATCCTCGCGAAGCGATCACGATCGTTGACACTGCGCGCTCCCTCGACGAGCGCTGTGCGCGTCCTGGGTCTGTGCGGCGTCGCCACTGCTGCTTGACGCCCGACGCGGAGGCGTCAGCCGGCAACCAGCTCAGCAGCACCGTCTCTGAGATCGAGCGCCTGCATCGCTGCATTGGAGGCCTGTATCCGCAAAACGACGGGCTCGAGGACCACGTAGCCACTCAAAAGCAACACCGCACCTTCCGCGAACAACGACGCCAGTCCGAGGGATTCGAGCCAGTTGCCGATGTCGTCGCTCGCGGAAGGCAACCCCGTTGTGCGGCTCAGGACATACGCGAGCAGCGTCGCCGCTGAGCACCCGATCGCGAGCCACCAACCCTGCTTCGCGTGGCGTCCGAGGAGCATCGCCGCACCGACTATTGAAGCCACGATGAGGACAACGAAGAGGACGAACTGATACTTCGTTTCGTGCCACTTCGAGTCGAGATCGAGAAGATGAATCAGCGCGATAGCGGCGAGCCCGAGCGCCCCGGCCGCCCGCCGCGCTACGTCAATCAACGTACGATCGTGTTCCATCGGTCTCCGCCTTTCACGCCGCCGAAATTCACGAGCTGGTTAACCGAACTTTAAAGATTGCTTTCTTGGCCTGATAGAGGGTTGGCCCCCGAAACACGCGCATCCCGTTTTCACCCACGAACGCAGGTAAGGGCTACGGAGCGCGCCAGCAAAAGCCGATAGAAGGCGGATGAACCCGGTGGGCGCGCCGCGCTGAGGCCTATGCCGCCGTCACGCGAAGAACCGTGGGGTCCGCCCAGCGCCGACGAGCGCGGTCGACCTCCGCGTGCCCCGCGCTCGGGCCGGCTGGCTTGCGCTTTTGGGGCCTGCCTGCTCGTAAGCGCGGTCGCCGTGCAGGCCGAAGTGGGTTCGGTCGGACAAACCGCGGGGGGCGTTCGTCTCCCTTCGGGAGCCACGTCTGTGACGGCGGAACCGAACACGCCTGACCCCGAAACAACGGTCGCGGTTGACGAGACCGAAGAACCGACCACGAGTGACCTCGTGACGTCGACCACTTCGGTGCCGCTGGCGACGGCGTCCACCGCGCCCGTGCGATCAGGTCCCACGCGTACGACTACTCCACATTCTGCTAACCCCGGCACCGTCGATCCACCGTCAGTCACCAATGAATTGACGGCGCCAACGACGAACCAAAGTCCGACCGTGACGACCTCTGCGGGCAGCCCGCCGCCCGCTACCAACGCGCCGAGCAGCTCGCCGACGTCTCAGCTTCCCACGACGACGGCAACCACCGTGCAGCCGATCAACGTGACGACCACCACCACAGCGTCCGCGACGCTTTTCGACCCGGCGCAATGTGCAAACTGGCTCTACTTCTTGCTGCACTGGGGCCAATGCCGGGCAGCGCTGCCGCCGCCGTCTTCCAAAACGTCGACGACGCACGGACGTGAGGACTGACGGCGGGACTTATCGTTCGTCCTGGAGCTGGCCCACGGGGCCGTCCTTTGGGGGCCCGGCTCCGCGACCGTTGCCGTGAAATTTGGAACGGCCCCCGGGCGTGATCGCCGGGGGCCGTGTCGCTCCACTTCACCAGGGCACCTGACTGGTCCATCTGAGGGAGTGGTCCATATGGATCATCGGCCCGACCGAGGGTCCCCTTGACCCCTTTTCGCGGTTGCGAGGGCACAGACGACAGCGGACCGCAGTTGACGCGACGCAGACGGTGCAGAAGGAACCATCCCGCCTTCTGGGGAGAGGGCGTCAGGGTGGAACGAACCGCACCATCTGCTCCCTCCGATGTACCCCGACCGATTCCGCTATAGACCCGCACGATCAGTCGGCGCTCGAATCCACAAGATTTCGGGTGAGGTGGCCCGCGACCTCCAGTCGGGGGAGCCACGACCGATCAACAACCCGGCATGTCCACCGACACCGAGGCTGCAGAGGCCGCTGCTCGCACCGTGTTGCGGCTCCTGGCGGTCGGCGACATCGAGATCGTGTGGTTGCTGCTTCATGCGGATTACCGCAACGCGATCCTGGACGAGTTTTCAAAGTCACATGCGCCGGAGCTTCTGGCCGGGTACGGGCCTCACCTTCAGCGAGTGCTTTTCTCGAACGCCGCCCGAGAATCGCTCCTGAGTGCGGTCGGCGGGCTCGCGTGGGCCGCCGCCGAGAGCCGAGCCCGCACCGTCGACCTGGTCGCTTCCAGCAGCACCGCCGTCGTCACGCTGGAGGTCGACGACGAACCCGCGTGGCGATGGGACATCGAGATGCGATTGACCGAGGACGGCTGGCGATGGCATCACCTGTCCAGCCACCGCTGACCGTCGACACGTTCTGAGCTGCCCGAGTGCAGGCCGCAGTGTGCTCACCAAGGACGAGGGCCGCGCCCGATATCGTGTCCCCACGGACGGATGGCTGGGGCGCGGGACGGTCGTGCTTTCGTTTGGCACGGTCGTTCCGACCCGGCTCCTCTTCGCGGTGGCCGGGCAGTTTCGCTAGGTGGTTGAGGGGTGCTGGCTTCCCCGTTCCTGAAGGGGTGGCGCCCTTTCCCGCGTGATCGAGCTTGTCCTACCGTCGACGCATGTCGGACGGGGGACGGGCGGCAGCAAGGCTGTGGGCCGTTTCCGATCTGCGCCGGCGGTGGCGGTCGCTGGTGGCCCTGGGTGTGCTCGTTGGAATTACCGCGGGCTTTGCGCTGTCCGCGCTGGCCGGCGCCCGCCGGACCCACAGCGCCCTCGCTCGACTCGAGCAACAGACGAACTCGCCGACGGCGTTGGTCTTTGCCACCCAGTCGGGGGTGATCAATCCTGATTTCGCCAGGCTGCGTACCCGGCCCGAGGTGCAGGACGTCGGGGTGTGGGACCTGGTTTTCGGGAACTGCGACGGGGAGCCCGGCTGCACGCTGTTCGCGCCGGACGACGCCCGCTGGCTGAGCGAGGTAGACAAGCCGGTGCTCATCGCTGGTCGTCTGTGGGGCCCGAACGCGACCGATGAGATCGTCGTGGACGAGCATTTGGCCAAGCAGGAAAAGGGCATCGGCGCAACCATCGAGCTCGAGATGCTCGGCCCCACGTTGGACGACCTCTTCCAGAACCACACAAACGGACCGAAAGACACGTTGAAGATCGTCGGCGTCGTACGAGATGTGGGCCAGTTCCTGTTCGCTACCGACGGTCAGGCTTTTCTGTCGCCGGCGTTCGTCCCGCGCTATCGCGGCCAGGGCGCGATCTACGCAAATGGGGCCGTGATCCTGCGGAAGGACGCCGACATGTCGGCCTTCCGCCAAGACGTCAACGACGTCATCGGGCCGGGAACACCGGTGCTCGACCTGAAGTCCACCGAGCGGCGCGTCAACACGACGCTCTCCGTTGAGCGCTCAGCGTTGACGTTGCTCGCGCTCGCGATTGCGGTCGCAGGTGGTTTGCTCGTGTCGCAGGCCCTCGCGCGCTCGGCCGGCACCGTGGGCGATGACGCGCTGGTGCTGCGCGCGGTTGGGTTGTCACGGTGGGATATGGCCACCGCTGCCGGCCTCAGCCATGCGCTGAGCGCCCTCGTTGCGGGGGTCGTGGCCGCCACCACCACCATCGTGGCGTCGAGATTGTTCCCCGTCGGTCTCGGCCGGCGCGTCGATCCCGATGTCGGTTTCCATGTGGACTGGCTCGTGCTCGGTCCAGGTCTGGTTCTTACGCTCGTGCTTGTTCTCGGCGGAACGTTGCTCGTGGCCGCCCGCGCCGCCACGGTGCGGCCCGCCGGTGCACCGCACCGCGCAGCATTGTTCGCCACCCGCATGCGCCGTCGCGCGCCGTTGACGGTTGGGCTCGGCGCCACGATGGCCATCGACCGTGGCCGTGGACGCAACAGCATCCCCGTACTGCCCGCGCTCGTCGGGGCGGTGGTCGGTGTACTCGGCGTCGTTAGTACCCTCACGATCTCCAGCGGATTGCGCGATTCCCTCGCCCACCCCGAACGGGCCGGTGTCACATGGGACCTGAGCGTGTTACCACTGCCAGATGCCTACACAGGCACGGCCCTCAAGCCGGAGGTCGTTGACGCCATACGAGGGGCGAGCCGCGGCGTGATAGGGGTCGTCGACCGCGAACTGGTGCCCGTGAACGGTCTCGGCGCACCGACGTTCTCCGTCCGGAGTCTCGACGGGGGCGCCACCAGCCCAATCTCGTTCCAGTTGATAGAGGGAAGGGCGCCGCGCGCGGTTGGCGAAGTGGCCATCGGACCGTCGACCGCGCGAGACCTTCACGTGAACGTGGGCGACACTGTGCGCCTCGGCGACCAGGGCGCTCCGGCGTCGATCGTCGGCAAAGCCCTGTTTCCGTCGGACGTACATGCCGAGTTCGACGAGGGCCTATGGCTGACGCCGGAGTATCTCGACCAGTTCGTGCCTGTGCCAACATCAGATACGCGCAGCGTCGCGATCAAGCTTCCCAAAGGATCCAGCCCATCGGAGACGCAGGCCGCGCTGCAGCGCGCGCTGCCCGACGGCACGTTCGTGACGCCAGCCGAGGTGCCGGTCGAGCTCGCGAACCTGCGCAACGTGCGCACCCTGCCCGTTCTCCTCGCCGGATTCCTCGCACTGCTCGCCGTCGGCGCGCTCAGCCACGTTCTGCTGACATCGGCCCGACGGCGCGGCCACGACTTCGCGGTCCTGCGCGCCCTCGGACTCGACCGGCGACGCGCTCGGTTGATCGTGAACTCGCAAGCAACCGCGATCGGCTTGGTCGGTCTCGTGATCGGCATTCCTCTCGGCATCGTGCTCGGCCGCGTGCTCTGGCGACTGGTCACTGACCGAGTGCCGCTCGTCAACGTCCCCCCGTTTGCGGTAATCGGTGTGGTGTTGCTCGTGCCCGCCAGCATCCTGATCGCCAACGCACTCGCGTTGTGGCCCGGACGCCGCGTAGCCCGGCTCCAACCCGCCGAGATTCTGCGCGACGAATAAGCGGCGCGCGGGCGTGCTGGCACCCCCGCGCCCTCGGTGCTGGCGCCCTTTCCCGAGGAAGTGAGCGTGTCCTACGGTCGAAGCATGTCGGACGGTGCTCGCGCGGCAGCACGGCTGTGGGCCCGCGTCGATCTGCGCCGGCGCTGGCCGTCGTTGGTGGCTCTCGGCGTACTCGTCGGTATTACCGCCGGCTTCGCATTGTCCGCGCTGGCGGGCGCCCGCCGCACCCACACGGCGCTCGCCCGACTCGAGCAACAAACCAACTCGCCCACGGCGATGGTCTTTGCCAGCCAGTCGGGGGTCTTCGACCCCGACTTCGCAAAGCTACGAACGCGGTCGGGGGTGCAGGACATCGCGGTGTGGGATCTCGTGTTTGGTAACTGCGACGGTGAGCCGGGCTGTGTGCTGTTCGCACCAGACGACGCCCGTTGGCTGAGCGAGGTGAACAAGCCCGTGCTCGTCGCCGGTCGGATGTGGGACCCGAGCGCTTCTGACGAAATCGTCATTGACGAGAACCAGGCCAAGTTGGGAATCTCGATCGGGGCCACCCTGAAGTTCGAAATGGTTGGGCCGACGATTCAAGACCTCGTCGACAACAACCTGAATGGGCCAACCGTCACCTTGAAGGTCGTCGGCGTGGTGCGCGACGTGGGCCAGTTCTTGTTCGCCACGGACGGGCAAGGCTTCCTCTCCCCGGACTTCGTGCAGCGCTACCGCGGCCAGGCCGCCATCCATCCAAACGCCGACGTCGTCCTGAACAAGGACACCGACGTGTCGACTCTCCGCCAGGACGTGAACGAGATCATCGGACCTGGTACGCCCGTTCTCGACCTGCACGCCGTCGAGAGGCGGGTCAACACGACACTCTCCGTTGAGCGCTCGGCGCTGACGTTGCTCGCGCTGGCGATCGCGATCGCTGGTGGTTTGCTCGTTTCGCAGGCGCTATCGCGCTCGGCGGGCACGGTGGGCGACGATGCGCTGGTTCTGCGGGCCGTCGGGCTGTCGCGTTGGGACATCGCCACCGCCGCCGGCCTCAGCCACGCGCTGAGCGCCATTGTCGCGGTTGCCGTGGCGGCGACGACCGCTGTCGTCGCGTCGCGATGGTTCCCCGTCGGTTTGGGCCGGCGCATCGATCCCGATGTCGGCTTTCATGTCGACTGGGTCGTGCTGGGCCCGGGCGTGCTGCTTACGCTCGTACTCGTACTCGGCGGCACACTCCTCGTCGCCGCGCGCGCCGGCACCGCGCGAGTCGCGGGTGCACACCACCGAGCGTCGTTGTTTGCCACCCGCATACGCCGTCGAGCGCCGTTGACGGTCGGGCTCGGCGCGACGATGGCCATCGACCGTGGCCGCGGCCGCACCAGCATCCCCGTGCTGCCCGCGCTCATCGGTGCAGTGGTCGGCGTGCTCGGTGTCGTTGGTGCACTCACGATCTCGAGCGGCTTGCACGATGCGCTCGCCCACGGCGAGCGAGCCGGTGTCACCTGGGACCTGACGATGGAACCGCCACCCGATTCCTACACGACGACCGGCGACGTCAAGCCCGCCATCGCCACGGCGATCCAAAGTGCGGGTGGCAATACGCTCGCATTGATCAACCGGCAACTGGTACCCGTGAACGGAATCGGCGCCCCTGCATTCTCGATCGGGGCGTCGAACGGGAGTACCGAGCCGATCGAGTTCGGCCTCTTGAGCGGACGGGAGCCGCGTACGGCAGACGAGGTTGCGATCGGCCCGGCCACGGCGCGAGATCTGCACGTGAAGGTGGGCGACACCGTCCATCTCGGCGACAACCGCATTCCCGTGGCGATCGTGGGCGAAGCTCTGTTCCCCTCCGACGTGCATTCCGAGTTCGACGAGGGCATCTGGCTAACGCCCGACCGGCTCGATCAGCTCGTGCCCGTCGACGCCTCGATGCATGGTCGAGCGATCGCCGTTCGCTTCCCTGCGGGAGCCAACCAGGCGAATCTGCAGGCCGCGCTGCAAAGCGCACTCCCCTCCGGCACCAATGGGACGCCTGCGGATCTGCCCGTGGAGGTCGCCAACCTTCGCAACGTGCGGACCCTGCCGGTGCTGCTTGCCGGCTTTCTCGCGTTGCTCGCGGTCGGCGCCCTCAGCCACGTGCTGTTGACGTCGGCACGACGACGGCGCCGCGACTTCGCGATCCTGCGCGCCCTCGGCCTCGACCGCCGCCGCACCCGGCTGATCCTGAACTCGCAAGCCACCGCGATTGGGTTGGTCGGTCTTGTCGTTGGCGTCCCTGTGGGTGTCCTGCTCGGCCGCGTGCTGTGGCGGCTCGTGACCGACCGAGTGCCGCTCACCAATGTCGCCCCGTTCGCGGTCATCGGCGTGGTGCTGATCGTGCCCATCACCGTCCTGGTCGCCAACGCACTCGCGCTGTGGCCAGGACAGCGTGTGGCCAGGCTGCACCCGGCCGAGATCCTGCGCGACGAGTAGGCAGCCCTCAGCGCCGAAGGCCGCGGAACGGTCGCACCACGAGGTCGCCGTCGAGCCGTTTGATCAGGACATTGCGCGGGCTCCTTCCCTTCCACTGGACGAGTACCGTCACGGGCGATCCGCGCTCGAAATAAATCCGACCAACGATCATGCGGTCACAGTTTCGGCAGCCGCTGCTGGTGTCCGATCAACGGAGCCAGCGGGTCTCCCGTCGCCGCGAGGCGCTCACCCACATTGCTGATGTTCCAGGCATCCGGCTGTAGGTCTGGATCGTCGAGCTCACTCCACGCGATCGGTACCGAAACGGAAGCACCCGCGACAGGCCGTGCACTGAACGGAGCGACCAGCGTCTTGTTGATCGCGTTCTGCGTGTAGTCGAGACGCGCCCGGCCACCGCGCTTTGACACTTCCCACTCCCAGCTGACGAGCTCGGGCACGGTATGGCCGATCGCACGCGACAACGCCTCGACCCACGCGCGCGTGTCGGAGAACGTGTAGCCATCAGCGACGGGGACCCAGATTTGAAGTCCGCGCTGGCCGCTCACCTTCGGAGCCGCCTGCACACCGAGGTGCTCGAGGGCGGTCCGGTGCAACCGGGCGAGCACGAGGATGTCGTCGAACGTGCTCTCGCTACCGGGATCGAGGTCGATCATCGCCCACGTCGGTTGGTGGGGATGGCGCACGGTCGATGTCCACGGGTGCACCTCGATCGCGCCGTAGTTCGCCACCCACGCGAGCGCGGCGGCGGAGTCGAGGACGAGGTAGAACTCGGTCTCGCCGGGATCGGCCTCGTCGTTGCGCCATCTCGTTATCCACTCAGGAGCGTGAGAGGGCGCCGCCTTGTGCCAGAAGCCGGGCCTGTCGACTCCGTTCGGGAAGCGGTGGAAGTTGGCCGGACGCCCGGCGAGGTAGGGGAGCATCGCCGGGGCGATTGTGGCTTGATGGCGAATCAAGTCCCGCTTGGTCAGCGCGCCGCGCTTTCCACGCGCCGGAAACAGGACCTTGTCGAGGTTCGTGAGCTTCAGTTCGTGTTCGCCGAGTCGCCAGCTGCCGCCTTTGGGCAGCGCGTCAAGGGCGACCAGCTCATCAGGAGTTGCGCCGGTCCAGTTCCCATGACTCGACCAGCTGGCGGCGGGCGCCTTTTTGACTTCGTCGTTGGTCCGACCCGATTTCACGGACTTGAGGGACTCCTCCGGATCCCAACCGGCGACGGCCGCATCGTCGTGCTTGTGAAGGAGGAGCCACTGCTTGTCGTCGCCGCCCCGCCGAAGCAGGACAAACCGACCTTTGAGCTTCTCGCCGTAGAGATCGAAATGCAGATCGCCCGCCTCGATCGCGGTGCGCGGGTCTTCGCCGTCGGCGGGAGCCCACGTCCCCCAGTCCCAGACGATGACGTCGCCCGCGCCGTATTCGTCGTTGGGGATCACACCCTCAAAATCGAAGTAGTCCAACGGGTGGTCTTCAACGTGAACGGCCATCCGCTTCACATCGGGATCGAGCGTGGGTCCCTTTGGAACCGCCCAACTGACGAGAACACCGTCGAGCTCGAGTCGCAGGTCGTAATGAAGCCGCCGGGCTCGATGGCGCTGCACGACGAAGCGATGTCCGTCGGGTGTCGGGGCCGACGAACCGGCCGGCTCGGGTGTGACCGAGAAGTCGCGCTTCTTTCGGTAGGTTTCGAGACGGGCGTTGGCGCTCTTCGGCCGTGTCTTCGTCGTGGCCACGGCAGGAGGTTCCTCTACGCGCTCTTCTTCGTCTTCCGAGCCGCCTTATGGGCCGCGGTGGCCTTCGGACGCTTCGAGCCCTTGGCGGCCTTGACGCTGGCCTCGAGGGCGGCCATGAGATCGAGCACCTTGCCGCCAGTGGGTTCGCTGACATCCTTGTCGACGATCTGCTTGCCCGCCTCTTTGGCCTTGATGCGCTTACGCAGCTCCTCGACATAGGTGTCGTGGTACTGATCGGGATTCCATTCCGCGGCCAAGCCGTCGATCAGCTGGGTCGCCATTCGGAGCGTCTTCGGATCGGGTTTGGCCCGCCGACTCGGCACTCCGTCGACCGCGCTGCGCGGAACCACCTCGTCGGCGAAGCGCATCGTCGACATCGCCAGGGCCGCGTCGAGGGGACGAATGGCCGAGAGGTACTGCTTGTTGCGCATGACGACCGTGCCGATCGCGACTCGCTCTCGCTCCTCCATCGCCGCGAGCAGGAGCTGGTACGCCTTGGCGGCGCCTTCACCGTCGGGAGCGAGCCAGTAGGTGCGTTCGTAGTAGATCGGGTCGATCTCGTCGAGCGCGACGAACTCATTGACTTCGATGCTCTTCGTCGACGCCGGCCGCAGTTCATTCAGCTCTTCGCGGTTGAACTTGACGTAACGTCCCTTGCTGATCTCAAAACCCATCTCGACGTCGGCGGCGTCCAACTCTTTCCCGGAGTCCTCGGCCACCTTGCGGTGCCGCACTCTCGAGCCGGTCTTCTTGTCGAGCTGGTGGAAATGGACGTCGTGATCCCGCACCGCGGTGTAGGCCTTCACGGGAACGTTGACCAGACCGAAGCTGATGGAGCCAGACCAAACGGGACGCGCCATAGGCCCGTTTTACTACCCCGGTATGGGCGTTTTCACCCATTCGTCGAGGTTGCGTTCTGATCGAGATGGTGGCGGAGAGACACCAACGCGTAGTCGCTCGCTGACACGCAGACCGTTACGGGGTCTCCCGCGAACCGGGACGAGTCGACGTGCGCGTCGCCGTCGACATACGTCGCGCTAAAGACCGTTCCCGGTTCCACCCCGTCCTCCGGCTCATCGCCCCAACCGGCTCACTGCCATCTCGGCGGCCGCCCGTTCACAGAGCGCCCTCGACGGACGCAAAGATCTAAGCGAGGCGGCCGGCGGTACACGATTCTGCGCAGGCCACCGTCCTGCCCCGAAGTCGCTCGGCGATCGCCAAGGCCACGTGCTCGGGAGGGGCGCTGGT
>JBDUDK010000030.1:0-4305 GCA_040002995.1 Acidimicrobiales bacterium | reverse complement strand
GGGCGCACGAACGTTCCTCCGCCCGGGCCTGTGAGCACCAAGCGCAGGGTCTTGCCCGGCGCGGCGCCTCCGGTGACGGTCATCCCCAACGGAGTGGCATCGGCGGCCAGTTGACACAACGCCGCGAGGCGATCGTCGTCGGGGTCGAGAAACTCGCGACCGGTGGCGCGGCGCACGTCGTCGCTGTGCATCCACATCTCAAAGACCTTGGCGCGCACCAACACGGCGGCACTGGTCACGTCGGAAATGTCTCCTAGTTCGGCCTCACGCGCAGACAGCGCGGCCACCATGCGGTCGTTCACGTCGGCCAAGACGTCGATAGTCGCCTGGCGCGGCCCCGAGAGCAGCCGCTCGATTGTTGGACGGGTCATGGCCCAGTGGTCGTTCTCTGTGCCGGCTGGAGGCACGAAATCACTGGCATCGAGATAGAGATGCGCGGTGTGCTCGAGGCTGGCGCTGAGGTGGGCCATGAGCTCGGCCACCGTGCAGCCATAGGAGGTCGTCGCTTGCCAGTCGGCGTCAGAAAGGGTCACGAGGAGTCCGGCGAGGTCGTCCCACTGGCGCTGGTGAAGGTCGGCGCCGCTGATCGATGCGCCGTCGGGGTTGTCGATGTGCCAGCCGTGCATCCGCGCGGACAGCGCGCTCGCGATCGCGCTGTCTCGCAACGACGCCGCGGGCGCGACGGTGTGGTCAGCCGCGAGAAGCACGGCCGCGGTCTGCAGATGGGCGGCTTCGAGGGCAAGGTCGGGCTCATGGGCGAGGAACGCCTCGACGTCGGCTCGCTCGTCGGGCTCGAGCGCGTCGAGCGCGTACGCCCCCAGTAGCTCCTCGAGTTCAGTGCGGTTCATGTCCACGAAGTAACTCCCTGTAGAGCGTCGGACAACTTGGAGAGGCCGAGGCGGATTCGCGATTTCGCGGTCCCCTCGGCGATCTCGAGGAGTGCCGCCACCTCACGGAACGTACGTCCGTCGAAGTAGGCGAGCTCGATGGCTTGACGCTGGTCGGCGGGAAGGCGGCGCACCGCCTCTCGCACGTGCTCGGAAGCGATGAGCGTGGCGGCTGCTTCTGCGATATCGGGTGGGGCGGTGACCGTGCGCCGGTGGTCGCGTTCTTCGCGGGCCCGCGCGGCCGCCTCGCGACGGACTCGATCGACGGCCCTGCGGTGGGCGATCACGCCGAGCCACGACCGCAGGCTGCCTCTTGTTTCGTCGAAGGTGAGGGGGTGGGTCCACACGTGGACGAAGACCTCTTGGACCACGTCCTCCGCGGCCGTCCGATCACGCGTCACCCGGAGGGCGAGCGAGTAGAGCAGTCCGCCGTACTGGTCGTAGAGCGTGGCAAGGGCCGTCTCGTCGCCCGCGGCGACTCGGTCGACCATGGTGGCGTCCCACGACTGTGCCACGCGGGTTTTTGGCACCCTCGGTTGGGCCATGGGCGCGACGGTAGCGGGCCTCCCCGCCACCAGAACCTGGGTCACAGCGGCTGGTTCGTCCTGCGGGCCGAAGTGGATCACCGCGGCGCCAAAGTTTTGCCGACCGGACTACGGTGCGCGCCATGAAGGTCCCGCTCACTGTCGTCGATTACCTCCGCCGGGCCGAGCTCGTCTACGGCGAGCGGATCGCCTTTGTCGACGAGCCCACGCAGCCGGCGGCATCGTGGGGCGCCGTCACCTACCGGCGGATGGCTGAGCTCGCGAGGGCGCAGGCCGCGGGCCTCGACGCCCTGGGTGTCGGGGTCGGGGAAAGGGTGGCGATCGTCAGCCAAAACGCCGCTCGGCTCCTGACGGCGTTCTTCGGGGTCAGCGGTTCGGGTCGGGTCCTCGTGCCCGTGAACTTCCGCCTGGTCGCCGACGAGGTCAACTACATCGTGGAGCACTCGGGTGCGCGGGTGATCCTGGTTGATCCCGAGCTCGACGACGCGCTGTCATCGGTCAAGGCGGAACATCGCTTCGTGCTGGGGGAAGGGTCCGACGAGGAGTTTTTGCGGTTCGGGGTCGACCCCGCGCCCTGGGAACCCGACGAGGACGCCACGGGCACGATCAACTACACGAGCGGTACTACCGCACGGCCGAAGGGCGTGCAGTTGACCCACCGCAGCCTCTGGCTTAACGCCGCCACGTTCGGCTGGCACATGGGGGTCAACGATCGCGACGTGTATCTCCACACGTTGCCGATGTTCCATTGCAACGGGTGGGGGATGGTCTACGCAGTTACCGGCATGGGGGGCCGCCACATCGTGCTGCGCAAGGTCGACGGCGCCGAGATCCTGCGCCGTATCGACGAGCACGGGGTCACGCTGCTGTGTGGCGCGCCGGCAGTGATTGCGATGGTGCTCGACGCCGCGCAGTCATGGAAGGGAGCCATCCCGGGAAAGGGCACGTTGCGTTGCGTCGTGGCCGGTGCCGCGCCGCCCACGCGCACGATCGAACGCGTCGAGACCGAGCTCGGCTGGGAGTTCAACCAGATCTACGGCCTCACCGAGACGGCCCCGCTTCTCACGATCAATCGGCGTCGAAATGAATACGACGAACTCACACCCGCGAAGCGTGCCGCAGTGCTCGGTCGGGCGGGCGCGCCGGCGATGGGCGTCGAGATCAAGATCAGCGACGAAGGAGAGGTGCTGGCCCGCAGCAATGTGATCATGGAGGGCTACTGGAACCAACCCGCCGAGACGGCGAAGGCGGTGGTCGACGACGCATCCGGCCGACCGTGGTTCCACACCGGCGACGGAGGGTCGCTCGACGACGAGCACTACGTCTCGATCTCGGACCGCAAGAAGGACGTCATCATCTCCGGCGGAGAAAACGTCAGCTCGATCGAAGTCGAGGACGCGCTCTTCCAACATCCGGCGGTGGCCGAAGTGGCGGTAATCGGGGTCCCCGATGAGAAGTGGGGCGAGCTCGTGACCGCGCTGGTCGTACTCGCCCAGGGAGCGTCGGCCGACGAGGCCGAGCTCATCGCGTTCACCAAGACCAAGCTCGCCAGCTACAAGTGCCCGAAGAGAATCGACTTTCGCACCGAGCTCGCCCGCACCGCCACAGGCAAGCTTCAGAAATTCAAGCTGCGCGAGCCGTACTGGGCTGGGCGTACCCGCAAGGTGAACTGAACCCTTGCGTTTCGCCGGCGCGGCGCTTCTCCTGCTCGCGCTCGCGGCGTGTTCGCCGAACCCCGCTTCGTCGTCGCCGGTGGCGCAATCGCCTCTCGGGTCTGGGGCGCGCGAGACGAACTCGACGACCACGCTCGCGCCGACGACCTCGACACTGCCGCCTACCACCACGACCACGCGGGTGCCGATCACCGACCCGCGCATTTTCCTGATGGGCGACTCGGTGATGGCGGCGCTCAACCCCGGCTACACGGACGAAGCCCACAAGGCCCTTGGCGCGTTTGGCTGGGAGGTCACGATCGACGCGGCGGAGAGCCGTTTCCCGACCGCCGGTATCGAGGTGCTCAAGGCGCGTCGCCGCGAGATGGGTCAGGTGGTTGTGATCCAGATGAGTAACAACTACGGCGGCGACGAGCATCAGTGGGCGAGACAGATCGACACCATGTTCGATGTCCTCAACGGCGTTCCTGAGGTGGTCTTCCTGACGGTGAGTGAGTTTCGGCCCGATCGTCGCGAGGTGAATGCCGAGCTCGAAAGAGCCCTCAGTCGGCACCCGAACATGCTCCTCGCCGACTGGAACGCGCTGGGGGCGAGTTCTCCCTCGTTTCTCGCCAGCGACGGCCTTCACCTGAGCCCTAACGGCGCCCACGCCATGGCCGTCCTCATCGCGTCCGAGGTCGGCATCGGACCCGACTACGTCCCCGCCACCACGACCTCCACCGCCTAACCGTTCCCGACCCCCCGCCGCCCGCCCGACCGACCGAACCGAACCTCGAAACGCGCCCTCACGGGCACCAACCCTCGAAACGTCCGCAGGACGTCCCCGCGCCGGACGTCGCCGCGCCGGAGGGCGTCAGCGGTGCGGGCGGAGGACGGCGAGGCCGGGAAGGTTGCGGGCCACGCCGAACGCCACCAGTACGGCGAGCCCGATCCAGAGCACCGACTTCGACAGACGAAATCGACGGCTCGGCGCTAGCCAGATCAGCCCGAATCCCACGGCGGCGACGAGCGCGATCGGCAACAGCGCGTTGTACCTCCACACGTCGCTCGCGTGGCCGTGCACGAACGCACGCGCCGCTCGCGTCGATCCGCATAACGGACACCACAGTCCCGTCGCGGCATGCAAAGGACATGGTGTGACCCACGCCACCGCACCGGCGCCGACGGCTGCCGCCACGGCCGTCGCCCGTGGCGTGCGGT
>JBDUDK010000128.1:0-4386 GCA_040002995.1 Acidimicrobiales bacterium | reverse complement strand
TGACATGGCGGCCAGAAATTTCGGTGCGGTGCTGGAAGCTGCCGGTCTGCCAACCGTTCAGGTCGACGGCAACGACGACCTCGACACGCTTGTCGAGGAGTTGTTCGTTGTCGCCGATGAAATCGACGCGGCCCGAAGCGACTAGCGAGCGTAGACCGACACGTGAAGGTCGCTCGCAGACGCGAACGGCTCGCGCTTCCAGCCGCCCCAACGCTCGACCAGCCGTAGACCGGCGATGCGGGCCATGAGGTCGAGCTCGGCGGGCCAGGCGTAACGCTGCACGACCGGGTTGAACTGCACGCCGGCGGGTGACAACGAGACGTGGTTCTCCTCGATCATCTGGGTCGCGCCGTCGTGGCGGAGCAGGTCGAGACGCGCCCCGTCGACGCTGATCCCCTCCGCGTGCACGTACTGATCGTGGTCGAGGCGAACGAGGAAGGTCGGTACGAAGGCCTCGATCACGAATGCGCCGTCTTCCGTGAGGTGGGCGGCGACGTTCTCGAAACACCGCACCTGGTCTTCCTGGGAGAGGAGGTTGAAGAACGAGTTGAACACGACGTACACGAGCCGGTACCGGCCCGAAACGCCGACGCTGGCGAAGTCGCCGATTGTTACGTCGAGGCGCTCACCGCCGGGCTTGGCGCTGAGGCGCGCGACCATAGGCTCCGAGAGGTCGATGCCATCGACGACCACACCACGAGCGGCGAGCGGCAGAGCGATGCGTCCGGTGCCGATGCCGAGCTCGAGCGCCGGGCCGTCGCCCGCCAAGCGGCGGAGGAACGACACGGCCGCCTCCTCGTCGCCGCGTTGCGCAAAGTCGTCGTAGTGCGCCGCGCTGGCCTCGTCGAAGCTGTCGACCGGTCGGTAGTCGTCCACGCCCGCGCCTCAGCCGAGGTGCTCGATAGCGACCCGCCACGTTCCGTCGGGTTCCTTGCGCCAGAGGATGACGCCGCGCGTCTCGATGGTCGGCCCGTTGGCCGCTGGCGGACCACTGACCCATGACGCCTCGAACCAGACGGTGGCGAGGTGCCCGCATCCCTCCGTGCGGAGGGGGTGGATCGACACCGACGACATCGGCTGCACCGCCGCTGCCAGCACCAGCAAGGCCTCGCGTCCTTGCATAACATCGTCGCCGCCGCCGTCAAACACCGCGTCTTCGGTGTACTCGAACACCCACGCAGTCCGGTCTGCGGCCCCGAGGGCCGCCGCCAAACGCCGCTCCGCGACCCGTATTCCCGCCTCGTCAAACGCCGTGTCGTCGTCGATGCATGCCATTCTTGCGCGCGATGCCCACGGTGCAGTTACGCGACATCGCTATTGACGACGACCGCCGTGCCGTCCTCGGGCTTCGCCGCGGGCCCGGGCAGGAGCGCTACCTCGGATCGATGGAGAGCCACTTCGAAGACGCCGCCGACGAGCCGCGGGCGAAACCGCGCATGTGGTCGGTCTACGACCGCGATCAGCTGGTGGGGTTCGTGATGATCAGCGATGGCATCGAAGTGCTCGACGACGATCTCGTAGGCCCCTACTTCTTGTGGCGCCTGCTCGTCGATGAGCAGTTTCAGGGCCGCGGCTACGGCGCGGCAACCATCGATGCCGTCGTCGACTATCTACGCGGCCGGCCGGGCGCCGAGCTCCTATTCACGAGCTGCAAGGCGGGCGACGGCTCGCCGCAAGGCTTCTATCTTCGGTACGGCTTCGTCCTTACCGGCGAAACGAAATGGGGAGAGGATCTTTTGAGCCTCGACCTCAGCCCTCGAGTTAGGCCAACTGCGTGACCCCTCCCGCCACGAGCGGGTGGTCGTCGCCCGGCGTACTTGACCGCATAAATCGCGTGTTCAGGCATGACGAGACTTTCGCGCTTGCTACGGTCCGGAGATGACTGAGACGGTCGGAACGGTCAAGACGCTGTCACGGTTTCCGGTCAAGTCGATGCAGGGCGAGAAGCTCGCTTCTGCCGAGGTGACCGCGAACGGTCTCGTTGGCGACCGCGCGTACGCGCTCGTCGAGACCGAGACGGGCAAAGTGCTGAGCGGCAAGACCCCGCGCCTCGGGCCGCAGCTGTTGAGTTGTCGGGCCGAGTTTGTCGAGGCTCCGGCATCGGGCGCCGAGCCACCGCCGGTGCGCATCACGCTGCCCGATGGCACGGCCGTGACGAGCGATGCCCGCAACGCAAACGCCACGATCTCGGCCTTTCTCGGACGTGAGGTCACGTTGCAGCGCGCCGCGCCCGAGAACTTCACCATCGATCATTACCATCCCGACATCGAGGGACTCGGTCCGGAGGAGCATCGAGACACGACGACGGAGACGAAGCTGGGACGGGCGTTCTTCGCCCAAGCAGGTATGCCCTCGCCAGTGGCCGTCGGTTCGTTCTTCGATCTCTTCCCGGCGTCGGTGCTTACGACGTCGACCCTCGCTCAACTGCAGTCACTCCGACCCGAGAGCCGCTTCGACGAGCGCCGCTTCCGCATGAACGTCGTCGTCGATACAACCGAGGACGGGTTCGTCGAGAACGGGTGGCTCGGACATTCGCTGCAGATCGGCGACACCGTTCGCCTCGCGGTCTTGCTCTCCGACCCCCGCTGCGTGATGACCACGCTCGCTCAGGACGAGCTGCCCAAGGACAACGAGATCCTGAAGGCCCTTGTTCGGCACAACAAGCTCGACGTGGCGGGTGGCCGCTATCCCTGTGCCGGCGTGTACGCCGTCGTGGAAGCGGCGGGCACGATCAGCGCGGGCGACAGCGTCTCGCTCATCTAGCTCGAAGAAGGCGGTCGAGCAGCGCCGGATCAGCGGGCCACGCTTCATAGATGGCCTCATGCGGCACTCTTCGCGCGGCGAAGCGGAACGCGAGCGCAACGACGATGATGTCGTCAAGCGGCCCGATCACCGGCAAGAACTCAGGGATGAGGTCAATCGGCGACAGCACCCACAGGCCGGCTATCGCGATAGCCACCTTGGCGGCGCGGGGCACGCGAGGATCTTTTCGAAGCCGTCGAATCGTCGTCACGCACGCCGGCAACACCGACGCGAGATCCTTTGCTGAACCAGGTGGCAGCCGCTTCGCCAGCACGATCATGAGCATCCACGAGAGGAGAATCACGCCGAGGCCGAGTACAGCAATCCGAATCACCACGAGAGAACCCTACGGTTGGGCGAGGCTGAAGGCATGGACGAGATCGAGCTCCGGCCGGCCGTAATCGGCGACATCGCCGCCATCGGTGCGCTAGTGCGGCGGGCGGAGGCACACGACGGTGTCCCCCGCTTCCTGCTCGACGAAGAATTGGCGCACGACCTTGGCGCGCCGCATCTCGAGTTGGACGCGGACACGCGCGTCGCGGTCCGCAAAGGCGAACTGGTGGGCTTCTCGTATGTCTGGAACGCGCTGCCCAGCACCGACTCGAGCGGGCCGAGCTCGTCGGCGAAGTTGCGCCGGAGCACCGGGCCACTGGTGTCGGTCGAGCCCTGCTCGCCTGGAGCGTGGCGCGCGCCCGAGAGCGTCTCACCAACCGGACCCACGATTTGGCCCGGTTCATTCGGGTCGACGCCTCAGCGACGCTTGCGCGAACTCGCGACCGCTCCCGCGGCCGGTGCGATGACGAGCCAGAGTCCGATCGTCGCGACCATCGCAGTCGTGTAGCCGAACGGCTTGTTGCCGACGTCGTCGGCAACGATCCCGGCGAAGAGCATCAGCAACCACGCACTCACGAAGAACAACAACCCAGCGGCGGGCAGGCTTAAAAAGGTTCGCACGGTGTCCCTCCCTCACTCGTGCATCAGCCTGCCACGAGTATCAGCTCGCCTTGACCGATCTCGCGGCCATGATGGGTTCGTGCGTTTTGATGATGACGACGTCGATCGCGCCCCGATCTGCCCCTCATGCGGCGTCACGGCCCTGCCGGCACATCGGTCGAACGTGATCGACTCGCACTTTGTCTGCGACAACGAGGACTGTGAGGCGTTCGGCGAACCGGTCGGTTAGGCGCGCCGTCCGTCGAGCCGGATGGTCCACGGCTCGATCGTGTCGACGCGGAGATGCGTCTCGCTCCATGGATCTCGGCCGAGCGTGGCGCGGACGGCCTCGTCCGACTCGGCCTCCACCGCGTGGACGACGCGGACTTCGTCGGCGAGCGGTCCACCCAAGACGATGAAACCTTCATCGACGAGACCGTCCATGAAGGCCGCGTGCGCGGTCCAGTGAGATTGCTCCTCCATGGGCCGCGACGCGTTCCACTCAGGGCCAGATCGATGGAGCACGACGAGGAACATCGCCACGCACATTTTCTACCGCACCCGCGCGCGCTGGTCCGTCTTGGGGTGGGTGGATTGTGAGGTTGGTGGCGTTGCCTTCGATTCGCCAGTGTTGGTGGTGGATCAAGTGGT
>JBDUDK010000138.1:0-14946 GCA_040002995.1 Acidimicrobiales bacterium | reverse complement strand
GGGCCAAGTTGCTCGGCGTCCACTATCTCGACCTAGCCGCGGGCGAGGTCGCGCGCTTCCAGTCCGACATGGAGGCGCTCGACATGTTGCCTTGCTGGTCTGAGCCGCGCGCGACATCGGCGATTCCCGACATCAGGGGATTCATCGCGATGGTGCTCGAGCGCGGTCATGCGTACCAGGCCGGTGGCGCCGTCTACTTCGACATCAAAACCTTTCCGACGTTCGGTGAGATCAGTCATTACAGCGAGGACCAGATGATCGCGCTCGCGCGAGAACGCGGAGGCAATGTCGACGATCCCAACAAGCGCCATCCGCTCGACTTCGTGTTGTGGCAGCCGTCCGGTGACGGCGAGCCTTTTTGGGAGACTTTGTGGGGGCCGGGCCGGCCGGGCTGGCACATCGAGTGTTCGGCCTTGGCGCTGCGCGAGCTCAGCACCACCATCGATCTGCACGGCGGCGGTCCCGACCTGATCTTCCCGCATCACGAGTGCGAACGAGCTCAAAGTGAGGCCGCCACCGGCCAGACATTCGTGCGCCACTGGCTGCATGCGCCGTTCGTCTACAAGGACGGCCAGAAGATGTCGAAGAGCCTCGGAAACCTTGTGTTCGTTGACCAACTTCGCAAGGAGTACGACCCCCGGGCCATTCGGCTCGCCGTGCTCGAGCACCACTACCGCCACCATTGGTCGTGGGACGACGGTCTGATGCCCCGCGCCGCGGCTCGGCTCGATCGCTGGATGGGAGTGTCGGGGCGCAGCGGCAATGAGCGGGCACTTGACGACGTTCGGGCCGCGCTCGACGACGACCTCGACACTCCCGCGGCCCTGGCCGCGATCGACGCCGCCGTTGATGGAGGGCGCAGGATCGATGAGGCGGCGGCGCTCTTGGGAGTTTCCATTTAGTTCACCAGCGTTCACGCAGGCTTCACACGAGATTCTGGGGGGCCTTTAGGCCGCCTCGGGTAGCGTGCGCCCGATGTCTCGGAACCGCTACGCAGCCGGCTCGGCCGCGGGCCCGATCGGTGGCGACGGGGCGGGCAAGCTCCAAGATGCCGTCCGTTCGATAGCGCAACCGATCCGGCGCTTCTTTTGGGATATCAACGTGGAGGGGCTTGAACGGCTCCCGGCTGAGGGCCCGGCGATCCTTTGTCCGAACCACATTTCCTTCCTTGACTCCGCGTTCCTGATGCTCGTGGTGCCTCGCCGCATCAGCTTCGTCGGCAAGGCGGAGTACATGGATTCGTGGAAGACCAAGTATCTGTTTCCTGCCATGGGCATGATCCCGATCGACCGCGGTGGCGGCTCGAAGAGCAGGGGCGCATTGATCGCAGCCGAGGGCGTGCTCCGGCGCGGCGAGCTGTTCGGGATCTTCCCCGAGGGGACGCGGAGCCGCGACGGTTTCCTCAACAAGGGCCACACGGGCGCGGCCCGTCTTGCCATCTCCGTCGGATGCCCGATCTTTCCCGTTGGCATCGTGGGCACGCGTGAAATTCAACCCCCCGACGCCAAGCTGCCGCGGGTGTTCAGGTCGTGCTCGATCACGATCGGGCGTCCCGTCAAAGTTGAGAAGTACGCGAGCCGCGTGGGCGATCATTTGGCCCTGCGTCGGCTCATCGACGAAGTGATGTTCGAGATCAAGGACCTGACCGGCCAGGAGTACCGCAATCGCTACGCGGCGAAGAAAGCCGACGTGCTGCCCAGTGAGGCGGCGATCCTGCCCGAGGCCGTCGCCCGCGAGGAAGACCTCGCCACGGTGGGCTGATCAGCAATCAGGGGAGTTCTTCTGAGGCCCGCCGGTAACCTCGCCGCTCTATGGCTCACGAGATCTCACTCACGCTCCCGGACGGTTCGACGCGTCGGGTCGCGGAGGGCACCACCGGAGCCGATCTCGCCGCATCGATAGGAGCCCGGCTCGCGAAGGCCGCCGTGGCGATCGAAGTCGACGGTGCTGCGCAAGACCTCGATCGTGCCCTGCCCGATTCTGCGCTGGTGTCGATCGTCACGGCGGACTCCGAGGCGGGTCGCCACGTGCTGCGCCACTCGACAGCGCACGTCATGGCCCAGGCCGTCACCCGTCTGTTTCCCGGCGCGAAATTCTCGATCGGTCCAGCGATCGACGACGGCTTCTACTACGACTTCGAGCTCCCCGGGGGGGCCACGTTCTCCGAGGGAGATCTCGCGCGCATCGACGACGAGATGCGGTTCATTATCAAGGCCGATCAGTCATTCGTACGCGACGAACTCCCGGCTGACGAAGCCCTGCGCGTTTTTGCCGACCAGCCCTACAAGCGCGAGATCATCGAACGGGTACGCCACGGCGCCCTCGATGTCGAGGATGCGGGCGAAGTGGGCGATGCCGACACCATCAGCGTCTACCGCAATACGCCCGAGTTCGTCGACCTCTGCCGCGGGCCGCACGTGCCGTCGACGGGTCGTCTCGGTCACTTCAAGCTCATGAAGGTGGCGGGCGCGTACTGGCGGGGTGACGAGAAGCGCCCCATGCTGCAACGGATCTACGGCACGGCATGGGAGAGCAAGGCGACGCTCGATGAACATCTCCGCCGGCTCGAGGAGGCGGAAAAGCGCGATCACCGCAAACTCGCGGTCGAGCTTGATTTGCTCTCGTTCCCGCATGTCATCGGCGGAGGCCTCGCGGTATGGCACCCGAAGGGCGGGGTCGTGCGCAAGGTGATGGAGGACTACAGCCGGGCGCGCCACGAGCGGGGCGGCTACGAACTCGTGTTCACGCCGCATCTCGCGAACGGGCGACTCTTCGAGACGTCGGGTCATCTCGATTTTTACAAGGACGGGATGTACCCGCCGATGGAGATGGACAACGGCTCGTACTACCCGAAGCCGATGAACTGCCCGATGCACTGCTTGATCTTCCAGAGCCGGCAACGCAGTTATCGAGAACTGCCGCTGCGCCTCTTCGAGCTGGGCACGGTGTACCGCTACGAGCGCGCCGGCACGCTCCACGGCCTCTTACGCATCCGCGGTTTCACGCAGGACGACGCCCATATCTTCTGCACCGAGGAACAGGCTGCGGGCGAGATCAGTTCAGCACTCTCGTTCGTGCTCTCGGTGCTCAGGGCGTTCGGTTTCAACGACGTCGAGGCGCACTTGTCGACGCGCGACATCAACAAGTCGATCGGCTCGGATGAAAGCTGGGCCAAGGCGACCGACGCGTTGCGGGCGGCGGTGGAGCTTGAGGGACTCGCGTACGACATCAAGGAGGGCGATGCCGCGTTCTACGGGCCCAAGATCGACATCGACGTCCGCGACGCGATCGGCCGCAAGTGGCAGCTCTCGACGATTCAGTACGACTTCAACATGGCCGAGCGCTTCGAGCTCGAGTACGTGGGCTCCGACAACGCCCGCCACCGGCCGATCATGCTCCACCGGGCGCTGTTCGGCTCGCTGGAGCGCTTCTTCGGCCTCCTGATCGAGCATTACGCCGGTGCCTTCCCGACGTGGCTCGCGCCGGTGCAGGTGCGCGTATTGCCCGTCACTGAAGCGCACCATCACTACGCGGAGTCGGTCATGGCCCGCCTCGCCGGCGCCGCTCACCGAGTCGACCTTGCAGAAGCTACCGACGCGCTCGGCAAACGGATCCGCCTCGCCAAGCTCGAGAAGATCCCTTACGTGCTGGTTGTGGGCGACGACGATCTCGACCATGGAACCGTCGGTGTCAACCCACGCGGCGGCGACGTGGAGCGCGACGTGAGCGTCGAGGATTTTTTGGAGCGACTGAAGGCCGACCTTTCCGGTTCGGTCGTCGTGTGAGTCGATGACGCTCGAGCATCTGTGGGCGGGCTGGCGGGCTAACTACGTCGAGTCCGCGGGAGAGTCGGGCGACGATGATGGCTCAGTGTTCGCGCGGATCCTTCGCTCCGGACTCGCCGACACTGAGACGAACATCGTCCGTCGCGGAGTCCACTGCTTCGCCATGCTCAACGCGTATCCGTACGCCACCGCTCATACACTCGTGCTTCCGTATCGCGAGGTCGCCGATCTCGAAGCGCTCGAGCCCACGGAGGCGATCGAGCTGTGGGCCACCGTCACCGACGCGGTGCGAGCGATCAAGGCGGCCTACCGGCCCGAGGGCCTGAACGTTGGCCTCAACCTCGGGCGTCCCGCGGGCGGCAGCGTCAGCGAGCACCTCCACGTGCACGTTGTGCCGAGATGGACGGGCGACTCGAACTTCATGACTGCGCTCGCGAACACGCGAACGCTGCCCGAGGCGCTCGACGCGACCGCGGCAAGGATTCGCGCAGCCTGGCCGGCGGCTCCTACCGTTCTCTGCTGATGGCCGACGACGAAATCCGAGATGCGCTCCCCGAGGAGCTCAATGTCACCGGCTACGTGGGGCCCTACCGCTTCCCTGACAACAGCCGCCGGCGGGTGCCGGGCGTTATGTACCTCGTCGTGGGAGCAGCGCTGGTCGTCGTGTGGCTCGTGACCAAGGGAAGCCATCCCGTCCTGATCAACGAGGGGCTTGCGTGGGTGGGTGCCCTCCTGATCGCCGTGGGCACGTTTTCGATCACGTCGGGATGGCGCATGAACCTGCGCGAAACCGATGCGCTCGTGGCCGCCACTCGCGCGATGGGGTTCCCCGTGGGCCACGCGTCCGCGCAGCTGGCATGGCGCGGCCTGCGCAGCCGGCCCACGTGGCGGATCTTGTGCTATTCCGCTGAGAGCCCGCCGCACCGTCGGGGGTTCGTGCTCATCGACGCGATCGACGGCCGCGTCGTGCAACAGCTCATCGAAGACAACCCCGAAGACTGGAACGACTCGCTGGGCTGAGCCCTGGCCAACGGGGCCTAGCCGGCGGCCGCCTCGGCGGCCCGACGAAGGGCCGCGCCCGCCGCGAGCGCGGCCGACCGCACCGCTTCCAACGTCTCGTCGTCCCAGCGCGACGCCGTAGTGGCCTCGATGCGATCGGCGATCGCCGCGCCGTCGGCGGCCACGCCGAGGTTTTGCGCGGCACTCGCGACGATCGAATCGACGGTGGCCAGCTCGCGTTCGGCGTTGGCAAGACGCTCGGGCGCACCTCTCGCGGCGGCGCGTGCCTCGGACGCCCGGCGGGCGAACGACCGGAACGCCACCGCGAGATCGGCCGGCGAGGAGCCGGTCACGCGTGGGCCGGCACGCGGCCCGCCTTTGCCTTGTCGACGAGATGCGAGGGGAGCACGTCGTAATGATCGTGTTCGGCGGTGAAGCGACCCCTGCCGCCGGTCATCGATCGAAGATCGATCGCGTACCGCATGATCTCGCTGGTGGGCACGAGCGCAGTGATCTCCTGCTCACCATCACCGACGGTCTCGGTGCCCTGCACCCGTCCGCGCCGGCTGTTGATGTCGCCCATCACATCGCCCTGATAAGCCAGCGGAACGGTGACTTTCAGTACCGACACCGGCTCGAGCACGACGACGTCGGCCTTGCCGAGCGCCTCCTTGAAGCCGAGCGAGCCAGCCATCTTGAAGCTCATCTCGGAGGAGTCGACGGCGTGGTATTTGCCGTCGAAGCATTCGACACGCACATCGACCACGGGGAATCCGTGCAGTCCGCCGTTGGCCATCGCCTCTTCGATCCCCTTCTGAACGGCAGGGATGAACTGACGGGGGATCGCGCCGCCGACGATCTTGTCGACGTACTCGAAGCCCGCGCCGCGTTCGAGAGGGGCGACCCGAAGCCACGCCACACCGAACTGCCCGTGCCCGCCGGACTGCTTCTTGAACTTGCCCTCGGCCTCGGCGTTCTTGGTGATCGTCTCCCGGTACGGCACCTTCACCTCTTCGGTGTCGACGCGCACGCCGAACTTGCGCTCGAGGCGATCGAGCGTGACCGCGAGATGCGTCTCACCCACGCCGCGCAGCAACGTCTGGTGGGTCTCCTCGTTGCGGTCGACGATCAGCGCGGTGTCCTCCTCCTGGAGGCGATGCAGCGCGTTGCCGAGCTTGTCGTCGTCGGCCTGGGTCCTGGCCTTGATCGCCACCGCAAGCACTGCGGGCGGAGGCTGAATCGCGGCGACCCGTACCGGCGTGCCTTTCGGCGCGAGGGTGTCGCCGGTGCGCGTGTTGGAAAGTTTGGCGACGGCCGCAAGGTCACCGGCGGGAACCGACGACGCCGGCTCCTGCTCCTTGCCGCGCAACGTGAAGATGCCGTGAAGGCGCTCATCGGTGGACGTACGCGGATTCACCAAGTGGTCGTCGGGCCGCACCGTTCCCGAAAGCACCTTGAACAACGACAGCTGACCGACATAGGGGTCGGCGATCGTCTTGAACACGAAGGCGAGCGGTTGACCGGAGGGATCGGGAGCGACCTCGGTCTCGCCCGCGCCTGCCTGCACGACTACCCCGGGCCGCTCACTCGGTGAGGGACCGATCTCGCAGATGAAATCGGCGAGGCGGTCGATCGCGACGGCCGTAAGGGCGGAACCGCACACCACCGGGAAAACGGTGGCGGCCGCCACGCCGCGGGCCAGCGTGTGCTCGAGCTCCTCCGGTGAGGGAACGTCGCCATCGAGGAAGCGCTCGAGCATGGCATCGTCGGCCACCACGATGCCCTCGACGAGGTTGTCGTGCACCTGGTGTTCGAGGTCGGCAAGATCTTCTGGAATCTCCTTCGCGGTGGCCTGCGCGCCCTCGTAGATGAGCGCTTGGTCGGTGAGGAGATCGGCTACACCGCGAAATTCGAGCTCTGCCCCGATCGGAAGCTCGAGGGGCGCGATTCCGGCGCCGAACTTGTCGCGGATTTGATCGAGGGTGCGTTCGAAACTGGCGCGCTCTCGGTCGAGCTTGTTGATGAAAATCATCCGGGGGATTCCTGCATCGGCCGCGAGCTTCCACGTCGCTTCCGTTTGCACTTCGACACCGTCGACTGCGCTGATGACGAACACGGCGAGATCGGCCACCCGGAGCGCCGCCTTAACGTCGCCGATGAAATCGGCGTAGCCGGGGGTATCGATCAAATTGACTTTGTGGCCTTTCCATTCGAACGGGGCCAGGGCGAGCGACAGAGACAGGTGCCGCTTGCTCTCCTCGGGTTCGTAGTCACTGACGGTGGTGCCGTCTTCGACCCGACCCGCGCGGTTTATCGCGCCGGCACGCAGCAAGAGGGCCTCGGCCAGGGTGGTCTTGCCGGAACCACCATGGCCCACTAAGGCCACGTTGCGGATCTTCTCCGTCGGATAGCTCTTCATGCGCAATCCCCCGATCGCGTTCAGCAGCCTTCTCAATTGTGGCGCGCACCCTACCGCCGTCACCAAAAGCCAGGTGACGGGCAGGCGCCGAAATGAGCGGCTTCCTGTGTACCCTTTCGACATGTTCGACGGTCCCTGGCGCTCGAACGTCGACCGCGCCCTGGTGCCGGTGGGGCGCAAACTCAACCGCGTCGGACTCACCGCCGACGTCCTCACCGGTGTCGGCCTGATCAGTGCGGGCGTCGCCGCGGTCGCGATTGGCTCCGGCGCGACTCGACTCGGATTCGTCCTGGTGTTGCTCGCCGCCGTACCCGATCTCCTCGACGGCGCGTTGGCGAAGGCGGCCGGCACGGCCGGACCTCGTGGTGCGTTCTTCGACTCCGTGGCTGATCGCGTCACCGATGCCCTGCTGTTCGGTGGCGTGGCGTGGTATCTGCAATCGAAATACGGCGGCCACATGGCTCTGCTCGGTCTCGCCGTGCTCGCGTCGTCGTCGATCATCAGCTACGAGCGGGCGAAGGCCGAATTGCTCGGCTTCGAAGCGCGCGGCGGACTCATGGAGCGGGCCGAACGGGTCATCCTGCTGTGTTTCGGATTGCTCTTCTCGTTCTTGTTGTTGCCGGTGCTCTGGATCATGCTCGCCCTCACTCTCGTCACCGCGGTCGAGCGGTTCGTCAAGGTCTGGTTCCAGGCGACGCCCACCCGAGGCGTGCCCGAACGGGCGGCTGAACGGCGGGCCCGGAGGGCGTCGCGACGCACGCCGCGCGCGTCGGTGCGGTCGTGGCGGCGTTCCGACGGCCGTCGCCGCTCGTCGTAGGCGCATGCCAGAAGGCGGACCAGAGTTCGGACTCGTCGGCTACAAGCTGGCCTCGTTCGCGGCGCAGGCTCTGCCCGGGTCGGTCACGGCGCCCATCGCCTCACTGCTCGGGGCCGGCCTAAGTCAGGCGATGCGGGGAAAGCGCTCGATGGTCGAGCGCCATCTGCAGCGGGCTAAAGGGGCTCGGCTGAACGACGTCGCCCTGCATCGCGCCGTGCAGGCCGCTTTCCATTCGTACGCGCGGTACTGGGTCGAGTCGTTTCGTCTGCCCTCCCTAAGCGCCGAGGAAGTCGAAGACGGCTTCGCGTTCCACGGTGTCGATCACCTCTTCGACGCGATCGAGAAAGGCAACGGGGTCATTCTCGCCCTTCCCCATCTCGGCGGTTGGGAGTGGGCGGGGCGGTGGCTTGCGGACCAGGGCCTCCCGATCACCGTCGTGGTCGAGCCGCTCGCCGACAAGGAAATCTTCGAGTGGTTCGCGTCGTTTCGGCGCTCACTCGGCATGACGGTCGTGCCGCTCGGGCCAGAGGCGGGCACCGCCTCGATGCGAGCACTGAAGAACAATGCAGTGCTGTGCCTCATGTGCGACCGTGACATCGGCGGTGGGGGCGGTGTCGAGGTTGAGTTCTTCGGTGAGAAGACGCGTCTTCCTGGGGGTCCCGCGACGCTCGCCTTGCGGGCGGGCGCGCCGCTACTGCCGACCGCCGTCTACTTCCGTGGTCGCACCGGGCACCTCGCAATCGTGCGGCCGCCTTTGGAGCTTGAGCGCGTTGGCCGGCTGCGCGAGGACGTCACCCGCGTTACTCAGGCGCTTGCCTACGAGCTCGAAGGTCTGATTCGCGTCGCGCCGGAGCAATGGCACCTGTTTCAGCCGAACTGGCCATCCGACCCCGGATACAAGGGTTGACCTGCACTTCTCACTTCGCCGCCAAGGCCTCATGACCGGTTGTGACACAAGGGGCCCCGAGCGCGATCCTCATCGACCGGCATCATGTGCGCATACGTCGACAACGTCGCCGTGGGCGACGCGTGCCCAAGCCACTCCGCGACGGCGGCGATGCTCACGCTGTTCGACAACAGTGTGCTCGCGAACGTGTGGCGAAGATCGTGGAAACGGGACGGCGGGCAGCCCAGCTCTCTCGGCTGTGCAACCTGGCCGAGGTTTTCTACGCCGGACATTTCGTTAGCGCGAAGCGGCGCCCGCTCCCAGGCGAGGGCCCTGCTCCCAAGCGGCGTGTACGGCCGCCGCGAATAAACGGACTCTAGAAGAGCCGGGCCCTCGTCACGCCACGTTGTCAGGGCGCGTCGGGATTCCAGTCGACGGCCCCGGCGCGTTCGGTGGCGTCCTGCGGTGGGCCGAGCAGGTCGGTGAGTCCGCAGACCTCGAGCAGCCGGCGCGTGCGTCGTTGTGGAGCACGGAGCGTCAACTCTCGACCTCGTTTCCGCATGGCGGCTCGGGCCGCGACGAAAGCACCGAGTGTTGCGGAGCCGATGAACGTCACCTCACCCAAGTCGACGACGACATCGTCGTCGCTGGCGGAGAGTTCGGCCGCGAGGATGTCTCGCACGATGTCGACGGTGAGGATGTCCTGGTCGCCGTGGAGCCAGACCACGACGCGGTTCCCTTCGCGGGACATGCGCCGCATCGGGGACGACCAGCGGCGCCGGAAATGGGGCGGTTCGGATTCTTCGGGCACGGGCGCCTTCGGTCTCAACAGAGTTGATCCCAACGCGTCAGCGGGTTCAGGGGCGCCGCATTTGGAGACGGCAATCTGCCGCCCAAGCACCGTAGCTCTCCGCGAACTCCCACAGTGTCACGTTCTTCGGATAAGTGAAGAAGCCGGGGACCGTGACGACGGGACCCGCTGGGCGCCCGTGCCGCAGAAATCAAGGCGGCGACTTGAAGATCCCCCGTGCGTTAGCCGTTCTAAACGCCGATCGGACCGCATAGATCGCAGACGCGAAGCCCCGAAGGCGGTCCGGGGGCCTACTACTTGCGACGGACTCTCATGGCGAAAACGGCCGCCAGGCGGGCAGTGTTAACAGTGGGCGTAGCGTTGAGGGCATGTCCATATGTCTGTCACCGTTCTGTGATGGTGAGGTGATCGCCGAGACGTCAACAGGTGGACACTGCAGCGTTTGCGGTTTTACCCACCGCCGCCCCCAAACCGGGCTCGCTCAGTGGAGTCATCTTGTCGGACCGCTCGTCGTGACTCTCTCTGGGGCGATCGGAACCACTACGGCTCCCGGCAACCACGGCCAGATCATCGCTCGTGAGGTGAGATTCACGGACAAGACCGTAACGATTGACCCCATCGCCGGCACGATGCGGGTCGAGCCGATTGCGAGGCTCGTCAGCATCACGACACCCCCGGACGAGGCGCCGACGTGACACAACGGTGAAAGTGGCAGCTCAAAGGCGACTTTGGCGGTGCGTCGCAGGTCACCGAAGTGCGGCCATTTTGTTTCAGCCGAACTGCCCATCTGACACCGGCTACCGGGAATGATGTGCGGGTCGTGTGGTGCATCGCACGCGTTCAACAAAACGGCGGTTAGGTAGACACCCGCCAGGGCATGGTCCACGTAAGCATCGGAGGTCGCAGTGAGCGCCGAGGACCATGTCGCACAGACGAGGGCTGCGCTTGTTGACTTCGTTTGTGACCGAGCTCTTTGGCGCGCTGCGAGAGCTCGGGAGTGGCCCGAGGATCCCCGCAACCACCGTTCGGCGGAGGCGTTGGACAGGCTGGCTGTTTGGGTAAAGGCGTTGCCCGACTCTGACGAGCGACTCCAGCGGCTGGCCTCCTACTACAGCGATGAATACGTCTTCTTGCCGGCGGGCGAGGCCGCGGCGCAATTCACGAGCCGGTACGGGTACACGTTTCCCTCGGACCCTGACCGCTTCCTCGGCGTGCTGCTGGCGATGGTGAACGAAGCCCAAAGCAAGGACGCCTGAGCCGACGGATTCGAAACGATGGCGTTATTCCGCCGCGCTTTTTGACGACGAACCGTTTTTCTGCCTGCGTGTCTACGAGGCCATGTGGCCGGGTAGGGACCGGGCAGCCGTGTGTGAAACCGCGGCAGAGACGAGAAGCCGTGCGAAGGCTGAGATCCCTTCGATCGGCGGCTCGCCCCGAGAACATCTATCAGGAGGCGTTTCAGACGATCCTCGGCAACGCAGCCGGGGATCGTTGCCTTCCGACCCCCTACCTAAAAGGAGCGTTCCGTGAATGACCCGATGACGATTTTGAAGGCCGACCACCGGGAAGCCAAGCAACTCATGACCGCGCTGGGCGAGTCCGAAGAAGGCAAGGAGCGCAACGCAATGGCCGCTCAACTCGAAGCGGCGTTAACACTGCACATGGCCATCGAGGAAGAGTACGTGTACCCGCTCGTGGCTGAGAAGGTCGGCGCCGAAGACGAAGAGGAAGCAGAAATCGAACACGGCCTCGCACGCGAGGGCCTCGCCAAGATGGTGTCAATGGTCGACGTTCCCGGTTTCGGTGCGGCCGTCGAGATGTTGAAAGGCGGGATCCTGCACCACGTCGAGGAAGAAGAGACAGAGCTGCTGCCCAGCCTCAAAGAAGCGCTGACGCGCGAAGAGTGGCTCGCGCTCGGCGATTCGCTCGCCAAAGCGAAGGCCAACGCCGGCGCTCCGACACCCGCGGCACGTGGCAGGCGGTCGACAAAGCGGAGGCCGGCGCGCAAGAAGTAGCGGGGCGGCCCCGAGCCGGGCCTGGAACGAAGCGGCCCCCGGCAGTTAGCTCGGGGGCCTGGCTTCGTTCGCGGCGTCCTTAGGGAAGCCCGAACCCGCGGAACCTACACCCGTCCGGGAGGTTCGTCTTCGTGGAGCCCGCCTTGCCCCGGCGGCCCGTGGTGAGCGAGCAAAACGCGGTTTATCGCGGCGGCGGCGGGGTAGTGGGACGGCACTGCGCTAAGTCGGGGCGCTCGTGCTTTTCGTGGGGCACCGTCTCGACCGCAGCGAAAGGGTTCGTGCCAACAAAGAGTCGGGTCAGCCCCGTGCGCGAGGCGACCCCCGGATGTGGACGCACCGGGGGTCGTTTCCGCGTTGCTGGACCATCGGGCAGACCTCCCGGCGAAACGATGTTTAGCTCGCCGTCATTTGGGTATTTGCGTGGGAGCCATTGGCTCAAGTGGGGGGGACTAGCGGTGCGTCGATTTCTTGTGGTTCTCGTTGCCGGGTACGGCGTCGTCAGCGCGAGGCGAGCGCTCGCGAGGGGCAAGTGGCTGTACGCCGCCACGCCACATTGCGTGCAGCAGCATCGTTCACACCGCTGGTGACGCCGTGGAGGCCAACGCGAAACGACCCCCGGTTCTCGGCCGGGGGTCGCTTGGCGGATTGGGCACATCGAAGGAGCTGCCGGCCCGGATGGCTACCGGGGAGGGCAACACGTCCCGGGGGAGTCCGGCCGCCCCTTCGCTAACCGCGGGCGGAGCGCGGTCGTCGGTGGGCTTACCCGGCCTAGGGAAGGACTAAACCTCAAATCCCAGAAAAAGTTCTTTCAAAAGTTCTTTCATCAGCACTCTCGCTGGAGGAGGAGGGCCTTGAGGGTGGCTCCCCACTCGTAGAGGAGCGCCCCGGGCCACTCCTGGCGCGACAGTGAGCCCGTAGCGACGTAGATCTTGCCGCTGTAGCAGCGGCTCGTCCGTAGGCGGGCGCGCCAGTCTTGGGGAGTGCTCGTGACGAGAATCAGTGACTGCCAGTGATTCGCATCGGCGAGCTGTTCCGCGTACCGGGCCTCACCCTGTGTCGTGCCCGGCTGAGGGATGAAGCAGTAGACGGTCACCCCTGCCATCGGACGGCTGCACCGGTCGTTCGCCATCTGATCGGGGGAGCCGACGGAGAGGACGAGGTTGGGCGCCACGCCGCGACTCGCGAGCTCTAGCCCGACGCTCAAGCGATCACCGTCACCGCTGAAGACGATGATCGCGTCGGCGTGCGCGGGTACCCCGCTGTCGGGCCAGACGAACAGGCGGGCGGTCAGCGCGATGAACACGGTGCCCACGAACAAGACCGCACCGAAGACCACGTGCCGGCGTCGATTGCGGGGGGCGTCGAGGGGTGGCGCAGGCTGGTCGTCTTCGAGCTGGTCGTCTTCGATGAGCATGGTGTCAGAACCGATCGGTCGAGGCTGAACCTAGCCAACGCCCCCAGCCCGTGGTCCGCGCCCTGAAGCGGTCATAAGATTGGCGAGCTTGACGACCGTGTTCCAGTTGCGCGCGGTCGCCCGAGTTCGGAGGCGGCGTTCGAAGTAGTCGATCGAGAGCCTCGAGCGCCCGAACCCGTTCGGGCAGTACGCGTAGATCTCTCGTCCTCGGATCAGGAACTCGTCGGGTGGTGATCGTCGCGGGTCGAGACTGGCGATCGCGTCGGCCGAGGGTGCCTCGTCGAGGAAGATCACCAGGAGCTTCGACGTATCGCGTTCTGGCTCGAGAAACGGGTTGCCCTTAATGAGGTCGTTGAAGTCGGATGGCGTGCGCACCAAGGTTTCGATCTTGAGCCCGAACGTCTTGGAGATCTCGTCCTCGATCGCGGCACCGAGCTTCGATGCCTTCTTCGAGGCGCTTCTGAACACGACATTGCCGCTCTGGATGTACGTCGTGACCTCGCCGTGGCCGAGCGCGACGAACGACGATTGGAGGGACTTCATCGCGATCTTGTTCTTGCCGCCGACGTTGATGCCGCGCAGCAGCGCCACATAGGTGTTCATGATGGGTCACCTCCTGTCAGCCAAACTAGGAACGATGGCTAAGACCAGGGTGTATCGCAAGGGTGTTCTCGAGGCCGAGAATTTTCCTGTCGCCGATGTGTCGGAGTACCTCGAGCAACCTGACACCGTCGTTTGGGTCGACCTCTGCGAGCCGACCGAGCACGACGTGCACGCTCTGGCCGATGAGCTGGGCCTGCACGAGCTCGCCGTCGAGGACGCGCTCGGTGAGCACCAGCGACCGAAGGTCGACCATTACGCCACCCATCTGTTCTTGTCGTGCCACGCCGTGCGCCTCGACCGTGAGCAGGGCCGGCTCCAAGTGACGGAAATAGATGCGTTTATCAACCCCCGTTGGCTGGTGACGATCCGCAAGGACGAAGGCTTCGCTCTCGGTCCTGTGCTCCAGCGGTGGGATAGGTCTCCCGATCTAACGGTGCATGGCGTGAGCTTCCTGCTCTACGGCCTGCTCGACGTGGTGGTCGACGGATACTTCGAGGCGGTGCAGGAGTTCGACGAGTACTACGACGAAGTCAGCGAGGGCATCTTCACAGAGCATCCGCTCGAGCCGTCGCAGCAACGACGTTGGTTCGAAATGCGCCAAGCCCTCGTGCTCTTCCACCGGTTGGTCGTGCCGATGCGCGAAGCCGTGAGCGGTCTCATGCGACGGGAGCACTCCACGGTCGAGGAGGACCTCTATCCCTATTACCAAGACGTCTACGACCACGTCTTGCGGGTGAGCGAGTCCACCGAGGCGCTCCGCGATCTCGTCAGCACGATCGTGGAGACCAACCTCACGTTGCGCGACTACCGGCTCAACCAGATCATGAAGAAGGTCACGAGCTGGGCGGCCATCATCGCCGTCCCGACCTTGATCACGGGGTGGTACGGCATGAACCTTCCGTATCCGGGGCTCAACCAGACGTGGGGCGTGATCGTGGCCGCCATCTTGGTCGTCGCGTGTTCAGGCGGGCTGTACTTGTCGTTCAAGAAGCGGGACTGGTTGTAGTCGCCGACGACGCGGGGCTAGCCCCCCAAGCAGCCCCGATGCCGTCGCAGGCCCTTGCGGCCCGGTCCGCTTTACGCCAGGGTGACCAACCGACCGGTCGAGTTGCGAGGAAGCGGGGCTTGGATACCGAGAATCCACCCTTGGCTGACGAGTCATCGGCGCGCGCCTCGGCGCCCGTGCGTCGGGCGGAT
>JBDUDK010000106.1:0-4409 GCA_040002995.1 Acidimicrobiales bacterium | reverse complement strand
TCCCTGATAAGGATGAGGTCGCTGGTTCGATTCCAGCTAGCCCCACTGTGAAAGTGCTACGACGCGCCCTCCTGGCCCTCACGGTTGCCGGTGTCGTCGCGGCCGCGATCAGGGTGCGCGGGCGCGGAGGTGTGCCTCCGCAGCAGGGCGGCTGGCGTGAGGTGTCGGCTGTCGATTTGCGCCGGTGAGAGCGGCCGTGATCGGTGCGGGCGCCGTCGGCGCCCGTGTCGCGCGGCAGCTAGTCGCCACCGATGCGGTGTCCGAACTCGTCATCGTGACGCGCTCGCGACCGAACCTCGCGGCGTCGCTCGGTCCTCGAGCCCGCGTGGTCCCCGACGAAGAACTCGCCACGGGTGATGCCGATGTCGTCGTCGTCGCGATCGACGACAACGACGTGGTGGCCCTCTCCCGCCGTCAGCTCGAGGCCGGACGTCATGTGGTCGTCGTGGCCGACCGTCCCGCGCTCGTGCGCGACCTCCTCGGCCTCGACCCGGTAGCCCGGCGCACCGGGCGGGCGATGGTGGTGGGCGCCGGCTTCTCACCCGGTCTGTCGTGCCTCCTCGCGCGTCTGCTCGCGGGCGACCTTGACCACGTCGACGAGATCCACGTCGCGAAGTCAGGAACCGGCGGGCCCGCGTGCGCGCGAGAGCATCACCGGGCGCTCGGCGCGACCGCGACCGACATCCGCGATGGGCGAGGCCAGATCCGTCCGGCCGGGTCCGGCCGCGAGCTGTGCTTCTTCCCCGATCCCGTCGGACCGCGCGATTGCTACCGGGTCGACGCGGCCGAGCCCCTGCTGCTGGCTCGGACGTTCCCGAACGCCGGGCGCATCACCGTGCGCGCCGCGGCCACCCGTCGCGATCGCATCACGGCGCAACTACCGATGCTTCGTGCACCGCACCCTGAAGGCATCGATGGGGCGGTGCGTGTGGAGGTGCGGGGTCGACTCGCCGGGGGCCGGCGCACGCTGGTGGCCGGATCCACGAGCCCACCGGCCGTCGCGAGTGGCGCAGTCGCCGCTGCGGTCGCCATCGCCGTCGTGACGTTCGGGGTGTGCGGCGCGATGGGTGTGGGCCAGCTCGGAGCGCCGGACCTCCTCGCGGATGTCGTCGAGCGGGGCGTGCGTGTTTCGCGCTTCGACGGCACGCCGGTGTGAACCCGACGCGTCAGTAGGCCGAAGCCTTTGCGCGTTGGTCGGCGGCCATCTCCGCGATGGAATCGATCTCTTCGCTGGAGAAGCCGGCCATCTCGCGGAACCGGCGGGCGAGGCGAATCGCCGCGTCGCGCTCCTCACCTCGGAGCCCTCGGAAGTTGAAGAGACCGTCGACGGTGCGCTGGAACTCCAAGGCGCCCTGTCGACGTTCCGGGTCGGTCTTGGTGAGCTCACGGAGCCAGGTGGATCCCATCTTCACGTGCGTGACCTCGTCGGCGAGCATCCAGTCCTCACAGAAAGCGAGCACGGGATCGCCCATCTCTTCACCGAACTCGCGCATGGTGGTGAAGACGTCGATCGCGAGCCCTTCCAACGCGCGGTTCACGCCGGCGAGGCGGTAGACCGGGTCGGGGTGGCACGCCGCTTCGAAAAGGGTCACGGTCTCCGCGTACTCGCCGATCTCAGTGCCCATGTGGTCACCGAGTTTCACGCTGATTTCGACGTGTCGGGCCTCGTCCCAGCACTGGCGGGCCATGTCGAGCTTCATCGCGAACGGCACGACGTCGGTGTCGTAGTCGAACGCGGTACGGCCCGCGCCCTCGAGTGCCTGGATCTCGCCCACGAAGATGCCGTGCATCTGGCGCCGGGCTCTGTCACCAACGTCGATGGCCTGCCGGTCGAGCCGGCGTTCCTCGCCCTGGCCTGGGCGTTCGTCGGAGAAGCGCTCTTCGGTGGAGATCCGGTGGAACCGCGTATCGCGCGCGAGAGAGGCCGGAGGGATCTGAGTGCGCATCACACGAGGCTAACGCGGGCGCCCAAGAAGGAACGCGGCCAGCCCGGTGATTCTCAGCGGTTCGCTACTAGCCTGCCGCTCCGTGCCCAATGATCTCGACCGCATCGCGTCGACCCGCCTGCGTCGAGATGGCCAGCGCTACACGAAGAACCGCCAGGAACTCCTCGAGGTGCTCGCCGCGGCGTCTGCGCCCCTCACCATCCCCGAGATCATCGAGCGCCGTGACGACCTCGCGCAGAGTTCGGTGTACCGAAACCTCTCGATCCTCGAACGCGCCGGCGTCGTCCAGAAGGTCGTGACGAGCGACGAGTGGGCGCGCTTTGAGCTGGCCGAGGATCTCACCGAGCATCACCATCACCTCATCTGCTCGTCGTGCGGCAGCGTCGCCGACGTGACCCTCTCCGAAGAGCTCGAGCGCACGCTCAACAACACACTCGCCAAAGCGGCGCGTCGAGCCGGCTTCCGTCTCGATCATCATCGCCTCGACCTCGTTGGCCGTTGCGCCATCTGCATCCGATGAGCGGTCGGCGTTTGGGCCATACGCGCCAGGTGCTCAGGCGGATGTTCACGCGAGTGGTGCTGTCGGCACCGTCGCCGCCGGTGCCGCCGCCGCTACCCGAGGGCCGCATTCTCGAACTGCCGGGCGTGGGCGAGACGTTTGTGCGGGTGCATCTCCCCCGCGGTCCGGTCTCTGCGGACGCGCCGACGCTGATGCTCCTTCACGGGTGGACCGCGAGCGCGGATCTTCAGTGGTTCACGGCGTACAAACATCTCGGTGCGTCGTACCCGTTCGTCGCAATCGACCACCGCGGGCACGGTCG
The DNA here is from genome assembly GCA_040002995.1 of Acidimicrobiales bacterium. GTDB lineage: Bacteria > Actinomycetota > Acidimicrobiia > Acidimicrobiales > Ilumatobacteraceae > JBDUDK01. Next base: position 1,642 of record JBDUDK010000106.1, on the reverse strand, counting down.
GGGGATCCGAAGTGAGGAACCCTTCACCTTGGAAGCGGCCGCCGACGACGCGGCCGCGGCCATCCGCGCGCTGGGTATCAAGAACGTCATCGCCGTCGGTTATTCGATGGGTGGTCCGATCGCGGTATTGCTCTGGCAACGTCACCGCGATCTTGTGAAGGGTCTGGTGCTGTGCGCCACCGCGCTGGAGTGGAGTGGCACACGAGCCGAGCGACTGGGGTGGCGGGCCTTCGCACGGGCAGAGGGGCTGATGCGGTCCCGGCTGTCACGACGGCTCGCCCGGCGCACGATCGCGTGGTTCGCGAGGGAAAACCCCGCCATCTTGCCGTGGACCCCGTGGCTGGGCGCCGAGCTGCGTCGCGGCGATCCAACCGCCTATGTCGAAGCTGGTCGCGCCCTCAGCCAGTACGACGCGCGACCGTTTGCCCACGAAGTCGACGTTCCGACCGCGATCGTGCTCACAACGATGGACCAGCTCGTTGGTCCGGCCAAGCAACGGGTACTGGCCGCCTCCACGAGGGCTCACATCATCGAGCTCGAAGGAGATCATCTCGTCAACCTCGCCGACGGCGAGCGCTTCGCCGTGGCGGTGCGAGCAGGTGTCGACGCGGTTGTGGCTTCGCGCTCAGTCGGCCTGATCGGCGGCGTCGAGCCGACGTTCGAGGCGCTCAACGGCGTTCGTGAGCCGGTCGAGATGCTCGGTGAGATCGTCGACGGTGACCACGTCGGCTAGGGCCAGGCGCACACCCGCGAGCTCCCTCGCGACGAACTCAGCGTCGGCTTGTGTTCGGGCCGTCACCACACGATCGAGTTCGGTCTGGGCACGGTCGCGCTCAGCCTGACGGTTTTGCGCGAGCAGGATGAGCGGCGCCGCGTACGCGGCCTGCGTGGAGAACGCCAGGTTCAACAAGATGAACGGGTACTTGTCCCACCGGAGCGCGATCCACGCCACGTTCAGGGAGATCCACACGACCACCAAAACCGTTTGGACGACGAGGAATCTCGCGGTGCCCAACGTGCGGGCGACCGCCTCGGAAAACTGGCCGAACGCGTCGGGGTCGTAGTGGATGTCGAAACGCCGACCCCGGCGTGGCGTCGTGAGGTCTTCCCGACGCCTCACGGGCTGGCCTGCCGCTGCCGTTGTCGCCACCCGGCCGGCAGCGTGCGGTCGAGGACGTCGTCGACGGTGACGACGCCGAGAAGTCGACGCAGGTCATCGCACACGGCGATGGCGAGCAGGTTGTACGACGCGAGCCGCTCGGCCACCTCCCGGTCGGGAAGGTCGGGCGCAATGGTGGGCTCTTCCTCGACACAGCGACCCAACTCCATCCCGGGTACCTCACGCAGCAATCGTTGGAAGTGCACGACGCCGAGGTAGGTACCGGTGGGCGTGTCCCATGGGGCCTGCGTGACGTACACCTGTGCGGCCACGGCGGTGGGGAGCTCTGGATCGCGGATACGGGCCAGGGCCTCGGCCACGTTGGCGTTCGGGCCCAGGACGACCGCGTCGGGCGTCATGAGCGAACCGGCCGTCCCCTCGCTGTAGGAGAGCAGACGCCGGAAGAGGTCGGCTTCATCGGGCTCCATCGCCTCGAGCACCCGGGTGCGCTGCTCGCCCGGCATCTCGGCGAGGAGGTCGGCG
>JBDUDK010000063.1:0-15131 GCA_040002995.1 Acidimicrobiales bacterium | reverse complement strand
GTGTCGATGATGATCTACGGCTGGCGCGAGCGCGAGGAGGTGCTGCGCTTCTTTCAAAAGGTCACCGGGTTGCGCATGAACCACAACTTCATCCGCCCTGGAGGGGTAGCCGCCGATATGCCCGACGGTTGGCGCGACGATGTCTTGCGCCTCCTCGATCTGATTCCACCCCGCCTCGAGGAATACGACATCTTGATGACCGACCAGCCGATCTGGCGGGAGCGGTTGCAGGGCGTCGGGGTCATAACTGCGCAGGAGGCCATCGCCCTCTCCGCCACCGGACCGATCCTGCGCTCCACCGGCGTCGCCTGGGATCTGCGCCGGGCCATGCCGTATCTCCACTATGAAGACGTCGAGTTCGACGTGATCGTCGGGTCATACGGCGACACGTTCGATCGGTATGCCATCCGCCTCAACGAGGTCCGCGAGTCGATGCGCATCGTGCGTCAAATCCTCGATCGCATGCCCTCCGGCGATTACCGCATCCAGGACAAGAAGATCACGCCGCCGCCGCGTGCGCGCATCGACGAGTCGATGGAAGCCCTCATCCACCACTTCAAGCTCTTCACCGAGGGGTTCAAGGTTCCCGAAGGCGAGGTCTACGTCGCGATCGAGTCGCCGCGAGGTGAGATCGGCTGCTACCTCGTGAGCGACGGCTCGTCAAAGCCTTACCGCCTGCACATCCGGGGACCGAGCTTCGTGAACCTTCAGTGCCTGCCCCACATGATGCAGGGTGGTCTCATCGCCGATGCCGTCGCAGTCATCTCGGGCATTGATCCGATCTTGGGTGAGGTCGATCGCTGATGGCCCGTCTCACCGAGGCCCATGTGGCTCTGGCCCGCGAAGTCATAGGGCGCTTTCCCCGTCCGAAGTCGGCGCTGATCACCCTCTTGCACATCGCACAGGAACAGGACGGCTACATCACAGACGATGCCATGGCGCACCTCGCCGAGCTCCTCGACATCACGCCGGCTGAGGTGTTGGGTACGTGTTCGTTCTACGAGATGTTCAAGCTCGAACCCGTCGGCCGCTACTGCGTCAACGTCTGCACGAATATCTCGTGCCAGCTCTCCGGTGGGTGGGAGCTGCTCGAACACGCGGAGAAGTCGCTCGGCATCAAAGCCGGGAGCACCACCGACGACGGTCTCTTCACGCTCGAAGATGTGGAGTGCATCGCGGCATGCACGGAAGCGCCGTGCCTGCAGGTGAACTATCGCTACCGCTACAAGGTCACCGCGGCCGACTTCGATCGACTGGTTGCTGATCTCCGGGCGGGCCGGTTGAACAACGAGGTCCCCCCGCACGGCGTGCTGGCGCGGGTGCGTCAGCACGTGCGTCCCGAGCGCTGGGCGGGAACCGGTGCCGAGGCGCAATCCAAGGTCGACGCTCGATGACCGATGCCCCTCTCATCGTCACGGGCCGTTTCGGGCAGTCCGACGCCCACACGTTGGCGGGTTACCAAAGCACGGGCGGGTACGAGGTCTTGCAGCGCGCCCTCACGACCATGACACCGGAGCAGGTGAGCGCGGAGGTCAAGACGTCGGAACTCCTCGGTCGCGGCGGTGCGGGTTTTCCGACCGGAACGAAGTGGGGCTTCTGTCCGCCCGGTGTGTTCCCGCGCTACCTCGTGATCAACGGTGACGAGAGCGAGCCAGGCACCTACAAGGACCGGATGCTGATGGAGCTCGATCCCCACCAGCTGATCGAAGGCACGATGCTCACGGCGTATGCCGTCGGCGTCGCCCAGGCGTTCATCTATGTCCGGGGCGAGATGGCGCTGGCCCAGGAGCGTCTGGCCACCGCGCTCAACGAGGCCTACGAGGCCGGTTTCATCGGTCGCAATGTCTGTGGCACTGACTTCAGCACCGACATCACTCTCACGTGGGGAGCGGGGGCCTACATCGTCGGCGAGGAGACCGCGCTCATCGAGAGCCTCGAGGGCAACCGCGGGATGCCCCGCCTCAAGCCCCCGTACTTCCCTGCGGCCAAGGGCCTTTACATGCAGCCCACCGTCGTGAACAACGTCGAGACGATCGCGAATCTCCCGTGGATCGTGGCCAACGGGGGCGCGGCGTTCAAGGCCATCGGAGCGCCCACGAGCACAGGGATGCGGATGTTCGCGGTGTCCGGTCACGTCAACCGGCCGGGCGTCTACGAGGTGCCGAACGGCACGACGACCTTTCGTGACCTGTTCGAGAAGTCTGAGTACTGCGGGGGCATTCTCGGTGGCCGAGCGGTGAAGGCGTTCATCCCGGGCGGGGCGTCGGCCCCTTGGTTCTACCCAGAGCATCTCGACCTGCCCCTCGACAAACCCACCGTCGACAAGGCCGGATCGATGCTTGGCTCGGGTGCCATCGTCGTCATGGACGAGACCACCGATGTCGTGAAGGCCACGTGGCGTGTCGTGCGCTTTTTCGCGCGTGAGTCCTGTGGCAAGTGCACCCCGTGTCGAGAAGGCACGAACTGGCTCGAGAAGATCCTGAAGCGGATCATCGACGGCCACGGCCGGCCCGGTGATCTCGATCTCCTCATGGATCTGTCCGACAACATCAGCCCCGGCATCGCGTGGCCGCCGCGTCAGACCACGATCTGCCCACTCGGGCCCTCGGCGGTATCGCCGATCGCGTCGGCGATCAGTCACTTCCGGGATGAGTTCGAGCACTACATCGTCCACGGCACCCCGGGGGTTCCGGAGGCGTCGCGTGGCTGACCAGAACGGCGATCTGTCGATCACCGTCGACGGCCGGCCGGTGCCGGCGAAGCCGGGCGAGTTCGTGATTGCCGCGGCCGATCGCGCCGGCATCTACATCCCGCACTTCTGCTGGCATCCCCGCATGAGCTCGGTGGGAATGTGCCGCCAATGCCTCGTCGAGGTCGATGGTCCGCGCGGACCGTCGCTCGTCGTGTCGTGCATGACCACCGTGGCCGACGGACAGGTCGTCCACACGGAGTCGCCCACCGTGAAGAAGGCGCAGGAAGGCGTCCTCGAATTCCTGCTCGCCAACCATCCGCTCGACTGCCCGGTGTGCGACAAAGGGGGCGAGTGCCCTCTGCAGGATCAAGCCTTCAGTCACGGTCCCGGTGAAAGCCGTTTCGTGGAGGAGAAGCGCCACTACGCCAAGCCGATCCCCGTGAGCTCACTTGTGCTTCTCGACCGCGAGCGCTGCATCTTGTGCGATCGATGCACGCGCTTTGCCGAAGAGGTAGCCGGCGATCCACTGATCCAGTTCACCCACCGCGGGAGCGAGCTTCAGGTGCTCACATTCCCCGATGAACCGTTCTCGTCCTACTTCTCGGGCAACACCGTGCAGATCTGCCCCGTGGGCGCGCTGACCGCCACGCCTTACCGGTTCAAGGCGCGTCCGTGGGACCTCGACGAGAGCGAGAGCACGTGCACGACGTGCGCGGTCGGCTGCCGGATGGCGGTGCAGTCGAGCCGTAACCAGCTTGTCCGTTATCAAGGTGTCGACGCCGACGGCGTGAACTGGGGTTGGCTCTGCGACAAGGGCCGCTTCGGTTTCGAGGCCGTCAACAGCCCCGACCGCATCAGCGCGCCGCTGGTACGCCAGGGCGACGAACTGATCGAGACCACCTGGTCGGCGGCACTCACTGCCGCGGCGGGCGCCATCAAAGAAGCGCTTGCCGATCGAGGTTCCGACAGCGTGGCCGTGCTCGGCGGCGCCAGGGGTACGAACGAGGATGCTTACGCGTGGGCCAAGCTGGCGAAGGCGGTCATCGGTACCGACCATGTCGACGCGCAGTTGGCCGACGGCCTCGACCCGTCGGTGTTGTTCGGCCTCCCTCGCGCCACCATCGACGAGACCTGCGCGTCGAAGACGATCGTGCTGTTCGGGCCCGATCTCAAGGAAGAGCTACCGGTCCTGTACTTGCGTATCCGCGATGCCGCCGAGCGTCGTCAGACCCGCCTGGTCGAGATCTCGCCGACGGCCACCGGTCTCACGCGCCACACGTACGCGTCTCTGCGCTACCGGCCCGGTGAGCAGGGCGCGCTGATCAGCGCGCTGCTCGCCGAGGGTCCGGTGCCTGGTCTGGACGACGCAACAGTGGCCCCGGTACGCGCGCAACTGCGCAGCGGAGGATCGATCACCGTTGTCGTGGGCCGGGCGTCGCTCGCCGATCGCTCCGAGCCGCTCAATGTGGCCGTCGGTGCGCTGGCCCGACTCGACGGGGTGCGCTTTCTGCCGGTGGCGCGGCGGGGCAACGTGCACGGCGCCCTCGACATGGGCATGGCCCCCGGCCTGCTGCCCGGGCGGCGTTCGCTCACCGACGCCGGCGACGCGCTTCGCGAGCGATGGGCGTCGGTTCCGACCGAGGCCGGTCTCGACGCCACCGGCATCCTGCGCGCCGCGGCCGACGGTGCGGTGGCTTGCCTCGTCTTGCTCGGAAGTGACCCGCTCGCCGACTTCCCCGACCGTGACCTGGCCCGGCGGGCCCTCGTGGGCGCGGGCACGGTCGTTGCCGTCGACACGCATCACAACGCATCGAACGCCCACGCCGACGTCATCCTGGCGGCCGCCGCGTACGGCGAGAAGGCGGGCACCACCACCAACGTCGAAGGCCGCGTGAGCCGTGTGTCCCAGAAGGTCACCGCTCGCGGTTTGGCCCGCGCCGACTGGATCATTGCCGCCGAGCTCGCGGTTCGCCTCGGCGCTGACCTAGGGCTTGAGTCGTTGGACGCGATCCGCGACGAGATCGTCGCTGTCGCCCCCTCCCACTCGGGGATCACCGCGGCCGCGCTCGACGCACAACCCGATGGTGTCGTGGCCAGTGGACCCGCGGCGTTGGCGTTCGTCGCGCCCGAGGCTCCGGCCGATCCGCCCAAGGTCGACGCCTACGCTCTCCGCCTCGTGGTGAGCCGTGTCCTCTACGACGCCGGTGTGGCGTTGAGCAAGGCTCCCGACCTCGCTCCGCTCGCGCCCGGCACGCGTCTGCACTTGAACGGTATCGACCACGACCGTCTTGGGATCACCCCTGGCGCCACGGTGCGCGTTTCCTCCGCGCGAACGAACATCATGCTCGCGGCCGAGCGGGATGACAGCGTCCCTCGCGGCTCGGCGTGGATTGCGTTCAACCAGCCCGACGCCGCCATCGCCGAGCTCATCGACCTCTCTTCGGCCGTAACCGACGTGCGGGTGGAGACGTTGTGATTGCCCACATGCTCGCGATCGGCGATCCGCTCCTGAACAGTCCGTCTGAGTGGTTGCCGGTCGTCTTGATCGTGATCTTCAAGACATTGATCACATTCGTGTTCCTGATGATCGCCGTGCTGTTCATGGTGTGGTTCGAGCGCAAGGTCATCGCCGGGATGCAAAACCGGATCGGACCTGCAGTGGCCGGACCGTGGGGCATCCTCCAGACGCTCGCCGACGGCATCAAGCTTTTCTTCAAGGAAGACCTGATCCCCGAGCGGGCCGATCGGTTCGTCTTCAAGCTGGCGCCGTATCTGTCACTCGTACCCGCCTTCGTGACGTTCGCCGTCATTCCGGTCGGTGGCTCGTGGACCGACGGGTCCGACGGCACGCTCTCGCTTTTCGGTCACCGCACGTTCATGCAGCTGGCTGATCCTCCCATCGGCATCCTGCTCGTGTTGGCGATGAGTTCGCTCGCGGTCTACGGAGTGATGTTGGCCGGGTGGTCGTCGGGGTCGAAGTACCCGCTGCTCGGCGCGGTGCGAGCGTCGGCCCAGATGGTGAGCTACGAAGCGGCGCTCGGGCTCTCCGTCGTCACGGTCGTGCTCGTGAGCAAGACGCTTTCGACCCATGGCATCGTCGGGATCCAGGACACCATCCGCTCCTGGAACATCGTCACAACGGGATTCGTGCCCTTCGTGATCTTCATCATCGCGGCCACCGCCGAGCTCAACCGTCCGCCCTTCGACCTCGTCGAGGCCGAGCAGGAGATCGTCGGCGGCTACCACACCGAGTACTCGTCGATTCGTTTCGCGCTCTTCTATCTCGCGGAGTTCATGAACACGGTCACGATGTCGGCCATCATGGTCACGTTGTTCCTCGGCGGGCCTCAGCCACCGTTCCACTGGCACCCGCCCGGCGCGCAGTGGGCGTGGGGAGTGCTCTGGTTCTTCGCCAAGCTTTTCATCTTCCTGTTTTCCTACGTGTGGTTGCGCGCGACGCTGCCGCGCTTGCGCTACGACCAACTCATGGACCTGGGATGGAAGGTGCTCATCCCCGCTGCGTTCGGATGGTTGCTGCTCATCGCCTCGATGCGGGTCGCAAGAGACCGCGGCTGGAATAGCGCGCTCGCGGGCGTAGTCGGAGTCGTCGTGTTGGCCGCGTGTTGGGGCCTCCTCGCCGTGGCCTTCCGTGTTAGCGCCAAGCGACGAGAACTCGAAGGGACGGCGTTCTGATGGGTTACCTGCGCGGTTTCGCCGTCACGCTCGCCCAGATTGGCCGGCGTAGGAAGGTCACGACGCAGTATTCCGCGGGCAAATACGGCCCCGATGAAAAGACTCCGAAGCCTGAGCGGCTGCACGGCCGTCACGTGCTGAACCGCTACGAGGACGGCACCGAGAAATGCATCGGCTGCGAGTTGTGCGCGGGCGTGTGTCCCGCATCGTGCATCTTCGTGCGTGGTGCCGACAACCCCGTCGACAACCCTGTGTCTCCCGGCGAGCGCTACGGCTACGTCTACGAGATCAACTTCCTTCGGTGCATTCACTGCGATCTCTGCGTGGAGGCATGCCCCACCGAGGCGATCACGGAATCGAAGCTGTTCGAATTCTCGTTCACGAACCGGCTCGACGCGATCTATACGAAGGAAGAATTGCTCGTCGGTGACGATGGCCGGCCCAAGCACCTGCCGTGGGAGGACTGGCGCGAGGGTGACGACAAATTCACGTCGGGATGGATGCGCGCCACAGCACCGTCGGGCGTGGCGGCCTACGAGGGTGCCGTTTCGTGGGCGGGCGATCTCGGTTACGGGGTACGCCCCGCCGAGGCCGGACAGCGCGACGACCAGGCGGTCACCGAAGCGGAACCGGCCGAGGGGCCCGACCACTGATGGACGTCGTTGTTTTCGTCGTGGCCGCCGCGATCGTTCTGGTGGGCGCAGTGGGCGTGGTGCTGCGGGGCAATCCCGTCCATGCCGCGCTCAGCTTGGTCATGACGCTCTTCGGTGTCGCCGTGTTGTTCGTGGCGGAAGACGCGCACTTCCTCGCCGCCGTTCAGGTGATCGTCTACGCCGGCGCGATCGTCGTTCTGTTCCTCTTCGTCATCATGTTGCTCGGAGTCGACCGCTCCGAGGATTTGCGGGTCGAGCCGCTCAAGGGACAACGGCCGGCCGCGGCCCTCGCGGGTCTTGCGTTGCTCGCTCTCGTGTTGGTGCCAATTCTCCGCGGGCACAAGGTCATCACGGGAGTCCACTCCTCGTCGGCTCTGCTCAGGGATTCCTCGGACGACACCAACGTCGTGCGCCTCTCCCGCTCTTTGTTCTCCGACTACGTCTTCGCGTTCGAAGTGACGTCGGTGCTCCTCGTGATCGCCGTCATCGGCGCCGTACTCATGGCCCGCCGTCCACCGAAGGACACGTCGTCGTGATGGTGGCTGCGCTACACACAACGGCCTCGTGGTACCTCGCACTGGGCGCGGTGCTGTTCACCATCGGCACCGTCGGACTTCTTGTCCGCCGCAACCCATTGGTGATGCTCATGTGCGTCGAGCTCATGCTCAACGCTGTCAACCTCACGTTCGTCGCGCTCGCCCGGCATCTGAACGACGTATCGGGCCAGACCGTCGTGTTCTTCGTTCTCGTGGTGGCGGCCGCGGAGGTCGTGGTGGGGTTGGGGATCATCGTGGCCATCCTGCGGCGCAAACCGGGGGCCACAGCCGACGACATCGCTCTGATGAAGGGCTGATCGGTGCTGTCCGTCGTGTGGTTGATCCCTGCACTCCCGCTCGCCGGATTCGTGCTGATCCTGTTGTTCGGACGCCGCCTGGGCGAACCCCGAGCCGGCTGGTTGGCCACCGCCACGGTCACGGGCTCGTTCGTTGTCAGCGCGGGCGTCTTCTTCGACCTTCTTTCGCGGTCGGCCGATGAACGACAGGTCGTGCACACACTGTTCCAGTGGGTGCCCGTTGGTGGTCTTCGCGTCGACCTCGGGTTCCTCGCCGACCCGCTGTCGATCACGATGGCGCTGTTCGTCACCGGCGTGGGCGCACTGATCCACCTGTACGCGGTGGGCTACATGCACGGAGACGCGAACTTCTCGAAGTTCTTCCTCTACATGAATCTGTTCGCGTTCTCGATGCTGATGCTCGTACTCGGCGACAACTTGCTCGTCACGTTCCTCGGTTGGGAGGGGGTGGGAACGTGTTCGTACTTCCTCATTGCGTTCTGGTTCACGCGTGACACTGCGGCCAGGGCCGCGAAGAAGGCGTTCGTCACGAACCGCGTGGGCGACTGGGGCTTCATGATCGCGATGTTCCTCACCTGGAGCGCGGTCGGCTCGCTCAACTACGTCGACGTGCTCGGGAAGGCGGACTCGCTCTCGCACAGCACCGCCACGGCGATTGCGCTGTTGCTGTTCCTCGGCGCGTGCGGGAAGTCGGCACAGCTGCCGCTCTACGTGTGGTTGCCCGACGCCATGGAAGGCCCCACGCCCGTGTCGGCACTGATCCACGCGGCCACCATGGTTACCGCGGGCGTCTATTTGATGTGCCGCGTGAACCCGATTCTGGCCGAGGCGAAGGGCGCGCTCACCGTGATCGCGATCGTCGGTGCCGTCACCGCGCTGTTTGCGGCGACGTGCGCGGTCGCGCAGAACGACATCAAGCGGGTACTCGCCTACTCGACGATCAGCCAACTCGGGTACATGTTTCTCGCCGTGGGCTCGGGCGCGTACGTCGCCGCGGTCTTTCACATGGTCACGCACGCCTTCTTCAAGGCACTCATGTTCCTCGGCGCCGGGTCGGTCATCCACGGCACCCACGACGAGCAGGACATGCGGCGTATGGGCGCTCTCCGCAAGCTCATGCCCGTGACCGCGGTGACGTTCATCATCGGTTGGCTCGCGATCGCCGGCGTGCCGCCGTTCGCCGGGTTCTGGTCGAAGGACGAGATCCTGCTCCACGCTTGGGACAAAAGTCCCGCGCTGTGGGCGATCGGACTGGTCACGGCCCTCCTCACCGCGTACTACATGAGCCGCCAGGTGTTCATGGTGTTCTACGGCGACGCGCGCTGGGGTGACGAGAACCGGCCCCACGGTGAGAAGCCGCACGAGTCGCCATGGATCATGCTCACCCCGCTCGTCGTCCTCGCCGGCCTGTCCATCGTCGGTGGAGGCTTGAACCTTCCCTTCACATCATCGACCAAGTTGCTCGATCGCTGGCTCGAGCCGGTGTTCGGCGATCGGCTCGCCGTCTCGTCGTTCGGACCCGGTGGAAAGTGGGCGCTCGCGATCCTTGCCACCCTGGCCGGTCTCGCGGGTATCGCGGTCGCGTACGCGGTCTATTTGCGTAAGCGCGTCAAGGCGTTCGAGCCCGAGATCCTGGCGCGCGCGTGGGGCGTCGACGACGCGTACTCCGCGTTCGTCGGCGGACCCGGACGCCGGTCGTTCCTGGCCGTGGAGTGGTTCGACCGGACCATCATCGACGGTGCAGTGAACGGTGCCGGCGCGATCGCCAAGGGCGCGGGCACGGGTCTGCGCCGTCTGCAGACGGGCTACGTGCGCAACTACGCGTTGGGTATCGCGGTAGGGGCGGTGGCGCTTCTCGCCTGGTTCATAAGTCGAGGGGCGTGGTGATGGACCATTCCACGCTCGGCTTCCCCATCCTCACCGTCCTGGTGCTGCTGCCCGCCGCCGGCGCGCTCGTGGTGGCGTTGCTCCCTTCCGCGCGCGCCGATCTTGTGCGGCTCATCGGTGTGATGTTCAGCGTCACCGCGGGCGCCCTCAGCGTGTGGCTCCTCGGCGCGTATGCCACCGGTGGCGATGGTGGCTTCCAGTTCGTGTCGAAACATCTGTGGATCGGCGCGCTCGGCGTGAGTTGGCACCTCGGCGTCGACGGCATCTCGCTCTTCCTCGTGGTGCTGTCGGGAATTCTGTTTCCGATCGCGCTACTCGGGGCCCGTCCGCACCAGGACGAGAAGGCGTTCACCGCCTGGTTGCTCCTGCTCGAGGCGGGCATCATGGGCTCTTTCCTGTCGCTGGATCTCTTCGTGTTCTTCGTCTTCTTCGAGATCGTGCTCGTACCGATGTACTTCCTCATCGGTGGCTGGGGCTACGACAAGCGTGTCTATGCCGCCGTGAAGTTCTTCCTCTTCACCATGGCCGGCTCCGCATTCATGCTCGTGGGCGTCCTGGCCACGGTGTTGCTCTATCGAGCCCATTCTGGCATCCTCACGTTCGACCTCGTCGAGATCGCCACGAAAGGCGACTTCGCCACCTCAACGGGCCGGTGGCTCTTCTTGTCGTTCGCGGTCGCGTTCGCCGTGAAGGTCCCGCTGTTCCCGCTGCACACATGGCTCCCCGATGCGCACACCGAGGCCCCCACCGCCGGCTCGGTGATCCTCGCGGGAGTCATGCTGAAGCTGGGCACGTACGGCTTCCTCCGCTTCGGGCTCTACCTGTTTCCCGAGGCGGCCCGTTGGTTCGCCCCCACCCTCGTCACGCTCGGCGTGATCGGCATCGTCTATGGCGCGATCTGCGCGGCGATGCAGCACGACCTGAAGCGACTCGTTGCGTATTCGTCGGTTGCTCACCTCGGCTTCATCGTCATGGGCACGTTCGCCATGACGACGCAGTCGATGTCGGGCGGCGTGCTGCAGATGATCAACCACGGTGTCACCACCGGCGGTCTCTTCTTGATCGTGGGCATGATCAGCGAGCGGCGTCACACGCGAGAGATCAGCCAACTCAAGGGCATTCAGAAACCCGCGCCCATTTTCGCGGCGTGCTTCATGGTGCTCGCCCTGTCGTCGATCGGGGTACCCGGGCTGAACGGGTTCGTCGGCGAGTTCCTGGTGCTGATCGGATCGTTCGTCACGTACCGCTGGTGGACCGTGGTCGCCGCCACAGGCGTCATCCTCGCGGCGTTGTACCTACTCTGGGCGTACCAAAGGGTCTTCCACGGTGAGCCCGACGAAGCGAACGCGCACTTCCCCGAGATGACGTGGAGCGAAGGTCTGGTGATGCTGCCGCTCGTCGGGCTCATCGTCTTCTCCGGCGTGTTCCCGAAGCCCATGCTCGATCGGATCCAGCCCTCGGTGAAGCAACTCATCGCGCACGTCGAGGAGAAGACGGGCTATCACCAGCCCGAGGTCGCCGCGGGTGGCAATCCATGATCCTCGGCGTGTTCAAGGGCCCGGCGATCCAGTGGTGGGCGCTCACCCCGATCCTCGTGCTACTCGGTGGGGCCCTTGTCCTCATGGTCGGAGCGGTGCTCCGCCCGAAGCTGTTCCCACGCGGCGCCTACGCCGCCTTCACGTGTCTCATCGCGCTGGCGACGGTCACGCTCGGGTTCTTCCTCTGGCACGACATCGGCGAGCACGGAGCCCGCTCGCTCCTCGGTGGCGCGTTGGGGTTCGACCGGTTCTCGGTCTTCTTCACGATCGCGATAGCCAGTGCGGTGTTCCTCACGGCCCTCGTCGCCGACGACTACCTCCGCCGCGAAGACCTCGATGGGTGTGAGGTCTACGCCCTTCTGCTGCTCACTGCCGTCGGCGGCATCGTGATGGCCTCGGCGAACGATCTCATCGTGTTGTTCCTCGGACTCGAGACGCTCTCGATCGCGCTGTACATCCTCGCGGGCAGCCATGCCCGGCGCCTGCAGTCGCGGGAGTCCGCGCTCAAGTACTTCGTGCTCGGCGGCTTCTCGTCCGCGTTTTTCCTCTACGGAGTCGCGCTTACCTACGGAGCCACGGGCACCACGAACCTGGTGAAGATCCAAGACTTCCTGCAGGCGAACGTGCTGCTCGAGAACGGTCTGCTGCTCGCCGGTTTGGCGCTCATGCTCGTCGGACTCGGCTTCAAGGTGGCGGCCGTCCCGTTCCACACGTGGTCACCCGACGTGTACGAGGGAGCCCCCTCGCCCGTTACGGGATTCATGGCTTCGGCCGCCAAGGCCGCCGGATTCGCGGGACTGTTGCGCGTGTTCGTCGTCTGCTTTGCCACCTACGCGAGCGACTGGCGCCCTGCGGTGTTCGTGCTCGCCGTGCTCACGCTGGTCGTCGGCGCGGTCTTGGCCGTTGTGCAGACGAACGTGAAGCGGATGCTGGCGTACTCCTCGATTAGCCACGCCGGGTTCATCCTCGTAGCCGTGCAAGCGGCATCGCCCGAGGGCACCGCGGCCGCGCTCTTCTATCTCCTCGCGTACACGTTTCTCGTGGTCGGTACGTTCGCCGTCGTCACGCTCGTGGCGCGTCGAGGCGACGCGGCCTACTCACTCGACGACTTCCGTGGTCTCGGGCGCCGCCGCCCCGTGCTGGCACTGGTCTTCGCGCTCCTCTTGCTGTCACAAGCCGGTGTGCCGCTCACGAGCGGGTTCCTCGCGAAGTTCGAGGTGATCTCCGCCGCGGTCGATCGGCAGTCGTACGCCCTGGCCATCATCGCGATGCTGTCGGCCGTCATCGCCGCATACCTCTATCTGCGGATCACGGTGTCGATGTTCCTCGCCGATCCCGCCGACGACAACACCGCGCCGATCAGCGTGCCGGCATCGGCGGGGTTCGCGATCGCCATCGCCGCGGCGTTCACGATCGTGGCCGGGGTCGCCCCATCGGTGGTGCTCGACGCCGCCCGCCACGCGGTGCCGATCCTGACTGCAACCCCCTAGCGGACTTGGAACCCCCTAGCGGACTTGGGCTCTCCTTAGATCCGCTCGAAATTGCGGAACAGCTCCCAATCCGTGACGGTCTTGTTGAAGTAGGCCCATTCCTGCTTGGCCGTGTTGAGCAGGTGGAAATGGACGTCGTCGCCAAAGGCCGCCTTGGCGATGTCGCTCCCCTCGAGCAGCTCGATCGCCTCCACCAGGTTCCACGGAACGCGCTCGACGTCGATGGCCGTATACCCGTTGCCCATGTACGGCTCGGGTGGCTCGATCTTGTTGCTGATGCCGTGCAGGCCGCCGGCGATCGTGGCCGCGAACGCGAGGTAGGTGTTCGTATCTCCTCCGGGAATCCGGCTCTCGACGCGCGTGCCCTGACTGTGGCCGACCTTGCGGAACCCGCATGTGCGATTGTCGACTCCCCACGCCACCGCAGTCGGGGCCCACGAGTCAGGCTGGTAGCGCTTGTAGCTGTTGACGTAGTGGGCGAACATCCACGCCAGCGGTCGCGCCGTGGCCATGAGCCCGCCGAGGTACCAGCGGAACAGGTCGCTCATGTGGTGGGTACCGTCGTGGTCGTACATCAGGCTGCTCGTCGCGTCGGCGTTCCACACGCTCGAGTGGATGTGGCAGCTCGAGCCCACCTTCGCGATGTCGTATTTGGCCATGAACGTGATCGCCCGCCCGTTCATGTGGGCGATCTCCTTCGCGCCGTTCTTATAGATGGCATTGCGATCGGCCATCTCGAGCGCGTCGGCGTAGCGCAGGTTGATCTCGTGCTGTCCCCACTCGGCCTCGCCCTTGGAGAACTCGATCGGCACGCCCGCGCCGTCCATGCCGTTGCGAATCTGGCGGATGACGTACTCATCTTTGGTCGTCTGCAGGATGTGGTAGTCCTGGATGTAGTTGGCGTGCGGCGTGAGATTGCGGTAGCCCTTGGCGAAGGCTTCCTCGTAGGTCTCGCGGAACAAGAAGAACTCCAGCTCCGAACCGAACATCATCGTGTAGCCCATGGCGCTGGCCCGTTCGACCTGGCGCCGCAGGATCTGGCGGGGAGCCACCTCGATCGGTGCTCCCGTGTCGACGTCGTACAGGTCGCTCAGCACGAGCGCGGTTTTCTCGAGCCACGGGATGATGCGGATCGTCGACAGATCAGCCACCGCCCGAAAGTCGCCGTAGCCGAGGTCCCAATTGGCAAATCGGTAGCCGGGCAGCACGTTCATGTCGACGTCGACCGCGAGCAGGTAGTTGCAGGCCTCGATCCCCTCAGGAGTGGCGACGTGCTCCAGCCAGAAGTGGCCCGTCACGCGTTTGCCCATGAACCGACCTTGCAAGTCGGGGAACACGAGAAGAACGGTGTCGATCACACCCTCGGCGATCTTGGTGGCCAGCTCTTCAGACGTGATGACCTTGCGACTCGACATTCGCTCCCCCTGCGTCGAGCGCGCATGGTAGGCGCTCGTTTGAGGAGTCCACTCAGGCCCGGATGCGTTCGCCCTTAGGGTCGAGCAGCGGGTCAGCGCGGACTTCGGCGGCTACCGCGACACCAAAGACCTCGACTGTGAGGCGAGTGCTTGGCTGCGAATGTTCGGCCGGTAGCCACGCGTACGCGATCGATGCTCCGAGCGTGTAGCCAAGTCCGCCCGAGGTGACGCGACCCACGACCTCGTCGTCCAACTTCACCGGCTCGTTTCCGAGCGCGACAGAGTGGGCGTCGGCGAGCACGAGGCAGCAGAGCCGTTGGCGACCACCGTCGGGGGAGAGTTCGGCGAGCTTGTCGCGCCCGATGAACTCGACGGGTTTGGTGAGCCGCACGGCGAAGCCGAGTCCCGATGAGAAGGGATCGGTCTCGCTCGTGATGTCGCTTCCCCACACTCGGTAGCCCTTCTCGAGACGCAGCGAGTCGATGGCCCGGTATCCGCCCGGCACGAGTCCGTGGGGCCCGCCCGCCTCCATCAACGCATCCCACAGCCGCAGTCCGAATTCAGCGGGCGGGTAGAGCTCCCAACCAAGCTCGCCCACGTAGGTGACGCGTAGCGCCCAGCAGGGCACGTCGGCCACCGTGACGCGCCGTGCCTGCATGTAGGAGAACGTCAGGTCGTCGGCGGTGACGCCGGCGAGGATGTCGCGAGCGAGTGGTCCCCACAGGCCGAAACACGCCATCGACGACGTGATGTCGCGCACGGTCACCGAACCATCGTCGGGTGCATGCTCTTCAATCCACGAGAGGTCGTGACGGCCGAACGCGGTGCCGGTGACGATCAGGAAGCGGTCGACGGCTAGGCGCGTGACGGTGAAGTCGCATTCGATGCCGCCCGTCGAATTCAGCATTGA
>JBDUDK010000074.1:0-4465 GCA_040002995.1 Acidimicrobiales bacterium | reverse complement strand
TCGGCGACGCCAGGGGCACGACGCGGACGCTCAACCGCGAGGCGAT
Source organism: Acidimicrobiales bacterium (assembly GCA_040002995.1). Classification (GTDB taxonomy): domain Bacteria; phylum Actinomycetota; class Acidimicrobiia; order Acidimicrobiales; family Ilumatobacteraceae; genus JBDUDK01. The sequence goes on along the minus strand of JBDUDK010000074.1, from coordinate 4,419 downwards.
CTACGACTACCAGTACGCCGCCGCGGCGCGTGACTACGGGGCCGTCGTGTGGATGGACGCTCGCGACGCCGCGTCCTGCCCCGCCGTGAACGCCTACCGCCAGTCGCTCATCGACGGATCTCCCATAACGCCACCCTCCCCGCTGACTGACTGCCTGCCGACGTTCGGCAACCTCGACATCTACAGCGGCTCTTTCCTCGACCCAACGCCCTGACGGCTGCATCGCCACTCCGACGGTTGCGGTCGAAACCGGCTGACTCGTAACTAAATGCAGGCGAAAGGAGACCTGATCAATGAAGATCAAGGCACTGGTTCCACTTTGTGCGGTCGCGCTTCTGGCCAGCGTGTTCGGCGTGGCCACCGCGAGTGCAGGTCCGCAGGCCGCCCCGGGCACATCTGCGACGGCGGCGCAGCGCTACCTCGTGGTCTACAAGGGAGGGAAGTCTCCGACCAATGTCTCCGCGGCTATCACGAGCGCTGGTGGGACCCTCGTCTACAACTACGGCGACATCGGCGTCGCCGTCGCCAGTTCGAGCAGCAGTTCATTCAGCACCGCGCTGACCGCGGACTCGCACGTCGACGGGGTGGTGGACACGGCTAGGTTCGCCACGCGGCTCGACGCGGACGCCGACACGGCGGCTGACGACCCACCGGGGAACGCGCCCGTGTCCGACACGGACACCCTCTCCGGGCTGCAGTGGGACATGATCCAGATCCACACCCCAGAAGCGCACGCGGTCACCGGCGGTAGCCCAGCGATCGTCGTCGGTGATATCGACACCGGTCTCGACTACACGCACCCGGACCTCGCGGCGAACGTGGACTTCTCCAATAGCGTTTCGTGCGTCGGTGGCGTTCCAGACACGAGCCCATCGGCATGGAATGACGACAACGGTCACGGCACGCACACCGCCGGCACCATCGCCGCGGCGGCCAATGGCATCGGCATCGTCGGCGTGGCGCCGAGGGTGAAGATCGCCGGCATAAAGGCCGGCAACGCCGCGGGCTTCTTCTTCCCCGAAGCAGTCGTTTGCTCCTTCATGTGGGCCGGATCCCATCACATCAACGTGACCAACAACAGCTACTTCGCTGACCCGTGGCTCTTCAACTGCCGCAACGACGCGGAGCAGCGCGCCATCTGGACGGCCGAGCGCCGAGCGATCAGTTACGCCATCTCCCAGAAGGTCACGGTCGTGGCCGCCGAGGGCAACCAAGCGGATGACCTTGCTCATCCGACGGCCGACGCGACGAGCCCCGATGACACCAGTCCCGTTCTCCGGGCCATCCACAATGACTGCGCCGTGGTTCCGGTCGAGGTAGCCGGGGTTATCGGCGTGACCGCCAATGGGAACCTGGGCCTCAAGTCGTTCTATTCGAGCTATGGCGTCGGGACGGCCGACCTCGTCGCTCCCGGCGGCGACTCGATCCTCCAACGCACGGCGGCCGCGCCGAACGGTCGCGTCCTATCGACGTGGCCGGCGTCTCTGCTGACCGTCACCTGTCTCGCCTCCCGGCGGGTCGTTGATCCGTCCGGTGCGACGTACTGCTATCTGCAGGGCACATCGATGGCCTCCCCCCACGTCGCCGGGGTGGCCGCGTTGGTCGAGAGCCTGGGCGTCACGAATCCGGGAGCGGTTGCGGCGTTGCTACAGAACTCGGCCGATCCGATCGGATGCCCGCAGGATCTGTCGATCTACGCCTTCTTCCCGGCGCTCGACAACGGTGCCCCGCAGCAGTGCCAGGGGGGCACCGGCTCCAACTCCTTCAACGGGAAAGGTCAGGTGAACGCGCTGACCGCGGTCAACAAGGCCCACTGACGCTCTTCGCCATCGCGAACTGGGGGCCGGCGCGCGGCCGGCCCCCACTCGCGTCGAAGGCTGCCCGTGGGTCAGGAGGTCCAAGCCCAGCTCGGACACCGCAGCGCGGAGCTCACCCCCGACCAAATGGACGTTCTCGCGGCCCGCCTCGAGGAGGCTCGGACCTTGGCAGTCCGTTTCGAACCGCCCCAAAAAACGACCTAGGGTAAACACCGCTCGGCTCGACCCCAGGGGGATCGCAATGGCAACAGCTGGTTCCATTCTCGGCAACGCGGTGGTACGGCTCGAGGACCCGACATTGCTCACCGGGGCGGGGCGCTACTTCGACGACCTCGTCTTTCCCAACACCGCCCACGTGGTGTTCGTGCGGTCGAGTGTGGCCCACGGCAACGTCTTGTCGGTCGACACCAAGGCGGCCAGGGACATGCCCGGCGTGATCGCGGTGTACTCGGCCGCCGACGACCTCGGTCTGGCCCCGATGCAGGGCTTCCCCCTGCTGTCGCCGACGCTGAACCGGCCCGTGTTCGCGAAGGATCGCGTGCGTTTCGTCGGCGACATCGTGGCCGCGATCGTCGCCGAGACGCATGAGCAGGCAGCCGACGCCGCCGACGCCGTCGTCGCCGACTACGACCCGCTCCCCGTTGTGATGACCGCCGCGGCGGGGCTGGCGCCCGATGCGCCCCTCCTGTTCCCCGAGAATGGTTCGAACGTCTGCTTCGCCACGAAGTTCGGTGAGGACGTCGACGCGCTCGAGGGCGCCGACGTGGTCGCCGAGGTGACGATGGTGAGCCAACGCCTCGCCGGTGTGCCGATGGAATGCAACGGCATCGTGGCCGTGCCCGGCGAGCCCGACGGTGGACTCACGTGCTGGGTCTCGCACCAGGCTCCTCACTCCGCGCACGCCGCCATGGCGCCCGCGCTCGGGATCGAGCCCGAGAAGTTGCGCGTCGTGTGCCCGTGGGTGGGCGGCGGCTTCGGCCCGAAGGCCGCGATGTATGTCGAGTTCCTCGTCGCCGCGGCCGCGGCCCGCGCGCTCGGCCGTCCCGTTAAGTGGACCGAGACGCGGTCGGAGGACATGGTCTCGCTCGTCCACGGACGCGACTACGTCATGACGGCGAAGCTGGGCGTGAAGAAGGACGGGACGATCGTCGGTCTCGACGCGAACGTCGCCGCCTCAGGCGGGGCCTACCCCGCGATCGGCGCCATCTTGCCGATGCTCACCCAGCTGATGTCGGGCGCCGTCTATGAGATCCCAAAGGTTCACTTCGAAGGCATCACCGTCGCGACGAACAACACCTCCACCGGCGCCTATCGCGGTGCGGGCCGGCCCGAGGCCACCCAGCTCGTCGAACGGGTCCTCGACATGGCGGCCAGAGAACTCGACATAGATCCCGCCGACATCCGCAGGAAGAATTACCTGAAGCCCAAGAACTTCCCGCTCACCTCGATCACGGGCGCGAACTACGACTCGGGCGAATACGCCCGCGCGCTCGACGCCGTCCTCAAGGCGTCGGACTACAAGTCCCTCCGCAAGGACCAGGCGAAGCGGCGCAAGGCGGGCGACCGCAAGCAGCTCGGCATCGGTCTCTCGAGCTATGTCGAGGTCACGGCGCCGGTCGGCCTGCACGTCGAGTACGGCGCGGTCGAAGTGCACGACGACGGCACCGCGAGCATGTTCGTGGGCACGAGCGTGCACGGGCAGGGTCACCAGACCGCGTTCGCCATGTTGGCGAGCGACGTGCTCGGCATTCCGATGGACAAGTTCAAGCTCGTCAACTCCGACACGGCCGCGGTTCCCCGCGGCGCCGGCACCATGGGGTCGCGGTCACTGCAGACCGCGGGGAGCGCAGTGCATGTCGCATCCACCGAGGTGCTGGCTAAGGCGAAGCAGATCGCCGCGCACGTGCTCGAGGCCAACACCGATGACATCGTCGTCGGCGACGGCGGACTGCAGGTGGCCGGAGTGCCCGCTCGGGCCATCACATGGGGCGAGCTGGCCGTCGCCTCGAAGGGCCAGAACCTTCCCCCTGGGATGGAGCCCGGCGTGCTGCGCCACGAGCTCGACTTCGACGGCACCGACTCCACGTATCCGTTCGGGTCGCATGTGTCGGTCGTCGAGGTCGACACCGAGACCGGGCAGGTGACGATGCTGCGCCACATCGCGGTCGACGACTGCGGACGCATCCTCAACCCGCTCCTCGTGAACGGACAGCAGCACGGCGGCATCGCGCAAGGCGCGGCGCAGGCCCTGTTCGAGGAGGTGCTCTACGACGACGCCGGCAACCCGATCACGTCGAACCTCGCCGAGTACGCCATGCCGTCGGCCGCGGAGCTGCCCAGCTTCGAGGTCAGCAACACCCAGACCGACAGCCCCCGCAACCCGCTCGGTGCGAAGGGAATCGGCGAGTCGGGCACGATCGGCTCGACGCCGGCGATCCACAACGCGGTCGTCGACGCGGTTTCACACCTCGGCGTGACGCACATCGACATGCCGTGCACCGCCGAGCGCGTGTGGCAAGCGATCCAAGCCGCCTCGCACTAACGCTTAGTTGTTGACGCGGAGGTAGGTCAACACCGCCAGCACGCGGCGATGGATCTCGGT
>JBDUDK010000139.1:0-44057 GCA_040002995.1 Acidimicrobiales bacterium | reverse complement strand
ACCGCGCCCGCCTTGTATGACCCATCAGCAGTCGTCGACGACACCCCCGTCACCGACGGAGCCGTCGTGTCGACCACGATCGCCTTGTTCGCACCCAGCGAACCGGCCGCACCCGGCGCCGCCAACGTCAATGAGCCGGCGTTGCCAACAAAATCGTTGATACTCCCGCCGTTCAACGCCAGAGCGGCCGTCGACACATAGTCGAGATCCGCCGACGTGTTGCCCGCGGCCACCGTGTAGGTAAACGTCAACACCGACGTCCCACTCCCAGAGGAGTAGTTCACCGCCGTCGACGCCGGGACACCCGTCGCCAACGACAACCGCGGCGTACCCGTCACCGTGACCGGCTCACTAAAGCTCACCGTCACCGCCACCACCGCGCCCGCCTTGTATGACCCATCAGCAGTCGTCGACGACACCCCCGTCACCGTCGGAGGCGTCGCATCCACCGTGACGGTGTTGTCCGCCCCGTTGGTGGATGCCGGGTTGGCGTTGCCGGCGAGGTCGGTCGTCGCCCCCACTCGCACTGCGGCGCTCAGCGTTCCCTCCCCGGTCAGCCCGGAAACCGCGATGTCATAGATACTCGAGGTCACCTGGACCACGTTGACCGTCGCGGCACCCGTTCCCACAGTGCCGGACAACGAAATGCCGCTGCCGGCGAACGCGAACACCGGTTCGCTGAAGGTGGCGGTGAAGTGGACGGGCGCAGTGCCGGTGGGGTCTGCCTGGCCGCTCGCTTGGCTGACGAAAACGGTCGGCGGTGTCGTGTCACCAGAGCCGGTTCCCACCACGATCGAGTAACTCCGAGTCGCCGTGCGACCGAAGGGATCGGAGACGGTCACCAGAACCGCCCCGTACAACCCAGCGATTTGCGGTGTACCGGAGATGACGCCCGAGGCGGGGGCAATGGTAAGGCCGGGCGGCAGGCCCTGCGCGGACCACGTCTTCGGGTTGGCACCCCCGGACGACGTCACGGTGGTGGCGGGGTAGGCCACACCTTCTGTTCCGTTCGGGATGCTGGCCGTCGTGATTTGGAGGGTGGGCGCCACCGACAGAACGAACGTGCGGCTGGCGCTGCCTTGAGGGCTGGCCGAATCCTGCACGGTGATCGTGACCGGATAGCTGCCGCCTGCGTTCGTGGTGCCTGAGATCGTGTGAGTGGCCGCGTTCCAGGCCAGCCCGGCGGGCAATGCACCGCTCAGGGTCCAGGTGTACGGGGCTGTTCCGTTCAGCGAGGTCACCGTGGCGGAGTACGAAACGCCGCTGGTGACCGGCGGTAGCGCCGACTCGACAATGGCGAGGCTGGGGGTGAGGAGAACGCGCGGCGTTCCTTGGAACGTCACACCGTCAGCGATGAGTGCGGCCACGGCGAACGTGGGATTTCCCGGACCGAATTCAACAATCGCAGTATTCGTGGAATTGTGCGAATAGACGATCGCGCCAGGGCCGATAATTGAAGAGGTTCCGCCCATCGTGAAACCGCCGCAGAAGACGTAGAGACCAGCGGACAGTTGGTTATTGGAAATCGCGGCCGAGACATTCCGGTAGACGCCTGGCGGCCAGTACGACCCGGCCGGCGGATTGGGAGCAGTGGCGCAGGCGGCTTCCGCGCCTGCGAATGGATTGGGTATGGGCGGTTGGAAGTTGCTCTGGAAGGGGCAGCCGTTACAGGTACCGGTTCCGTACAGCTGCGCGCTGGGAATAACTGGGTTTCCTCCGTAGTCCATCACTGGTTCGCCGGCAGCGCAGCCCCCGCTCCCGTTGATGATGGCGCTCCCGTTCACCTCGACGTCCACCCCTGCGCCGCCTTGGAAGTGGACGACCGGGCACTGGCTGCCCCCGCCCAACGCGAACAAGGGCGCGGCTTGGCCGTTGGCGTTAGCAGAGATAATTTGTGCCTGCGGGCGGACCAGCGCGGTCAAGGTGTACGAGTAGGGAAGCACCCCGTTGGGCGGATCGTTCGACGCCCGAATGGCCAGCGAGACGGACACGGGCAACTGGCCAGGGGGGCAACTGGCCGTCGGCACGCAACGCGCCTCGGCGAACGCGACCTTCCGGCCGAGCACCACCGCATTATCGAACGAGGCGGGGGCCAGGCCGTTGTTGAACTTGCACTCGCGCCGCACGAACTCCTGGAACGTCGCCGAGCCGGATATCTCACCTAATGCGTACGTCACGACATGGGTAACGAAGCTGCTGGGAGAGACACGGTCGTTCCATTTGAAACGGATCTTTGTGGTGCCGGTAGCGGCGCAGCCCGCCGAGTCGGTCAGTGACACTCCCAGTGCCGGGTCGATGCCGGTTGCTGCGCTGGGATCAGCTCCCCCGACGGCCTGGGCGTCGCGAGTGAGATATGTGGAGATCAGTTGAGCATCGGTCGACTCCCGCACCTTCTGGGTGGTCGTCCGGGTAAGGCTGAACGAGGTGACCAGACCTGCCGCGACGGCGGCGATCACTCCGGTGGACAGCATGATGGCCATGAGCAACTCGACCAGCGTGAAGCCGCCATCGACGGCCGGCCTCCGGTCGCGCGCCATACGCCGCTTCTTTCCGGAGATCATCGGTTCACGCTCCACGCCTGGATGTAGGTCCTCGCTACGTCGGCGGTAGGCGCCTTGGCGAAGTTGACTTGTGCCCGAACAATCGTTGTGGCCTCGCTGCAGACGACACCGGTGTCTTCACACGCCCAGAGAATGACGTTGATCTGGTCGACGAGACCAACCCCCGGCACGACGACCAGCTTGCGGGCGTTGCTGCAGTCGACCCGGATAGTAAAACCGTCCAACGCGAAGGAGCCGACTATCGGTGTGGGGGGCGGTGCCGGGTTTCCACACGCGTCGGCGGCTGGAGCGTTCAGGTTGACTCGCTCCCTTGCGATCGCCGCCTCGATCGCACCGTCGGCGGCGTACTGGCGGTTGCGGATCCTCTCGAGCGGCACTGTGTTGCGAGTCGTCGTCGTAATGAAGGACAGCAGACCCGCGCTGATCGCACCAACGACCAGCATGAAGGCAACAACGAGTAGCAACGCAGCCCCACGCTCGTCGCGTCGACGCGGGGGACGACCGGCGGCGTTCATGGCGTACGCACGACAATCTGAAGCGAACGTGACCTGAAGCTGTCCGCAACCGTCAGCGTCATCGTCGCAGTGGTCGTCGGGGCGGGACACGAGTTCGTCGGTGACAGTCCCGACAGGCTGAACCCCGCGGAGCCCGGCACATCGGAGGGCTGCACAACATAGGAGCCCCCTGTGACACAGGAGCGAACGGCGATCTTGGTCGCCTCTGCGTAGTCGCGAAGGACGTTGTCGATCGACGCGACGTCTCGATGCGTCTTGGACGCCCGGGCGGCAGTGGCTAGACCGGCCATCAGCGCGGCGAAGATGCTCCCGAGGAGCACGACTGCAATTACCACCTCGACGAGACTCTCACCTGCGTCATTTCGCTTCACTCGATGTCCAGTCTTTACAAAATTGGGACTGGTTCCTGGGGCGCTGTCGCGCCCCAGGGAACCAGCGATGCGTCACGCACACGCAAACTTCGGACCGACGGCGCCTGCGGCGGCGGTCATGGTCAGCGTCTTACCGTTGACCGTGAGCGTCATGGCATTGGCAGCAGGTGACGTGATACCTGAAGCGAGCTCGACTTCGTTCGTGCTCACCATGCTCAGGAGATCGGCAGGCCACACGCTGCCGGTGTTGGCATAGTGCACGACAGATCCCGCCTTGAACGCGTCAGCCGAGGCCTGGCAGGTCGAGGTGTTGCCCTTGTCGGTGAGGCTCCCGACACCCACGATTACGACGGTCGTCAAGATGCCAATGACGACGATGGCAATCAGCAGTTCGATAAGGGTGAAGCCTCCATCGCCCTTGCGCCTGCGGTTGTTCAGGTACTCATTCATTCTGTGGAACCTTCCTGTTTTGGGGGGTTGTTTTCTCTTGTCGAGATCTTGGGTGCAGGTGCTTCACTGCTTGATCTGGTGAAAGACGCTGTACATGGCAGAGATCTGTGCGACGGCCACGAAGCCGACGACGAACCCCACCATCACGATGACGATCGGCTCGAAGAGGTCGGTGGCCTTCTTCAACTGGTACGTGAGCTCCCGACCGTAGAAATCGGCTGCGGTGGCGAGCTGGCGGTCGAGCGTGCCCGTGCTCTCGCCCACCCGGATCATCTGGCGGGCAGCTGCGGGAAAGAGCCCCGACGTGTGGATCGGCCGTGCCAACCCTTCGCCGCGGATCATCTGCTCACGGACCGTCGCGAGCTTGTCCTGAAACACCCAGTTGTTCGTGCTGTCGGCCGACACATCCACCGCGTCGGGCAGTGGGACTCCGGCGGTGACTAGCGCCGAAAGCACCCGGCAGAAGCGCTCCACGGCGATGAGGTGGACCAAGCGGCCCACGGCCGGTATCCGCAGATCGAGCCGGTCGCGCCGACCCTTGCCGTGCTTCCCGCCGTACACCCCAAACCCAACCGCGGCCATAGAAACCAGTACCAGCAGCACCACCGGCCACGAATTGGTCATGAAGCCGGTGAACCCCAACAGCATCCGTGTCGGCAGGGGCAGCTTCGCCCCGAGGCTCGAATAGAGCGACTTGAACTTGGGCAGTACCCATGCCGACATCACGACGACGGCCACGAGCGCCAGACCAAGGACGAAAATGGGATAGGTGAGCGAGCTCTTCACCTGACGACGAGCGTTCACGTCACGCTCGATGTAGCCGGCCAACTGTTCGAGCACGTCGTCGAGCGCACCTGTCAGCTCGGAGGCACGGACCATGGCGATGTAGTAGCCGGGGAACACCTTGGGGTGTACCTCGATCGCCTCGGAGAAGCTCGACCCGTAGCGGAGGCGTTCCTGCACGTCCTCGAGCACCTCGGTCATCTTCTCGCTCGAGCTCTCCTCAGCGACGATGGCCAATGCCTCGAGGATCGGGATGCCGGCGCGGAGGAACGAGGCGGCCTGCCGCGAGAAGTTCATGACGATCTCGGGTTTGACGGCGCGGCCGACGTAAAAATCGCGCCGGTACCACGGCTTGACCCCAGACTTCCCGGGCGACAACGCCGGCTCGGTTCGATCCTGATCGACGCGAGCCCCATTTGGTCTATCAAGGACCGCCACGGCGGATCTCAGGTCATCAACACCGGCCCGAGGCGCGGGCGGCGGCGGCGCGAAGTTGCTCATCGCCGGGGGCCCTCAGTGGCGGCACGCGCCGTCGATGGGGTCGGGAGCGGTGTCGCCATGAGACCAAACCCCGAACGATTTTGCTGCGCGACGAGCGCGCTTCGTTGCTCCGCAATCCCAGGCATGAGTTGGATGGTAAGGACGGGGCGCCGCTGGCAGAAGAGGACTAGCCCCCGTCTGTGGCCGTCTAACTACGCGTAGTGGTCAGCTTTTACTCAAGTGGCGGAGGAAGCGACGCCATCACGTCATTGCGCACGACTGGGGGCGCCGTCGCCACCTCGTTGGGCACGAGAGCGCGCGCGACCGCGTCCTCGTAGGTCACCACCCGTTCCAGCACCAGCCTCGACAACCCGGCTTCGAGCGTCTGCATGCCCACCCCCTGACCCGTGGTGATCACATTGCGGATCTGGCGCGTCTTGCCTTCACGGATCAGGTTCCGAACCGCGTGGCTGGCGATGAGCACCTCGTAGGCGGCTACCAACCCGCCCCCGATGCGAGGCAAGAGGCGCTGGGCCACGACCGCCGCGAGGGCGCTGGAAAGCTGCACGCGTATCTGTTCCTGCCGCTCCGCCTCAAACACGTCGACGATGCGGTCGAGGGCCTGGGCGGCGTCGTTCGTGTGCAGCGTCGAGATCACCAGGTGGCCCGTCTCGGCCAAGGTGAGGGCGATGGCGATCGACTCCGGGTCGCGCATCTCACCCAGGAGGATCACATCGGGGTCCTCGCGCAGCGCCGAGCGCAACGCCCGAGCGAAAGAGTCGCTGTCGGTACCGACCTCTCGCTGGCTGACCGCCGACTGGGCATGGCGATGCAGGTACTCGATTGGGTCTTCAATCGTGAGGATGTGGCAGCGGCGATTGTGGTTGATCCAGTCGACCACCGCAGCTTGGCTTGTCGACTTGCCCGAGCCGGTCGGGCCGGTGAAGAGCACCAAGCCCTGTGCGAGCGTGGCTAGGTCACGCACCGCGGCCGACAGCCCGAGCTCGTCGAAGCTCGGGATGCGATCAGGGATGAGTCGCAGCGCCAGCGCCGGGTTGCCCCGCTGCATATACGCGCTCCCGCGCAGACGCGCCTTGTCCTCGAAGGAAACCGCGAAGTCCGTATCTCTACGATGCTCGAACTCCCTCATCTGTTCCTCGGTCAACACGCCCACGATCACCAGCCCGATGTCCTCCTCGGTCAACTCGGCCTCGTCGTCGAGCCGCCGAAGCTCCCCGTCCACGCGGATGAACGGGCGCGATTCGACCGTCAGAAGCAAGTCGGTGCCCTTCGCTTCCCACAGTGCCGACACGTAGCGGTGCAAAGGACCCTGGTTGATGTGCATGGTGGCGAAGGTAGAAGAGCACTAAGGCTCGAGCAAGGATGGTCCACCCCAACTCCGACGATTTGCGACTGGCGATGGCTCGGAGGTTGGTCAGGCGGTTGGGCCGATCACCACCTCCTGCCAGCGAGTTCGCGACGAAGGCCCAGCAGTCCGTTCCAGATCCGTGGACTTCATGTGGTGTTCGGCCAACCGAGTCCGCGACGACCGATTGGGACCCTTCTCACCAGGCGGTGGCCTCGCCCAACGCGGCGCGCACCACCGCGGGAGGAGCCACGGGCTCGAGCGTGCCCGGACGTACGCCCACATAGACCAGCGTCGCGGTGAACACCGCCCGCTCACCGACCACCGCGCGCACGCCGATATCGAAGCTCGTGTCGCCCCAGCGAGCAATGGCGACGTCGATGTCGAGCTGCTCCTGCAGACGCGCTCCTGACTGCCACTCGATGGTGGCCTTCTTGAGCATGATGTCCCAACCCAACGTCTCGAAGTCGGAGAACAGGGAGCGCAACCAGGTGTCGACGGTGTCGTCGCAATACGTGAGGTAGTGCGAGTTGAACACCACCCGTTGCATATCGACTTCGCCGTAGCGGACTCGGATCGTGTTGCGGTACATCGTCAGTCGGCCGAGTCGAGCGCGGCCAGGCCGAGGTCGTCGCCGCCGGTCAATGCGCCGGCGCGCCGGTACAGCTCGAGTTTGTGGCGAGAATCGGCGATGTCGAGATTGCGCATCGTGAGTTGACCGATGCGATCGAGCGGGCCGAACGCGGAGTCACTGCTCTCCATCGACAGACGCTCGGGCGCGTATGTGAGGTCGGGTCCGGTGGTGTCGAGGATCGTGTAGTCGTCGCCCCGGCGGAGCTTGACGGTGACCTCGCCGCTCACGGCGCTACCCACCCACCGCTGTATCGGCTCGCGCAACATGATCGCCTGCGGGTCGAACCACCGTCCCTCGTAGAGGAGCCGCCCCAAACGGCGCCCCATCGTGCGGTAGTTGTCGATGGTGCCCTCATTGTGAATGGCGGTCACGAGGCGTTCGTACGCGATGTGCAGCAGGGCGAGGCCGGGCGCCTCATAAATGCCGCGACTTTTCGCCTCGATGATCCGGTTCTCGATCTGGTCGCTCATGCCGAGACCGTGACGGCCGCCGATCGCGTTGACCTCGACGACGAGCGCGACCCGATCGTCGAACTCGACGCCGTTGACGGCGGTGGGCCAGCCCTCGACGAACCGTACGGTGACGGTTTCCGGCTCGACGCCTGTGGAGGGGTCCCAGTGGCGGATGCCCATGATCGGCTCGACGATCTCCATTGACGTGTCGAGCAGCTCGAGCTGCTTGGCTTCGTGCGTCGCGCCCCAGATGTTCGCGTCGGTGGAGTACGCCTTCTCGGCCGAGTCCCGGTAGGGCAGATCGCGCACTTTCAACCATTCGCTCATCTCAGCGCGGCCACCCAGTTCGGTGACGAATAGCGGATCGAGCCACGGCTTGTAGACGCGCAGCCCCGGGTGCACGAGCAACCCGTAGCGGTAAAAGCGCTCGATGTCGTTGCCCTTGTAGGTGGACCCGTCGCCCCACACGTGCACGTCGTCGGCCGCCATCGCCTTGACGAGCAACGTGCCGGTGACGGCGCGTCCGAGCGGAGTGGTGTTGAAGTAGGTCTTGGCCGCAGTAGTTATGTGGAAGGCCCCGCACTGCAACGCGACGAGCCCTTCGTGCACGAGCGCCTCGCGGCAGTCGATCACGCGTGCCGCTTCAGCGCCGTAGCGGCGGGCGCGCTCGGGCACACTCGCCAGATCGGGCTCGTCGTACTGACCGAGGTCGGCGGTGTAGGCGTAGGGGACGGCGCCTTTCTCGCGCATCCACGCCACCGCCACTGATGTGTCGAGGCCGCCGGAGAACGCGATGCCAACGCGCTCGCCGATCGGTAGCGAAGACAGCACGTTGCCCATGAGCGCTCGAACCTATCGAGCGGGTATGCCGGCGCGCGCGGCATCGGTGGCGAGGTGGGCGCGGAAGCGTTCAACCTGGACGGCGACCGGTGCGGGTCCCGCTCCCCCTGGCGTGGTCCGCTGAGTCACCGAGCGGCCGGGCTCGGTGAGCGCTACGGCATCAGGACCGAGAGCGTCGTGGGCTCGAACCAGATCCGCGAAAGACGGCGCTCCCGGTTCAACCGAGGCGCGCACGACCGCCGCGACGACGCCGTGCGCGTGGCGAAACGGCATACCGCGCGCGACGAGCCATTCGGCGAGATCGGTGGCGGCGGCCGTGGGCGCGTCGGCGGCGGCCTGCATGCGCTCGGGGACGAAGGTCGCCGTCGCGATCATGCCCGCCAGCGCACTGAGCGCGAGGCTCGCCTGATCGACCGCGTCGAACAGTGGCTCTTTGTCCTCCTGCAGATCGCGGTTGTACGCGAGCGGAAGTCCTTTCAGCGTGGCGAGCACACCCGTGAGGTTGCCGATGAGGCGGCCGGCCTTTCCTCTCGCCAACTCGGCGATGTCGGGATTCTTCTTCTGCGGGAGCATCGAGCTGCCCGTGGCGTACGCGTCGGCGAGGCGAGCGAAGCCGAACTCCTCGCTCGTCCACAAGACCCACTCCTCCCCGAGGCGCGAGAGATGCACACCCAAGAGGCACAGGTCGAACACGGCCTCGGCCACGAAATCGCGATCGCTTGTGATGTCGAGGCTGTTCTCGAACACAGAGGCAAAGCCGAGTTCGGCCGCGCTCGACACCGGGTCGAGCGGCAGTGACGAGCCCGCCAACGCGCCCGCACCCAGTGGAGACACATCGAGCCTGGCAATTGTGGCGAACAGACGGTCGACGTCTCGTGCCAGCGACCAGGCGTGGGCGAGCAGGTGATGGGCCAGCAGCACGGGCTGCGCCCTTTGAAGGTGGGTGTACCCGGGAAGGTACGTACCCCCGGCGCCCACGGCTCGTGCGAGCAGTACGTCCTGCAGGGCGAGGACCCTGCGTACAACGGCGCCCAACTCGCGCTTGCACCACAGCCGAAGATCGGTGGCCACCTGATCGTTGCGGCTCCGGCCGGTGTGCAGCTTGGCGCCTGCGTCGCCCGCCAGTTCGGTCACCCGGCGTTCGATCGCGGTGTGGATGTCTTCGTCGCTCGCAACGAACGCGAACGTCGAGGTGGCGAGTTCCTTGTCGACCGTGTCGAGCGCGGCCAGTACCGCATCGCGCTCGCCGTCGGTGAGCAGCCCCACGCGGCCGAGCATGCGCACATGGGCGCGACTCCCGACGACATCGTCGGGCCCGAGCCGGCGGTCGAAAGGCAGGCTCGCCGTGAACGCGAGCAGCTCGTCGGCGGGCGGACTCGCGAACCGCCCCTGCCACAACGGCGCGCCCATCTCAGAGCGCTGCCAAGGTGCGCAGCGACGAGGCGAGCCGAGCTCCGCCCACTTTCTCGGCCGCGACGCACAGCAACGTGTCGTCGCCCGCCACCGTGCCCAAGAGTCCAGAGATCCCCGAACGGTCGAGAGCCGATGCGACGACGTGGGCACACCCCGGTGGCGTGCGCAGCACCACGAGAGGGCCGGAGTGGCTGACCTCCACGACCCACTCCGCCAGCATGCGGCGCAGGTGAGCTTCGGGCGCGAGGCGCTCCGGCTCGTACTCGGGAATCGCGTACACGGTCTCGCCGCCGGGGATGCGCACCTTCACCGCCCCAAGGTCCTCGAGGTCACGCGAGACGGTGGCCTGCGTGGCCATCACTCCGTCGGCTCTCAGCAATTCGACGAGATCGGGCTGGTTCGTGACCTGGTTCTTCGCGATCAGCTGAACAAGCCGGTGCTGACGTTGCGCCTTCGTGGGTCGAGCGTTCGACGCCTTGGTCATCACGACGCTCCGAGTAGGAACGCGAGGAGACCACGCGTGGTGTGCATCCGGTTGGCCGCCTGGGCCCACACTCGCGACTGGCGGCCGTCGAGCACGGCGTCGACGACCTCGTCGCCCCGATGGGCGGGGAGGCAGTGCAAGAAGATCGCGTCGGGCGCGGCGAGCGCGAGCAACTCGGCCGTCACGCGCCACGGGGCGAACAATGGCCGCCGCTTGGCCGCCTCAGCCTCTTGCCCCATAGAGACCCATGTGTCGGTGTAGACGACGTCGGCGCCGCGCACGGCGTCCGCGGGGTCGTCGACGAGCTCTGCCTTCGTGGCTTCCTCGAGTCGATAGCCGGGCGGTGAAGAGACCCGCACATTTAGGCAACAGAGCTCGGTGGCCTGCGCGAGCGCGTGCGCCATGTTGTTCCCGTCGCCGACGTACGCGAGCGTCACGTCGTCGAGGCGACCCACGTGCTGGCGGATGGTGAGTAGATCCGCGAGGGCTTGGATCGGATGGGAGCGATCCGACAACAGGTTCACGACGGGCACACTCGACGCCGCGGCCAGGCGTTCGAGCTTCCCGTGGTCGAACACGCGGGCCCCGATTGCGTGGTGATAACAGCTCAACGTGCGGGCGACGTCCTCGCAACTCTCGCGAATGTCGAGGCCCACTTCGTCGTCGCGAATGGTGACGGGATGTCCCCCCAGCTGCACGACGGCCATCTCCACCGAATTGCGTGTCCGCGCCGACGGCTTCTCGAACAGAAGCGCCATCCCCTTTCCGGCCAGTACCTGGGGCGGATCGGACCGCTCGCTGAGATCGAGCACCGCCGTCAAATCGCCGGGGCTGAGATCGGACAGCTCCAGGAAGTGACGCGTCATGATCCCAACGCCCGACCGATAATGGCGACCGCCTCGTCAATGTGGTCATCGCTCACGTTCAGCGGCGGGGCGAGCCGCAACGCCGTGGCCGTCACCGCGTTGACCACGAGCCCGGCGGCGAGCAGATCGTTCGCCACGACCTTGGCATCGAGAGGCGGCTCGAGCTCGACCGCGAGCAGAAGCCCAAGTCCCCGCACGTTCACCACCCCCGGCGTCGCCCGCAACGCCGTCGCCAGGCGATGGCCGGCCCGCTCGGCGAGCGCGGGGGCGTCGATACGGATCATCTCGGCGAGCACCGCTCGTGCCGCCGACGTGGCAATAGGCGTGCCGCCGAACGTGGTCGCGTGGTCGCCGGGCCGGAACGCCGCGGCGACATCGCGGCGGGCCCAGCACGCGCCGATCGGTACGCCGTTGCCGAGGGCTTTGGCCAACGTCACGACGTCGGGGGCGACGCCGAAGTGCTGATACCCGAACCAACGACCGGTGCGACCGAAGCCGGTTTGCACCTCGTCGACCATGAACAAGATTCCCCGCTCGTCGCACAACCGGCGAACGCCGGCGAAGTACTCGACTGTGGCCGGGTTCACGCCCCCTTCGCCTTGCACCGGTTCGAGCAGCACGGCGGCGACGTCGGGCACGAGCGCGGCCGCCAGTGCGTCGAGGTCGTCCCACGCCACGTGGCGAAAGCCTTCGGGGAGGGGCTGGAAGGCCTCATGCTTCGACGGCTGACCGGTGGCATGGAGCGTGGCGAGCGTGCGGCCGTGGAAGCTGCCGTACGCGCTGACGACGGTGTAGCGACCGTGACCGCCCCACCGCCGGGCCAGCTTGATCGCACACTCGTTGGCCTCCGCCCCCGAGTTGCAGAAGAACACCTGACCGCCACCGCCGAGCAGCCCGTCGAGCGTGCCGGCCACCTCGGGCGCGACCGGCGTGGCGAAGAGATTCGACGTGTGCAGGAGCGTGCGCGCCTGCTCTGCGAGCGCGTCGGCCACCGCTGGGTGCGAATGACCGAGCGACGTGACGGCCAACCCCGAAAGAAAATCGAGATAGCGCCGACCGTCTGAGTCCCAGAGTTCGGTGCCCTGTCCCTGTACGAACATCACCGATGGCGGCCCGTACGTGGGCATCAAAGGGCAGTAGTCGCCGGTGGTTTTGAAGCCGTGCTCACTCATGAGTCAACCTTTCGTGACCATCGTGCCGATGCCTTCGTCGGTGAAGATCTCGAGCAGGAGCACGTGCGGGATGCGTCCGTCGAGGATGTGGGCGCGCTCAACGCCGTGGCTCACGGCGTGGACGCACGATGCGATCTTGGGGATCATGCCGCCTTGGAGAACGCCATCGTCGATCAGTCGCTGAAGTTCGTCGGCCGTGCTCTGACGGATGAGCGACGACGGGTCGTTGACATCACGCCGTAGCCCGTCGATGTCGGTCAGGTACACGAGCTTCTCGGCCCCGAGGGCCTCGGCGATCGCGCCGGCCACGGCATCGGCGTTGATGTTGTACGCCTGGCCGGAACCGTCCGTGCCGATGGTGGCGACGACAGGGATCATGTCCTGGTCGAGCAGGCGCACGAGCACGATCGGGTCGATCGAGTCGACCTCGCCCACGAAGCCAAGCTCAGGATCGGCCCTGCGGGCCCTGATGAGGCCGGCGTCCTCACCGCTGACCCCGATCGCCAGTGAGCCGTGCCGGTTTATGGCCGAGACGATGCTCGGATTGACCTGTCCGAGCAACACCATGCGTGCGATGTCGACGGTCTCGGCATCGGTGACGCGCAGGCCGTCACGGAACTCAGCCGTTTTGCCGAGCCGGCGCATGAGGTCGGAGATTTGTGGACCGCCGCCGTGCACCACCACCGGCCGCATGCCCACCGAACGCATGAGCACGATGTCTTGCGCGAAGAGCGTGAGCGCGTCGCTCCCGGTGCCGGCGAGCGCGGTGCCGGCCAGGGCGTTGCCGCCGTATTTCACGACCACCGTGCGGCCCGAGAAACGGCGGATGTACGGCAGCGCCTCGACGAGCATCGACGCCTTCTCCGCGGCCCCGCTGCTCACGGATACATCCCGGCGAGCGGCAGGCCCGTGGTCTCGGGGAGGCCGATTGCGATGTTGGCGCACTGGATCGCCTGACCGGAGGCACCTTTGACGAGGTTGTCGATCGCGGCCAGGACCACGACCCAACCCGTGCGTTCGTCGTAGCGCGCCGTGAGGTGGGCCGTGTTGGAGCCAAGGGTCGCCTTCGTCGAGGGCGACGCCTCCCCCACCACGACGAACGGCTCGTCCTTGTAGCTACGGGCGAGGGTAGCGAGAAGGGACTCTGTGGACGTCGCCTCCGCCGGGCGGGCGTAACAGGTGGCCAGGATCCCCCGATTCATCGGAGCCAGATGTGGTGTGAAGAGCACCTGCGCGCCGGTCGCCTGCTCGATCTCGGGCGTGTGGCGGTGATCGAGCAGTCCGTACGCGGTGAAGTCCTCGTCGACCGTGCAGAACGCCGTGTCCGCCTTCAGCGACCGACCGGCCCCCGACACACCGGAGGCGGCATCGACGATGACACCGTGGGGGTCAATGACGCCGGCGCGCACGAGCGGCGCGATGGCCAGTGCGCTGGCGGTGACGTAGCAGCCCGGCGCGGCGACCGCCTCGGCTCCGACGATCTCTTGGCGGAAAAGCTCCGGCAGGCCGTAGGCGAACCGTGGGAGCAGCTCTGGATGCTGATGGGCCGCGCCGTACCAGCGCGGGTAGAGCGACGCGTCCCTCAAGCGGAAGTCAGCCGAGAGATCGACGATGACCCCCACGCGACCCAGCAGGCTCGGCGCCACCCTTTGGGCCTCCCCGTGCGGCAACGCGAGGAACACGACGTCGAGGCCGGCGAGCGAGTCGAGGTCGAGTCGGGCAAATACGAGGTCGGGGTACGAGGCCGCCAAGCTCGGATAGAGCGCGGCGGCAGGCGTTCCCACCTGGGAATCGCCGGTGGCGACGACGACGTCGAAGTCAGGGTGAAGTGAACACAGGCGCAGCAGCTCCACGCCCGTATAGCCGGATGCCCCCACGATCCCGACACGTCTCTCGCCCATATATGCATGATAATACAGATACGTGCATGAGCATGCGCAATTCGAAATGGGGTCCTGACCAACATCCGGGGGCCCGGGGGGCTAGGCCACCCGGATGTTGCGGGTCAGGTTCCCTGACCCAACAGATCGACCCAGGGGCCGCGGGCTTGAGCTTTGACGTTGAAAGAAATCGGCAAGGCTCGAATGCTCAGCCCCGCAACCGCGCACCGTGGCGGCGGGTGACGGCGTCGACGATTTGCTTACGCACCGCGGCCACTTCCCCGTCGGTCAGTGTGCGCTCGTTCGACTGCAAGCGCAGGGCGTACGCGAGGCTGCGAGAGCCCTGCGGCACCGATGGGCCGCGGAAGACGTCGAACAGTTGCAGGTCGACGAGCAGATCGCCGGCGGCCTCCCGCATCGTGGACTCGATGTCGAATGCGGCCACGGAATCGTCGACGACGAACGCGAGGTCGATGTCGCTCGAGGGAAACCGGCTGATCTTTCGATAGGCACGCGGCCCGTGGGGATGCGCGAGCAGCGCGGGCAGATCGAGCGCCAACCACGCCACCCGCTCCGTGATTGAGTACGCCGCGGCCACGTCGGGATCGACTTCGCCGACAACGCCAACCTCGGCGCTGTTGACAGTGACCACTGCCGTCCGGCTCGGGTGCAGCCCCGGGCGCGCCGTCGGGGTGAGCCGGAGCCCGTCGATCGCGAGCACAGCGACCAGTTCGTCGAGGACTGCCACCGCGCCGATTGCCGGCGTGCCGGCCAGCGCGATCGCGATGATCTCGCGTTCATCGGGGAGAGTCGCGGGCTCGTCGGGCACCCCGTAGATATGGCCGATTTCGAAGAAGCGGGCACCGAGCCGGCGGTGCGATGCGTTGTAGGCGATCGCTTTCAGGAGCCCAGGCAGCAGAGATGTGCGCAGCACCGACTCGTCGGCATCGAGCGGATTCGTGATCGTGATGGCCGTGCCGGGCAGACCCGACCGTTCGAGATCGCCAGGCGCCAGGAACGCGTTGGGCATGGCTTCGGTGATGCCGAGGCCGACGAGCACCTGGCGCACCAGGCGCCGGTCCCGCTGGAGGGGGGTGAGGCCACCGAACACAGTGGATTTGGGCACCGTTTTCGCGATGCGGCCGTAGCCGTGGTGCCGGGCCACCTCTTCGATGACGTCGACCTCGGCCGTCGCGTCGTAGCGCCATGTCGGCAGTTGCACCTGCAGGACACCATCGGTGCCGATCTTCGTTGCGAATCCGATCGGGTCTAGGAGATCCTTGATCGTCGCGCTGTCGAGCTCGGTGCCGAGCAGCGCGTTCACGCGGCTGGTTCGTACCGCGATCGCCGGACGTGGCGGCAAAGAACCGACCGCGTCGACCATCTCGTGCAAGCGGGCATCCGGACACGTGAGCCGCAAGAGCTCGATGAAACGCCTCGCGCCGACCGCCATGTCGTCGGTGTCGCAACCCCGCTCGAAGCGCATCGACGCCTCGCTGCGCAGCCCCAGGCGGGCGCCTGAGCTCGCGATAGCCGACGGTTCGAACCACGCCATCTCGAGCGCGACGGCTGATGTGTTGGCATCGATCTCGGTGGACGCGCCGCCCATGATCCCCCCGATGCCGATGACCACGTCGTTGCCGTCGCAGATCGCGACGTCGTCGGTGGTGAGCACGCGCGTAACGCCGTCGAGCGTTTCGACGGTCTCGGCCGAGTGGGCGCTGCGCACGCGGAAACCTCCGCCTTCGAGCTTGGTCATGTCGTAGGTGTGATTCGGTCGCCCCATCTCGAGCATCACGTAGTTGGACACGTCGACAATGTTGTTGATGGGACGCATCCCGGCGCGAGACAGTCGCTCGGCGAGCCAGCGGGGCGACTCGGTGACGAAGACGCCGGTGACGAGATGAGCGGTGAACCGTCCACAGGCCGAACGCTTGTCGAGCGTGACGGTGATGCCTTCTGACTTTCCGTCGACGTCGACCGTGGTACCCAGCGAGGGGGCGAACGGGACGTGGAGGCGCGCGGCCAGATCGCGAGCGATACCGAGGTGTGCGTACGCGTCGGGCCGGTTGCGGGTGAGGTCGAGGTCAAAGACGACGTCGGGCGAGACGCCGAGAGCACCGAACACGGGGGCGCCGACATCAAGACCGGACGGCAGGACAGCAATACCCTCGGCATCGCTCGACAGGCCCAGCTCGGCAGGTGAGCAGAGCATGCCGTTCGACCACTCGCCCCGTTTCTTCGCTCGGTTGATCGCTCGACCGTCGGGCATGACGGTGCCCACGGTCGCCAGAGGCACAAGATCGCCGACGGCCATGTTGAAGGCTCCGCAGCAGATTTGCAGAGACTGACCGTCGCCCGTATCGACATCGACGAGTTGCATGCGATCGGCATCGGGGTGGGGGCGCAACCCCAGCACTTTGGCGACCACTACCCCGTCGATCGGGGCGCCGACGGTCTCGATGCCGTCGACGGCGAGGCCGAGGTCATTCATCGTGTCGGCGAGCGCGGCGACATCGACGCCCACCGGCGCCAGCTCATTCAGCCACGACAGCAATACCTCCATCAGAACTGCTCCAGGAACCGGAGATCGTTCGTATACATCTCGCGCAGGTCGTCGAGACCGTGGCGTGACTGCGGCATCCGATCGGTGCCGAACCCGAACGCGAAGCCTGACCACTCCTCCGGATCAACCCCGCAGTTCGCCAGCACGTTGGGGTGGACCATGCCGCAGCCACCAAGCTCGAGCCACGACCCGTCGGGGCGTTGGATATCGAACTCGGCGGACGGCTCGGTGAACGGGAAGTATGACGGCCGTAGACGGCTCGTGAACTCCGAACCGAAGTACGCCTTCGTAAACGCCTCGATGGTGCCGGCGAGATCGCCGAACGTGATGCCGCGGTCGACGACGAGTCCTTCGATTTGATGAAACACGGGCATGTGCGTCGCGTCGGCGGTGTCGCGCCGGAATACCCGTCCGGGGACGACGGTGTAGATCGGCGGGGTGGTCGTCTCCATCACGCGGATCTGCACGGGCGAGGTGTGCGTGCGCAGCACGACCGTGCCCGGTTCGCCCCAATCCACGAAGAGGGTGTCCCACATGCTGCGCGCGGGGTGCGACGGCGGCATGTTCAGCGCGGTGAAGTTGTACCAGTCGGTTTCGACCTCTGGACCCTCGCTCACCGTGAAGCCGAGACCGATGAAGACATCTTCGAGCCGTTCGTGGGTCTGCGTCACGAGATGAAGGTGGCCACGGCTCGGCCGAGTGAGCCGCTCGGTGAGATCGAGTCGTTCGTTCTCGAGTCGATGGCGGCGCTCGACTGCGGCCAGCTCTCCGACGCGCGTGCTCAACGTCGCTTCCACCTCGGCCACCGCCGCGTTCAACGCCTGGCCCGCGTCCTTCCGCTCGGTCGGCCCGAGACCTCCGAGACGCTGCTTCAGCTGGCCGAGCAGCGAGCGCCGACCCGTGAGCTCTGGCTCAATCGCTCGTGCATCGGCGACCGTCGCGACCCCGCGCGCACGCGCCAAGGCGTCGCGCCGGGCGGCCGCAATCTCGTCGAGCATGGCTGGGCACGGTAGACGGCGCGACGAGCGGAAAACGACCTCATTGCGGGCGGCGGGCCACCTCGAAGCACAGCAGCGTCGCGGCCATCGCGACATTCAGCGACTCGGTGCGCCCGCGGTGAGGAATGCTTACTACGACGTCAAGGTCGATGCCGTCGGGGATTCCGTGGGCCTCGTTGCCGAACACGAGCGCCAGCGGGCGCCGGAGGTCGGCGTCGAGGTACGAGGTCGGCGCGTGCGACGACGTACCGATCGATCGCAGACCGAGCGCACGCGGGTCGCCGTCGACGATCACCGGCACGTGAAAGAGCGCGCCCGCCGACGCACGTACGCATTTCGGGTTGTAGGGATCGACGGAGCCCGCTGTCAGGACGATGCCGTCGGCGCCGGCGGCCTCCGCCGACCGGATGATCGTGCCCGCATTGCCGGGGTCGGCCACGCCGGCGAGGACCACAACGAACGACGCATCCGACGGCAGGGCCCGCGCCGGCATCGCGACCACCGCAAGGACGCCGCGCGGCGATTCCACATCGGTGACGGCATTGATCACGCGGTCGTCGATGTCGCGAACGGGCACCCCGGTGGGGAGATCGAGCGATGCCGACGGACCGCGGAAGACCTCCTCGATGGTGAGGCCGGCCGCCACGGCCTCGGCGAGAAGGGTCGGCCCCTCCACAACGAAGGCGCGCTCGCTGTAGCGCGCACTGCGACGCCCCAAAAGGCGCCGCAGCCGTTGAACTCTGGGATTGCTGAGAACGAGAGGCCCGGTCAGGCGACGACCTCTTCGAGGGCCTTACGCGCCGCCTCGACCAATGCGCCAAAGGCGGCGGCGTCGCTCACGGCCAGATCGGCGAGGACCTTGCGATCGACTTCGATACCGGCAGCGTTGAGGCCGGCGATGAAGCGGCTGTAGCTCATGTCGTGTTGGCGACAGCCGGCGTTGATGCGCTGTATCCAAAGGCGGCGCATGTCGCCCTTACGGGCACGCCTATCGCGGAACGCGTACTGCATCGACCGCATGACCTGCTCGTGCGCGGCTCGGTAGCTACGGCTCTTGTTGCCGTAGTAGCCCTTCGCCCGCTCGAGCACTTGCTTGCGGTGCTTCTTCGAGCCGACCGCTCGTTTGACCCTTGCCATGACGCTCCTCTCACCGCTCGCCCAGGAGGCGCTTGATCTTCTTCACGTCGCCGGAATGGACGTCGACGGTGCCGGCGAGACGGCGGGTCCGCCTCGAGGACTTCTTTTCGAACAGGTGCTGGCGGTTGGCCTGCAGCCGGCGCAGCTTCCCGCGGCCGGTCTTGACGAACCGCTTCGCGGCCGTCTTAGAGGTTTTCATCTTGGGCATGCACTGTCTCCTGGGTGGCGCCCGGTCGGGCCGGACGGTTGATCGCCCGCTCTAGGCCGGCTGATCGCCGTTCGCGGGGTCCGAAGGGGTGACCGGTTCGGCCGGTCGTCTCGCTTCTTTGGGCTTGGGCTTCTTTTCGGGAGCGAGCACCATGGTCATGTTGCGACCGTCGAGCTTGGGCGCCGCCTCGACCTTGCCGACATTGGCGACGTTCTCGGCCACGTGGTCGAGGATGCGCATGCCCAGCTCGGGATGGAAGACCTCTCGGCCTCGGAACATGATCGTGACCTTCACCTTGTGTCCCTCACCGAGAAACTCGGCGATACGGCGGGTCTTGGTGTCGAAATCACCCTGACCGATCTTCGGGCGGTACTTCATCTCCTTGATGGAGATGTTCGTGCTCTTGCGACGCGACTCCTTGGCCTTTTGGGCCTCCTCGTAGCGCCACTTTCCGTAGTCCATGATCTTGGCCACCGGTGGATTCGCCATCGGTGCGATCAGAACGAGGTCGAGCTCGGCCTCCCGGGCCAGGTTGAGTGCCTCTGGAAGAGACATCACCCCGAGCTGCTGGCCATCAGTGCTGATGACCCGCACCTCACGGGCCCGTATTCGGTCGTTGATCGGCGGTTCGTTGTTGGCCGGCGCTGCTATGGGTGCTCACTCCGGAACAATGGGCATCTCCTCCCAGAAACGGATACGGATGGTCGGGGAAAACCGACGTCCGTCACGCGCGAGAGAGCCCGGCGCTTCAGCATCGACCCGAACGCACACGGCCGTGCCGGTGGTCGGGTGGGGGTGATTGACCCCGCTTTCCTCGATTGATTGCGCCGATAGGGTAGCTCAGGTGAGTTCGCTCTGGACACCCGGTGGTGAGCATCCGGTCGACGGCGCTGACTCGGACCCCGACGACGACGGAGACGTTCTCGACGAACTCGACGCCGATCGCCTGGCCGAGGCGGCCGCCGAGATGGCCGAGGTGCGCCGGCAACTGGCCCAGGTGCCTGCGGTGCAGGTGGTGGCCAACCACATCATGGGGCTCTATGAGCTCGGGGCTATCCACCTCAGCCAGAGCCCGCCGCACTTCTCCGAGGCCACGCTCGCGATCGACGCGATGGCAGCCGTGATCGATGGGCTGACGGGCCGGCTCGCCGAACTCGAGCCGACGCTGAAGGACGCGCTCGCCCAGATCCGGCTGGCTTTCGTGCAGTTGAAAGCGGCGGACGCCGAGTAGTCAACAGGCGGCTATCAACACGCGGCTATCAACACGCGGCTATCAACACGCGGCTATCAACGGAGCACCCGGTGGCCTCTGACCACGCGGCCCTCCTTCCGCAGTAGCGCCGCTTGACGGCGCTCCTGGCCGGGCACGAGCCGTCCGCTCGCGGTCACCACCCGCCACCACGGCAGGCCGTCGCGTGTAGCGAGCACGTTGCCCACCGCACGGGCGCGTCCGGGGTAGCCGGCGTCCTCGGCCACCTCCCCGTAGGAGACCACGTCGCCGGGGCGAAGTGACTGCAACACGTCGATGACGCGGCGCTCGAACGGTGTCATGACGCGATGCCCGCGAGGCCGACCGCCTCCCATCGCCCCATACGACCAGCCACCACCGCGAAGCGCACTCGGGCACCGACCTCGATCGTTCGCGTCCTGTCGGCAATCTGGGTGCAGTGAAAGAACCACGAACGCCCGTCGTCGCTTTCGACCGATCCGTAGCCGCGGGCGGAGTCGAAGGTGCGGACCGTGCCGGTGAGCTCGTCCATCAATGGACGATTTTGGCGAGGGAGAGCTCCAAGATGTCGGAGGCGCCCGCGTCCTTCAGCGCGGGGATGAGCGTGTTGATTGTCGCCTTCGCCACCACGGTCTCGACCGCGTAGCCGTCGTCGCCGAACAGTTTGGAAACCGTGGGTGATTTCATCGACGGCAACAGCGCGATGACGGCGTCGAGATCGGAGGCGCCGACGTTGAGTTTCACGAGCACCTTTCCCCTCGCCTCCAGCGAGCCGAGCAGAAGCGTACGCAACTGGTGCATGGCGTGTTGCTTGTCGGGGTCGGCATAGGCCGACGGGTTCGCGATGAGTTCGGTATAGGAGACGAGGATCGTGTCGATGACCTTGAGACCGGCCGCCCGCAGCGCGCGACCAGTCTCGGTGATGTCGACGATGCAGTCGGCAATGTCGGGGATCTTGGCTTCACTCGCCCCGTAGGACAACCGGATGTCGGCGTTGATGCCGCGGCTCTCGAAGAAGCGGCGGGTGAGCGACGGGTACTCGGTCGAGACTCGCAGGCCGTGCGGTAGATCCTCGACCCGTTCCACGGCGGAGTCGCTGCCTACCGCGACCACCACCCGGATCGGGTTCGCGGTCGCCTTCGAATATTGCAACTCGCCCAATGAAACGACACTGCTCGCCGTTTCCTCGATCCAGTCGCGTCCTGTGACACCGAGGTCGAACATTCCCTCCGCGACGTAGACGGGTATCTCCTGGGGCCGCAGGATGCGCACCTCGGCGATCCGGGGGTCATCGATCGCGGCTCGGTAATCCACCGACGAAGAGCGCACGACGGTGAGATCGGCCGCCTCGAACAGGTCGAGCGTCGCCTTCTCGAGTGAACCCTTGGGCAGTACCAGCCTCAGCATGCCCGAGCGAGGGTAGCCAACCTCAGTGCGCCGTGGGCTCGTCGTTAAGCAGGGCCAGTGCGTGAGGGATCACATCGATCACCGCACCAAGGCTCTCGACACACCCTTTGGGTGAGCCCGGCGTGTTGACGATGATGGCGTTGCCGCATACGCCCGCGACCCCCCGCGAGAGGCGACCGAGGGGACTGATGAGACGCATTGCCTCGGCCAGTCCGGGCGCCTCCCGGTCGATCACCCGCCGCGTGCCCTCCGGCGTGAGGTCGCGGGGCGCGAAGCCCGTACCGCCGGTCGACACGATGAGTCCCGCGAAGCCGTTGGCCATCTCGACCAGGGCGGCGGCGACCTCGTCGGCACCGTCGGCGGTGACACGGCGGTCGACCACGTCGACACCGGCCTCTTTGAGGAACTCGACGAGGGCGCGACCGGAACGATCCTCCCTGGTGCCATGTGCGACACCGTCCGACACGGTGAGCACCTTCGCCCTGAACGCCACCGCGGTCACGGTAGACGCCACCGCATCACGGCCATCCCATCGGTGTCGGCATCCTGGGGCAGCAATCGCACCCCCCGTCCATACGGTCGCCATGGCGATCCCGGTTGCGGCAGCGATGCCCACTGAGGGCGGTCGTGGTCGATCGATTCGGCCGCCGTCAACGTGCACACGCTGTAAGTCACCGTGCCCCCCGGCCGCGCCAGGCGGCCCGCCTCGCGCAGCAGCGCGTCCTGTAATGCGGTGAGCGCCGCGAGGTCGGCTTCGGCGATACGCCAACGCGCGTCGGGTCGCCGGCGTAGCGCCCCCAAACCTGAACACGGCGCGTCGACGAGGACGTGATCAAACGCCCGTTCGCAGAGCGGCGCTCTCGTCGCGTCGGCCGCCACCACCGCAAGGCGGTCGCGCTGGCCGAGACGGTCGCGGTTCGCCACCATGAGTTGCACGCGGTGCAGCCGGCGATCGAGAGCAACCACGGTGGCGCCGGTGCGTCCCACGATCGCGGTCGCTTTGCCACCGGGCGCCGCGCACAGGTCAGCGACGCGCTCCCCCGGTGCCGCGTCGACAAGGCCGGCGACCCACTGCGATGCCAGGTCCTGCACATAGGAGTCACGCCGCTCGGAGACCGGCGGAGGGTCGTTCATGCGCTCGAGCGCGGCGAGGCCGTCGACGTCTCCGAGCTCCGCGCGTACGCGCTGGACGATCCAGTCGGGGTAACTCAACCGGGTGGCGACGTCGGGGAACTCGACCGGCGCGTCGGCGACGCGACGCAGGACCGCGTTGACGAACCCTCGGGCGCGGTTGGGGGCGAGGGCGACGGTTGTGCTCACCGCGGCATGCGCCGGTGTGCGGCAGTACGCGATCTGGTACGCCCCGAGACGAAGCAAGGTGCGCAGCGGTGGATCGGGATCCTTCATCACGAACCGGTCGACGAGGTGATCGCACGCCCGCCGCATACGCACTGAGCCGTAGACGAGATCAGTCACGAAGCGACGGTCGCGGTCGGCCAGGCGACTCTCGTCGAGCATGCGGGGAAGGAGCAGGTTGGCGTACGCGCCCTCGTGGTCAACGCGCATGAGGGCTGCGTACGCGAGCCGGCGGGCCTGATCGATCACGAGCCGAGTCGCTCGCCGGGCTGCACGCGGGCGCCGTTGCGCCACGCCGTGAAGCTCATGGCCGCCTTGCCCTCCGGCTGGACCTCGATGGGTACCAACGTGTCGTCTTCGACGCCGGCGCGCAAGATCCGTAGCCGGCCCCCGCGAAAGGTCGTCCACGCTCCCCCGACGCGCACGAGCCGTTCGAGCTCGGCGGCGGGGCGACCCCAGTCGATGTGCAGTTCTCCCGCGTCGACCTTCGCCGCATAGGTGGGCTCGCCCACCTGTGGCACTGGCTTACCGAGGCCCGCTGTCAATTCGCGAATGAGCATCGCGGTGCCTACCTCGACGAGTTGAGCGCGCAGTTCGTCGGCAGTGGTGTCTGCGCCGATCGCCACCGCCTCGCTGGCGTAGACGGGGCCGGTGTCGAGCCCTTCCTCCAGCGCCATCAGGCATACGCCCGTCTCTGTGTCGCCGGCGAGGATGGCGCGCTCCACCGGAGCCGCGCCGCGCCAACGGGGAAGATGCGAAAAGTGGACGTTGACGAAGGCGAGGCGCTCGAGCACCGGACGGCGGATGAGCCGTCCGTACGCCACAACCACACCGAGCTCGGCGCCGGCCTCCAAGACATCGTCGACGGAATGGCTCACCGGCAACCCGAGTCGCTCGGCGGCCTCCTTCACCGGGCTCGGTGTCATGGTCACGCCCCGCCCCCGCCTCGCGTCGGGACGCGTCACGACCAACGCGATGTCGAAGTCGGCCTCGTGCAGGGCCTCGAGGGGCGGCACCGCGCTCTGTGGCGTCCCGAGAAAGACCAGGCGTCGAGGCCGGTGGGGCGCGACGGCGAGCACGTCAGCTCAGGCTGATCCGCTTCTTGGGCGTCCCCGGCTCGACCGGCTCGATCGCCCGGCGGCGCAGTTCACGCAGGGCCTCGCGCCGCTGCTCGGCGTCGAGCATCTCGAGCATCAGTTTGCCGTCGAGGTGATCGAGCTCGTGTTGGAATAAGCGCGCCAACAACTCGTCGGCCTCGATCGAGACCTCATTGCCGTCGAGGTCATAGCCGGTGAGATGGATCTCCTTCGGACGAACGAGCTCGAAGTAGAGACCGGGGATCGACAAACAACCCTCGTCGTACACCCACTCGCCACGCGCGTCGGACACGACGGGATTGACGATCGTGTTGGGACCGTCGCCGATGTCGTAGACGAACAAGCGCTTCTGCACGCCGATCTGGGTAGCGGCCAGACCGAGGCCGGGCGCTTCGTACATCGTGACGAGCATGTCGTCGGCGAGACGCACGAGGGCATCAGTAACGTCGGTGACCTCGGCTGCCTTCTGCTTCAGCACGGGGTCACCGAAGAGACGGATCTCGAGCGGGGCCATGACGTGGAAGGCTACCGGCGCATGGCCGACGACCCCAGCCACGCGAGCCACTACTTCGCGGCCCGGCCCGACGTCGCTTCGCATCCGAGAGAGATCACGCTGACCCTGCCGGATGTCACACTCACGCTCACGACCGACCGAGGCGTGTTCGCCGCCTCCACCGTCGATCCGGGAACGCGCCTCCTCCTCATGGAAGGGGCCCGGCCACCTGCCACCGGCCACGTCGTCGATGTCGGATGCGGGTACGGCCCCATCGCCCTGACGCTCGCTCATCGCGCACCGGCGACGACGGTGTGGGCCACCGACGTGAACGAGCGCGCGCTGGCACTGTGCGCGGCGAACGCGGCGCGCGCCGGCTTGACCAATGTGCGCATCGGTGAGCCCCCCGCCGAGGTCGATGTGGACGCGGTTTTCTCCAACCCGCCCGTGCGCATCGGCAAGGCGGCTTTGCACGAACTGCTCGCGTCGTGGCTCAACCGCCTGACCCCGACCGGCTTCGCCGAGATCGTCGTCCAGCGCCACCTGGGCGCGGATTCCCTCGCCCGCTGGCTCTCTGACGAGCGATGGGATGTACAGCGGATGGTGTCGCGCGGCGGTTACCGGCTGCTCCGCATCGAGCAAAAATGAAACAGCTCGACGGCACCGCGCTGAAGCGCCTGCATCGCGAGTGGCGGCGGCGCACCAACGGACGGATCGCCATCATCCTCGACGGGGTCGCAACGCCGGTGAACGTCGGTTCCATCGTGCGGTCGGCCGCGGCCTACGGCGTCGACCACCTCTGGTGCGCGGCGGGTTCGGCCACGCCGGCGAGCGCAGGGGCCGCCAAAACCGCCCTCGGCACCGACCGCTACGTGCCGTGGGAAGAGGTGCCGAGCACGCTCGACGCGATCGACGCCGCGCGAGCAGCCGGCTTCGAAATCGTGGCGCTCGAACTCACCGACGACGCCACGCCGTTGCACGACCACGCGCCCACCGCTGCCATCTGCCTCCTTGTCGGCCACGAGGACCACGGTCTCACGAAGGCCACGCTGGCGGCCTGTGACCGGGCGGCGTTTCTGCCGATGGTGGGCCGCGTCGGCTCGCTCAACGTGGCCACGGCCACCGCCATCGCGCTCTACGAGCTGCGCCGCCAGGAATGGAGTGCGTAGATCACACGCGCAGCGGGTCGACCTCGATGCGCAGCCGTCCTTGGGGTCGAGGCACTGCCGCCAACGCGTCGGCAAGGGTGTCGACGTTGGCCGCCCGCGCGAGCCAACGACCGTCGCTCGGACCGTCGATCGCGAGGCCGAGCGGTGCGCCGAGAGCGTCGATGAAGACGGGTGCGGCAGCGCCGGAGATCTCCGCCATCGCCCGAAAGGGCGGGAAGCCGAGTTCCTGCCGGCGCGCCCGCGTCACCAGCACTAATCGCCCGGGGTCGGCATGGAGCGCGGCGTCGATCACCTCGTGGCCGTCGAGCCTGGTCTGTACAAGGACGCGGCCCTTCTCGGTACGGCCGCCCACCACCCGCGCGGCACGGGCGAGCAGACCGAGCGCCTGTTCGTCGGCGCGATACCGCGGCGCGAGCAACTCGTCGTCGAAGTCCAAGAACGCGACGACGTCGGTCTCGGCGACTCGATGCAGCACCGCTTCGGTGCCGACGAAGATCCTGGCAACAGGAAGTACGTCGTCGTCGTTCGCCGCCGTGACGTCGACAACAGGCTCCCCCGCGAGCGCCTCGAGCTCGTCACGGACGCGCGTAAGACCGGGGCGTAGGACCTTGAAACGAGACGCGCCGCACGCGAGGCAAACGGCCGGCCGCACGGTTCCGCAGCGACGGCACACGAGGTTGCCCTCCTCGTCTTGGCCCACGGCGGCCGAGCAGCGTTCGCAGCGCGCCAATGTGGCGCAGGCCGCGCACGCGAGAAGTCGGGCCTTGCCCTTTCGGTTGAGCACGCCGACGATGCGGTCGCCGTTTCGGATGTGGCGGGCTAGCGCTTCGGAGATCACGCCTTTGGAAAGGTCGGCCATTTCGACGATCGGCCACGCGGCGCGCTCATCGTTTCGCGACATGGTGATCAGGCGGCCGGCTTGGAGGGCCTCGAGGGAGGGGCACGGGGAGACGAGCACGCACGGAACCGACGCGCGCCGAGCCCGCTCGATGGCGACGTCGCGGGCATGCCAGCACGGCACGCGTTCCTCCTTCAAGGCCTCGTCGTGTTCGTCGAGTACGACGACCGCGCCGAGTTTGGGCAGTGGCGCCCACACCGCCGCTCGGGCCCCGACCACGATGTCGACCCCGGCCGCTACCTGCGCCCAGTCGCGCGGGTACAGGGCCACCGACGCGCCACCGCGACGCAGTCGAGCGCCAAGGAGGCGCGCCATCGCCACGGACGGGGTCACCACCAGAACGGGCCCATGCTGCGTGGCGCTGAGTACTACGGGCAGAGCGTCGCCCGCCGGACCCATGCGCAAAACAGTCACTGCATGCGCGAACAAGTCAGCGAACTCGCTCGCGGGCCCGCTTTGAGCGGGCGCTCCGCTCCCTCGCATGTTGACCCTGGTGATCATGGTCGGCGGGGACGCACTCGTGAGGACGGCGTCGACGCGGCCGGCCCACCGGTGCGCGGCCCAGCGCGCCAGCGCGATGACGTCGGCGGGCGGCCCCCACCCGGAGACCTTGATGATGGGCTTGAGGGTGACGCCCTCCGGAGGGTCGACCGGATACGCGGTGATCCATCCCCCGACGCGTCGCCCGTGCAGGTTGACGCGAACCATGGCGCCCTCCCGCACCGCCGGCGCGAGTGGCTCCGGAACGAGGTAGTCGAACTCCTTGTCTATGCCGGCGACGTCGGGCAGGACGCGGGCGACGAGCAGGTTGGCGCGGTCAGAGGCCAACGGCCGCCGTGAATTCGGCGAGCTTGGAAGTCTCCTCCCAGGTGAATCCGGGCCGGCCGAAGTGACCGTATGCCGCGGTGCGTCGGTATACGGGCTTGCGCAGGTCGAGGTCCCGCAGGATGGCCGCCGGACGCAGGTCGAATACGTCTCTGATCGCGGCTTCGATGACTTCTTGCGAAACGCTCGCGGTGTCGAACGTGTCCACCATGATCGACACCGGCTGGGCCACACCGATGGCGTACGCCACCTGGATCTCACAGCGTTCGGCCGCGCCGGACGCCACAATGTGCTTGGCCACCCACCGCGCCGCATACGCGGCCGAACGATCGACTTTCGACGGGTCCTTGCCGGAGAACGCGCCTCCGCCGTGGCGGGCCATCCCGCCGTAGGTATCGACGATGATCTTGCGGCCAGTAAGCCCGGTGTCGGCATGAGGTCCGCCGAGTTCGAACGAGCCCGTGGGGTTGACGAGCACGGCGTAGTCGTCGTCCGCGAACGCCGCCGGCACCATGGGCCGTATCACGTGGTCGATCAGATCGGGCTTGATCATCGACTCGCGATCGATGCCGGGCGCGTGCTGGGTGGAGATGAGCACGGTGCGCAGACGCACCGGCTTGCCGTTCTCGTAGTCGAA
This sequence comes from Acidimicrobiales bacterium, assembly GCA_040002995.1. Lineage (GTDB taxonomy): Bacteria > Actinomycetota > Acidimicrobiia > Acidimicrobiales > Ilumatobacteraceae > JBDUDK01. The sequence goes on along the minus strand of JBDUDK010000139.1, from coordinate 15,771 downwards.
CGTCACTTGCGTCTTGCCGTCGGGCCGCAGGTACGGGACGACATCAGACCGGCGCACTTCGGCGAGCCGTTCCGCCAACCGATGCGCCAACCAAATTGGCAGTGGCATCAGGTCGGGTGTCTCTCCACACGCGTAGCCGAACATCATTCCCTGATCGCCCGCGCCTTGACTGTTGAGAAAGTCCTCGCCGCTCTTGCCGCTGCGCACCTCCTCCGACACGTCGACGCCTTGGGCGATATTGGGTGACTGCTCATCGATCGACACGATCACGCCGCACGTGTTGCCGTCGAAGCCGTACGACTCGCGGTCGTAGCCGATGGCCTTGATCGTCTCTCGTGCGAGCTTCGGGATGTCGACGTAGGCGGTGGTCGTGATCTCGCCGGCCACAACACACAACCCCGTGGTGAGAAGGGTCTCGCACGCGACCCGACCCATCGGGTCCTCGGCGAGGATGGCATCGAGCACGGCGTCGGACACCTGATCGGCCATCTTGTCGGGATGGCCCTCGGTGACGGACTCCGAGGTGAAGGTCCAGCGGTTCACGACGGCTCCTGTGTTTGCTTAACGGCTGTGTCGTTAATGAGTGAGGCGGATGCGCACGACAGTGTCGAGGACAGCTCGGGCGATGGCCCGCTTGTCCGAGAGGGTGACATTCTGCACGGTGCCATCGGCGCTCAACAGCATGACCGCGTTGGTGTCGTGGTCGAAACCCACGCCCGGTGCGCAGACATCGTTGGCCACGATGAGATCGAGGCGCTTCCGGGCCAGCTTGGCCGCGGCGTTCGCGGCGAGGTCGGCCGTCTCCGCCGCGAATCCGACGAGCACCTGCTCCGGGCGCCGGCGCTCGCCCAGCACAGCAAGAATGTCGGTGGTGGGCTCGAGGATGATCTCGGGGGGCCCGGCATCCTTCTTGATCTTGCCCTCGGCGGCGGCTTTCGGCCGGAAGTCGGCGACCGCAGCCGCCATCAAGACCACGTCGGCGTGGGCGGCCCGGCTCAGCACGGCGGCTTCCATCTCCGCGGCGGTGTCGACCGCGACGACCTCGATGCCCGGCCCGACCGCGCGGTCCGCGGTGGTGACGAGGGTGACGTCGGCTCCCCGTGCGGCTGCCTCCTCGGCGAGGGCGTGACCCTGCTTACCCGACGAGCGATTCGTGATCACCCGCACGGCGTCGATCGGTTCGCGTGTGCCTCCCGCCGTCACGAGGACGCTGACCCCGCTCAGGTCACGCGCTATGAAGAGGGCCTCGACCGCGGCCACGATGCGCTCGGGCGCGGCCAGCCGGCCGGCACCGTGATCGCCGCCGGCGAGGCGGCCGACGTCGGGATCGACCACATGAACGCCGCGGCGGCGCAAGGTGGCCAGGTTCTCCTGAACCGCCGGGTGTTCCCACATCTCGGTGTGCATCGCCGGGCACACGACGACCGGGGCTCGGGTGGCGAGCAAGGTCGCCGTCAACAGGTCAGACGAGATGCCGCCGGCGTACGCGCCGATCACCCTTGCGGTGGCGGGCACGACCACGACCACGTCGGCGCTCTGACCGAGTGCGGTGTGCGGAATCGGATCGGTGTCATCCCAGAGCGACGTCTTGGCCGGTTCGGACGCCAGCGCGGAGAACGTGACCGCGCCCACGAAATGCTGGGCGCCGGAGGTGAGAACAGGAATTACATGGGCGCCGGCATCGACGAGACGCCGGCACACCTCGATCGCCTTGTAGGCGGCGATTCCCCCCGAGACGCCGAGCACGACGCGGCGCCCGGCCAGCGCCGACATGGGTACCTACTCGGCGGGCTCGGCCTCGGCCACCACGATCTCGGCTTCGGGATCGACGATGACGTAGCCGATCTTGTCGACCGCGATCTCCTCGAAACCGATCGAGAGCGGCTTGCGAGCCACCGACGCCACCTGCGGAGGCACGGCTTTGCCGAGGCCTTCGCCCAGATGTCCGAAGTAGGCATTGATGTCGCGCGCCCGGCGGGCGGCCACGGTGACGAGCCTGAACTTCGAATCAACCCGGCCGAGGAGCTCCTCGATCGGGGGGTTCATCATCGTGTCGTGGGCCTTAGCCATGCTTCCTCCGGCGCTTTGAACAGCCCAGGGAGGTTACCAGTCGGACCGCTCAGACCACGGGCGCCGGGGCGTCGCTCGGCGTTCGTCGACCAGCGACATGATTTCGGTGACGGCCCGGTCGAGATCGTCGTTCACGACGACGCCGTCCGCGAGGGCACGCCCGATCGGCTCCTCTTCGAGCGCCTTGCGGACTCGCTCTTCGACCTTGCGTTCCGGGTCGCCGCGGCCCCGAAGGCGGCGAATCTGCTCGTCTCGCGAGGGCGCCACCACGAACACGACGAGGGCGTCGGCATGGCGAGCCCGCACCTGGCGGGCACCGTCGAGTTCGATCTCGAGCACGACATCGCGTCCCTTGGGGGGCACGGGCGTTGGGGTGCCGTAGAGGTTTCCGAGAAAGTCGGTCCATTCGAGGAACCCGCCGTCGGCCACGCGCTTTTCGAACTCCTCGCGGGTCGTGAACACGTAGGCCTTGTCGGCCTCACCGGCTCGTTGCCCGCGCGTGGTCCACGAGCGGCTTAACCACAGTGTTGGATCGCGGGCGAGCAGCCCTTGGACGATCGTGCCCTTCCCGACCCCACCGGGGCCGGAGATGACGACGATCAGCTCGTCAACCCAGCTGGTCGAGAAGCGACTGACGCTGCTGGGCGCCGAGGCCCTGCACGCGACGCGTCTCGGCGATGCCGATGTCTTCCATGATGCGGCGCGCCTTGACCTTGCCCAGGCCAGGGAGCGACTCGAGAAGGTTGAGCACCTTGAGCTTGCCGATGACCGGGTCGCCGTCGGCCCTCGTGAGGGCCTCCTTCAAGGTGACCGACCCCATCTTCAGTTTCTCTTTGAGCTCGGCGCGGGCGGTGCGCGCCTCAGCGGCCTTCTTGAGCGCGGCGGTGCGCTGTTCGGGCGTGAGAATGGGAGGAGTGGCCATGGGCCCGCACCCTAGCTACGGGTGCCCTCCCCGGCGCGGATCCTTCGCGGTTTTTCCTCAAAAACCCTGGTCAGGACGATGGGACAATGGAGTCCGCCAGGTGAGCCGCGGCGGCCGCCCGGTCGGGGGCGGCGGTGACGGCCCGCCCCACCACCAGTAGGTCGGCGCCCGCCGCGAGGGCCATGGCCGGGGTGGCAGCGCGGGCCTGGTCGTCGGGGTCGGCGCCCGCGGTACGGATTCCCGGCACCGCGGCAAAGAGCCGCGGGCCGTACTGCTTGGCCTCACGGACGTCGGCGGCCGCGCACACGATGCCCCCGCAACCGGCCTCGATCGCGGCGGCAACGCGCTTGGGCAAGATGTGCGGGGGCGCGCCTTCGTCGCTCGTCAGGATCGTGACCGCGAGCGCGAGCGGCGACTGGAGGCCCGCTCCCGCGGCGCCTTCGGCCAGCCCGTCGACGCCGGCGCGCAGCATCACCTCGCCACCTGTCGCGTGCAGTGTCAGGTAACGCACGCCCAACGCGCCGAGCACCCGAGCGGCCTTGGTGACCGTGGTGGGGATGTCGTGCAGCTTGACGTCGAGAAAGACGTCAAAGCCGAGATCGGCGAGCGCGCCGATCGCCTCCGGCCCCGCCGCGCTGAACAACTCGAGGCCGACTTTCGCCGTGCCGAACCACGGCGCCAGCTGACGCGCGAGGCGGGTGGCGACGACGAGGTCATCGACGTCGAGCGCAAGCGCCAACCGGCCGCGCGCGGGATGCATGGTGGTCATGTTTGTACCTGCCTTCGATGAACGTTGCCGCGGAGGTCTGCGATCCGATCGACGCCGGCCGAGCGGCACCACTGTGTCAACTCAGCGAGCACCCGACCGGCGGCACGAGGATCGGCGAACGTAGCCGTGCCGACCTGCACGGCGGAGGCACCCGCCAGGATCAACTCGACCGCATCGACTCCACGCGTCACGCCACCGACTCCCACGATCGCCATGTCAGCCAGCGCGGCGTGGACGTCGAAAACGGCCCGCACGGCCACCGGATGAATAGCGGGACCCGAGAGTGCGCCGCCGCCCGCCCCGAGCACGGGCAGGCGGGTGTCGAGGTCGATCGCGAGCCCAGGGACGGTGTTTATGAGGGTGAGCGCCTCAGCGCCGGCATCGGCCGCCGCCGCGGCAACCTCCACCAGACGGTCGGTGGCCGCGCTCAGCTTGGCCCACAGCGGCCGCCCGCACGCCGCGGCCGCGGCGACGACCTCCGCGCTGTCGCGGGGCGAGTACGCGAAGAGGTGACGGCCTCCCTCGAGATTCGGACACGACAGGTTCACCTCGACGGCAACCACCGCGGGGCCGGCGCCGGCGATGAGCTCGGCCGCCGAGCGGAACTCGCTGACGGTGCGGCCCCAGATGCTCGCGACGATCCGTGCCCCCGTGCGCTCGAGAGCAGGGAGGTCGTCGGCGAGCCACGCCGCCACGCCGGGACCCTGCAGCCCGACGGAGTTGAGCATGCCTAGGGGTGTCGGATGCAGGCGGGGCGATGGGTTGCCCTGCCACGCGAACGCGGCCAGTGACTTCACGACATGGGCACCCAACGTCGCGAGCGGTACGTACCGATCGAGCTCGGCACCGTGTCCGGCGGTACCCGAGGCCGTCATCACGGGATTGGGGAGCCGCACCGAACCGACCGCCACCGAGAGGTCGACATCAGAGCGCGAGCTGTTTACAGCAGAGCGCAAGCTGTTTGCATCAAAGCGCGAGCTGGGGCTGATCGTCGTCACCTCCCGAGTGGAACTCCTGCAGCGACCGCACGCGCAACGGATGCGCGGCCCGGTCGGTCATGCCGTTCACCGCCGCGAGCGCAGCCGAAACAGTGGTCAGGCAGCTCACCTTGTGCACGTTGGCGGCGCGACGGATCGACGATCCATCAGCGCGTGCACCACTGCCTCTGGGCGTGTTCACCACGAGCGTTATGCGGCCTCCGGCGATCAGCTCGACCGCGTCGGTGCGCCCGTCGGTGTCGCCGAGCTTGCCCACGATCGTGCCCACCCTGATGCCGTTGGCTTCGAAATGCCGGGCCGTCCCCTCGGTGGCCACGATCGCGAAGCCGAGGGCCACCAGCCCGCGAGCGATGTCGAGCCCGGCCCCCTTGTCGCGGTCGGTGAGCGACACAAACACCTCGCCCGCCGTGGGAAGCGTGTTGCCGGCCGCGTTCTGGCTCTTGGCGAACGCGAGTCCGACCGTGACGTCGATGCCCATGACCTCGCCCGTCGACCGCATCTCGGGCCCCAGGATGGTGTCGACCTCTGGGAAGCGGTTGAAGGGCAGCACCGCCTCTTTCACCGAGACGTGGCCTCCGCGCACGGGGGGCGTGAGCAATCCCTCGGCTCGGAGCTGCTCGAGCGTGGCGCCCACCATGACGCGGCTGGCTACTTTGGCGAGCGGCACGCCCGTGGCCTTGGCCACGAACGGCACCGTGCGGCTCGCCCGCGGGTTGGCCTCGATAACGAACACCTGGCCCTGCTTGACCGCGTACTGCACGTTGATCAATCCGCGCACGTCGAGCGCGTCGGCAATCGCCCGCGTGTACGTCTCGATCACGCCGGTGACCATGGGTCCCAACGTCGGTGGCGGCAGGACACACGCGGAGTCGCCCGAATGCACGCCCGCTTCTTCGACGTGTTCCATCACCCCGCCGATGAGCACCTCACCCGCCGCGTCGCGGATGGCGTCGACATCGACTTCGATAGCGTCTTCGAGGAAGCGGTCGATGAGTACCGGACGTTCGGCCGAGAGTCCCCCCTCGCGGCCGAGGGAGCCGGAGTTGGTGAGCTCGGCCATCGCCTCGCGCAGGCCGTCGTCGTCGTAGACGATCCGCATGGCCCGGCCGCCGAGCACGTAACTCGGGCGGACGAGCGCCGGATAGCCAACACGTTCGGCGATGGCGAGGGCGTGTTGGATGGTCGACGCCGTACCGCCCGCCGGTTGCGGGATCTCGAGACGGGCGCAGAGCGAGTTCCAGCGTTCGCGGTCTTCCGCGGCGTCGATCGACGCCGGGCTCGTACCGGCGATCAGCTCCGCCGGGAGCACGCCGGCCAACTTCAGCGGGGTCTGCCCTCCGAGGGCAACGATCACCCAGTCGGGGTGTTCCGCCTCGATCACGTTGAGCACGTCTTCGCGCGTGAGGGGCTCGAAGTAAAGGCGGTCGCTCGTGTCGTAGTCGGTGGACACCGTCTCGGGATTGCAGTTCACCATGATCGTCTCGAAGCCTGCGGCCCTGAGGGCGAAGCTGGCGTGGACGCAGCAGTAGTCGAACTCGATCCCCTGGCCGATGCGGTTCGGACCCGAGCCGAGGATCATGACTTTCGGACGTGAGCTGGCGCGCACCTCTGTGGTGTCCTCGTAGGTCGAGTAGTGGTACGGCGTCGACGCCTCGAACTCCGCCGAACACGTATCGACCGTTTTGTACACCGGGGTGACACCGGCGGCGATGCGAGCCCGGCGAACCTCGTCCTCGTCGATGTCCCACAGGTAGGACAGTTGAGCGTCGGCGAAGCCGAGACGCTTCACGCGCCGCCACGCCCGAGGTGACATCGCGCCCATCCCGAGCGACTGCACGTGCACGCGCTCGGTGGTGATGATCGAGAGCTGATCGACGAACCATGGATCGATTTTCGTGGCCGCCGCGATCTCGTCGACGGTGCGCCCTCGGCGCAGCAACGCCTCGACCTGGAAGAGCCGCTCCGGCGTGGCTATGGCCGCCGCGGCCAGCAGATCGTCGTCTTCGATGGGATCGAGCTCGGCCTCGGCCGGATCGGCGTTCAGTCCGAAACGCCCGTTCTCGAGGGACCGCAGCGCCTTCTGGATCGACTCGGGGAAGGTGCGTCCGATGGCCATGGCCTCGCCGACGGATTGCATCTGCGGGCCGAGCACGCCCGTGGTGCCCGGCAGCTTCTCGAACGCCCACCGCGGCACCTTGGTGACCACGTAGTCGATCGTCGGTTCGAAGCTCGCGGGGGTCTTTCGGGTGATGTCGTTGGGGATCTCGTCGAGGGTGTACCCGACCGCGAGCCGGGCGGCGATCTTGGCGATGGGAAAGCCGGTGGCCTTGGAGGCCAGCGCGGATGACCGCGACACGCGTGGGTTCATCTCGATGATGACCATCTCGCCGTTCGTCGGATCGACGGCGAACTGCACGTTCGACCCACCCGTCTCCACGCCGACGCGGCGGATACAGGCAAACGCGGCATCGCGCATCCGTTGGTATTCAACGTCGCTCAGGGTCTGTGCCGGCGCGACGGTTATCGAGTCGCCCGTGTGCACGCCCATCGGATCGACGTTCTCGATGGAGCAGATAACTACGCAGTTGTCGGCGCGGTCGCGCATCACCTCGAGTTCGAACTCCTTCCAACCCGCGATCGATGCCTCGATCAGGATCTCGCCGATCGGGCTGGCGTCGAGTCCGGCGGCCGCGATGTGAGCGAACTCCTCGGGAGTGGCGGCGATAGCGGTGCCGCGGCCGCCGAGGATGTACGCGGGCCGCACGATCACGGGAAGACCGACCTTGTCGATCACGATCAGTGCCTCGTCGAGCGAGCGGGCCACCCCCGATGCCGGTACGTCGAGGCCGATCTCGATCATGGCCTGCTTGAACCGATCACGATCCTCGGCGGTGGCGATGGCCTCCGCGGTCGCGCCGATCAGCTCGACGCCGTAGGCGGCCAGCACGCCCCGATCGTGCAACGCCATCGCGAGGTTCAAGCCGGTCTGCCCGCCGAGCGTGGGCAGGAGCGCGTCCGGGCGTTCGCGCTCGATGATCTTGGCCAGCACCAGAGGATCGAGCGGCTCGACGTAGGTGCGATCCGCGAAATCCGGGTCGGTCATGATCGTGGCGGGGTTGGAGTTCGCGAGCACGACGCGATAACCCTCGTCGCGCAGGACGCGGCAGGCCTGCGTGCCCGAGTAGTCGAACTCGCACGCCTGACCGATGACGATCGGACCCGACCCGATGATCAGGATGCTGCTTATGTCGGTGCGCTTCGGCATCAGCGCATGAGCTCACGAAACTCGTCGAACAAGTAGCGCGCGTCATGGGGGCCGGGCCCCGCTTCGGGGTGGTACTGCACGCTGAACGCGCGAGCACCCAGCACTCTCATCCCTTCGTTCGTGCCGTCGTTCAAGTTGACGTGAGTGACCTCGACGACGCCGGCCAACGAATCGGCATCGACGCTGAAGTTGTGGTTCTGGCTCGTGATCTCGACCCGGCTTGTGGCCAGGTTGCGCACGGGATGGTTCCCACCGTGGTGGCCGAACGGCAACTTGAACGTGTGGCCGCCGAGCGCGAGCGCGATCACTTGGTGACCCAGACAGATGCCGAACACGACGACGTCGGCGTCGATCAGATTCCGGATTTCGGTGGCGGCGCCGGAGAGCATTTCCGGGTCGCCGGGTCCGTTCGACAGAAAGACGCCGTCGGGTTCGAGGGCGAGCACCTCTGCCGCGCTGGTGCTCGCGGGCACCACCATCACGGTGGCGAACTCACCGAGGTGGCGCAGGATCGTGCGCTTGATGCCGAGGTCGTACGCCACGACTCGTAACTGCCCGTTCCCTGTCGTGTACGCCTCAGCCGCGGTGACCTCGCTCACGAGGTCGATACCCGCGGTACCCGCCTCGGCGCGCGCGGCCGTCAGCAACACAGTTTCGGGCACAGGGCCGAACGCGCCGGACATCGCGCCGGCGTCGCGAAGGTGACGGGTCAGGCGGCGGGTATCGACGCCCGCGATGCCGGGGACATCGTGCAAACGGAGCATGGCGTCGAGATCGGAGTCGCTGCGCCAACTCGACCGGCGGCGGGCGAGCTCGCGCACGATCACGCCTCGCGCGAACGGTCGACGCGATTCGTTGTCGGCGTCGGTGACGCCGTAGTTGCCGATGTGGGGGTAGGTGAACGTGATGATCTGGCCGGCGTAGCTCGGATCGGTGATCACTTCCTGGTAGCCGGAGAGGACGGTGTTGAACACCACCTCGCCGCTCGCCACCGCCCGCTCCGCGCCGATGGCCTCGCCCTCGAACACCTCACCGTCGGCCAGCACGAGCGCGGCCTCGCGAACGCTCATCGTTGGGAGTGGCCGTCGATGACGACAGGGACGCCAGCGAAGATGGTGTGGCGGACGCGGCCGGTGAGCTTGCGGCCGGCATACGGGGTGTTGCGGGCCTTGCTGGCGAGCGCCGACGCGTCGACGACCCAGGTGGCCGCCGGGTCGATCACGCACAAGTTGGCGCGCCGACCGGCGACGATCGGTCCACCGTGGCTTCCCTCGAGGCCGGCGATACGGGCGGGCTGCCAGGACAGCACGGCCAGCACGCGCTCGATAGGAAGCGAAAGCTCGGTGAGCGCCAGCGCGAGTGCCGTTTCGAGCCCGAGCATGCCGGGAGGCGCCTCGTCGAAGGGCCGTTCCTTCGCGTCGGGCGCGTGCGGCGCGTGGTCGGTGGCGATCGCGTCGAGGGAGCCGTCGTCGAGCCCGACTTTCACCGCGGCCACGTCGTCATCGGTACGCAGAGGCGGGTTCACCTTGAACACAGGGTCGTAAGTGGCGCACGCCGCGTGGGTCAACGTGAAATGGTGCGGCGCGACCTCCGCCGTCACCGGGAGACCCGCGGCCCGGGCCGCGCGGACGAGCCCAACCGATCCCGCGGTCGACAGATGTTGAAAGTGCACACGCGCGCCCGTGAGGCGGGCGAGCGCGATGTCGCGCATCACCATGAGCTCCTCGGCCTCGGACGGTTGCCCGGCCAGCCCGAGGCGGCTCGACCACTCCCCTTCGTGCATGTGACCGCCAGCGGCGAGCGAGGCATCTTCACAGTGCTGCGCGAGCGTGACCCCGAAGCCGCTCGCGTACTCGAGGGCCCGCCGCATGAGGCGACCGTCCTGCACGCCGTTGCCGTCGTCGGTGAACATCCGCACGCCCAGCGCGGCCATCTCGCCGATGGGCGCCAGCCGTTCACCGGCCCGCCCCACCGTGATGGCGCCGGCCACCAGAACGTCGCACAATCGTGCCGTTCGCCCGAGCTCCAAGACTTCGCGCACCACGGCCGCGCAGTCGATGGCGGGCTCGGTGTTGGGCATGGCCACGACCGCCGTGAAGCCGCCGAGCGCAGCCGCGCGTGACCCGCTCTCGATGGTCTCCGCCTCTTCCGCGCCGGGTTGTCGTAGGTGGGTGTGCAGGTCGACAAGTCCGGGAGCGACGATGCACCCGTCGCACTCGAGGATGTTCGGCGCGGAGAGATCGGGGCCGACCGCGACGATGCGCCCATCGTCACCGATGACCACGTCGGCGTCGCGAGTGCCGGTGGCATCGATCACCCTGCCGCCCTTGAGGACGGTCTCGCTCATCCTGCTGTGCTCATTGTTCGGGGCCCAGGGCGACACCGGAACCGAGCAACCAGTACAAGACCGCCATGCGTACGGCCACTCCATTTCGGACTTGTGCGGTGATCACAGAACGCGGCATCTCCGCGACGTCGGCCGCGATCTCCACCCCTCTGTTCATGGGGCCCGGATGCATGATCAGCGCGTGGTCGCCGAGATGCTTCGCCCTCGCGGATGTGAGCCCGAAGCACGCCGTGTACTCGCGAAGCGACGGCACGAGAGCCTGCTCTTGCCGTTCGAGCTGCATGCGCAACACGTACGCGACGTCGACCTTTCCGAGCACGTCGTCGAGATCGAACGACACTGAGACCGGCCAACCCTCGAGCGAGGGCGGTAGAAGTGTTGGTGGGGCGACGAGCACGACCTCGGCGCCCAGGGCGGCGAACGCGAGCACATCGCTGCGCGCCACGCGTGAGTGCTTCACGTCGCCGATGATGGCGATGCGCAAGCCGTCGAACGAGGCCCCGTGGCGCGGCCGGCCGAGCTCAGTGGCAATCGTGTAGCAATCGAGCAGAGCCTGTGTGGGGTGCTCGTGCCAGCCGTCGCCCGCATTGATCACGCTGGCACCGATCCATGACGCGATGCGCGACGGAACACCCGAGGATTTGTGGCGCACGACGACCGCGTCGATGCCCATGGCCTCGATGGTCTCGACCGTGTCCTTGAGCGATTCGCCCTTGTTCACCGACGAGGCGCCGACGCTGAACGTCATCGTCTCGGCGCTCAGGCGTTTCGCCGCCGTCTCGAACGACAGTCGAGTACGCGTCGAGTCCTCGAAGAAGAGGGAAGCGACGGACTTGCCCCTCAAGGCGGGCACTTTGGGGATCGGCCGCCGGTTTACCTCCGCCATGTTGTCGGTGAGGGCGAGCAGCTCTGCGATCCCGCCGGCACCCAGGTCGGTGATCGACAGGAGGTGTTGCGGGCTCTTCACCGCTTCACCATCTCGCCGAGCTCGACACCGCGAGGACCGGCATCGACCATCTCGTCGGGGCGGGTCGGGAGGTTCTTGCCGACGTAATCAGGGCGGATCGGCAGCTCCCGGTGACCGCGGTCGATCATCACCGCGAGTTGCACGGATCGCGGCCGGCCATAGTCGTTCAGCGCGTTCAGTGCGGCTCGAATGGTGCGTCCGGTGAACAGGACATCGTCGACGAGCACGACCGCCAGTCCATCGATCGCGAACTCGATGTCGGTGACGGCCTCCGGCAGTACCGGCCGCAACCCGATGTCGTCGCGGTAAAAGGCGACATCGAGCTGGCCGAGCGGCACCTCGAGGCCGTCGATACGTTCGATGGCGGTGGCCAGGTGCTCGGCGAACCACACACCACCCGTTTGTAGGCCAATGAGGGCGACGCTCTCGAGTCCGCGGTTGTGCTCGATGATCTCGTGGGCGATCCGCGTGGTGGCGCGGCGCACATCGTCGGCGCTCATCACTTGCGAACGGGCCACAAAAACGCCCCCGTACGGGGGCGTGGTCCTGCGCTCGCGTTCAGCCATCGGCCGAAATCCTTCCTGCCGTCCGAGCCTCACGGGACCCGCTTCACGGTCAGGGGTCGACCATAGCGCGACAGACTCTGGCCATGACGACCATAAAGGGCTTGCACGCGATCATCACCGGCGGCTCGGAAGGAATCGGCCTGGCCAGCGCCCAGCAGCGGTTATCTCGCTTCTCGAGCTTTGGTCAGCGTTTCCGATAGATGGCCGTGTACGTCGTCGCGGTGGCTGGCGCGCTGATGGTGTGGTCGGCGGCCCCACCGTCGGACCACGACTGGAACGCGTAGGCTTGGCCCGACTTCGCGGTCGTCGTCGTCGGGGCGATGAGATGAACTTGCGAGTTGACGACGTAGGTGTGGGTGAAGGGTGTCACCAGCGTCGAGTCAGCCGATGTCACAACGACTTTCAAACCGGCTGGGTTGCTCCGGAAGGTCAGAGCGACGGTTTGCGGGTCCAGGCGGACGCTGGTGGTGGCGGTCAGGCCACCGGCGTCGGTCGCTGTCAGTTCGAGCTCGAGATACACGGGATAGCCGTGGTCCGGGGCGGCGAACGAGCCGGTTGCTACGCCGACGAATGTGGTGTCGTCGATGACATGGACGTGACAATCCGTTGGTGACGAACAATGGTGCAGCAGGACTCTCCATCGGAGGCGGGAGGCGGGCTCGGTACCGTCTTGGGTGTCGGTGGCCCCGCCCGAGAAGGTGATCGTGTCACCAACCTTCCACCTCAGCGAGGCGCTCGGGTAGGAGATCGTGGGAACGGGCGGCGAGTTGCCGGCAGTGATCGTCACCGCTGCCGAACCGGCTGCACCCTGCGGATCGGTGACGCGCAGCCGCGCCGTGTAGGCGCCGGGCGTGTTGTAGGTCCACGACACCTGTGCTGTCGATCCGTTGTTGTAGACACCGTCGCCATCGAGGTCCCACGCGTAGGTCAGGGCGCCGCCGTCCGGGTCGCTCGAGCTGCTGCCGTCGAACTGCACGCTCAACGGGGTCGGTCCAGACGTCGGCTGCGCCGTGATGGCAGCCACCGGCGGCTGGTTGGTGGCGGTGTAGCTGATCCGATGGATGGTGCCGTCCTCGAGGTCGGCGTAGAAGAGATCCCCTGCCGGGCCGATCTCGAGATCGACAGGATGACCGGCCGCCGGCGCGAACGTCTGCACACGTGACGGATCTGGGTTGCCGTTGACGCCGGCGGGCATGAACCAGATGCAATTGCGGGTGTGATCGGCGAAGAAGAGCCCGCCGTTGTAGCTCGCCGGGTACGAGCCTCCCGTGTAGAAGGCCAGGCCGGTGATCGACGACCCGCCGGTGGGGCACGTCTCCCCCGAAACGACCTGGTTGGCGTGGTTGTATGCGTAGTAGGGCGCCGTCACTTGCGAGGGGTTGCTGTACAGCGAGTTGCACGACGCGAGGTTCGCCGACTGGTAGCCGGGCTGCGTCGGGCTTCCCTCGTAGCAGGGCCAGCCGAAGTTCGACGCCACGCCGCTCGTGACGTCGACGACGCGGTTGATCTCCTCCCAGGTGCTCCAACCGACATCGCCCACCCAGAGTTCGTTGGTACCCGGGCGGGGGGTGAACCGGAAGGGGTTGCGCATGCCATACGCGAGCACGCGCCGCTGGTTGGGATCGACGCTGCCGGCGTACGGGTTGGTGGCGACACCAGCTCCTGTCGCCGGATCGACACGGATGATGGTGCCGTCGAGGGTCGTCGAACCGTCCGTGCGACGGACGGACTGGCTTCGCAGCGCACCGCCCTCCGCGCCGGGGGATGTCAAGGCCGTGCCCGGCGGTGAAGGAGGATCGCCGCACGGGTTGGCGAGATCACCGGCGTAGGTGTTTCCATACTGCCCGTAGTCGACATTGTTGAAGCTGGCGCCGTCGCCGGCGCCTGCGTACAGGTAACCGTCCCGGCCGAAGCGCACCGTACCGATCGAGTGGCTGGGGAACTGTTGGCACCACCCCCCCACCAGCGTCGTCTCCACGGGAGCGCCAGGCGTGCCACTTGGCGTCAGTTTCGAGAGTCGCGCGCTCACGACGCATCCATCCGTCGTCGCTCCCGGCGGTGTGGGGCAGGCGTCGTTCCATCGCGGCGCCACTGCGCCTTCCGCTGCGTCGTAGGTGTACAAGACGTACACGGCGGGATCACTCGGGAAGCTCGGCGACAAAGCCATGCCGAGTAGTCCCCGGTCCCAGAAGTCGTGGACGGCCGTAGAGAGATCCGCGAACAGCGTCTTCGAGCCGCCGGACGCGTCGAAGGAATAGATCTGGCCGTTCTTCTGGGCGACGAAGATCCGCCCGTCGCTAGCGAACTGCACCGCGGTCGGATTGGTCAGACCGCTGATCACGATATTGTCTGCGAAGCCCGCTGGCACGGCTGCACCGGTTTCGCTCGCCGCCACGACCACGAGCGAGGCGACTAGCACCGTGACGACCAACGTGGCCCGCCGCGCAGTGAAGCCACGCCCGCTAGGACGTCCGTTCCTCCGCATCTCGCCCCCCTGTCCGCCGCCTCCTCGAGTACGCGCCAACCTCGAGGAGGCCGACGATATCGCCGCCCAGCACGGCCCGCCAGGGCCTCTTAGACCCGTTCAAGGGCGCTGCGTGGTCGGAGTCGCGCGCCGGAGGGCATGGGTCGTCAGCAAGCCGGATCTCCTCGAGGCTCGATTCCACCGCCGCGAACGCCGAGGCCTCGGCCCGTCCGCGCCGGCGAGCCCTTCGGTTCGAGGGCGTGATGCTCGTCGGCCGGGCGATCGTCGACGCGATCGCGAAGGACAAACTCCCGATCACCGCCGACGTTCAGTCGGCGGTGCTGGCGCGCACGATCGGCATCGTCGCACCTGTCGTGCGGGCGTGCGCAAGCTTCAGAGGTCGCCGGGCAGTAACCATCTCCCGCTAGCCGGGCCGGGCGTCGGCCGCGATCGACGACAACATGCCGTTCACGAACTTGCCCGATTCCTCGGTGGAATAGCGCTTCGCCAGCTCGACGGCTTCGTCGATCACCACCGGGGTGGGCACGTCGGGGCGGCCCAGCAGCTCGAATGTGGCGATCGAAAGCACCAGCCGGTCGACGAGTGCCATCCGTTCGATCGTCCATCCCCGCAGGTAGCGAGTGATCAGCTCGTCGATGCGGCCCTGCTCTCGGGCCACCCCCTCCACGAGCGTGGTCGCCAGCGGGTCGGGCGGTACGGCGAGCGCCGCGACGAGTTCAATCGGGTCGGTGTCTTTCGCGTCGGCCTCGTACAGCAGGGCGAGCGCCCGCTCGCGCGCTTCGGTGCGGCGGTCCTCGCCCTCGAAGCTCACACGCGGGTGATGTAGTCGCCGGAGCGTGTGTCGACCCTCACCTTGTCTCCGATGTTCACGAACAGCGGCACTTGGATCACGAGCCCTGTCTCGAGCGTCGCCCCCTTCCGGGCACCCGACACTCGATCGCCCTGCATCCCCGGCTCGGTCTCCGTGACCGTGAGTTCGACCGCCGCCGGAAGCTCGATACCGATGACCTCCGCGGCGTGCGTCGAGATCTGCGCCGACATTGACGGGACGAGGTAGTGCGCGGCGTCGCCGAGGGACGGGCGGGCCACGGTCATCTGGTCGTAGGACACGCTGTCCATGAACACGTATCCGTCGCCGTCGGCGTAGAGATATTGCATGTCGCGCTTTTCGACGATCGCCTGCTCGATCCGGATGCCGGCATTGAACGTGCGGTCGATCACCGCGCCGGTTCGAGCGTTGCGGAGTTTGGTGCGCACGAAGGCTCCACCCTTGCCCGGCTTGACGTGCTGGAACTCGACGACGGTGAACAGACCGTTGTCGAGTTGCAGGGTGATGCCGTTCTTCAGGTCGTTCGTGGTGATGGCAGGCATGCGTGATCCTT
>JBDUDK010000068.1:0-15308 GCA_040002995.1 Acidimicrobiales bacterium | reverse complement strand
CCGAGGTGTTCGGCTCGGTAGCGAGTGATATTCGCACCTTCGTCGACCCGGAGAATCCCGGGCGCGTTGGTCTGAGCATGGACGTTTCCGACATGGATGCTTTCCAGGCAGTCATGGAGAGCGAAGCAGGTGCTGCAGCGATGAAATATGACGGCGTCCGCCAGGACACCCTTGTGGTCCTCGTCGAAAGCTGACCCCGGCGAAGGGATGTCAGAGCAAGCCTCTGGACGGTTGGCCGTGCTTGCTCCATGTCGCACGAATGGAGGGCCCGCTGCCGCAGGGTCCGGTGCAAGAGCCAACACCGCGGGGGCCTGGCACTTGAGGTCGATGCTCTAGACATATCTACGTCCCGCGACATGCACCTCGAACCGTCGTCGCCGAGCATCATCAAAGTGCCGGTCAGGGACGCGCCATAACACGCTTGCCGAACATCGCACGTCGAGGAGTAGCCCGGAGCCCGAACGGCTCTTGTCTCTGACCCGTGTCGATTCGGCTGTTCACCTGTTTCGGCTACGGGATTGGGCCGTCCAGAACTGCACCGGTCATCACGTGGCAGCACCCAGCGGACTCGAACGTGAGCGAAGTAAACGGGGCAGCGCTTCCCGGCTGCCGGCGTGTGCTCACTCTGAGGAAATGGTGGAGGGATCGCGTTGAGGTCTCGGATGAGCCAAAGGGCTTCTACCGGCGAACCCAGGCGGGGGCCTGTCCGCTACCCGGCGTTACGGGGATACCTGGAGGCGGGTACTGGAGCGCCCCGGCGGCGCGACGGGGATCGGATCGCGGGAGGCACTGGCGCCGCCCGCTTGCCGGCACGACCGGTCCGGCGAGTGCCGTCGTGGTTTTCGGATTCGTCACGACCGGGTTCGGCCTGGTGACCAGCGTGCGTGCCGCGGCCGGTGCGGTACTCGGGGCGATCACCTGCTCGATTATCGGGCGGAGCGCAGGCCATCTGCGGTGACTTTGCGGATGTTTACTCAAGACGTGCATGCGGCTGGTCGACAATGGAGCGTGGACCTGTTCGTGCCGCAGGGACTTGTGTTCGGTAGAGCCGCGTTCCATCGTCGCGCGTTGCTGGCGCGATGTCGGTTTCACCGCCCAGTCGTGGTGGCTGGTATTTGCCCCTTGCCGTTGTTCCGCTTCGCGGGAGATCCGCGTCGGAGGACGCCATGAGCGGTGTCGGTTCGTTGCGAAAGCGCCTTGCTGCGCCGGGACTGACGAGCGGGTTGCTCGTGGCGTGTCTCGGTGTAACGAGCGTCGGCGCGTTGGTGGTCGGCGCCACGCCAGCCTCAGCTGCGGTCGCGTCCAGCCCGACGTCGCTCTCCGGAACGCGGACGTTGAGCTCGTTGGGGCTCTCAGCGAGCGGATTGGGTGTGACCGCGACGACTGACCTGGTCACGAAGCTGGATTGGACCCAGGCCGCGTCGGTGACTACGACGTTCGATCCGAACCTTGTCCGGCAGGGCCAATCGCCTGATCCTGCTGATTCTTACGCGCGGACCGGGTCCGGCAGCATGACGCTGAGCTGGACGTTGGCGAACACGATGGTGCAGTGGGGTCCGTTCAACGTCGGACCGTTCTCCCCGAGTGTCAGCGCATCGGGCCCCTGTGACCTGAAGGCTGGAGGCCCCGACTATTTGTGTCACCTCACGAGCAGCCAGGTTTCGCTGCTCGACACGTTTCCCGTTCCGGGGCCCTACGTCAAGCTCGGGCTCGTCGCGGATGTGACTATCACGCCGCAGGGGATCGCCACGATGCGTCAAGCCGCGTTTGGAGCGACCCCCGACGGGACCGCCAGTCTCTTGTTGGGCGAATCGCCGATCACCGACACTCTCCCCGTCGCCTGCTCGGTCGTCACCGGCGACCATCTCACGTACACGCTTGGGTCGCTGTCGACGACGCCGGGAATCTCCGTAGTGACGAGTCTCGCGTTCGAAGTGGGTTTCGAGACACCGACACCGGTGATCGTGTTCCCTGAGATCGACGTTCCGTTCGCGACGCCGACCATCCCGATCGATACCACGACGAGCACCATCACGATGACGGGCGCGGGCGCGACGTTCGATCTGGGCCCGGTGCTTGCTGATCTTGACCCACCGGTCGCGGATTCCGGCGGAGGTCCAACGCATACCTACTCCGCGACGGAGGGTGCGGCCGTGGGACTCGATGGGTCCGCGAGCAGCGACCCGCATTGCGGACCGCCCAGCCTCAGTTGGGACTTCGGCGACGCGAGCCCGTTAGGCAGCGGGGTCTCGCCATCGCATACGTACCAAGAGGAAGGCACCTACCATGGCACGCTGACCGCAACCAACGCCGCGGGGCTCACCGCCACCAGCGCGTTCACGGTCAACGTCGCGGACGCCGCGTTGACTGCGACCGGGCGAAGCATCGTGGTTTCGAACCCAGTGAGCGCGACGGTCGCCAGTTTTGTTGACGCCGACACCACTAATACCGCGGGTGACTCGAACCAGAACCCGACGGATTACACCGCGACGATCAACTGGGGTGACGCGACGATCTCGCCGGGCACCGTGGTCCCCAACGGTGTCGGCTTCGACATCACGGGCACCCACACGTACTCGGGCGCCAACCTCGGCCTTCAGACAATCGGCATCCACGTCTGTGACGTCGGTGGCGCCTGCGCCGACGCGACCAGTCATCTCCTGGTCTTCGAGTTCTTGGATCACGGGTCCTTCGTTGTCGGCGACCAGACCGCAGTTCCGAACGCGCCCGTGACGTTCTGGGGCGCGCAATGGCGAGCACAGAACTCCCTCAGCGGTGGCGACGCCCCCGCCAGCTTCAAAGGTTTCGCCACGCCTCTCGCTACCACGCCACCAGCCTGTCCGGACAACTGGACCGCCCGGCCCGGAAACAGTGCACCCTTCGCCGGTCCGCTCCCGACCTATATCGGAGTACTCGCCTCGAGTTCCATCACCCAGAACGGACCCACCATCGCCGGTGACACGGTCCACATCTACGTCGTCAAGACCAATCCTGGCTATGCACCCGACCCCGGGCACCCCGGTACTGGCACGATCGTCGGCCAGTACTGCTAACCGGCAACAACCACAACAAAAGCGCACCTTTTCGGTGACTTCGCGACCTTCGGTCCGTTTCCGGCTCGTCACGAACTATTGATAGGTCAGGTCGGCCGCGTTGTCCTGAGCGTTGTTACCCGTTGGCGAAACGCGCCGCGTGCGTCGTGGACGGCCAGCTTCTGTGTCCATACCAGCATCATGGCGTCCGTTAACAATGGAACGGGAAAGTCCCGTACATCGCCGCCGCGTCCCTACTACCCGTCGGCCTCTGGAGGTAGACAACGTGCGTGTTCGCCAACTCCTGGTGGTGGCGGTCCTTGTCGCCGTCGGCGCCACCGGTTGCGATTCCTCATCGAACAGCGCGACATCCACGACGCGTGGTTCGAGTCAAAGCCAGTTCTGTGACCTCGCCCGGAAAGACCGGGCGGCGTTCAAGGGCGCGAGTATCGCGAACGCGTCTCCAGCACAAGTCAAGAAGCTGTACGAGAGCGTCGCGTCGGCATTGGATCAAGCTCGATTCGCCGCACCCAGCGCGATCAAGGGTGACTTCGACATCTTCATGGCCGCGTACAACCCGTTCTTGAAGGCCCTCGCCGCTGCGAACTACGACTTCACGAAGTTGACGTCCACGGCAACGCGGTTGCTCGGAACAGCCAAAGTGATGGCCGCGTCGGCACGCATAACTCAGTATGTACAACAAGTATGCAAGATCAACACGACAGCTACGACCTGAACAACACCCACGACCTCGAGCAGACACTAAGTCCACGGGTGCCCCAACAACACGCGCCGGCGACGCGACTTTTGCATCACCGATGTGCCGGTAGGTGACGTACGCAGAGTGCCGCCTGGACCGACTCCCTTGTAAGCGGTGACGCAAGTACGACCAACGCTGTCGTTTCCGGCACCGTCGGCGTCGCGTCGGTTCGGTCATCGAAGGGGCGAGGTTGATGCTCTTTGCCCGTCAAGGCAGGAGCGCAGTGCCAGTCCAAACGGGTGGCGACGGTTGCCGGTTCACAACACACTGAGGAAGCGCGCGATTGGCAACCCCATGACGGTCGCGATGAAGTTCCGGCTGGGTGCCCAGGGCCAGTCGCGTGCGCGGTCGCGTGCTCAGTCGCGTTCGCGATCGCGCACAGTGTCCGTAGCCCTTCCAGAACTCGGACCGTTCGGCGTGATGAGGCGTCATGTGCCCTTGTAGTCGCGGATCGGTCAAGGCTCGAGAGCGACGTAGGCGCAGCACCTCGGCTTCGCGCTCGGTCAGGCCGCCCGGCAGCTGCCGACGCGAGGTGAGGTCACGGAGAACATCGGGCGTCGCCCCGAGTTGGTTGAACATGGACTCAACGGCCGCAAACGAGGCCAGCGCACCCTCGTCGTCGCCGGCATCACGGCACGCCAGGCCAAGCAACATTCGCGCCGTCGCCACCTCGTAGGGCACGTCGAGTTCCTGCCACCGCGTCAGAGCCATCCTCAAAGTGGCGCACGCGCCCGGATCACGTTTCGCGACCTGAATCCGGCCGCGGCACGTTGCCGCCGAAGCCAGCAGGATCGGACTGTGGTAGTCGGCCGCGATTGACTCCAGCTCGTCGACGGCTGTGCCCGCTGCCGTGGAGGACCTCGGCTTCGCGAAGCAGCATGGCGCCGTGCTCGGCACAGTCGGGATCGTCCGAAAAGGGCATGCCGGGCGCGCCGTAGCTACGCGCCCGCTGCGGACGGCCGGGCCTTGAAACAGTGATGCTCATAGAGCCACACCGCGCATTCCCGCCCGCCGACAATCGCCCAGCTCGTCGTAGAGGTTGTAGGCACGCTCTCGGCATCGATGCACTCATCGAGGCGTCCGAGCCACCACAACGAGTCGGCCAGGACATCGAGCCGGGCGGCCTGCATCACCGTCACGATGTGGATCCGAGGGAACCTAGGAACTCGATGAGCAGTGCGTTGACCTCATCGGGACGCTCCTGCTGGGTCCAATGTCCGCAGCCGGCCAATATGATCGACTGGTAGAGCTTCGGCAACGTGGCGGGAAACCGTTCGATGGAGGACTTGCCCCAGATGGTCGGGCCGTCACGCTCTCCGCCGATAAACATCGCGGGCACGTCGATCGACCGGCCACGGAACACCGACAAGTCCTCCCAATCGCGATCGACGTTGCGATAGCGGTTGAGACCGCCGGTGAAACCCGTGCGTTCGAACTCCGCGACGTACACGTCGAGATCCGTCTGGGTCATCCACGCCGGCAACTCATCGGGGAAGCTGAACCGATCGATCATCTGGGCGCCGTGGGGGATCGTGGCTACGGTGCCGCCCGACGGTGCGGTCGGCGCGTCGCCCGAAGCCGAGAAGTAGAACCCAAGCAACCAACGGCGAACATCGGCCTCAATCTCGTTTTCCGCCCGCCCCGGCTGCTGGAAGTACTCGATGTAGAACTCTTCGTCGCCGCCCATCGCGCGGAACACCTCGGACGGCCGGTGATCACCCGGTGGACTAAACGGCACCGAGAGTCCGGCGACAGCGCGAAACACATCAGGGCGTAACAACGCGGAGTTCCACGCGATCGGCGCACCCCAATCGTGACCGACGACGACCGCCTGCGTCTCGCCAAGTGCACCCACGAGTGCGACGTTGTCGCGCACCATTTGCGTCATGCGGTAGGCGTCGATCGCGGTCGGCTTCGACGATCGTCCATACCCCCGTACGTCGATCGCCGCGGCGCGGTAGCCGGCCGCCGCGAGCACAGGGAGCTGATGGCGGTACGAGTACCACGACTCCGGAAAGCCGTGCACGAGCAAGACCAGCGGGCCCTCTCCTGCGACCACGCAGTGCATACGAATGCCGTTGACGTCTTGGATCTCATGGTGCTGAAGGGGCGATTCGCGGATCACCGAGCCAGCCTGTCATGCGCTGGGGCGACTCAGTTTCGGAGGGCGCACGACGATGGACGGCTGCCCACCGGGGCGACTCGCCGCTTCGCCACTAGATTCGCCGTCATGTCACAGACAAATGACTATGTCCCGAGCGCGTGGGGATGGGTACGTGATCAGGTCGAGGCGTATGAGCGTTCCGGCGGCAAGGAAGCGAACACTCTTCGGGAAACTGGACTGCCGGTCATCATTGTCACGACCCGCGGCGCGAAGACGCGTGCCGTGCGGAAGATGGCCCTCATGAAGGTCGAGCACGACGGCGAGTACGCGCTTGTGGGATCGATGGGCGGAGCGCCGAAGAATCCGGTGTGGTACTACAACCTGCGCGCCCATCCCGACGATGTGTTCATCCAGGACGGGCCTGCTCCGTTTCCCGTCGACGTCCGCGAGGTGACCGGCGACGAGAAGGCGACCTGGTGGGATCGCGCGGTGGCGGCCTTCCCGCCCTACGCCGACTACCAGGCGAAGACCGAACGCCAGATACCGGTGTTCGTAGCCACCCGCCGCCGATAACCGTTATGCAGGCGCGCGTAGGTCGACCACGAGTTTGCCCTCTACCTCGCGGGCGAGGATTCTGTGGTGCACGTTCGCGGCATCGCGAAGGGGAACGATTTCCACGGGCACATGCAGCGTGCCGTCGGCGAGCGCGGCAAGCACGGTGATGATCGTGGCCTGGTTCTCGGCGGGGCTTTGAACAAGGCCGGAGTAACCCAACATGCTCAGCCCCTTCCGGTAGAACGTTCGCACGTTGAACGCGACCTGCTCGGCGGCGGACGCGCCATAGGCCACCAGCCGGCCGGCGAGCGCGAGTACATCGACGGCCGCCCTCGTGTAACCGCCGCCGAGGCCATCGAGCACGACCGTCGGTTCAAACCCGTCGAGAGCGGCCGCCAACTCGGTGTCGTCGGCGACGACGACGCGGTCGGCCGCGATGCCGTCAGCTTTCGCCTTGTTCGTGGTCTGTCCCCAGACGGTGGCGCCGCATGCCTTCGCGAGCTGCACAGCCAATGAGCCGACGCCCCCGCTCGCGCCGAGTACGAGCACCCGATCTTGGGGACCCACGTGGGCCTTGTTGTGCACCGCCTCCCACGCCGTGCCCCCCGCCACGCCGATCCCGGCTACCTGAGCCAGATCGAGATCGCTGCGGACCTGGTGGACCGCGGAGGCCGGGACCGCCAGCCGCTCACTCGTCGTGCCCTGCCGGATCACTCCAAGCCCGGCGCCGCGCACGAGCACGGGCTCCCCGTCGACGTGCCCGGTGCCTTCGGTGCCCGGCACCCACGGCAGATTGGCCGCCGCGACGCCGGGCGAGCCTTGGGCGACCCACACATCGAGCGGGTTCACGGCCGCGTAGAGCATCTCGACCATGACCTCTCCGGCCGCCGGCACCGGCTCCGGAACATCACCGACCAAAAGATCTCCGCCGATCGCTTGGAGAATTAGCGCGCGCATCTTCTAGATCCCGAGTTGTGAACGTAGGCGGGCGAACTCGTAGTGGTAGCGCTCGACGTTGTCGAGCTTGATGTCCTCATACCCGCGCACGAGGTCGGGCAGTGTGGCCAGCTCCGTGGCGGCGTGGGCATTGGCCGCCGTGACTTTCGGCGCGAGCGTGGTGATCGTGGCGATGTAGTCCTTCACGAGCGAGCGCTCCACTCGGCGCACCTTGGCGTAGCCGAATGGGTCAACCGCTGTACCTCGGAGACGCTTGCCCGTCTGCAGACCCCGCAGCAACGGAGTGATCCAGGGCCCGAGTCTGAGTTTCCGCTTCAGGCCCATCGAGCGCAGTAGCGGCGGGTGCAGGTTGTAGGAGACGACTACATCGTGGCCAATGGCGTTCTCGATCTGGAGCCGGGCCGCCTCCTCGAGATGAAGGCGAGCGACCTCGTATTCATCCTTGTACGCCATCAACTTGTAGAGGTAGCGAGCAACTGCTTCGGTGAACTTCGCCTCACCGCTGCCGTGCGCCTTGACCACGACGTCGAGATAGCAGGTCGCGTATTTCTCGTTCTGATACACGGTCAAATCGGCCGCCCTGAGACGAACCAGGCGTGAGAGCTCCCCGTCACCCAACTCGGCCGCAGCGATGGCCGCCTCGAGCGTGGCCGATGGTTTGGGGAGATGGTCGGTGGGTGTCAGCGATGCGGCGAGGACCCGTTCGGCGTCGACCGCCCACATCCGACCCCACCGAAACGCCAGCCGGTTCGCTTCAACGGCCGCGCCGTTGAGTTCAATGGCCTGCTCGATCGCCTCGGGTCGAATCGGAATCGCGCCCGCCTGGTACGCAACGCCGAGTTGGAAGACGTTGGCCGTCGTTGATTCGCCGAAGAGCCCTTCCGTGAGGGCGACGGCGTCGAGGTATCGATTAACGCCGGCCCGCGTGACGGAGTCGACGTCGGCTCGCAACGCGTCCTGGTCCGGGTAGGTCGCGTGTACGTCGCCCACCATCGCGCCGGTTGGTGTCTTGGCAGTCGACACGACGGCGACCGTGCGATCGGGAGACACGGCTATGAGATTGCTCGGTGCCAGGCCCACCAGCAGGTCGAACACGAGATAGAGGTCGACGCAGCCGGCGGTCACCTTGTTGGTGCCCTCGATGGCGTGGGTCGTGATGCGTAGGTCGGACACAACCGGTCCAGCCTTTTGGGACAGGCCGGTCTGGTCGAGGCCACCGACGTACTTTCCGTCGAGGGTGGCCGCGGTGCCCAAGATCTGCGCGGCCGTGACGACACCGGTTCCGCCGATTCCGGGCATGCGAATGGTCATGTCGTCGGTGGGCACGATCGGTGCCGGCACAGGTAGGTCGGCGGCCTCGATCGGCGGGCGGCGCCGAGCGCCCCCCTCCGCGCGTGTCGGGCGCTTCGTGCCAACCCGCCTCTTCTTCGGCATGACCGTGATGAACGATGGGCAGTCCCCCGCCAGGCACGAGTAGTCCTTGTTGCACGACGACTGATGAATCGCTGTCTTGCGGCCGAACTCGGTCTCGATCGGCTGCACCGACAAGCAGTTCGACTTCACCCCGCAGTCGCCGCATCCCTCACAAACCCGTTCGTTGATGATGACGCGCATGGCGGGATCGGCGGCCAGGCCGCGTTTGCGGTCACGGCGTTTCTCGGCCGCGCACTGTTGGTCGTGGATTAAGACGGTGACCCCCGAGGTCTTCGCCAGCATCTCTTGGCCCTCGATGATCCGCGACCGATCCCACACCTCAACACCCGCGGCCAGGGCGACGCCCTTGTACTTGTCGACCTCGTCGGTGGTGATGAGAACACGGCTCACGCCTTCGCAGAGAAGCCACGTGGCCAAACGATCGACTGGCATGGCGCCCGACGCGCTTTGGCCGCCGGTCATGGCCACCGCGCCGTTGTAGAGAATCTTGTACGTCATATGCGACTTGGCCGCCACCGCCTGGCGGATCGTCAGCGAGCCGGAGTGCGCGAACGTTCCATCACCCAGGTTCTGGATGAAATGGTCGGTCTCAACGAAGGGCTCCACGCCGACCCACTGCACGCCCTCGCCGCCCATCTGGGTGTTGCCGGTGATGGTGCCGAAGCGTCCTGGGTCCATGAACGTCACCATCCCGTGGCAGCCGATTCCCGCTCCGACGAGCGAGTGTTCGGGTGCCTTGGCTCCCGTGGAGTGCGGGCAGCCCGAACAAAAGAACGGTGTGCGGCTGGGCAACACATCGATCTGGCGCTGCATGAGCAAGGCCGCCGGCGAGGTGAGCGGCGCCAGCCGCGAACCGTCGATACGTTCGGAGAGTCGCCGGCGCAACGGGCCGACGAGCAGGTCGGCGTCGAGAGCGCCAGACGCGGGCACGAGAGCAGCGCCCTCCGGATCGCGCTTCCCGATGACACGCGGCGCGTTGGCCATGCCGTAGAGCGCGTCGCGGATGTGCATCTCGACGAAGGGGCGCTTCTCCTCGACCACGAGGATCTCCTCGAGGCCCTCCGCGAACCGCCGCAGGATTGCGGGATCAAGCGGGTAAAGCATGTTGATCTGGAACAGCCGTATTCCGTACTGACGCAGATCGGTTGCGCTGAGCCCGAGCACGTGAAGAGCCTCGAGCGCTTCGTGGTAGTTACGACCAGGTGCCGCGATGCCCAACCACGGAGTAGGCGTGTCGTGGGTGACGCGGTTCAGGTTGTTCTCGACGCCGTACATCCGCGCTAGTTCGAGGCGCACTTCGTAGATCTCGGTCTCGATAGGGGTCGTGTACGGCGGGCCGACCCGCCCGGTGACCTTGGGAACGAAGGGCGCTCCCTTCCAGATCAGCTCGGGAATCACGGGGGCGATGCGATCGAGTCCGACGTCGATATTGCTCGAGCCGTCGGCCACCGCGGTGACGACCTTCAGCGCACTCCACAGCCCCGACGTCCGCGACAGGGCGACGCCGTGCAGGGCCAGGTCGAGGATCTCTTGCACGTTCCCGGGGTGCAGGATCGGCATGTGGAGATCGGCGAGAGCCCACTCCGATGACGAAGGAAGCGTCGACGACTTGCACGCGGGATCGTCACCGGTGAGCGCAAGGACTCCCCCGGTCCGCGAAGTACCCGCGTACGCCGCGTGGCGCATGGCGTCGCCGGCCCGGTCGAGGCCGGGCGACTTCCCGTACCAGATGCCGACGACGCCATCGAACTTCTGCCCGGGGAAAGTCGACGCCAGCTGGCTTCCCATCACCGCGGTGGCACCCAGCTCTTCGTTGAGGCCCGGCACGTGCACGATCGACAGGTCATCGAGGAGTTTCTTGTGACGCGAGAGCTCGAGGTCGTAGCCGCCGAGCGGAGATCCCTGATACCCGGAGATGAACGCCGCGGTGCGCAGCCCGGCGCGCCGGTCGATGCGCATCTGATCGAGTGGCGCTCGCACGAGGGCCTGCACACCGGTGAAGAAGAAGCTGCCGGTCTCCTCCCGGTATTTGGCGTCTAGGTCGGCGGCGGGGCCGACCGCTCGCGTTCCGATCACATCGGTCATAGAAGCCCCCTGCTCAGCGACCAAATGACCCGGTCAACCTAACATCCACTCCATCAGGTCGGGCCGTGCACCGTCACGGTCCCGGTCGATCCGTCGACCGTCACTCGTGCTCCATCGGGAATGGTCGTCGATGCGCCTTCGACGCTCACCGCCGCGGGGATGCCAAGTTCGCGGGCCACGATCGCCGCGTGACTTTGCTGCGCTCCTACGTCGACCACGACGCCAGCCACCGCGAGGAAGAGCGGAGTCCACGCGGGGTCTGTGATGGGCGCGACGAGGATGTCGTCGGGGCCCAAGTCACCCGGGCGCGACGGGTCAGTGACGACTCGGGCGGTGCCGGTGGCGACTCCGGCACAAACCCCGATCCCGTGCAATTGACGCTCGTTTGCGAGCGGGCTTCGCCCGCCGGCGCGCAGCTGCCACGTATGCGGCGGGGGCACTTGCCCGTTGAACCAAAACGGCGGGACCCGCGCTTGCAAGAACTCGCGACGTCGACGCCGTTCGGCTATCACGTCGGCGAAGGCACTCGAGTCGCCGAGTACTGCGGGGAGCTCGTCGATGGTGAGAAGAAAAAAGTCTCGGTGGTCAAGTCCGGAACGACGCGCCAGTTCGGCCAGCGCGCAACGAGGCGGGTTCAGCATCCGGACGAACGCCGCCTTAGTGGCCTCGCGCTGCGCCTCGTAGTGGACGGTGGCCCGAAGCGCCACGTCGAACGCCCGCCTTTTCAACCGGGGCAAACCAGCGCGCACCTCCCGTGTCAGCGTCTCCCGTTCGCGTGCGAGCCGAGCTCCGACGGCGACCGGATCGCGATCCTCTGGGCTGTGGCGAAGGCGATCGATCATCGCGAGGCCGATCGCCGGATCACTCCCCCAGGTCGGCGACGCCAGTTCCCATTCGTCGGGTCCACGGCTGCCGTGCCGCGCGCGAAACAGGTCGAAGCCGTCGAGGAAACTCCCGACACGAGCGCGAGGTTGGGCAGCCCGGAGGCGACTGTCCAGCCCATCGATTCCTTCATTGAATATCTGGGTCAAGTCGACGTCGGCGACCACGAGACGGCTGAGCTTCCACAGCTCGAGGGCAGGCTCGGCCGATTCGATGGTCCCCAGGCCGGCGGTCAACCGATTGACCACGCCATCGGCGCCGGAGTCGGCAACGAGTCGTTCGAGCATCGAGCGGCCGATACCCGCAAACGCACTCTCCACCAACAGCTCGTTCATCATCCGTTCGAGGCGCGGGCCCAGGGCGCCTACGAGCTGTAGCAGGGCCTCATCGGAAGCACTCTCGACAGAAGGGGCACGCCGCACGTAATCGGCGATGTCCTCCCTGGAGTTTGCCAGGCGCTGTCCGTCCGGGCGGAGTATGGCCCTGCCCATCTTCCGACCCGCGCGCAGAGTCAGTCGTAGGTCGCGATCGCCGGGACCGCGACGATACGGAGGCGCCCCTGATAGTCCGAACATCTGTCGGTCGATCACATCGACCGTCAAGCCCGGGGTGCGCGCGACCGCCGACCGCGCAAGGGAAACGTTGCCGTAGAGGTAACCGCCGAACACGCTGGTGATTCCTGACCCAATGCCGTCGAACACGGCGAGCTGATCCCGGCTGGCCATACCGTATTCCAGTGCCATGCGCACCTGGCCTTGAGCGAACGGCGAACCCACGAGCGACCCAGTGAGCGGGGTCACGACGTTCGGATACACCTCACCGGTGTTGCCCCGGCACACCAGCGGAAAGCGTGGGATCGGGAGGTGATCGATCACCGTCCAGCGACCATCGTCGTAGGGCTCGAGCGATTCGATCTCATCCATCGATTAGCACCGTACGATCATCGCGGTGGATGAACGCGACGTCGCGGTTCGGAACGTGACGTACCACCTGTTTGTCGATCGGGGACGCGCGCCTACAAACGCCGACGTCGCGACGGCCGCCGGGGCTTCCGCCGATGAGATCCGCGCCTCGTGGCGGCGGTTGCACGACGCGCACGCCATCGTTCTGCACCCCGGCACAAGCGAATTGCGCATGGCCAATCCGTTCTCTGCCGTGGCGTCTGCGTTTCGCGTTCATGCGGGCGGCCGATCGTGGTATGCGAACTGTGCGTGGGACGCGTTCGGCATCTGCGCCGCATTGCACGTCGACGGCCGCATCGAGACCGTGTGCGCTGATTGCGATGAAGCTATCGAGTGCGAAATACGCGCAGCACGACCAAGCGACGAAAGCTTGCTCTTCCACTGCCTCGTGCCTGCATCCGCCTGGTGGGACGACATCGTCTTCACCTGAAGCACGATGAACCTCTTCCGGTCGGAGGAGCATGTGCTGCGATGGCTCGACGGTCGGGAACCAGGCGCCACGCTCAGCGCCACCAAGCTGAGCGAGCTGGCCCACGCATGGTGGAGTGATCGACTCGATACCGACTGGCAACCACACGTCCGTGACCAGAACCAGGCGATCCTCACGAGCCTCGGGCTTACCGACGACTTCTGGCAGCTGCCTTGACGAACGCCCGCAACCGAATGGTTACGATCGGCCGTTGTCGTTGAAGGTGGTCCAATGAGCTTTTCCAGCGAATGGCCGATCAAGAAGCCCATCGCCGACGCGGGCACGCGCGCAGGAGCGCAGGGCGCCAAGGTGGCGATCGCCCAGCGCATGGAGGTTCTGGCGCACGTCCCACTGTTCGCCGGGCTCGGTAAGCGCCAGATGCAAGCGATGGCACGGGCGTGCTCGAGCCACCGCTGGCCGGCCGACTCACGAATCGTTGTCGAGGGTTCCAAGGACCAATGCTGCTTCGTCATTGTCGAGGGCAAGGTCGACGTACTAAGAGGTGGTCGCACAATCGCCCAGCTCGGGCCGGGGGAGTTCTTCGGAGAAATCGCGCTCCTTGACCCCGGACCCCGAAGCGCAACGGTGACGACCGCGACTGAGGTTGTGGCTCTCGAGCTGTCGCGCACCGGCTTCCTCGATGCCGCAACAACCGATCCACAGATCCTGTTGCGGATGTTGGAAGCTCTCGCCCGACGCGTCCGGGAGACCACGGAGAAACTTTCCGACTAGCCGCGCGATGCATCAGGGTCCGACGGATTCGAGCCGGGCGCGGGCTCAATGCGCAATATCCACGTGCCGGGTCCAAGCGGCGGGATAGAGCCGGCTGACACGACACCGGCGGGTTGCGTTGCGGGGGGAGTCGACTTGGACTCCTCGAGTCGCTTGTTGCTCGACAGGAGTCCGCCGATGATCGGCAGAGCGACGACGTTGGCGGCGTGGAGGATGCCCATGATCAGCAAAATGCCGCCAATCCGAGCGAGCTCGTTCTTGAGTTGCGCCCCAGTCGATCGCTGCCAATCGATCTTCTCGACGAACGTCACCGTAAAGAAAATGAACGACGTGAAGATGAGGTAGTACGCGACATCCGTGAGCACCAAGTAGCTCTTACCGGTGCGGGGGTTCGCTCGGAAGACATCGGCCGCGTACGAGCGACCAAAGCGCTTGATGAACGGCCCGAGCCCCACCGCCAGCGCAACGAGGACGATGTTGGTGATTAGTTCGATGACCCACCACGGCATGTTGAATCTCCTGTTGTCGTAATCGGAAAGAGCGAGGGCCAAGGCGGCGTTGGCGCCGACAAAAGCCGCCAGCGCTCCGGCTAGTAGCCACCGGAATCGCCGGCGAGCGCGCGCGTCCTCGAGCGACCTTGTCACTCGGGCGAAGAGATCAGGATTTTCCTCGACCGTCGTCCGCGCATCCGCAAAGGCCTCGATCAGGCGTCGTTCGAGGCTGAGGCTCACGAGTCGTTCAGCGTTCGGTCGAGAGCGGCCATCGCGCGCTGAAGGTGCGTCTTCACAGAGTTGACCGAGAGCCCGAGCGTCGACGCGATTCCGTCGATCGAAAGCTCTTCGAAGTACCTGAGCGTGATGCAGTCACGCTGGCGGGCGGGCAGCCGACGCACGGCCTCGAGCACTCGCTGATTCTCTTCTGAGCGAACGAGCTGGTCGTCGGTTCCGACATCGACGTCCACGTCGTGTCCCGCGGTCGAGTGATGACGGAGCGACACCAGGCCGCGACGGTTGTGATCGCGGGCGAGGTTCAGCACGATCGACCGCAGGTACGCCGGCGCGCGCTCGATCGCATCGATCTTGCCGGCATGTCGCGCGAGGCGCAGAAACGCCTCCTGCACGATGTCCTCAGCGGCGTCCCGGTCATCGACGAAGAGCCGCGCTAGCCGCACGAGCGAGCGCCCCTCCGTTTGGAAAAGGCGGACTACGAGTGCCTCCGCCTCGACAGTGATCGTCTCTCCCTGCAGCCGCGCGGCGGCAATCGCCCAGAGAAATAGCGGCGGGTTGGGTGCTCGTGTGGGGATGGCGACGAGGTGCACGGCGGCTCAGTTCGCTAT
>JBDUDK010000029.1:0-15442 GCA_040002995.1 Acidimicrobiales bacterium | reverse complement strand
TTGACGCCGTTCGGTATCAACGCCGCGATGTTCGGCATGGTCGCGCACGGGCTCATAACGGGCATGCTGTTCTTCATCGCCGGATCGGTGAAGGAGCGCTACCACACACTCGAGATCAAACGACTCGGTGGCCTTCTCAAGCAGGCGCCCCACATGGGCTGGCTGCTCGGGTTCTGCGCCATGGCATCGCTCGGGCTGCCCGGCCTCGCCGGGTTCTGGGGCGAGTTCCCGGCCATCTTGTCGAGCTATCAGCCGGCGGCGGGCCTGTCGGTCGTGTTGTTCCGCGTGCTCATGGTGGCGGCGGCCATCGGCACGGTGCTCGCCGCGTCGTACCTGTTGTGGGTGCTGTCGCGGACCGCGTTCGGTGAGGCGCGCGAGGAGTTCGCGCACGACCACATCTCCGACATGCATGTGCCGGAGTACATCTCCTGGACTCCGATGATCATCGCGATCATCGTCCTCGGACTCGTCCCCAACCTGTTGTTCAAGATCGTCGACCCCGCCGTAGTCCACACCACCCTCTCGGCGTTCGGAGCCTGATTCGTGCACCTGCTCGCCACCGCCGCGTCGTGGACACAGCCCAACGTCGACTACCACGCGATCGCGCCCGAGATCGTGCTCACCGGCGCGATCGTCGTGCTTCTCCTCGCCGACTTGATGTTGCCCGAGCGGCAGAAGTGGGCGACATCCACCATCGCCGGGCTGGGACTGTTGGCGGCCGCGGTTCCCGTCATCACCCTTGCCGTCGACGGCGCCGATCGCTCGCTCTTCGGCGGCGCATACGCAGTCGACAACTTCGCTCTCGCGCTGAAAGCGGTGTTCCTCGCGGCCGGTTATGTAGTCGTGCTGCTGTCGGCGAACTACGTCGAAGAGGGCGACTTCTACCAAGGCGAGTACTACTTCCTACTCCTCTCCTCGCTGCTCGGCATGCTCGTGATGGCGTCGGCACGCGACTTCGTTTCCATGTTCGTCGCGCTCGAAACGCTCTCGATCCCCGCGTACATGCTCGCCGCCTGGCGTAAGCGCGACCTCAAGAGCAACGAGGCCGGCGTGAAGTACTTCCTGCTGGGGGTGTTCGCATCGGCCGTGATGCTCTACGGCATGTCGCTCATCTACGGGGTCACAGGCTCGACGCTTTTCACCGACGTCGGTAAGGCGCTGAACGATGGGAGTAACCCCGCCATCGTCACGTTGGCGATCGTGTTCGTCGTCGTCGGCTTCGCGTTCAAGGTGTCGGCCGTGCCGTTCCACACGTGGGCACCCGACACCTACGAGGGCGCGCCCACACCGGTGACGGCCTTCCTCTCAGTGGCATCGAAGGCCGCCGGTTTCGTGGCCCTGCTCACACTGCTCTTCGTGGCGTTCCCCTTCAACAAGGATGTCTGGCAACCGTTGTTCTGGGTGCTAGCGGCGATTACCATGACGGTGGGCAACCTCGTCGCGCTGCGCCAAACGAACATCATCCGAATGCTCGCGTACTCGTCGATTGCGCAGGGCGGCTTCATGCTTATGCCCCTGGCCGTCGTCGGCCACGGTGCCGACGCCCGAGGCGAGGCACTCACGGCGATCGTCACGTACCTTGCGGTGTATGCGGCCATGAACCTCGGCGCGTTTGCCGTGATCATGGCGGTGACGCGAAAGACGCGATCGGGCGAGATCTCGTCGTTCGGCGGATTGTTCAGCTACGCGCCGGGCCTCTGCGTCGCCATGACGATTTTCTTGTTTTCACTCGCCGGCATCCCGCCTCTCGGCGGTTGGATCGCCAAGTTCGTCGTCTTTCGCGCCCTCATCGGCGCGGGCGGCGGATGGGCGGCCGCCCTTGCCGTCATTGGCGGCATCAACTCGGTGATCGCGCTCTACTACTACGCCGCCGTGGCCAAGGAGATGTGGATGAACACGGCGCCTGACGAGGACATGAGCCCCGTGCCCGTGTCCGCGTCTCTCGGTGCCGCGGTCGCGCTCACCGGTGCGGCCACGCTGCTCACGGGCGTGCTGCCTGGCATCGTGCTCCACTTCGGTGACGCGTCCACCTTCCTCCCCGGCATCTGACCCGCCGCTCGGCGAGCGGTTGGCCACCCGCATCCGGGCGGGCGGACCGCTGGCATTCAGCGCGTTCATGGACGCTGCGCTGTACGCCCTCGATGGCTTTTACGAGTCAGGCGGAGGCGCCGGGCGGCGGGGCGATTTTCTGACGTCGCCTGAGGTCGGGCCGCTGTTTGGCGCGGTGATCGCCAGGGCCCTCGATGGCTGGTGGGATGAACTCGGGTGTCCCGATTCTTACGTCGTCGTGGATGCCGGCGCGGGGCCGGGCACGCTGGCTCGCTCGATACGCGCCGCGGCGCCCCGCTGTGACTCGGCGCTGCGGCTCGTCCTGGTGGAGCGATCCGTCGCGCAACGAGTGCACCATCCTGCCGGCGTCGAGAGTCGCGCGGATCTGCCCGATCGAGCCGATGTGATTCTCGCCAACGAGCTGCTCGACAACCTGCCGTTCGACATCGTCGAAAACGACGGACCCCAATGGCGCGAGGTGCTCGTCGATTGGCGCGACGGCCGCTTTCTCGAGGTGGCGGGGCCTGCAGTCGATCTCGCCTTCACCGGCACGCGACTGCCTTTGCCGCGCGCGGCGGCCGACTGGATAGCTGACGCGCGCGAGCGGTGCCAACGTCTCGTGGTCTTTGACTACACGACGACGACCACGACGATCGGGCCGGGATGGTTGCGCTGCTACCGCGGTCACGCGAGCGGCCTCAACCCGCTCGAGGAGCCCGGTTCGCGTGACATCACCGCCGATGTCTTGCTCGACGCCATCCCGGCTCCTCTGCGCACGACCGATCAGGCTGCGTTTCTGCGCGCACACGGCCTCGATGATCTCGTGCGTGACGGCCGGCAGATTTGGCAGGACCGTGCGCACGTAGCCGACCTGGCCGCGCTCGCGGCGAGGAGCCGGGTCGCGGAGGCTGAGGCGCTCACCGATCCTTCCGGTCTCGGTGGCTTCACCGTGGCCGAATGGTGAACGGCTCCGTAGCATGGTCGAGATGCGCGCGCTCGTGTTCGGCAACCGAGATGACGACGATCTCGGCGTCGTCGGCGATTGGGCCGAGGATCGGGAGTTTCACCTCGAGCGGGTTTCGCGTGAGGAGATCGTCCCCGTCGATGTCGACGACTACGACCTAGTCATCTCCCTTGGCTCGGTGTGGTCGGTGTATTGGCCGGCGATCCGTGAGACGCTGCGACCCGAGCTCGACGCCCTCCGCCTTTCGGTCGACATCGGTGTTCCCGTGCTCGGCATCTGCTTCGGCGGTCAGATGCTCGCGGCCGCCCTCGGTGCCGAAGTGACGCGAGCGCCTCAGCCAGAGATCGGCTGGATCGAGGTCGACTCCGACCTCCCCGACCTGATCGCGCCAGGACCGTGGATGGCGTGGCACATCGACCGCTTCACTGTGCCAGAAGGTGCGATCGAGATCGCCCGCACAGCGCACGCAGCGCAGGCGTTTCGGGTTGACCGCAGCCTCGGCCTTCAATTCCACCCGGAGGTCGACGCCGCGATCGTGAAGCGGTGGGCGGCCGATGGCGACGAGGAACTTCGTGCCCACCACCTGCGCGCCACCGACGTCATTGCGGATAGTGAACGGAACGAGCAGAGGGCCCGCGCCGACGCGTACCGGTTGTGCGACGGCTTCTGGACCACGATCGCCACCTCCTGACCAGTGACGTCGGAGACCGCCGAACGCGTGCTGGCGGAGTTACGCGATCGCGGCATGTTGCTGCAGTCGGCGCGCGGTCCGATCCCCAACGTCGCCGAGCTCGTCGCGGGTGAGTCGATCAAAGGGAGCTGGTGGGGTCACCGCGCCGGTCACGAGATCTTCGCGGTGCTCAACCAGCTCGCCGACTCCGATGATGTCGTCCGGCTGCGGCTCATCGGCAAGAAGATCACGCTCGTGCACCGACGCGTGTGGCCGGCCCTCGTTCGCGTCGCCGATCGGTTCGCCCCGGAGGCGCTGGCCGCGATCACCGAGGAACACACCCCATCGGGCGCGCACCGCACGTCCACGACGCCGTTTCCCGACTGGGTACCCACGGCCGACCTTCGCGCGGGCCAGCGGCTGGGCGTTGCCGACGCGCTCGGCCAGCTACCCGAGTGCCTGACGAAGCGGTGAGGCCCTTCTCCGGTAGACGTTTCGAGGCTTTGTTCCCTCCAAGGGTCACAACCTTCGCAACCTCCTGGAGCGCGACGGACGCCTCGAGGCTTCGTGCCCCTGGAAGCAGGTCTCGAGGCTTCGTTCCCGGGCGGGGTCAGGTGAGTCTTAGGGACTGGAACTGGGGGAGGACCGCGAAGTCGCTCGCGACCCGTTCGGGGTCTTCGCCCCGGTGGTCGATGCGGTCCCAGTGCCCCTCGCCGAGGAAGCGGGCCGCTTCGGCGAGGTAGCCGATGCGCTCGGGATTGAAGCCCATGATGCGGGCGGCCACGGTGTCGGTGGCCACCGGGTCATCGCCGAACACCAGCACCCCAGACGCCTTGGCCGTGCCCTGGATCGGCCCGTTGCCTTCCATCCCCACGATGCCGTCGACGATCGCATAGTGCGGACGAACCGCCGCGGCGACATCGATGATCGCTTCATTCAGACCGGCCCAATGCAACACGTTCTTCGGCCACCCGTACACTCGCCCCGGCACGCAGCCGAACAGGTTCTTGAGTGAGAGCGTGACGCCCGCCCAATGGTGCGTCTTCAACTTCGGCATCGAGATGATCACGTCGGCGCTGACGACAGGTTCAGGGAGCCAGAGCACGCCGAGGTTCGTGTAGGCCGTATGGAGGCCGACGAGACGCACAGGCGCCGTGTTGAGGTCGACGAACTTCGCGTCGGTGGCCGCGAGCGCGCTCTCGAGTCCCGACGCCGCCAGCACGAAGTCGGTGTCGCGACGGTGCCCGGGTCCGTCGCCCACCGTGACGTCGAGCGCGCCGAGGCGGCGGACGGCCAAGACGGTTGCGGCCACCAGACGCGGGTCGGTGTTGATCACTGTGCCAGCGTCGTACTCGACCATGTTTGGCTTGAGAAGAACGCGTTTGCCTTTCACGTCGGCGCCGATGGTCGTGAGGCCCTCGCGGACGAGCGACTCGAGGTCGCCGTCGTAGTTGGCGCTCTTGGCCACGGCGACGTTCGCGTGTTTCGGAGGGGCGTAGTACGACGGGTCCCAGGGGTTGTATGTCCGTCGATTGCGGGACATGCCCGCGAGCATGAGCGCGCCCGCCCCGGCGCCGACCTCTCCGGCGCGCACAAGGAACGTACGTCGCGACATCGTCACGGCGTCACCCTCACATCGTCGATGCCGTCGCCGAGTCCGATCGTCGCCCACGCGAGCGTCACGGTGTCACCGAGCAACCCACTCGCCTCGAAGCGCGCGTCGAGCGCGTCGATGACCTTGTCGACAGGATCGCCGAGCAGACGACGGGCGACGAGGGTGCAGGCGAGCGAGAGTCCACCAAGTTCGTCGGACCAGTGCGCATCGAGCCATGCCCGACCTCGCGCCGCGATCGCTTCGGTCCGTCCGTGCAGCGCGATCATCGCCATCGCCGACGGATGCACGTAGGGCACCAGGGCCTGGTCGAGCACGCTCGCGTTGCCGTAGTTCCAGCCACCTCCCGCACATTCGCGATCGGAGAGCACGACGAGACCGTCCTCGATCGCGCTGGTGGCGGATGGCCGAAGCCGGCGCAGCGCCAGCACGGCCCGCGCCGTGGGATCGACCCACCCGTAGGTGTGCGGCGCCCATCCCCACACCGCGTTTGGGTGCGGATCACTCGCCAGTACCTCAGCGCGGTGGGCCAGGAGGTAGTCGAGCGCTCGGTCGACCGCCGAGCCATTGCCGAGGGCGAGGGCGGCCATCGCCGTCGCCGCATCGTCCAACCCGAGCAGGAAGCCTCCGTCGGCAGCCTGTGCCCGACGGAGCCAGGCGCGTGCCCCATCGTCGTCGAGGGCAAGCGCGGCCATCGCCGACGCCTCGGGCTCACTCGGCGCGCCGGGAACCGGACCAAAGCCGCCGTCAGCGGCCCGGGAGGCCGCCAGCGCAACGCGAACGCGCTCCACGAGCGGACCTGACACCTCTAATTCATCGCCTCGTCGGCGTTTGAGTTAAGCCCACTACGCTCGGGTCGTCCGCTCGTACCGGGGGGTTCACGTGGCCGAAGCAGAGCCGATGAAGGTGATCGACGACCTGCTGAGCGAGGACCGCACGTTCCCGCCGCCCGATTGGTTCAAGAAAGACACCCTGGTGGCGGGCACCTTCCTCTACGAAGAGGCCGACGAGGACTACCAGGGATTCTGGGCCCGCCAGGCCGCCGATCTGCTCACCTGGCGCCGCGACTGGACCACCATCTGCGAGTGGAATCTTCCCTTCGCCCGATGGTTCATTGGCGGTCAGTTGAACGTGGCGGAGAACTGCCTCGACCGTCACGTCGCCGCGGGCAAGGGCGACAAGGTCGCGTTCTATTGGGAGGGCGAGCCAGGCGACACACGGGTCATCACCTACGCCGAGCTGCTCGACGAAGTGCAGCGCTTCGCCAACGTGCTCAAGGGTCTCGGCGTGACCAAGGGCGATCGCGTCAACATCTACCTGCCGATGATCCCCGAGGCGGCGGTCGCGATGCTGGCGTGCGCGCGTATCGGCGCGCCCCACAGCGTCGTCTTCGGCGGTTTCTCGGCAGCGTCGCTCGCTGACCGGATCAACGACGCAGAAGCCAAGTTGCTCATCACCGCCGACGGTGGGTATCGCCGCGGTGACGTGTTCCCGCTCAAGCCGCAGGCCGACATCGCTATCGCGGACACACCCTCGATCGAGCATGTCGTCGTCGTTCGACGCGGTGGCAACGACGTTCACATGGAGCCGGGCCGCGACCACTGGTACCACGACATCATGAAAGACGCCGACCCCATCTGCCCGGCCGAGCCGATGGACAGCGAGCAACTTCTTTACCTCCTCTACACCTCGGGCACCACCGGCAAGCCGAAGGGCATCATGCACACGAGCGGCGGTTATCTCGCGCAGGTGGCCTTCACGCACAAGTACGTGTTCGACCTGCATCCCGACACCGACATCTTCTGGTGCACGGCCGATGTGGGCTGGGTCACCGGCCACAGCTACATCGTCTACGGACCTCTCGCGAACGGTGCCACGAGTGTGATCTACGAGGGCGTCCCGAACTATCCAGGGCCCGATCGACTGTGGTCGATCATCGAGAAGTACAAGGTGACGAAGTTCTACACGGCGCCCACCGCCATCCGGACGTTCATGAAGTGGGGTGCGCAGGAGCCGGCCAAGCACGACCTCTCGAGCCTGCGGCTGCTCGGTTCGGTGGGCGAGCCCATCAATCCTGAAGCGTGGATCTGGTACTACCAGAACATCGGCGGTGGTCGTTGCCCGGTCGTCGACACGTGGTGGCAGACCGAGACCGGCGCCATCATGATCAGCGCGCTCCCGGGTGCCACCACACTCAAGCCGGGGTCGGCCACGTTCCCGCTGCCGGGCATCGGAGCCGAGCTCGTCGACGATGCCGGTCACCCCGTGAAGCGCGGGGGTGGCTACCTCACGCTGACTACGCCGTGGCCGTCGATGCTACGCGGCATCTGGGGCGACGAAGAGCGCTATCGCGACACGTACTGGAGCAGGTTCCCTGGTCGCTACTTCGCCGGCGACGGCGCCAAGCTCGACGACGACGGCTACTTCTGGTTGCTCGGCCGCGTCGACGACGTGATGAACGTCTCGGGCCATCGCATTTCGACCACCGAAGTCGAGTCCGCGCTCGTGTCGCATCCGAGCGTCGCCGAGGCTGCGGTGGTCGGCGCGAACGATCCCACGACGGGGCAGGCGATCATTGCCTACGTGACACTGCGGGCCGGGTTCGAGCCGAGCCCGGAGCACGGTGAGGACCTCAGGACCCACGTGGCCAAGGAGATCGGCGCGCTGGCCCGCCCCAAGACGATCATCTTCACGCCGGATCTTCCGAAGACGCGCAGCGGCAAGATCATGCGCCGCCTATTGCGCGACGTGGCCGAGGGCCGTGCGCTCGGCGACACCACCACGCTCGCCGATGCGTCAGTGGTCGAGGAGATCCGCACGCGGGCGGACACTGCGCCCGCAGAGGACTGACCGCGCGTTGGCCGAAGCGGCCGCGCTGCCGGAGAACTGGGTTTGGCGCGACGGTCCCGTCGCCCCTCGAGCGGCCGCGGTGTTCGATCTCGATGGGGTGCTCTCCGACGCCGCCGGCCGCCAGCACTTCCTGCTCGGACCCGGGCGCAAGGACTGGAAGTCATTCTTCGACCACGTCGGTAGTGACCCGCTCGTAGAAGACGTCAACCGTCTCCTCGAGTTGCTCGACGAACGCCTGGCCATCGTGTTGCTGTCGGCTCGTCCGGCCCGGGTACGCGCCGCCACGATCGGGTGGCTCGAGCGCTACGACATCCGCTGGGACCTGCTCGTGATGCGACCCGACGGAGCGCAGGACTCTGCGGTCGACTTCAAACGCACCGTCGTCGAGCTTCTCCAGAAGGTGGGGTTCGATCTACGCATCGCGTTCGAGGACGACCGCCGCAACGTCGAGATGTTCCGCGCCGCAGGCATCTCGTGCGTGTACATCCATTCGGGCTACTACGAGTAAGTCGAAAGCGCTAGTCGCGAAAATTCTGAAACTGGAGAGCGACACCGAAATCGCCGCCCTTCAGCGCGGCGATGACCGCCTGCAGTTCGTCGCGCTTCTTGCCGGTGACCCGGAGTTGGTTGCCTTGGGTCTGGGTCTGAATGCCCTTCATCGTGAGGTCCTTGATGAACTTGTTGAGCTCTCGCGCCTTGTCGGTGGAGATGCCCTCGGAGATGCTCGCGGTCTGGCGCACCGTGCCTTGTGCGGCCTCCTCGACCTTGCCGTAGTCGAGACCCTTCAGCGAGACCGAGCGCCGGACGAGTTTCTCCTCGAACAACTGCCGGAGGGCGCGGAGCCGGTCCTCGCTCGCCGTCCGAAACGTGAACGTAAGGTCCTTCTGCTCGATCGAGGAGTTGGTTCCCTTGAAATCAAAACGTGTGGCCAGCTCGCGCTGAGCCTGATCGACGGCGTTGCGCACTTCTTGGTGGACGACCTCTGACACGACATCGAACGAAGGCATGATTGGAACTTACCCGGGCTTGGTAACGTTTCGACTCGCTGGGTCGGTGCCCGAGTGGCCAAAGGGAGCAGACTGTAAATCTGCCGGCGTACGCCTACGGAGGTTCAAATCCTTCCCGGCCCACCAAAAACTCCTAAGAGACCGCCGCCCGCGGTCTCGTGCTAGCACCACACTGGCGGGCGGTTTACGCCCTTGTTCCCCGCCGATGCACGCCGACATACTCGGCTCGGTGCTCACCCCCGTGTGGTTTGTCGCGCGCACGCAGCGCCGCAGTCGCCGCGTCGCGCTGATCGGGCTCGGCGTGTTCGTGGGCATCCTGAGCGCGATCTCGATTGCACTCATCGCCGGCGCCCGACGCTCGTCGTCGGTGGTCGACCGATTTTCCGCCGCGGCGACCCCGTATGACGCCCAAGTCTTCGGGTCGCCGCTCCCGCCCTCGGAAGTCCGCGCGCTACCGGGCGTGAAACGAGCCGACCCCAACAGCTTCATCGCGACGACGTACGTCGACGGATCGGGCCAGCCCCCTGCCGGCATTAACGGCAGGATCGTGGACTTCAGCGCGCCGGCCGATCCCACGGTGCGCGTGCTGCGCGGCAAGTTGCCCGATGGCCACGATCCCCTTCAGGTGGTCGTCAACGAGATCTTCGTGCAGCAGTTCGCGACCTCCGTAGGCGAGCGTGTCACCGTGCAGATGTTCTCGCCCGATCAGTACGACGAGGTCCAACAAGGGATCTACAAACCGAGGGGACCGAAATACGAGCTGGCTATCGCTGCGATCGTCCGGCTCCCGGAAGACGTCGTCGTCGATGAGGGTCGGTCGGCGAGCGCGCGCGCCTACAGAACACCGAACGCGATGCTCCTACCGTTGGGCCTTTGGGAACAGCATCACAACGAGTTTCTCGATTTTGGGCAGAGCTACCTCGTGCAGTTGGCCGACGGCCAAGCCGGAATGCCCGCGTTGCCCAAGGC
Source organism: Acidimicrobiales bacterium (assembly GCA_040002995.1). Classification (GTDB taxonomy): domain Bacteria; phylum Actinomycetota; class Acidimicrobiia; order Acidimicrobiales; family Ilumatobacteraceae; genus JBDUDK01. The sequence continues at coordinate 5,321 of JBDUDK010000029.1, read as the reverse complement.
GGCCGGTGCGCTCGCCGGACCGGGCGCGCAACCTCTGGCGGTGGTCCCCGCCAACGCCGACAGCCGGCGGACGTCGTACATCGCGCCGGTCGCCCTCGAAACCACTGCATTGCTCGCGCTCGGCATCGGCCTCGCCGTCGCGGCGGCGGCAACGACGATGCTCCTTCTGCGCACCGAGCAGCGTTTCCATGAGCGCGACACACCGAAATTGCACGCGCTCGGGTACACGCCACCGCAGTTAGTCGCGTTGGCGGCGCTGCGGACTCTCCCTGCCGCTCTTTTGGGTGGCGTGGTCGCGTTGGCGGGGGCGATAGAGCTGTCGAACCGCTTCCCCATCGGGATCGGCCGCGAACTCGAGTTGCATCCCGGATTGCAGGTGAACATCGCGGTGGTGGCCGTCGGCACGATTGTCACGGTGGCGTTTGTGGCAGGCGTGAGCACGCTGGCGGCGAGGTTGGGACGGAGACGGACGCGTGTAACGGTCCCGCGCTTCAATGTTACGCGAGGACTCCGCTGGGCCGGCGCGCCCACCGAGGCCGCCTTGGGCGCGCACCTCGCTTTCGACGGCCCGCGCGGACGCCGATCGTCGGCTACCACGCAGGGCCTCGTCGGTGGTGTCGTCGCTCTAGTGGTGGTGGGCGCCGTGGGCATGTGGGTGGGCGGCGTCGACCGCCTGTACGACGTACCGGCGCGCCACGGATGGCCGTGGGACGTGGCGATCGGAAACATCAACTTCAAGATGGTGCCGGCGACTCTTTCTCGGCTCGCCACCGACCCGCGCCTTGCCAAGCAGACCCAAGCGGCGTTCGGACAGGTTTCACTCAACGGCGTGTCGTCTGAGGTGTTCGCGTTCGATCCGTCAGGTACCGCACCGCCCGAAATCCTCAGCGGACGCCTCCCCACTTCGCCGAACGAAATCGCGTTGGGTAGCCGAGAAATGCACCGCCTCGGCGTCGCGGTCGGCGACACCGTGGCCCTGTCGGTGGCTGGCGGGGAGTTCGACAACGTCGAGGACGACGTCTCCGATGTCGAGCAAAGCCTGACCGTGGTCGGCACCACCCTCGCGCCGATGTTCGGCGAGTCGGATCTGGGCGACGTGTCGGTCGTGCCCCTCGACACCATCAAAGCCGCAGGTGGCCGCGCCTATCCGACGCTGGTGATGGCGCGTTTGTCCGGGCCGGACCCGTCGGCGGTCGAGGCCCAGCTCGAGCGCGACCTGAGCGAGGAGCAGCTCCTCGACATTGTCCCCGCCCGCGTGGTCAACATGCACAGAGTTCGGCGGGTTCCGCTACTCGGCATCGTGCTGGCCAGTGCGCTCGGCACGATCGTTCTCGCCTATGTCGTGTTCGCCGGCGTGCGTTCGTATCGACGCGAACTGGCGGTGCTGCGGGCGATCGGTCTCGACGCCAAACGAGTGCGCAGGGTGATGGTGTGGCACGGAGCTCTGACGGCCATCGTTGTCGTGGTGATCGGTATACCCTTCGCGTTGTTAGCTGGGGCTGCACTCTGGCGACGCGTCACTGACGACATCGGGATACGGCCCGGTGCGGTCGTGCCGCCCGCGTTGTTCCTCGTCGTACCGGCCTCGATAGCGGTCGCGGTCGCGGCTGGTCTCTTCGCGGATCGTAGGGCGCGTCGCTCGCATGTCGCCGAGGTCCTGCGCGCCGAATAGCGCGACCGTTCGGGTCGCCGTCGCGAATCTGTTGGAACTATCCGCTGCGCTCGACTGGGGGGTTGGGCCGAAGGGGGAGATAGTTCATGGCTGTCGACACACCTGGGCCGTCCGCGACCCACAAGTCCGACACTGAACGGCTGCACGAATTGGGCTATGCCCAGGAGCTCGGCCGCAAAATGCAGGGCTTCTCGAACATGGCGGTGTCGTTCTCGATCATCTCGATCCTGGCCGGGTGTCTCACCACCTACTACGTGGCGCTGTTCGCGGGCGGGGGCCCCGCGATCGCCTACGGCTGGCCGCTCGTGACCTTCATGGCCCTGTGCGTGGCCATGTCGATGGGAGAGGTGTGCTCCAACTACCCGACCGCCGGCGGTCTCTATTACTGGTCGGCGAAGTTGGCTAAGCGCAACGCGCCGTTCTGGAGCTGGACCACCGGATGGTTCAACCTCATCGGCCAGGTCGCCATCACCGCCAGCATCGACTTCGGGTTGGCCAACTTCATCGGGGGCTTCCTCGCCCTCACCACTGACTACGTACCGAGGCCCGGCTCGCTGTTGTTGATCTACGCGATCGTGCTGATTCTTCACGGCGTGCTCAACTCCCTCGGGATCCGCCTCACCGCCCTGCTCAACGACATAAGCGTTTGGTGGCACCTGGTCGGCGTCGCGGTGTTCCTGGCGGTCCTGCTCTTCCTGCCCGACCATCACGCGTCGGCGAGTTACGTGTTCAGCAAGTTCCAGAACAACACGGGCTGGAACGGCACTTTCTCAGGCGTCTACGTGTTCTTCATCGGTCTGCTGCTGGCCCAGTACACGATCACCGGGTTCGACGCCTCCGCCCACATGACCGAGGAGACCCACAACGCCGCGGTGGCGGGGCCGAAGGGGATGGTCACGTCGGTGTGGCTCTCGGGTATCGCCGGCTACGTGTTGCTGCTCGCGGTCACCTTCGCCATTCGCCCGGGCTTCGACACCGTGGCCGCGGCGGGCAACGTCATCACCGCGCCGATCCCGATCCTCGTCGACGCCATCGGCGTGAACTGGACGAAGGTCCTCGTCGGCATTGCTTGCGTCGCCCAGTTCTTCTGCGGGAAAGCATCGCTCACCGCCAACTCCCGAATGCTGTACGCCTTCTCGCGAGACGGGGCCGTGCCGGGGCACAAGCTGTGGCACAAAATCAACCCGCGCACCCGGACGCCAACCAATTCGATCTGGATCTGCGCAATCCTCGCCTTCCTCGCCGGCGTGCCCTCGCTTCGCGAGGCTGGTGGGTTCCCAGCCACGTTCTTCGCGATCGTGTCGATCGGCGTCATCGGGCTCTACATCGCCTACATCATTCCTGTGTTCCTCCGGCTACGGCAGGGCGAGAGCTTCCAGCGCGGACCGTGGCACCTCGGCCGGTGGACCTACATCATCGGGTGGACCGCGGTGACCTTGGTGATCTTCATCAGCATCTACTTCCTGCTGCCCCAGTTCAGCCCGATCACGTTCGCCAGCTTCAACTACGCGCCCGTCGCCCTCGCCATCCTGATCATCTTCGTCTACGGGTACTGGATCCTTTCGGCCCGCAAATGGTTCACGGGACCCAAGATCCAGGGCTCGGCCGAAGAGTTGCGGGCCATCGAGGCCGACCTCGCGGCGGCTGGAGGAGCGGTCAGCTAAAGCAGCTGCTGCATGATCGTGGCGTCGAGCCAGCGGCTGAACTTGCGGCCGACCTCGCGCTCGGTGCCCAGGACGACAAAGCCACACGCCTCGTGAAGAGCGATCGACGACGTTCTCGTCGCCTCGATCCGCGCCATCACGGCGTGGAACCCGCTGGCCCGCGCCACGTCGAGAAGTTGCGTGAGCAGCGCGCGACCAATGCCCTGACGGTGGCGGTCACGGCGCACATAGACGGAGTCCTCGACCGTCGTCCGGTATGCGGCCCGCTCCTTGTACAGCGACAGAGACGCGAAGCCGACTACTTCGGCGCCGTCGACCGCGACGATCGCACTCAGCGCTCCTGACCGATCGGCGAGCCATGCGCGTTGCTCCTCGAGTGAGCGGGGCACAAGATCGAACGTCGCGGTCGACGTCTCGACCTCGAGGTTGTAGATCGCCGCGACCGCCTCAGCGTCGTCGACGGTAGCCAACCGCATCTCCACGAACCGGGCACCCTACCGGTGCCGTGGGATCACTACCGGGAGACGGCGGTGGGTTGCGCGGCGCTCACGCCGGCCTCGATGATCGCCGCGGACCCGGTCATTGTTTCGAGCCGGGCCCATGCCATCACGTCGGCGTCCTCGGTGAGCAGCACCACCTGGGGTGTTCCCGCCGATCGCAGAATCAACTCGAGCAGCGCGGGCTTCACCTTGCGATCGATCGCGGCGAACGGTTCATCGAGCACGAGTGGGAAGCTCTCGCCCGAATCGCCGGCGCGACGCGCCTGACCGATCTGCTGGACCAGACGGTGCGCGACGTTGGCGCCGAGAACGCTCCGGAGCGCATCGCTGCCCGAAGATCGCTCGAGCTGGCCGAGTTCATGTTCGAGCTGTGCGGACTCGGTGATCTCAGCGCGGTGCTCGAGCGCCCATCCGACGTCGATCGGGCCGGCCAGTCGTTGCCATTCCACTCTCGCGGCCGCTGCCTCCCGCTCGGAGCCGACAGCCCCCCGCCGGCTGAGGAACTCCTCCACCCGGTCGAGATGCAGGCTCAGATACGACTCCTTGCCCGCCGCGCTGAGTGCAAGGCGCTCTGCGCTGATGGCCTTGGCGACGTTGACGCGGCTCCAGTGCACGAGACCCATCGCGCCGCTCACCACCGCGAGTACGGGCAGAGCGAGCCCCGCCGACACTGCCGCAATGGGCACCGCGGTCACACCTGCCACCGCGGCCACCTTGTAAGCGAGCTTGACGATCGCGTCGTCGCGTTGGGCGGCGGCGTCGAGGCGATGGTGCGCATCTTCGACGCTGTCGTAGAGCGGGCTGTCCGAGAGGCTGCGCCGGTTCTCCGGACCCCGGCCGGCGAGGCGGGCCAGGTTCTCAGCGGCCGCCCACAGCTTTGACTGTTCGAGCTGACCCAGCGCGCGGATGCGGTCGTCGTCGGGCGGCAGGTTGGCCAGGTCGGAGGTCGTCATGCGCAGCTGGTCGAGGGCCTGGGCATAGGTCATGCCCGCCCGGGCGAGGAGGTTCACCTCGCCGCCGGCGATCACGAACTCGTTGGTCACCTCGAGGCCGCTGTCGAGATCGACCACACGGTGGCGGCCACCCTTCGGGCGGAGGAGCCCGAGACGGCGGCCGGCATCGTCGGCCAGCTCCAAATGCACGCCAGTACGGTTCCCCTGCAGCGCGCCAAAAAGTTCACCCACCAAACTCTCCCGCTCCGCCTGGCTCAATCCGGCGATAACGGTCACGGCCGGATGCAGATCCAGAGCGAACGCGTTGTCACCTACCTCGATTACTACCCGCCGGCACTTCACGCTGCGTTTATCGGTCAGGCCCGGGGTCGGGTTGAGTGCTGTGCGACGGAAGTCGGGTAGGCCATCTGGGCGCCGTTCGCTAAGCTCACTGCCCGGCCTGCGGCTGCGCCGCGCCCGCCCTCTTAGCTCAGTCGGCAGAGCACAGCCATGGTAAGGCTGGTGTCGTGGGTTCGATTCCCACAGAGGGCTC
>JBDUDK010000035.1:0-4583 GCA_040002995.1 Acidimicrobiales bacterium | reverse complement strand
CGAGGGCGTCGGTCAGCGTGGCGACCACCTCCTCCCACGGTCCGTAGTGGCGGGGTGGGGTGCGCCACGCGATCGGGGCGAGCATGGCGACGTGCATCCGACTAATCGACGAGCTCAACGGGGTTTCGAGACACAGTCTGCGTCCAGCGGCACCGTACCGCGTGGCCGTGGGTGCTGTCGGCGCAAGATCTCCAGTTCAACACGAGGATTTCCGCGTCGCTGGCATCGTCTGTTGGGGGGCGCAAGCCTGACATCGCCATCGCCACGACCCGTAGACGCGGCCGCGGACGACCCGCTGCGCCCTCTTGGCGGGGGTGGATACGATGGGTGTCGGTAGGCTTAAGAACACCGGTCCGTGACGCCCGAACGCCGTGCCGACGCTTGGCGTCGGGCAGTTCGGGGGAAGCGGGCATTTCGGGAGAAGGGGAGTCAATGGCCGAGGTGACCGTCCAGCCCAAGCCCAATGGGCCATATCTCGTGCGCGGCGCCGTGGTGGTTCTCGACGTTGACGGCAAGACGTTCGAACTACCCGGTGAGGTCATCGCGCTCTGCCGCTGCGGGGGTTCGGCGAACAAGCCGTTCTGCGATGGGACGCACGCCAAGATTGGGTTTGCCTCAGAGCCGCGAGTTGCCAAAGGGCCCTAGGCGGCTCACGCAACTGTCCACACTGAGTTCCGCCCGATGCCGGGGTCACCCAGTTCCCGAGCGTCCCCTGATGGTCCCCAGCTCCCGACCGACCTCAGCACGAACCGGATTAGGAATGAGCATCCCCCGGTCGCCGGACGGGTTGAGCCGGCTCGAACGTAGGCGATCGAGTAGCCACGATTTCCTACCGCCATCACTCCGCGTAGTGGGAAGTCGCTGAAGTTGGAGGAGGCTTGGGTTACGCAACGGCCGGGTCGGCGGGGGGGGTCTTGGTGAGTTCGTGGTGCTCTTCCAGTTTCGTCGGGCGACATCTTGCCGATCGAGTGATGGATTCTGCTCTTGTTGTACCGGTGAACCCAGCTGGCAGTCTCGCGTTGGAGCTCGGCGGCGCCGCTCCAGCTGCGGGTTCGGTCGTTCTCGACGAGCTCGGTCTTGAATAACCCGATCGTTGATTCCATCAGCGCGTTGTCGAGCGCGTCGCCGACGGTCCCGATCGACGGAGCAATACGGGCTTCGATGATCGCCTCGGTGAAGGTCACCGCGGTGTACTGACCGGACTCAATCGGTCGTTGCAACACCGGCTTGTTCGAGGGAGCGTCGATGTGCGTCGTGACGGCGGCGCGTGAACAAGGCCTGCTCGAGGGCCGTCATCACCGGCGGCGTGGCCTTGGACATCGACACCCGCCAGCCCAGGATCCGCCGCGAGCACACATCGGTGACGAAGCTCACGTAGGCGAACCCGGCCAGGGTCGACACGTAGGTGTAGCTCCACCACCTGATCCGGATGGGCGACGTTCTTCCACGCTCGGTTGATCAGGTCCGGATGGTGCACCGCGGCGCGATCTCGGCGGGTGGTGACCGTGTCGTGCTTACCCCGGCGGACGCCTTCGATGCCCAGGATCGGCATCAGTCGCCCGACTTGGCCGCGGCCGACGTTGTGGCCGGCCTTGCGCATCGCGACGGTGAGCTTGTCGGCGGCATAGACCCCACGGTTGGCTCGCCACAAGTCCAACGCGGCGTTCGCAATGCGTGTCGATGTAGTCGACGATCACCGCAGTCGGCGGTCGAGCTCCGCCTGCGCGAAAAACTCTGACGCGGTCTTGAGGATCTCGTTCGCTCGACGCAACTCGGCGTCCTCGCGTTCCATCGCTTGATCCGAGCCTCGACCGAGCTTGGCAACCCCGGCCGCGCCCCGGCATCCACCTCGCGTTCGATCCAGCCGCGCAACGTCTCGGGCTTGATGTCGAGCAACTCACCGACGCGCCGGCAGACCTCCAACATCGACTCGGTCGAGAAATCCCGCCCGGCGGTCCTCATGCATCCTCACCGCCCGATCACGGATCTCCCGGTCATACTTCCTCGGCGCAGGCACAGCTCAGTCTCCTTGTGAGATCAGAGCCTCCGCCAGATCCAGTGCGGTTCAGCCCAGTGATGGGGTACCTGAGACCAACGCGACCGAGAGCTCAACGCCCGCTTCCGGCGCGCAGTCCGCCACCGAGGACGCCCCTGTTTTTCTTTTCCGGCAACCATCAGCCTCAGGCGGCGTCATCGTTGAGCCCAACCGCCGGGATCTGCCAGCTCGAGCAGACACTCACAGCAAATCCGGAGCAGCACGCGGACTGTTCCGGTATGTCGAGAGCCTGGCGATGCCGCCGCGAAACTTTCACGAAACAAGTCGACTCCCGATCGGTTGTCGCCTGCTGATCGGTGAACAATGGGTCGATGAGGAGATCTGTTAGCGCGCCACGCCGCCAAAAAGGTTCCATGTCTGGGGCGACCTGTCGTGCGCTGACTGCCATCGCCTTGCTCGTCTCGTTGGCCGCCTGTGGGGGCACAGCATCGACGGCGAGCGAGACAACCGTCGATGCGAGTGCGGCGACGGGCTTGGCCGAGATTCCAGCATTGTTGCAGTTCAGCGCGCCACTCGTGGGGGGCGGCGAGTTCGCCGGCGCTGAGTACGCCGGCCGCGCGATGGCGTTTTGGTTCTGGGCACCTACTTGAACGATCTGTAACGCAGAAGCTCCTTCGGTCGAAGCAGCAGCACAACAGTGGGCTGGCAGGGTGGACTTCGTGGGCGTCGCGTGGACAGGCGATGACGTGTCGTTCCAGGGATTCATCGACAGGTACTCGTTGTCGTTCCCCCAGATCAGCGACGACCCCGGAACCGTCTTCGCTCGCTTCGGCGTCACGGCCCAACCGGCCCTGGTGGTGGTAAAGCCCAACGGTGACGCCCAAGTCTTGCTCGGCGCAGTCAACGACGCCAAGCTTCAAAGCGTGCTCGCGCAGGCCGCCGCCGGCTAAGTGGGTGGGCCTGAGTGATCGCGCTTGACGGCAACTTTGCCTACAGCTTTCTGCTCGGCATGTTCGCGGCTGTCAACCCGTGCGGGTTCGTCATGCTGCCCGCCTACCTGATGTACTTCCTCGGCCTCGAGAGCCAACGAACCGACACGGACCGTCAGCGGGCCAGCGTGCAACGGGCGCTCGTCGTCAGCTTGGCGACGTCCGCCGGATTCATCGTCGTGTTCCTCGCTGTGGGAACTGTCTCGCGTGTCGTGACCCGCGGGATTCAGGACAACGCGAAGTATGTCTCACTTATCGTCGGCCTCGGCTTGATCGTGCTCGGCGTGATGATGCTGCGCGGCTGGAAGCCGCCGTTGACCACCGCCGCCGCCGGCGCAGGCCGCGAACGCGACCGAACGATTTTCGGCATGTTCGCGTTTGGTGCGGCGTACGCCGTTGCCTCGATCGGTTGCACTATCGGATTCCTCGTCTCAGCGGTCTTCGGTTCGTTCGCCGCATCGGGCTTTGTCAGCGGCGTGGCAAGTGTCGCCCTCTACGGTGCCGGCATGGCGCTGGTCGTGACCGCGTTGACGATGACCCTCGCCGTCGCCAGCGGCGGGTTGCTGCGTGTGCTGCGCAACGGCCTGCGCTACATCGATCGGGCCGCTGGGGTCTTCATCATCCTGACCGGCTTGTACATCACCTGGTACTGGTACGCCGCAATCACCGGTGCCGGGACCAACCCGGTCACCGGCAAGATCGACAGCTGGCAGAGTCAACTCGTGACCTTCATGCAACATCAGGGCGTGTGGAGACTGTCGGGTGCGCTCGGATCGGCGGTTGCCCTCGGGCTCGCCATCATCGCTGTTTCCCACCGTCGCAGATCAGACCGAGATCACGACCAACCCCACGCCGACCAAGTTTCGGCCTGAGCCCACCGGCGCACAAACGGCGCCGTGCGGCGCGCTCAGTTCACTGCGAGCGAGTAGCTGGCGCCATGTAGAACCAAACCGGTGACTTCGCGCCGGAGGCACGGATTGCATCACGAGCAGCGAGCACAACGCGACCCGTTTCGGTGCGTTCGAAGAACCAATCCTCGAGTGCCCGTGGGCCCGGATGCGGGCCAGTCACGAGATCGAGCGCGGCTTCTTCGTAGTAGGAGCGGATGTCGTGGCACAGCGCGGTGGTGTTCCCGCCCGGCAGCTCGACGGTCCGCCAATCAGCACCGTCGGCAATCGCGACGAGGATGGCAACCGCTTCGGGAACCGCGTCGGCATCGATCACTCGTCCGACTGACGAGACACCGCGACGTGCCGCGACACGGTCGTATGCGTGGCGGATGCCGCTGGCTTCGTCGACGGCCAGTGCAAGCCCCGGGTCGAACCGTGGTGGCAACGTGCACGAGATCTGCTCCGCGTCGGATTCGATGACCACCGGGTGATCGACGAGTACGGGCCCGACCGGTTCGTCGAGCAACGCGAACGCCCGCGCCAGGACATCGTGCTGGAACTCGGGATCATCCGGCCGGCCGAGTGGGCGGCCCAAAGGGAACTCACAATGCAAGGCGCGAGGCGGCGCAGTCTTGATCGCCATCTCGCGGACGGACGACAACACGACCGTCGCGATCCCGGCAGCCTCGAACACGTGGGCGAGCACAC
>JBDUDK010000115.1:0-45078 GCA_040002995.1 Acidimicrobiales bacterium | reverse complement strand
AACTCGGTGTCCTGACCGTGTCATAGCCGCGTGTCATAGCCGCGTGTCATAGCCGGGTGTGTTCAGTTCTGAAGCCCGAACTTCTCCTCGAGCCCGGTGATCTGAAGGAGACGGCGCACGACCGTCGAGGGGTTCACCAGCTCGAACTCGCCACCCGCGTTGGAGATTGCGTCGCGCCCGATCAACAAGGCCCGCAGGCCCGAAGAATCAATGAACGAGACCTCGCCAAGGTCGAGCACCACGTCGCCGCCGCCCTCGGTGAGTGCCGTTTCGAGACGACCGCACGTGTGGATGTCGATCTCACCTCTGGGGCGTATCGTTCGGCGCCCGTCGCTCTCGGTGACCTCGATTTCTAAGAGGCCTTCGTCGTCGGTCACGGCACTTCCTTTCTGTCGACTGTTAGTTCGCTATCGCTGGACACGCGTTCTCGCAGCCGGTCGAGACTCGCGCGGATGAGGCGCGAGACGTGCACCTGGCTGATGCCAATCTTCTGCGATATCTCCTCCTGGCTGAGATGCTCAAAAAAGCGCAAGTGGAGAATGGTGCGCTCGCGCTCCGACAGGGTCTCCATCAAGCGCTCAACCATCAGCCGAGCTTCCGCCGCGTCGTAGCCGAGATCCTCGAGGCCAAGGTAACTCGTGTCCCTCGCGGTTCGGTCGTCGTCGGTGAGCGCGGCCAGCGACGACGACCGGTACCCGGCACTGGCCTCGAGAGCGGACAGGACCTCGTCCTCGGTACACGCCAGGTGTCGAGCGATTTCGTCGACCGTTGGTCGCCGCCCGAGCTGTTGCGTCAGCGCCTGGGTCGCCGGCCCGACGGCAACGTAGAGATCCTTCAATCGCCTCGGAACGCGTACCGACCACGTGGCGTCTCGGAAATAGCGCCTTAACTCCCCCACCACTGTCGGTTGCGCGAAGGCAGCGAATGGGGCGCCGTGCTCGGGGTCGAACCGCTCGACCGCCTTGAGCAGACCGAGCTGAGCGACCTGAGCCAGATCGGCCAGCGGTTCGCCCCGTCCCTCGAACCGGCGGGCCGCCTGCACCGCCAGCCACCGGTAGTGCGCGATGAGCTCGTTACGCACCGCGCGGTCGCCGGTTCGGCGAAAGCGCCGGAACAGGTCGAGCAGCTCGTCGTCGGCGAGCTCAGCCATTCTGCGATCGAGACCGGAGCCAGAACTCGGCGTCGGGTTTGTTGAGGCGGACCCAATAGGTCTCGCACGTGACGGCAAGGATCTGCGCTGACAGCTCTTGGCGCTCCTCGTCGACGGCGGCGTCTGGCTTGAGGGGCGTGCGACCCGTGACCTCGACGGCCGAGTCGACAATCTTGAACTCCAGCAGGAGCGACGACCCATCACCGGTCTCGAGAAGGTGACTGCAGAGTTCGTCGACCGCGATACGTAGGTCTTCGACGGCATCGAGGTCGAACCCCTGGAGCGAGGCCATGCCTCCGGCTACAAGGCGGGCGAGGCGAACTTGGCGCGCGAGCGCAGGGAGTTCGAGCCGAACCGTGTCGTCTTCGCTGCTACCGGTCACTTTTGCTTCCCCTCACTACCGACGCTAACCGGCTTTGCCCCCTAACGATGCCGTCCGGGCGCGCTTTGACCGGATCAGGTCATGACCTGTTGGGACTATCGGGACTACCCATCAAGGAACGGATTCAAACGTGCGCAAACCAACCAGGGCCGAGTCGATCACCCGACACGGACCCTCCGCCGCAGGACCACCGTTGTCCCCGACGGGGATGGCTCGATCTGTACGTCGTCGACCAGCGCCCGCATAATCGCAATGCCTCGGCCGCGCCACCTGTAGTCGCCGGCCGGCCGCCATCGGCCGCGGTCGAACACCACGAAGCACACGGAGCCCTGTTCCTCACGCGCCGACACCTCCACCTCGGCGCCGCCGTGCTCAATCGCGTTCGCCACTGCCTCGTCGACAGCCAGAACGAGATCATCGGGGTCGGAGGCCTCAACATTCGACAGCCACGTGCGCACGCGGCTACGCACCCGTGCGAGGGCACGCGAGTCGTCGGGGGAGATGGACAGCTTGAGGGCTGCCGTCATGAACATGACGCTAACTCGATCGGAGGGCCCGTGCGGCGGACCCGAGCGGAGGAATGATGAGGGGCCGTGGCGCTTCGACGCAGCTGACCTCTCGCCTCTGAGGCAAGGATGGTTTCGGGCTCATCCTTCACGGCTAGCTCCATGCGTAGTACGTACTCCCTTAGGTACCCGCGCGCGCCGCGTATGAAACCCCGGTCGGGCGCGTTGTCAAACCTCGGGCGGGGCGTCGGCTCCTTCCGCGCTCGCCGGCATGTCTCCGGGGACGTCGGCCTGACCACGCCGGTCGTCGGCGGCGCGAAGAAGAAAGGCTTCGGCCTCCGACGCCTCCGGGCCAAAACGCAAAATGACGGTGCCGCGCGCTTCTTGGACGCCGTCGCGGACGGTTATCGCCGCGACAACCAAGTTGTCGGCCGGATCGGACGCACCCTCGAGGCGGCGCATCGACACCACGACGACATCGGCTGGGGCGACGATTCGCCCCGAAACGTCGACAAGCTCGTCGTTCTCTACCGCGTACTCGACGTCGTAGCCGTCGGCCCGATAGGCGTCGAGCACGCTCATGAGCGTGACATCGCTCGGCTCCTCGGGGCCCGCGTCGGCCATGTCTTCTTCCTCCCCTGGCGGCTCTACCCATTTCCGGCGGAGTTCAGCCCCTAAACCCGTGTGCGCCAGACGAACGGCTCTACTTCCGGCCGAAGCCGAAGAGGTTCTGACCCACCTTGCGCATCTGAATCTCCTCGGAGCCCTCGGTGATCCGGTAGCGACGGTGATGGCGGTAGATGTGCTCGAACGGCATGTGCCTCGAATAGCCCACACCGCCACATGTCTGCATGGCGCGGTCGGCGGCGTCGCACGCCAGCCGGTTCGCCTTGTAGTTGCACATGGCCACGAGGTGGGTGACTTCGAGGTGGTGACGGTGATCGAGCATCCACGCCGTGTAGCGCACGAGTTGGCGCAGCATCGCGGCATCGGTGTGCAACTCGACAAGGGGAAACTGAATGCCTTGGTTCGAGCTCAGCTTCTTGCCCCACGTGACCCGCTGGTTCGCGTACGCAACGGCCTCGTTGATACAGAACTGCGCGGCGCCCAACGAGGAGGCCGCCTGGCGGATACGGTTCTCGTGCACGAAATGTTGCGCGAGGTCGAGACCGTGGTCGACTCGTCCGAACACCGCCGAGTGGGGGATGCGCACATCGGAGAGCGATACCTCGGCATGGTCAGTCGGCATGTTGAAGGTCCACCAGAAAAACTCCACCTTGAATCCGGGGGTATCGGTGGGCACCAAGAACGCCGTGATACCAAGCGGTTCGCCGGGCAGTCCCGACGTACGAGCGAAAATGATGTCGTGGGTGGCGTGGTGCAGACCGCTGTTCCAGCGCTTCATCCCATTGACGACCCACTCGTCACCATCGCGAACGGCCGTGGTCTCGAGAAATGTCGCGTCGGAACCGTGATTCGGTTCCGTCAACCCGAACGCGAGACGGCGGGTGCCGTCGAGAAACCCCGGCATCCACTCCGCTTTCTGTTCGACGGTGCCGAAGTCGCGCATCATGAGGACGGTCGGGAAATTCCCGACGATGGAGCTCTCGTTTTGGAGATCGTTGTGCAAACCGAGGCCCTTCGTGGCCAGATGCTCGCGGATGATCGCCATTTCGAGGTTCGACGCGTCACGGCCTCCGAACTCCGCCGGCAACGCCAGACGTAACCAGCCCGCGGCATCCGCCCGACGCCGCATCTCGCGCAGGAGGTCCTCCCAGTCCTTGCGAGGAACGCCACCATTGTCGAAGTCGGTGCGGGCCCATTCTCGCCGGTGGTCGAAAAAGCGAATGTTGTCGTCTTGCTCCTCGAGTGGCTTGATCTCGCGCTCGATAAATCCGTCGAGCGCGTCGAGAGTCGCCTGAATTTCGTCAGATACAGCGAAGTCCATGATGAGCCTTACTTGAAGACCAGCGGATTGATCGGCGAGCCGACACCCTGGGTGACTTTGAGGGGCGGAGCGCAGAAGAAGAACTCCCAGACGTTGTCGGCCGCGCAATCGGCGGCGAGCTCTTCGAAGTCGAGAATCTCTCCGAGGGTCAAGCCCATGTCGCGGATGAGCACCATGTGCACCTGGAGCAACGCATCCGGATCCTCGCCCGGCAATACCTCGATCGCCCAGTTGTCAGAACACACCGCGGCCACCTCACGGTCGTGAAGCCACTCGCAGCAGTCCTGGCCGAGACCCGGCTCGCCGGCCATGAACTCGGCCGCGGACTTCTTTTCGAGAAAGAAGCTCCGCCATCCGGTACGGAAGAGCAGGATGTCACCGCTTCCGACGGTAACGCCCTGTGCCTTCTCCGCGGCTTCGAGGTCGGCTGGCCCGATGACCTCGCCCATCTCCAGCCACGGCTTCCCCTTCAGGCGCGTGATGTCGAGCAAGACGCCACGCCCGGCGACGCCCTTTCCGATTTTGTCGATGCTGCAATGCGCGGCCCCGATGACGGTGACGTCCTTGGCGGGGAAGCCGTTGTAGATCTGGTCGTCGTAGTACACGTGCGAGAGCGCGTCCCACTGCGACGCCCCCTGCAGCGGCATGAAGATGTAGTCGTCGGCATACCGGAACCCTCCCGGGAACACCTGGGTGTCGCCGGTCTGCGACATCAAGTGCACCGGATTGATCCGGCCGCCACCCGGCTGGGGGCCGTTCACATCGAACGGGATACCCAGATCGAAGACCTTGCCCTTCTTGATCAGGCGGCCCGCCGCCACGAGCTTGTCCGCGGTTACGAAGTTGAGCGTGCCCTGCTCGTCGTCGGCTCCCCAACGTCCCCAGTTGCGGAGGCGAGCTCCGAGTGCGCGGAAGTCCTCGTTCACGGCCATCTCAGTATTCCTTCCTCTCGCGCTCGAATACTCGGCGTGGGTTGTCGACCATCATCTGCTTCACCTGCTCGTCGGTGACCCCGCGGGCCTTCAGGGCAGGGATGACGTCGCGCGTGATGTGCAGGTAGTGCCAGTTCGGGGTCATGACCGGGAGGGCCTCCTGAGGCAGCCAGTCGTTGAAGCACGCCGCGTCGTGAGAGAGCACCATCTGGCCGGCGAAGCCCTGCTCGCAAAGCGCGGCAACCGTGTTCACGCGATCCTCGAAGGGCAGTAGGACATCGATGCCGAAGCGGTCCATGCCGATGAAAGAGCCGCGGTTCATGATCTCTTTGAGATAGTCGAGATCGGTGGTATCGCCGCTGTGGCCGATGACCACCCGGGTCAGATCGACGCCCTCCTGTTCGAAGATGTCCTGTTGATCGATCCCGCGCCGGCTGTGCGCATGCGTGTGGGTGGAGATCGGAACGCCGGTGGCCCTGTGGGCCTGGGCCACCGAGCGCAGTACGCGCTCGACCCCCTCCGTAACGCCCGGCTCGTCGGTGGCGCACTTGAAGATCCCGGCCTTGACGCCCGTCTCCGCGATGCCGTCCTTCACGTCGTGAACGAACATCTCGGTGAGAAGCTCGGGGACGTCGAACAGCCGCCCCGGACCGCGGAAGTGGAAGTAGTGCGGCACATCGTTGTAGGTATAAAGACCGGTGGCGACGATGATGTTGAGGTCGGTCTCGGCGTTAACGCGCTGGATCCGAGGGATGTAGCGGCCGAGTCCAGCCACCGTCAGGTCGACGATGGTGTCGATGCCGTTGGCCTTCAGCTCCTTGAGCCGCGCAATCGCCTCGCCGACGCGCTCTTCTTCGTCCCAGCCGGTGTCGTAGTTCTCCATCAGCTCGGTGCTGAGCACGAAAACGTGCTCGTGCATCAGCACCTGGCCCAGCTGTGACGTATCCACCGGACCACGAACTGTCTCGACCGTTGCCATGTGCGCCTCCTGTTGAGTTTGATTCGTCGTCACGCGGCTACGCCGCGTCGGGCCCGATCGGCGTGCTCATCTCGCCGCTCCATGCATCCCACGGCTGGGGATTCTGCGCGTAGCCACCACTCGCACTCCAGCCACCGTCGACGCTGAGCACGACACCGGTGACGAAGCTCGAAGCATCGGATGCCAAGAACAGGAAGGGTCCGACGAGTTCGGGGAGTTCGCCCATCCGGCGCATCGGGGTGCGGCTGCGCATCCAATCGGCCATGCCCGATTCTTCGAGAAGCGTGCGGGTCATCTCAGACACGAAGAAGTTCGGCGCCAACGCGTTTACGCGCAAGTTGCGATCGCCCCATTCGCACGCCAGCAGCCGGGTCAATTGGTTGACGCCGCCCTTGGCGGCGAAGTACCCCGCGGTGCGGTTCTCCGAGCCGGCGTTGCCGAAGATCGACGACAGGTTGATGATGCTCCCGCCACCACCGCGCAACATCGCCGGTGCCACCGCACGCGTCATGTAGAAGAGACCGATCAGGTCGGTGGTGACCATCTTGGCGAACATCTCTGGCTCGCATCGCTCCGTGCGCACGAGTCGGTCGTCGGCCCAACCGGCGTTGTTCACCAGAATGTCGACCCTGCCGAACTCCGCCAGCGTGCGCTCGACCACGTTCTCGCAATCGGCGTATGCGGTGATGTCGCCGGCCACCGCCAGACAGCGACGTCCGAGCGCTTCTACCAGGCCACGGGTCTCGCCGAGCTTGTCGACCGAACGAGCCGTCACGACCACATCCGCGCCGGCGGACGCCAGGATTTCCGCGAAGAGCACGCCTAAGCCATACGAAGCACCGGTGACGATCGCGACCTTGCCGTCGAGACGGAACGTGTTGGCGAGATCCACTTCTCCTCTTTCTCGAAACGGCTGTTTTCCAAGCAACCGCCGTGTCAGCTGTCGGCGAAGCGCTCGCGCAGGTCCTTTTTGATGATCTTGCCGCTCACGGTCTTGGGAAGCTCGTCGACAAAGATCACCTTCTTCGGCTTCTTGAAGCCGGCCAAGCGGTCCTTGGCGGTGGCGATGATCTCGGCCTCTGTGGCCGTCATCCCAGGCCTAAGGACGATGACCGCGGTGACGTTCTCGCCCCATCGAGGATCGGGAAGTCCGACCACTGCCGCCTCCGAGACCGACGGATGCGAATACAGCACTTCTTCGACTTCGCGGCTGTACACGTTCTCGCCGCCGGTGATGATCATGTCCTTCATCCGGTCGACGATGTAGAAGAAGCCCTCTTGATCGCGGCGCGCCATGTCGCCGGTGTGGAACCAACCGCCCTCGAACGCCTTACGGGTGCCGTCCTCGTTGCGGAAGTATCCCTTCAGCACCTGCTCGCCCTGAATGACGATCTCGCCCACTACTCCGGGCGGGCACTCGACCATCTGATCGTCGACCACCTTCACATCGGCGAGACACATGGGCGTGCCGCAGGAAGCCAGCAGACCCTCCTCACCGTTGATCGCGCGGACGTGGTCCGCCTTCGGAAATGTCAGCACATTTCCGCCGAGCTCTGTCATGCCGAAGCCGGAATACACGATGGGGCCGAAGCGTTCGATCGCCGAACGCAGCACCTCGACCGGCATCGCGGCGGCTCCGTATCCGATGCTGCGCAAGGTATCGAGCTTGTACTCGTAAATTTTCGGATGCTGGAGCAGGAAGTTCATCATCGTCGGGGCGAGTGCGGTGGCGGTGATTCCGTGCTGGTCGACCAACTTCATCCAGAGTTCGGGCTCGAACATCGGTGTCAGCACGATGTGACCGCCGCGGAACTGGGTGACGGGGACGGTGTAGCCGGCCACGTGACACAACGGGAACGCGACCAGGTTGCGCTCATCGGGCTGGGGCTCGTACTCGATCACCGATGCGATTGCGGCCGCGACGAGATTGCGGTGGGTGAGCATGGCTCCCTTGGGGAACCCAGTCGTGCCGCTCGTGTACAGGAGCCACGCGGTGGAGTTCTCGTCGACTTCGACCCCCGGTTCGGTTCCCGACGCGGCCCCCACCACATCCTCGTAGTCGGGATAACCGGCTCGCCCGCCTCCTCCGATGACCACCACATGCTTGACCGTGGGAATGTCGGCGAGATGGGGCTGGATCTGATCGAGGTACTTGTCCTGGACCAGCAACACGCTGGCTTCGGCGTTGTTCAGGATCCACGCCCATTCCTTGGGGTGGAGTCGGTAATTGAGGAACGTGAGCGCCATCCCCGCCGAGGGGACGCCGTAGTAGCACTCGACGTATTCGGGGATGTTCTCCGCCAGGATGCCGACACGGTCGCCGGTAGCGCCGAGGCCCCCCATGGCGTTGGCGACGCGGAACATGCGGTCGCGCAGCTGACCGAACGTGACCGTTCGCTCCTCCGACACGATCGCGGTTTTCCCGGGCGATTTGCGCCCGTTCAGCCGCACGATGTCGCCAAGCAGCATCGGACCCCCCATCTACGTGCCCGTAGTTGACAAACGTATCAACTTTGCGGCCAGACTTTCCCCGGCCGTCCTACGCTTGTCAAGGCCGCCGGGAGGCCCGGCGATCGACTGGTCCGAGCGTCAACCATGGGGGAAATGATGATCGTCAAAGAAGGTCGTACGCCTCAGATCCTGCCGTTCGAGATGACGGGTGTCGTGCGCGACGACGCGGGCATCCTGCGTTACACCGGACTGCACACATCGCTCCTGGAGATGTTTCGAGCCACGGTCGATCGGCTACCCGACGCTGAGGCGCTGTACGAGCTGGGCGGGGAGCGGGTGTCGTACCGCGACTTCTGGGCGCGCAGCGCGAGGGTGGCGGGTGGCCTTCGCGCCGCCGGCGTGGGTCGGGGCGATCGAGTGGCGATCCGGCTGGGGAACGGCAACGACTGGGCCTTCGCCTTTTGGGGCGTCCAGATGATCGGCGCGGTCGCGGTGCCGGTGAACACCCGCTTCACCACGAGTGAGGTCGAGTACGTGCTTACCGACTCGGGTGCGGCGTATGTGTTCGAGCCCGACGCCGCGCTGCCCGACGGTGAGCCCTACGTGGTCGACGACCTTAAGCCGAGCGAGCTCGCGGCGATTTTCTACACGAGTGGCACCACCGGGTTCCCCAAGGGCGCTATGACCACCCACGAGAACTTCTTGTCGAACTGCGAGACCTGCCGGCGCGTCATCCACCTTGAAGGTGATGTCGACCTTCGCAACCTGATCTCGGTGCCCATGTTTCACGTCACCGGCTGTAACAGCCAGTTGCTCATCACCATGATGATGGGGGGAACAACGGTCATCATGCCTGTCTTCGATGTGCAGACGTTCCTGCACGCGGTGGTCGACGAACGCATCAACGTGCTCACGACGGTGCCGGCGATCTACTGGCTGGCCATGAACCAACCGAACTTCGGTGACTTCGACGTGAGCACGGTGAAGTGGGTCTCGTACGGCGGCGCCCCGACGCCCCCCGATGTCATCGCCAAGCTCCGCGCCAGTTTCCCCAACGCGCGCCTCGGCAACGGATTCGGGCTCACTGAGACCTCATCGGTATCGACATTCCTGCCCGACGAGTACTGCGAGAAGCGCCCGGAGACGGTTGGCTTCGCGGCGCCCGTGGTCGAGGTCGACCTGATCGAGGTCGACCCCACATCCGGTGTGGGGGAGTTATTGATCCGCGGCCAGAACATCGTGGCCGGCTACTGGAACAAACCCGAGCAGACCGCCGAGACGTTCGTCGACGGCTGGCTGCACACCGGTGACCTAGCGAGGGTCGACGATGAAGGCTTCGTGCAGATCGTCGACCGGAAGAAGGACATGGTGAACCGCGGCGGCGAGAACGTGTACTGCGTCGAGGTCGAAAACGCTCTCATCCAGCACCCCGATATTTTTGAGGTAGCCGTACTCGGGGTACCCGACACGATGATGGGCGAGAAAGTCGGCGCGATCGTCGTGCCCAAGCCCGGCACGAATCCCGACCCGAGCGAGATCCGCGCGTGGGCCAAGCAGCACATCGCCGACTTCAAGGTGCCCCAGTACATCGCCCTGCGCGCCGACCCGCTCCCGAGAAATCCCGGAGGCAAGGTCCTCAAGCCGGTGCTGCGCAAGGAGACCGAGTGGGGTGAGCAGATCCGCTGACCCTGCTCGTTTTTTGGGCCCTTTAGGGCGCGTCACCGTCGGCGATGCGAGCCATGATCGAACCGTCGATGTAGTAGCGACGGTGCCAGATGCCGGTCGGGTCTTCTTCGTCGACGGGCATACGCCACGTGACGGTAGTCGTGCCCTCACCTTTGAGCGGTACGCCGAGAAGCGCGCGCGGCTGGTCGATGGTGTTCGTGACGTAGTCGTCGGCCTGCTCGGTAGGGATGTAGCGGTACGCGATCTGGCGGTAGAGGTCGCGCCACTCGTCGTCGCGACCGGGCTCGTAGAGCATTTCGGCCACTCCTTGCACGGCGACCTTCCGGTACGGCAAAGGCTCCTCGTCGATGGTGAGCCCGACACGGGGATCGCGCTGCAGATTGGCGAGGAACACCGAGTGGAGGCGGGGAGTAAAGACGATCTTCGAGTCCTGGAAGATGTACCAGATCGGCACGTTGCGGATCCGGCCGTCGGCGTCGACGGTGGCGATCCGCACGAGATGGCCAGGCTCGGTCAGAAACGCTTCGATCTCGCCGGCAGTCAGCTTCGGCATGTCAGAACAGATCCCAGTACGAGTCGCGGGCCTTCATCTGTTCGACCGTCTCTTCGAGCAGTATCCGTCCCGACCGCATGACGTACAGGCGGTCGGCGATGCGCAGCGCCTGGCCGACGTTTTGCTCGAGGAGCAGAACCGACAGCCCTTCGGTATCGGCGAGCTGGCGGACCACATCGAAGATCTGGTGCACCACGCTCGGCGCCAGACCGAGCGAGGGCTCGTCGAGCATCAGCAGTTTGGGATGCGACATGAGCGCGATCCCGAGACTGACCATGCGCTGCTGCCCACCGGACATCGTGCCCGCCAACTGCTCGGCCCGCTCCCGCAAGATCGGGAAGAGCTTGTACACGAGCTCCATCCGCTGCGCCCGCCGCTCTGGGTCTGGGTCGTTGGCCCCGCCGAGCAGCAAGTTGTCGGTAACGCTCAGGTCCTGGAACACGAAGCGCTCTGATGGGATCAGCGCCATCCCGTTCTTGACGTTCAAACGTGAGCCTCGCCTGGTGACATCCTCACCGCGGAAAATGACCTTCCCACCGAACGGCGGCAGCACACCGAGCACACTGCGGATCGTCGTGCTCTTGCCACTCCCGTTGTGGCCGAGAACGCCGACGATCTCGCCCTCTCCGACGTGCATCGAGACGTCGAAGACGACGTGCTTCTTGCCGTAGCCGGCGTTCAGGTTCTCAATCGAGAGCAACTGCGTACGCTGCTTGACCGCGCCGGGAGGATCGAGCGGCGCTTCTTCACGGGCAGACAGATCAGGCGGTTCCAAAGTAAGCCTCCGCGAGTCGTGGCGAGTTCGTCAGCTCGTCGATCGTGCCTTCCGCGGTGATGCGGCCGAGTTCCATGAAGTAAGTGTGATCCGCGAGGCGACCGACCACGTGCAGGTTGTGTTCGACGATGCAGACCGTACGGCCCTGCTCGCGGACCGCTTCAACGAGGTCGAGCATCGAGTCGACCCACTTCGTGTCGATGCCGGATGCGGGCTCGTCGAGCAGCAGCACCTCGGCATCGGTGGCCAGCGCACGCGCGAGCGACACCAGCTTCGACTGACCGTACGAAACCGCGCCCGCCGGAATCTCGGCGAAGTTCGACATGCCCACAAAGCGCAGCCAGTCCATCGCCTTCTCGCGGACCTCGGCTTCGCGCCGCGCCACGGCCAACGGACCGAAGAAGAGCCTGCCGACGTTCTCGCCGTATTGCTGCTGCACCGCGAGCATCACGTTCTGGAGGCACGAGATCCGTTGGAAAAGCCTCACGTCTTGGAACGACCGCACCAGGCCCAGCCGGGCGACCTTGTCAGGTGCCAGTCCCACGAGTTCCTTGCCATTTAGGCGGACCGAGCCGGCGTCGGGCGGGATGAAGCCGGTGAGAAGGTTGAACACCGTTGTCTTGCCAGCACCATTCGGGCCGACAAGCGCGGTGATCGTGCCCTTGCGCAGCTCCATATGAAGGTCATCGGCGGCGACGATGCCGCCAAAGCTCTTCGAGACGCCGTGCGCCTCGAGCACCACTGGCGCGCCGTGCCAGCGTGATTCGCGACGGGCCTGCTCCCGCACATCGGCTTCATGGCCGCCCGCGATCACGACCTTGGTTTCCGGTACCCAGTCCTCGGTGATCATCTCCATCCGCGTCTGCGGCTTACGACGCCGGATGTAGGACCAGATGGTGCGACCCTCCGGCAATACGCCCTGCGGTCGGAGCCGCATGAGGATCGCCAACGCGAGGCCGTACACGATCAGCTGGATCACCGACGCCCGGCTCGCCTCGATCTTGATCACGCGCTTGAGAATCGGGTCAAGCAGCGTGACCGCGGTGGCGCCGATGAGCGAACCCGTGAGGTTCGCCATTCCACCGAATATCACCATCGCGAAGATCGTGAGAGAGAACGCAAAGCCGAACAGCCCGGGGGTGGCGAGCGAAAGCCAGCCCGAGTACATCGCTCCCGCCAGGCCGGCCAAACCCGACGTGATGCCGAAGACCGCGACCTTGTACCCGAACACGTTCTTACCGAGCGCCTGCGTCGCGAGAGGATCCTCTCGCAGACCCTTCAGCACACGGCCGAACGCCGACTCACCCAACCGCCAGCAAATGGCGAACACGATGATCGCCACGCCAAGGGTGGGTATGACCCAGTCCGACTTCCGCTCCATGTGCCAGCCGAAGATCGTGATGTTCGGAATGCTGATGATGCCGTAGGTGCCACCGAGGTCTTTGATAGTGGTGAAAACGCCGATGATGATCGAAGATGCCGCCAACGTGAGCAGGATCAGGTACTCCACCGACAGCTTCATGGCAGGCAGAGAGACCAGCACGCCCACCCCGAACGCCAGCGCCATACCGAAGAGGGCGGACGGTACGAAGCCCCAACCGTGGATCGTCATCATGTAGCCGACCGTGTAGCCACCGATCGCCCCGAACGCGGCGTGGGCCACCGACACCTGGCCGGCATAGCCGAGGAGAAGGTTCAGCGACAGGGCGAGCGCGCAGTAGATGAGGATCTGAGAGAGATAGAAGGTCCAGATCTGGAAGTCCACGATCGCCTCTCAGGCTCGCGCCAGCTTGAGCCAACCGAACAGGTTCTTACCTTGCAGCGACTTCGAGATCAGGTAGAGGAACAGGATCACGAACACCGCGGTGTTGGTCCAGCGGACCTCGAGCCACATCGACGACCACTTCTCGACCAGACCCAGGGCGATCCCGGTGAAAAAAACCCGCACCGGTCCACTCGCGGTTCCCGCCAAGAACGCTACGACGAACGCGAAAATCACCGGACGCTGCCCCATCGAGGGCTCGACGGTGAACTGCACGCCGTACCAGAACGCGGCCACGCCGGCGAGGAAGGTGCCGATACCGAAACAGATCAGGTAGACGGTATTGGCGTTGATGCCGATGATCGTTGCGAGATCGGGATTCACGCGCGTCGCTTTGATCTGACGCCCGAGACTCGTGTAACGAAGCAGCGCGGCCAGGATCAAGACGAGCACGAGGCCGGTGACCGTCTGGTAGACGTCCCAGTTCAGAAAGTTGACCTTCCAGATGTGCCACACATCCTGCGTGAAGTGAGCCTTACGTCCGCCGAACGCTTGGCTCTGGGAACTCCAGAATAAGGCGATGACGTTCTCCCCCGCGATGCCGATGCCGAGCGAAGCGACGAACACCGCGAGCAGCGCCGTGGCCCCCGCCCGTACGGCGAGGGGGCGGTACACAATGCGCTCGATCGCCACCCCGAGCGCCGCGGCAACCAGTATTCCGAGGATCGACGCCGGCCAGAACGGAAGACCGGCGCGATCCCAGAACGTGAAGGCCATGTAGGCCGCGAAGGTGTACGTGAAGCTGTACGCGAAGTGGAAGCGGCCGGTTACACCGAGGATGAGCGCGAACCCGACACCCAATAAGCCGTAGGCCGCACCGGCAAAGATGCCGCTCGCGGTAAGTTGAGCGAACGCCTCCGCGCTGACATTTGCGGCCAGGATCACCTGCGACTCCGTGAGGCTCGACGAGAAATGGAACGTGGCGGGGAAACCTTACGGCCTCCCCGCCACCCGACGAGCCGGGCTCAGGCCTTGTGGTAGCCGTCGCCGCCGATGCCGTAGAACGCCAAGGGCGTGACCTTGCCGTCCTTGTACTGGAACACGCCCATATCGCGCTTCAGCACAGAGTGCGTGGTCTTATCCAGAGTGGACGTGCCCACAGTCTTGTCATCGCCGCCGTACACGCTCACGAACGTGAGGTCGTCCATGAGGGCGTTGTTGAGGTCGTCACCGCTCAGGATGCTCCCGCCCTTCTTCTTCACGCGGCGGATCATCTCCCACATCACCAACGTGTTCTCATAGAAATTCGCGGCATAAAAGTCGGGCGAGTCGCCGCCGTACGCCTTCTTGAACTCGTCGACGAACAGCTTCGCCAAGGGGCTCTTCGGCGTGTTCGGATCGAAGTAGTCGTAGCCGAACGTGTAGCCCTTCTCGAACGTGCCTTTCGAGGCGTTGACGCCGTCAGGCGTGAACTCCTCGCCCATCAGGACGGCCGTCAATCCCGCCGTTTCGGCCTGGTTGATGAAGGAGCCGATGTCCTGCCCATAAAGGCCCAGCAGGATGATGTCGGGCTGGTTCGCCTTGATCTTCGGGAACACCGCCGAATAGTCCTGGGAGCCGACCGGGGTGAGCTCGTACAGACCGTTGTGGGTGAGACCTGCATCGGCGATCTTCTTGAGGATGTCGACCTTGATCTTGCCGTTGTTGGGCTCACCGATGTCCCAACCGACGAGGCCGACGTTCTTCTTGCCGGCGTAGTTCTCCTTGAACCACAGGAGCTGGCCCACGATCACGTCGTTGGGCGTGATGGCTCGTGTGCCCCAGAAGTAAGGGATGCCCTGGCCGAAGATCGATGTGCCGCCACCACCGTCGAGCGTGAAGATCTTGTTCTTCGCGGTGTCCTCGAGCATGGCGCCGAGGTCGTCGACATAGGAGGCCAGCTTGGCCGGGTACTTCCCCGCCACGATCTCGGTGATGGCCGTCTTGCCGGCAGCTGCGTCACCAGACTTGTGGTCCCAGTACTTGACCTTGATGTTGGGTCCGCCCGCGGCCGCGATGTGCTTTACCGCGAGGTCGATGCCACGGCTCATCGTCTTGCCGTAGAACGAACCAGGGCCGGTAAGCGCGAGCACGGACGCCATCGGGAAGTCCTCACCCTTGGCCGCCGTGGCCGCGTCGATCTTCAACATCGCCGCCAACTGGCTACCGACGTCGCCCGCGGGAGCTGCGGAGGTACCCGTGCCGCCTGCCGTTGTAGCCGTGCCGCCCGCGGCAGTGGTGGCGGTGCCCCCGGCGGCAGTCGTCGTGGCGCCGCCGGCAGTTGTGTTGGTCGTGGACTTGCTGCTCGATCCACACGCCGCCAGAACAGCCGGCCCTGCGACCGCCGCGGCGCCGAAGAGGCCTACGTTGCGCAGGAACTCGCGACGATTCGGATCGTGGCGTTCGCTTTCCTCGTTGCTATTGGTCACTCTGTCCCCCTGTGTGAGATCGGCTCCGGTGAGCCCATCGGCGTTTCGAATATATGCCGACGCACGAACCGTCGCCGGCTGCGCATCGGAACCCCAACCAAAGTTGACGAATCTGTCAACTCCGCGCACTTCCTAGCGCAGCCAAGCAACGTTGGGCAAGTGCCAACGTGTGACGACAAGACGTCAAACCGCGAACGATGCGGGGCACGGCAGTCCGAGGGCGGCGCAATATAAGCGGGTCAACTGGTCGACCGCCGTATCCAAATCGAAGCGTTCGCCGAGCACGATCCACACGTACGCCGAACGATCGATCATCGAACCAAGGGCCGTCGCCGCGTAATAGGGATCGATATCGGCCTTTACGAGACTTTGACGTTGCCACGAGTCGATCGCCATCTGGGCGCGCGCCACCCAGAAGACTCGGGCCTCGCGCCGGATCTCCGCCAGTCGAGGGCTGAACGTGCCCGCCTGCTCGAGCACGGCCATCATGGCGGCGTTCGCCTGGTACGCCATCAAGTACGCACGATTGGCGCGGGCGATCCGGGCCGCGGGACTGTCGCCGGAGCGCGGTTCAGTGCGGGCGATCGCCCGAAAGTCGGCGATGAGCGCGGTGACGACCTCCGCGAAGATCTCCTCCTTGGACGAGAAGTAGGTGTAGAAGGTGCCGTAGGCAACACGGGCGTGGTGTGCGATGTCGTTGATGCTCGTGTCGAGGTAGCCGTTCTTCTCGAACAGGGCACGCGCGGACTTGATGAGTTTGGTCCTGGTGCGCTGTCCACGAGGCGTGAGCGGCGTGGCGGCCGAGGGTGCCGAGCCGGCCATGCCGCTCCTCGCAACGCTCATGGGCCCTCTCCTTACCCGGCTGAGCTAGAACTGCCAGGTGACGCTCCGATCAACTCTACGCAGCTGCGAACGCCGCCTCGACGGCCGCTGAAGGAGACGACATGCAATACCGACCGACAGCGGGAGAGTTGCTCACCGATGTCGCCACGCTTCTCGAAAGCGAAGTCCTCGAGGCGGTGTCCGGACCCCTGCAGCACCGCGTTCGGGTGGCGGCCAACCTGGTGCGCATCGTCGACCGCGAGATCCGGCTCGGCCCAGCCGCGGCGCAAGACGAGCGCCACCGTCTTTCGCTCTTGTTGAACGACTTCGAGGCCGACTTGCCGACGCTCCGAACCGCCCTCGCGGCGCGACTCGCCGACCCCGAGCCACTCGGCGGTCCATTCGAACGAGCGATGTACGACTCGCTCCTTGCGACGGCGCGTGACGACATCGCCGTCGCCAAGCCCGGCTATGCCGCGTGGAAGAGCGACGAGTGAGCACGGAAGACGGACTCGCCCGTTGGCTCACCGCCGAATGGGGGGAGCCGGTCACGCTCGACAACGTCGCGGTGAGTTCGGCCGGCGCCCGGCGGCTCAACATGCTCTTCGACGCGGGTTCGGGCAGCCGCCACGCTCGCCTCGCCGCCACGATCCTGCCCAACATCGAGATCCAGATCCTCGACATCGCCACCGAGGCCGAAATCCGACAGATCGCGGAGCACGGTGGCGTGCCCGTGCCCCATATACACGGCGTCTGCCTCGATCCCAGCTATGTCGGGGGCCCGTTCTTCGTGAGCGACTGTGTCGACGGTGAGACGATCCCGAGACGCGTGCTGCGTCTGGTGGCACAAAGCGGTACCGGACCAAGGCTGGCGGCCCAGATTGGCTCGGCCATCGGGCGTCTTCATGCCATCGACGCCGCCTCGGCGCCCGTGAGCCTGCCCCGCCCCGAGGGCGGACGGCCCGTCGCCCACGCCCTCGATCTCGTGCGCACCGCCGTGGAGGGCCTCTTGCAACCGGAACCCGCGTTCTCCTACGGGCTGCGCTGGCTCGAGCGCCACCTTCCCGACGAGCCCGCCCGGAACGTGATCGTCCACAGCGACATCCGCAACGGCAACATCATCGTCGGCGCCGAAGGTCTGCGGGCCATCCTCGACTGGGAGGGATCGCGGGTGGGCGATCCCATGGAAGACGTGGCGTGGCCCTGCACGCGCATGTGGCGCTTCGGGGAAGACGCCATGACAGTCGGCGGCTTCGCAGGCCTTGAGCCCTACCGATCGGGCTACGAAGCCTCCGGTGGTGTCTGGGAGGCCGAGCGGTTTCGTTGGTGGCGCGTGCTGGGCACCCTCCGCTGGGGCGTCGGCCTCGCGGGGCAGGCCGCGGCGCACCTCGACGGCCGGGCCCGAAGCATCGTCATGGCGGGCAGCGGCCGCCGTCTCGCCGAGATGGCCTACGACCTGTTGCTGCTGGTACGTCCCTAAGGCCGTTGCGGGCTACGGACGCGCGAACACCTGAGGGTCGGCGTCGCCGCCGCCCGCGGCGCCCGGAACCGCGTTCATGCGGAAGCTCGGATCGTGTTTGAGGATCTCGCGGCGAGCGATGGTCATCTCGTGGACTTCGTCGGGCCCGTCGGCGATGCGCAGTGTCCGCTGGTGCGCGTACATCAGCGCGAGCGGGAAGTCGCTCGTGACGCCGGCGGCACCGTGCACCTGAATCGCCCGGTCGATCACCTTGAGCGTGATGTTCGGTATGGCCACCTTGATGCCGGAAATCTCCGTGGCCGCCGCCTTGTTGCCGATGGTGTCCATGAGGTTGGCGGTGTGCAGGACGTACTGGCGGCCCATATCTATCTCGATGCGGGCTTGCGCGATCCAATGTTGGATGAGGCCCTGCTGGGCCACAAGCTTGCCGAAGGTGGTGCGCAGGAGCGCGCGCTTCACCATGTATTCGAGGGCCCGCTCGGCCACGCCAATGGACCGCATGCAGTGATGGATCCGGCCAGGGCCAAGGCGCGCCTGACTGATGGCGAAGCCACCACCCTCCTCGCCGAGCAGGTTGTCGGCCGGTACGCGGACGTTGTCGAAAACGATCTCGCCGTGCCCACCGCGGTCCTCGTAGCCGAAGACAGTGAGGGAGCGCAGGACGGTGAGACCGGGCGCGTCCTTCGGCACTACGATCATCGACTGCTGAAGATGACGCGGGGCGGTGGGATTGGTCTTCCCCATCACCACCAACACCTGACACCGGTCGGCCAGAGCGCCGGACGCGAACCACTTCCGTCCGTTGAGGACGTACTGGTCGCCGTCGCGCTCGATCCGCAATGAGATATTCGTGGCATCCGACGACGCGACGGCCGGCTCGGTCATGGCGAACGCCGACCGGATCTCGCCCTCGAGCAGCGGCGCCAGCCAACGCTGTTTCACCGTCTCGGATCCGTACAGGTGCAGGATCTCCATGTTCCCCGTGTCGGGTGCCGCGCAGTTCAACACCTCGGACGCGAACGACACCTTGCCCAACTCCTCACTGATCGGCGCGTAGTCGACATTGGAGAGCTTGGTGCCCGGTTCACCGGGCCGTAGGTGGGGCAGGAAGAGGTTCCAGAGACCCTTCTCCCGCGCGACGGCCTTCAGCTTGTCGAGGATCGGCGGGTAGCTGTGCTCGCCGAGCTCGTGGTATTCACGGGAGTACTCGGCCTCGTTCGGATAGATGTGGTCGTTCAGGAATTGCTTGACCTCGCCCTGCATGGCCAGGCCCTTGGGGGTGAACTCATACGTCATCGACTATTCACCTTTCGCGTCATTTTTCTGGGCAGTTGTCTTGGCCGCCTCGGCGACGCGGAGCTCACGGCGCAAGATCTTGCCCGTGACCGTTTTCGGAAGCTCGTCGACGAACTCGATCTCGCGCGGGTACTTGTAGGCGGCCATGCGCTCCTTGCAGAAAGCGATGAGTTCGGCGGGGGTCGCCTCCGCCCCCGGTCGCAGGCTCACGAAGGCCTTCACGGTCTCGCCTCTGTACTCGTCGGGCACCCCGATGACCGCAGCCTCGCGAACCGCGGCGTGCTCGTAGAGGACGTCTTCGACCTCTCGAGGCCACACCTTGTAGCCCGCCGCGTTGATCTGGTCCTTCTTCCGATCGACGACGTAGAACCAGCCCTGTTCATCCATGAAACCGACGTCGCCCGTGTGCAGGGCACCGCCAGGAAGGGCATGCGCGGTCTCCTCGGGTTTGTTCCAGTATCCGGGCACGACCTGAGGGCCACTCGTGACGAACTCGCCGATCTCGCCAACGGGCACCTCGGCTCCGTTCTCGTCGACAACCCGCACCATCGTGTCGAAGATCGGGACACCGACTGAAAGGGCCCCAGACGTGGGGTCCACCGGTGCCCGGGCCTGCATCGGGACGCCGTGCGACGGTGAGGTCGTTTCGGTGAGCCCGTAGATGTTGTGGATGTACGCCCCGACCTGGGTCTCGAAACGTTCGACGATCGACGGCGCGATTGGCGCGCCCCCGCTGTACACCTTGCGCAGCGACGTGAGGTCACGGTCGCCGACCGACGGATCGTTCATCAGGGCGATGAACACCGTGATGGCCCCGACCGTGAACGTCGGATGATGCCGATCGATCAGCTCGAGCACCGTCGGGGGGTCGAAGCGATAGCCAAGGATGAGCGGCATAGGCACGAGCATCGCCACGGTTATGTGCGCGATGAGTCCGGTGATGTGGAACAGCGGCGCGACTCCGAGCACCACGTCGTCGGGCGTCAACGACATCCAAGTGCGGTACGCCTGCGAGTTGAAGACGACGTTGCGGTGTGTGTTCATCGCCCCTTTGGGCGGCCCCGTGGTACCCGAGGTGTACGTGAGGAACGCCACGTCGTCGGCGGAGAGCGAGGGCTCGGCGACGGAGCGCCCCTCATTCGACTTGATAAGGCCCACGAGGTCATGCGTGCCGTCAGGAACGGTCTTGGTACTTCCCGCCAAGAGACGTGGACGGTCGTCGCCGAGGTAGTCGAGCTCGTTCGTGGTGAGCACCTCGCGCACCTTCGTACGTCCGCTCCCGACGACGCCTGCTGCGGTCTCGGTGTACAGGCTGTCGTGCGTGACCAGCATCGTGGCTTCCGAATCCACCAGCAGATACTCGAGCTCACGGGCCTTGTTCATGGGGTTGATCGACACCATGACGCCGCCGGCCTTCCAGGTGGCCAGCATGGCCAGGACGAACTGCGGCACGTTCTGCAGGTAGACCGCGAGCCGGTTGCCGGGCTGAAAGCCGAGATCGACAAGGCCCGCGGCCAACGCGTCGGTGGCGGCGTCGACGTCGCCCATGGTGAGCGTCCGATCGAAGTACAAGAGGCACGGCCGCGTCGGGTAGTTCTTCGCCGCCGCCTTGAACATGGCGAGCGCGTTATCGAATTCCGGCTCGATGTGGTGCGGCATTCCCGGGTCGTAGCGCGCTAGCCACGGCGCATCCGCTTGGTTCACCGGACCTCCTCAGACTCGAAAGGACCTCACTTAATAACGACAGGATTCACCGGCGCGCCGGTGCCGCTCACGACCTTGAGCGGTGCGGCCGTGTACAGGAACGTGTACTGCCCATCGGCGGCACAGTCCTCGGCCAGGTCGTCGAGCCATGCGATCTCGGTGAGTGTCACGCCCAGATTGCGCATGAGCGCGTTGTGCAAGGGCAGCACGACGCCCGACACCGGGTCGACGGTGACCTCGTTCGCGATGGTGTCGGTGACGAGGTTCGGGATCTCCATGTCGGCGAACCACTGCACGAGCTCGGGGCTATACGTTAGGCCGGGCTCGACGAAGTTGCCGTAGAACTCCTCGCGCGTGACCCTGTAGAACTTGCCGATCCAGCCGGTGCGAATGAGAAGAATGTCGCGGGGCTGGATCTCGGCGCCCTGAGCCTTCGCGCAGGCCTTCAGATCCTCGTGCGTGAACGTCTCGGCGACGTCGAGGACGTCCTTCTTGCGGTACCGGGCCATGTCGAGGAGGATGCCGCGGCCCACGACGCCCTTCTCCGCGATGGCGAGCACGCTCGCCTTCGCAAGCCCGCCGATGGTGGACTTCGCGTCGTATCCGTTCCAGATCTGCTCGTCGAACCAGACGTGGCCGAGCGCGTCATATTGCGTGGAGCCCTGTAGGAAGCACGTCATGAAATCGTCGGCGTAGTGCGCGCCGCCCGCGAAGTTGGGCCCTTTGCCCGCGAGGTAATGGCCCTCGTCCATCACGTTGATGCGCACCGCACCGGAGCGGCCCGGCCACACCGGGTCGCCTGCCGGATTCGCCATCTTCACCTGAAGCGTGAAGACCTTCCCGGACTTGATCGAACCCGCGGCCTTCAGGACGACCTCGGGAGTCAGGTAGTTCAAGCTGCCCACTTCATCGTCGGGACCCCACTTGCCCCAGTTCTTGGGCGAGTTCTTCAAAAACTCTCCGAGCTCAGGAACCACCTTCGCGTCTGGCATGCCGTTACCCCCCATGAGGTGCTCCGAGGCGGAGCACTGCACACCGAAAACTCGCAGAACTTGACAGGAGTGTCAAAAGCACGGCGATCGGTCCTCACGGGCACCTCAGGGAATGCAGAACGGACCCGCTGGATACTGTGAGCACAGAGTGGGAGCAGCGTGAGAAGGGGCGAGCGCGCGTGGAAGACACGAACGATCAAGCCGAGCTACCCCGGCGCACTGTGTTGCGGATGCTCCTCGGCGGTTCGGTGGCCCCCGTGCACACCGACGTCAACTGCGATACCTCTATCTATGACGCCACGTACACCCCCCAACACCGATGATCGCCGGCCGGAGGGGTTAGCCCATGATGCTGGCCTCGAACCTGATGGCGGCCCGTCAGCAGATGGCCTTCACATTGGGCGTCCACATCATTCTCGTCCCCTTCGGCGTGGCATTCCCGTTCATCACGCTCATCGCGAACTACCGAGCAATAAAGAACGCTGACCCCGACGCGCTTCGCCTCGCGCGTCGCTGGTCGAAGGTGATGGCGGTGCTGTTCGCCGTGGGCGCGGTGACCGGCACGGTGCTGTCGTTCGAGATGGGTCTGCTCTGGCCCGGACTGTTTGATCGATTCGGTGCCGTGATCGGCATCCCGTTCGCGATCGAGGGCCTCTTCTTCTTCCTCGAGGCGATCTTCATCGCGATCTACATCTACGGCTGGACGCGTCTGTCCCCTTGGGCCCACTTCTGGTCAGGTGTGCCGATCGTGCTCTCCGGCATCGGCGGGGCATTTTCGGTCGTCACCGCCAACGGCTGGATGAACCAACCGTCGGGCTTCACGTTGCAAGCCGACGGCACGGTCACCAACGTGCGTCCGCTCGCGGCGATCTTCAACGCGGCCACGAAGTACGAAGTGCCCCACATGCTCCTCGCCGCCTACATGGTTGCGGGCTTTGTCGTGGCGTCGGTCTACGCGGTCGCCATGCTCAAGGGCCGGCGCGACCGCTATCACCGTCTCGGCTTCACTATCGCGTTCACGGTCGCGGCCATCGCCACGCCGTTTCAGATCGCGGTGGGTGACTACGCGGCGCGGGCGGTACACGACGATCAGCCCGCCAAGTTCGCGGCCATGGAACTCGTGACGGAGACGGGAACCAACCGCGCCCTGCACCTCGGCGGGGTCCTCGTCGACGGGAATGTGCGGGGTGCCATCACCATTCCCGGACTCGACTCGATCCTGGCGGGCGGCTCTCGGGCCACGAGGGTCGTTGGCCTCGACGATGTGCCCGTCGATGAGCGTCCACCTGCAAACCTCGTGCACCTGTCGTTCCAGGCGATGGTCGCGATCGGCTTCGCCCTCGTGGGCCTCGCGGCGTGGTTCGGCCTGGGCTGGTGGCGACGGAAAACCGTTCCCGCCTCGCCATGGTTTCTTCGAGGGGCGGCCGCGGCCGGCGTCGCTTCGGTCGCCGCGCTCGAGGCCGGGTGGGTGACGACCGAACTCGGCCGCCAGCCCTGGATCGCCTACAAACTGATGCGCACGAGTGAGGCCGTCACCCACGTGGGTGGGGTGTGGGTGAGCTACGGGATCATCGTTGTCCTCTACGCCGCAGTGATCACCGGCGCCGTCGTCGTACTGCGCCACATGGCCCGCCGCTGGCGTGAAGAGGAGCTATCCGATCACGACGTGCCTTACGGCCCTCGTCCGCAACTGAAGGCCGACGCCCCGTGAACGCGGGCGATGTGGTCGCCGTGGCGCTATGGATCGGCGTCATCGCGTACGCGGTGTTCGGCGGAGCCGACTTCGGCGCTGGTTTCTGGGACCTTGTGGCTGGCGGGGCGACAAGGGGCGAACGTCCCCGAGCGCTGATCGACCATGCGCTGGCACCGGTGTGGGAGGCCAACCACGTGTGGCTGATCTATTGCCTCGTGGTCCTTTGGACAGCGTTCCCGCGTGCGTTCACCGCGATCATGTCCACCCTCACCGTGCCCCTGCTCCTTGCCGTGTTGGGCATCGTCGCGCGCGGTGCAGGATTCGCGTTCCGCAAGGTGTCATTCACCACACCGCGCCGCCGCGTGTTCGGGGCGGCCTTCGCTTTGTCGTCGGTGCTGACTCCGTTCGCCATCGGCACTGTGGCCGGCGGGATCGCATCCGGCCGGGTGCCGCTCGGCGACGCCGCGGGGAACCGCGTCACGAGCTGGCTCAACCCCACGTCGATTATGGGCGGCACGCTTGCGGTCTCGACGTGCGCCTACCTCGCCGCCGTATTCCTCGCGGGGGACGCCCGCCGGTTCGACGAAGGTGGGCTCTGTGTCTATTTCAAGAGACGCGCCGTCGGCGCCGCGGCGGCAACGGGCTTCATCGCACTCGCCGGTATCTTCGTCCTGCATGCCGACGCCCATCGGTTGTTCGACCGCCTTAGCCACCGGGCCTTACCCATCGTGATCGTCTCGGCCCTGTGTGGCCTCGGGGCTCTCGTCTTGCTCGTGCGGATTCGGGCGTTGCGGTCGGCGCAGGTGCTCGCGGTGGGCGCCGTGGCAGCCGTCGTCGGAGCATGGGGTGTAGCGCAGTACCCAGACCTGCTGCCCGGCTACCTCACAATTGACCAGGCGGCGTCGTCGTCGACGGTGTTGGCGTGGGTCGTGGCGGTCGCGGCAGTGGCGGTCGTGCTCATCGTGCCGTCGCTGGCTCTGCTCTACACGCTCGACCAGCAGAGCCGGTTGGAGGACGAGGCGGCGGCCGGGGAGGACGTCACGTGACCTCCACGCAACACGGCGTGCCGGACTCCGTGTTGTCCGCACAGGCTGAGGTAGTCGCGGCGCAGTTGCTCGCCCGGGCGCACGAGTACGAAACGCGGGCCGATCGCAGGCGCCGCCGACAGGTGGCACGGGTGATGGACGACCCGCGAAGTCGGGCCTTTTTGCTGGCTCTCACCGACCAGGTTCTGAGGATCCACTCATCGCGCCGAGCGGGCCGCCGCTTGCGCGATCTGGTCGACGAGCTCTCCATCCCGTCGTTCGTCACGGGCTTCGACCGGCTTGCGCTTCGCGCTGGGGCGCCGCTCGCGCCGGTGATACCGCGCGTCGTCGTGCCGCTCGCGGTCCGCCGCCTGCGGCGGGAGTTCGGCGGCGTGGTCTTGCCGGCCGAGCCCGACCTTTACGAACGCCACGCGCGCGTGCGTCGCGCGCAGGGTATCCGCCTCAACGTGAACGTGCTGGGCGAGGCGATCCTCGGTGACGACGAGGCGCGCCGCCGCCAGGCCGCCATCCTCGAGCAACTTCGGCGACCCAACGTCGACTACGTGTCCGTGAAGATCTCCGCGGTGTGCGCACAACTCGACGTGCTCGCGTTCGACTACAGCGTCGATCGCATTTGCGAACGCCTGCGTCCTATCTACGCCGAGGCGATTCGCCATACGCCACACAAGTTCGTCAACCTCGACATGGAGGAATACCGCGACCTCTACCTCACCGTGAGCGCGTTCAAGCGGGTGCTATCCGACGACGCGTTCGCGGCGGTCGACGCGGGAATCGTGCTGCAGGCCTACCTCCCGGACTCCTTTGCGGTGCTCGACGATCTGTGCCGCTGGGCGAAGACTCGCCGTGGCGCTTCCGGCGCGGTGACCAAAGTCCGCATCGTGAAAGGCGCCAACCTCGCCATGGAGTCAGTCGAGGCAGAACTGCGGGGGTGGCCGCAGGCGCCGTATGTCACGAAGGCCGAGGTCGACGCGAATTTCAAACGGCTGCTCGACCGGGCGCTGGCCGCTGAGAACGACGCCGCGGTGAAGGTGGGGGTGGCGAGCCACAACCTGTTCGACGTGGGCTGGGCGCTCGCGACGCGGGAGGCAGCCGGGGCAACCGACCTCGTCGAGATCGAGATGCTCGAGGGCATGGCCAACCCGCAGGCGCTCGCGGTGCGAGAAGCAGCGGGCCACTTGCTGTTGTACGCACCGATCGTGCGCCGCGACGATTTCGAATCCGCGGTCGCGTACCTCGTGCGTCGCCTCGACGAGAACACGTCGCCCGAGAACTTCCTGCGCCACCTGTTCTCGCTGAGCGAAGGCTCCCCCGACTGGCTGGCGGAGCGGGCCAAGTTCGAGGCCGCGGTGCACGACCGTCACCTGCCTGCGGGCGGGCCCCGCCGCACGCAGGACCGATCGGCGGAAGAGCGTCGCGCGCGTAGTTCGGAAGCGGGCCCGTTCGCGAACGAGCCCGACACTGACTTTGCCCTCGACGCGAATCGACGGTGGGTGTCCGATCATCTCGAGCGCTGGGCACGCGAGCAGCCCACCGAGATCCCAGCGATCGTCGATGGCGAGCCGGTGTCCGAGCCACTGACGGGTGAGGCCATCGACCCTTCAGCACCCTCGGCGCCTTTGTATCGCTATGTCGAAGCCGACCTCGACACGGTGGAGCGCGCGGTGGCCGTCGCGCGCAAGGCAACGGTGGCATGGAGAGCGTTGGGCTCCAGCGAGCGTCGCCGGCTTCTCCACCACGTAGCCGACGTGATGGGCGCGCGCCGCGGCGAGACCCTGGCCACTATGGCCCACGACGCGGCCAAGACAATCGGCGAGGGCGACCCCGAAGTCTCCGAGGCCGTCGACTTCGCGCGCTACTACGGCGACTGCGGCGTCGCACTCGATGAACATCGCTTCGAGCCCCACGGCGTCGTGGTGGTCGCGTCACCGTGGAACTTTCCCTACGCCATACCCGCCGGTGGAGTTCTCGCCGCCCTCGCCGCGGGCAATACCGTCATCCTCAAGCCCGCCCCGGAGACGGTGCTCACCGCCTACCTCGTAGCCCAGCATTGTTGGGAAGGCGGCGTACCCCACGACGCGTTGCAGTTCCTACCGTGCGCCGACGACGACGTCGGCCGGCGGCTCGTCACCCATCCCGAGGTCGACGCGGTCATCCTCACCGGCGCCTGGGATACCGCTCGTCTATTCCTCGGGTGGAAGCCCTCGCTGCGGCTGCACGCGGAGACGAGCGGCAAGAACTCGGTGATCATCACCGCGGCGGCCGACATCGACGACGCCATCCACGACGTCGTCCGATCGGCGTTCGGCCATGCCGGCCAGAAGTGCTCGGCGGCCAGCTTGGCCATTGTCGAGGCGTCGTTGTACGACGAGCCTGCTTTCCGGGCGCGTTTGGCCGACACCGTGCGCAGCCTGCGGGTGGGGGTGGCGTGGGAGCCCTCGAGCCAAGTTGGCGCCCTCATCCGACCGCCAAGTGGTCCTCTTGCTCGCGCCCTTACCCAACTGGATGCTGGTGAGAGCTGGCTCGTGCAACCGCACCAGATCGGTGCCAACCCCCGACTGTGGCGTCCGGGCGTGAAGCTCGGTGTGAGACCCGGAAGCGAATTCCACCTCACCGAGTGTTTCGGTCCCGTGCTCGGACTCATGCGCGCTAAGGACCTCGCCGACGCCATCGCGCTGGCCAACCAGCCGCGCTACGGGCTCACAGGGGGTATCCACAGCCTCGACGATCGCGAAGTGGCGCGTTGGCGCGACGAGATCGAGGTGGGCAACGCCTACGTGAATCGCGTGACTACCGGCGCCATCGTGCAACGGCAGCCGTTCGGCGGATGGAAGCGCTCGGCGATCGGACCGGGAGCCAAGGCGGGCGGTCGCCACTACGTCGCCTCGCTCGGCACATGGCACGCCGGCGCTTCGGACGGTGCCGCCGAACAGCTCGACCGAGCGCGCGCCATGTGGCACCGACTCTCAATCGGCGACGACCCGTCGGGCCTGCGGGCCGAGACCAACCGCTTTCGTCTTCGGGCCCTGCGTCGGGTAGTCGTTCGCTCGGGCGATGAGGTCGCCCCGGCGGCGCTGCGGTTTACGCTGGCGGTGGCGCGCGTCGTCGGTGTCGATGTGACGGTCTCTTCGCCAGCGCCGATCGACGGCTACGAGACGGCGACCATCGAGGACGATCGGGGCCTTATCGCTCGCCTTGGCGCGCTCTCCGTCGACAAGGTGCGTTTGCTGGCCGCGCCGGGTGACGTGGGCCTTGCCGTCATCGATGCGGGTTTTGCGCTCGACACGCTCGGCATCGTGTTCGACGGCGAGCTCGAGGTGTTGCGGTGGACACGCGAACAGGTGATCAGCGAGACGCGACACCGTCACGGCAACCTGCGCCCACCGTCGTCCTGAACCCGTTGGAAGCTTCTGACAAGATGCCCCGCCGTGGAAGACCTCCGTACCGATCCATCGCATCACGGCGCCGAGCGCGAGATTCTCACCCAGTTTCTCGATTACCACCGAACGACTCTCGAGATCAAGTGCGCGGGCCTCAGCCCCGATCAGCTCCGCGCGCGCTCGGTGCCACCGTCGACGCTCTCGCTTCTTGGGCTGGTACGGCATATGGCCGAGGTCGAACAGAGCTGGTTTCGCATCCGCCTGGCGGGCCACGACGTCGCGCCGCTCTACTACTCCGACGCTGACCCCGACGGCGACTTCGACAATGTCGAGACCGCCGACATCGATCGTGACTTCGCCACGTTTCGTGCGGAGTGCGAGCACTCGCGCACGGTGGCCGCGACGGAGTCGCTCGATCAGCTCGAACGCCTTCCCCGCTACACGGACGACCCGTTCTCGTTGCGCTGGATTTTGGTACACATGATCGAGGAGTACTCCCGTCACAACGGGCACGCCGACCTGTTGCGTCAATGCATCGACGGCAGCGTGGGCGAATAAACGGCGCGCTAGAGCGGGTCGACTTTCGTCGGTGTGAAGGAGCAACCCATCCGCTTGATGCCGTTGATAAACGGTGACAGCAGGCGGGCCGGCTCGGTGGTGATCTCGAGATCGGGGAACCACCGGAAGATCTCGTCGAACATCACGGTGATCTCCCGCCGGGCGAGATTCGCCCCGAGGCAAAAGTGCGGACCGCCGGCGCCGTAGCCAACCTGATCCTTCGCGTTGGCCCGTCGAATGTCGAACGCATGCCCGTCCGGGAACACCGACGGGTCGCGGTTGGCCGACCAGTACCACATCACCACCTTGTCTCCCTCGGCAATCGCTGTATCGCCGATGTGGGTGTCTTGCAGCGCGGTACGGCGCATGTGGATCACGGGACTCGCCCAACGCACCATCTCCTCAATCGCGTTCGGGGTCAGCGCAGGGTCGGCCTTCCAGTCGCGCTCTTGGTCGGGATGATCGGTGAGCATCTTCATCCCCCAGCTGATCGCGTTGCGGGTCGTCTCGTTCCCCGCCACCGCCAACAGGATGAAGAACGAACCGTACTCCGCCGGGCTCAGCCGCTGGCCGTCGACATCGGCGTGCATCAGAACCGACGTGATGTCGTCTCTAGGGTGTTCCAGGCGCTCCTGGCCCAAGGCCTGGGCGTAGTTGTACATACCCAGCGCACCGTTGAAGAGGGCCTCGAACGTGCCGCCGAAATCGGGGTCGCCGGCGCCCAAGATCACATTGGTCCACTCAAAGATCTGCTTCTCGTCGGCGGCAGGAACACCGAGCATGTCGCAGATCACCTGCAGCGGGAGCGGTGCCGCGAACTGCTCGACGAAGTCGCAGGTGCCCATCTCGGCGGCCGCCACCATCAGCTGTCGCGCGCGGACGCGAACGCTCTCCTCGACTTGCGCGACGGTCTTCGGAGTAAACCCCTTCTGCACCAGCAGCCGGAACTTCGCGTGCCGCGGGTCGTCGAGCACGATCATCGACCCGAAGAACTCCAAAGTCTCGGGCGCCGTCTCGTTCAGCGTGATCCCTGATGCGGAGCTGAAAATCCCCGGGCGCCGGTTCACGGAGCGCAAGTCGTCGTAGCGCGTGATCGACCAGAAGCCTGGTCCCACTGGCGCGCCCTCCAGCACGTTCAGCTCGGGATGGAAACTCACGGGACACTGCGCCCGCAACGTCGCGAACGCCTGATCGCGCTCCTCGAGGGGGCGGGCCCAGAACGCATCGCTGCCGAGTTGGATGTCGTCGACGGTGATCGCGGAATCCGGTGGCATGAGGAGTGCTCCCTATATTCGGACTCAGACGATGACGACTGAGTCGTGGCTGCCGTGCACGTTCAACACGTAGTCGTCGGCGTGCCAGTCATTCTCCCAGCGGACGCCGTCGAGCAGGTATCTGAACCGGTACGCCTTGCCCATCGGCAACTCGACGCTGACGCTGAAGCCCCCGTCGCTGGTGTGCGTCATCGGCACGGGAACCCAGCCCGTGAACTCACCGACGATGTCGGCCGACCCGGCGTCGACCGCGGCGGGCAGGCTGAACGTGACCCTGGCCACCCCGCTGCCCTCATCGATCGCCTTGTGCACCGCGCGCAGTCTCGCAGCCGGACCCCGCTCTGTCAGCAGACGCCAGCCGCGACTTCTGCGAGTCAGTTCGGCAACATGCCGTACGCACGACTGGGCCGCAGCCGCACGACAAGTCGCCGGTCGGCCACCATGGCCTCGCGATAGGAGTTCCAGTCGGGATGCTCACCCTGCAGGGCGCGGTACAGCTCGATGAGCTCTTCCACGGTGGCGTCGTCTGGGCGGGCGGCGACTGGGGAAAGCACAGCATCACCTTCGAGCACGACGTAGGCATAGAAGTCGGCGCGGTTCACGTGAAGCGACGCCCGCGGATCGCGTCGGAGATTCTGCGTCTTGGCTCGGTCGTCGGTAACCGAGATGCGCACGATCCCGTCGTCGCCGACGCCGAACGCGATATTCGAGCTCTGAGGCCGCCCGTCGGACCGCAGAGTAAGGAGAATGCCCTGACGGTGGGATCGGGCAAACGAGATTGCGTTCGTGAGATCCATAGGAGCCCTAACGCTACGACCCGTAGTCGAAGCCGAGGTCAGGGGCCGTCAAGAGGGCGTGGAATCCAATGCCCTCGGCGGCCGCCATCGCCGCGCACGTCCCGCCCCTGTCGACGATCACCAGGATCATGACGGGTTCAGCCCCGAACTCGCGCACCACGCGCGCCGCCTCCATCGGTGATGTTCCTCGGGTGACGGTGTCCTCGGTGATCACCACCCTGTCTCCCACCTGTAGTGCTCCCGCGATACGGCCCGTCACGCCGTGGTCCTTGGCAACCTTCCGAATACTGAAGCTGCATAGGTGTCGCCCGCGTGTCGCCGCCACGGCTGCGATGCCGAAGGCAACCGGATCGGCGCCCATCGTCAGGCCGCCGATGGCGATCACGTCGGTGCCGATGACCTCGAGCGCAGCGTCGGCGACAGCGAGGATGCCTTCGGGCCGGCACGCGGTCTGCTTGGTATCGACGAACCATGAACTCGACATACCCGACTTGAGGGTAAACGCACCCCGCCTGACGGAGTAATCGAGCACGTGACGGCGCAGTGCTTCGCGGGTGGAGTCCATCGATGTCGCACCGTACTGTCGCGGTCATGCAGCTGCGCATCTTCACCGAACCCCAACAGGGCGCCTATTACGACGATCTTCTGCGCGTCGCCCGCGCCGCCGAGGACCTCGGCTTCGACGCGTTCTTCCGCTCTGACCACTACTTGAAGATGGGTGACGTCACTGGCCAGCCGGGTCCCACCGACGCGTGGATCACGCTGGCGGGTCTGGCGCGTGACACGCGCACGATTCGCCTCGGCACGCTTGTGACCTCGATGACGTTTCGGTGGCCGGGGCCGCTCGCGGTGAGCGTCGCCCAGGTCGACGAGATGAGTGGCGGGCGCGTCGAGCTTGGTCTCGGCGCTGGCTGGTTCGAGAACGAGCACAAGGCCTACGGCATTCCGTTTCCTCGGAGCGTGGCCGAACGCTTCGACCGGCTCGAGGAACAGCTGGAGATCATCACCGGCCTGTGGGCCACGCAGGAATCGTTTTCCTTCCCGGGTCGTTACTACGCGATCGAGTCGTCACCCGGCCTTCCGAAACCAGTGCAGCGACCCCGGCCGCCAATCATCATCGGTGGTCGGGGCAAGCAGCGCACGCCAAGCCTTGCGGCTCGGTTCGCCGCCGAATACAACATGCCGTTCGCGTCAATCGATGATTTCAGTGACCAGGCCAAGCGGGTCAGGACCGCGTGCGAGGCGATCGGTCGCGACCCGGCTTCCATGACATTTTCGGCGGCGTTGGTGGTCTGCGTCGGGCGCGATGAAGCCGAGTTCGCGAGACGGGCCGCGACGATCGGCCGCAAAGGCGACGAGCTGCGTGCCAACGGTGCGTGCGGCACCATCGATGAGGTCGTCGCCACGCTGCAGAAGTGGGACAACGCCGGCGCACACCGCGTGTATCTGCAGATTCTTGATCTCTCCGACCTCGATCATCTGCAGCTGATCGCCGACGCCGTCTGCCCCGCGGTCGCCTAAATGCCAGCGCCCCGATCGAGCACGGGATCGGGCGTGTCCATCTGTGCGTACATTCCCGAATCGCGGTTGGTTCCGAACGAGCTGAGCGTTAACGGCTCGCCGTTGTCGACGCCGAGGCCACCACTGGCTTCCTCGGCAATCACGACGCGATCGCGGCCCTGGGCCTTTGCGTCGTACAGCGCCTTGTCGGCCTGCCGTAGAACTTCCTCGAAGGTCGCATCTCGCGACGACGCCGATGCCCCCATGCTCACGGTGAACGGGGCGAACCCGCCCGCGGCCAGGGCCTCGGCCAGGCGCAGCCGAATCCGGTGCGCGACGGCGAGCGCGCCGTTGATGCTCTGCGCCGGAAGCACGACGACGAATTCCTCGCCGCCGTAGCGCGCGACGACATCGACGTCGCGTACAGAA
This sequence comes from Acidimicrobiales bacterium, assembly GCA_040002995.1. Lineage (GTDB taxonomy): Bacteria > Actinomycetota > Acidimicrobiia > Acidimicrobiales > Ilumatobacteraceae > JBDUDK01. Next base: position 12,518 of record JBDUDK010000115.1, on the reverse strand, counting down.
TCGCGTAACGCGCCGCCGAAGAGCCGCAGGGCTCGGTCGCCCGCGTCATGGCCGTGCTTGTCGTTCAGGCTCTTGAAGTGGTCGAGATCGCACATCAGCACGGTGTAGGGGAGACCGTGCCGTTGGAGGTCGTGCGCCTTGGCCTCGAGCGTTCGCCGGTTGTGGAGGCCCGTGAGCGCGTCGGTCGACGCCTGAAGATGGCTGCGATCGAACGCGCGGACGGTGCCGATCCGCGACCCGGCCTGGGCGGCCAGCGAACGCAAACGCGCCAGCGCGTCGGGTCCCGGGGGCTGGTGGTTCTCGCCGACCACATGGAGCACGCCAACGGCGCGACCCATGAACGTCACCGGCACACAAGCAGCCGACACCGCGCCGGACGCGCGGTCCTTGAGCTTCGGGCACGCACCCAGCGCATCGCTCGAATCGAACACCGCCGACTGGCCGCTGCGCACGGCGGCGCATCCAAACGGCGTTTCGACGGGGCAACACGGGCCCCTCTCGAGCGGGCCCGTGATCACGGCCTGGCGTAGGTGTGCCTTGCTGTTGTCGGCCACCAGGAACTCGGCCGGGTTCTGCGGAACGAGATCTCGCATCGCGTCGCCAATGACGCCGAGGGCACCGTCCTCGGTGTCGGCCATGTCGAGTGCGGCGCGCAGTTCAGTGTCGAACGTGCTGGAGGCGACCGATTGGCGTAGACCGCTAACCATCGTGTTGAACGCCGAGATGAGCCGACCGGTCTCGTCGTTTGATGTCGACTCCACGACGACGTCGAGATCACCGTGAGCCGCTTGTCTCGCCGCGCTCTCGAGCTTTGTGAGCGGCCGGCGGATCGTGCGGGCGATCGCCACGGCCACGAGCGCGCCGAGCACGATCGCCGCGGCACCAAGGCAGAGCAACAGGAGCCACGCCCGGCGCTCGGTGGCTCCGAACAAGTCAGTCGCCGTTTCCTGATCTTGTCGAGCGAAGTCGGCGAGGCTCTGGGCGTCATCGTCGAGGTAGCCGACGGTGAGGCGGCCGGGCCCGAGTACGAATGATTGTGCGAGCGCCTGGTCGTGCTGCTGTACGGCCGCCGCGATCGTGGCGTCGATACGAAGGAACGCCTCGATCTCGGATTGCATCTTCGCCAGGAGCGACGCGGAGCGGCCGTCGCCCGCCTTCCTCCCGAGATCAGCCATGTCCTGTTGGATCTGGAGCGCCTGCTGCTCGAAGGCCGGGCGGCTCACACCACCGTCGAGCACGTAGCTTGTCTGCGCGCCGTGGAGCTTGGCCACATCGACTCGCAGACCATCGGCGCCAGCGGCAATCGGGACGTAGCGAAGCGTGATCCGTTCCGCTTGTTGGTCGAGCAGGAGAAAGGAGCGAAACTCGACCGCAAGCACCGCGCAGAGCAGCAGCAGCACGCCACCAAACCCGAGACCCAAGCGGCGGCCAACCGGAAGATTTCTGACGAATCCGGCTATGCGGCGCATCACTTCACCATTCCGGTGAAGTCAGCGATTTCGCCGTTCATCTCGAAATGCAGCGAGAACTCGTGGCCGACCGCTACGGAGCTATTGGAGCCGTAGTGATCGTCGATCTCACCGATCACAATGTCTCTCATCTCGGTGGAGTCGACGGTGTACGTGGTGTCGTCGGTGTAGTCACTCAGCGTCAACTTCGGATGCTCGTCCATCACGACCGCGCCGGTGGCCCGGTCGTACACATGCACTTCCATGTGGCGAAGGTTCACGCCTGTGGTGGGAGTTGCCTTCCCGTTGACAACGAGTTCGCCCGCGCCGGGATGCTCCTTGGCTACATCGGCCGCCGTGTACATCTGCTCCGGGGCCAAGATGTCGAGAACGATCAGATACTTGTCGGTGGTCGTGGTGAGGACGAGGCCATGCTCAGGGTGCGCGCCGGTGCCGCTCACCATGTCCATGCCCACCATCTGCCCGCCGGCATGTGGGTCGTCCAAGCCGTTCGAGTTCGCGGCCGTGTTCACGCCCGCTTGGCTACAGGCGACCAGCACGGCCGCGGCGGCAACCGTGACGCCAAGTGCTCTGCCCTCCGACCTCACGGATACTCCATCGGTTCGCCGGCAGAGGTGTTAAAGCCATCGGAGGCATCCGCAGGATCCCGCCGGATGCAGACCAATCGGCGACTGCCCGGTCTGCCGGGCCGGCCTGCCTTGGCAAACGCCAAATAGATGAGTGAGAATGGCGGACTTATGCCTCAAAAGAAGAAGCGCACAACCATGTCGGCGGAACACAAGGCCGCTCTCGCTCAGGGTAGAAACGAGGGCCGCTCAGTGCGGCTGTATCTCGAGGCTCTGGAAGCCCACAAACCCAAGCGAGGCCGGAAACGCACGTCCGAATCCATAACGAAGCGTCTCGATACGATCGCCTCCGCCCTGAGCGATGCTGATCCGGTGAGCCGGCTGCATCTTGTGCAGGAGCGTCTCGATCTGGGGGCCGAGTTGGCCCATCTGGGAGCCAAGATCGACCTCACCGAACTCGAGGACGACTTCGTGTCGGCAGCCAAGGCCTACAGCGAGCGCCGGGGTATCTCCTACGCGGCATGGCGGGAATTAGGAGTCGAGGCCTCGGTGCTGAAGAAGGCAGGGATCGGCCGCGGCGCAGGCTGAATCTCCGACCGGAGATTCATGGCTGCAATGTATCTAAGGTCGCGAAGACGGCTCCCACTCGGGCCAGCAGTCGATCGAGCGAGAAGGCTGCGTCGAGTGCCTGGTCGTCGAGAGGCACTCGGTTATCGGCCTCGAGGATCTCGCGAAACGAACGCCCGCCGTCCCAGGCCCGTAGTGCATCGTCTTGGACGATTCGATAGGCCTCTTCGCGGGGCAAGCCGTGCTCGACGAGCGCCAGTAGGACCGATTGGCTGAAAACGAGCCCTCGTGAGGAGTCCAGGTTCTGCCGCATTCTTCCGGGATCTACAGCCAGGTCCGTGATGAGCCGGCCGGCGGTGCGCAGCACGTAGTACGCGAGCGTGGCCGAATCGGGCAGGATCACCCGCTCCGCCGACGAGTGACTGATATCGCGCTCGTGCCACAGGGCCACGTTCTCGAGGCCGGCGACGAGATTGCCCCGCAGGATCCGGGCCAAGCCACACAGTCGCTCGGCGGAGATGGGGTTGCGCTTGTGTGGCATCGCGGACGAACCCTTCTGGTCGGCGCGAAAGCCCTCCCTCACCTCACTCACCTCCGTGCGCTGGAGATGCCGGACCTCGGTCGCGATGAGCTCGATCGTTGCTCCCACCGACGCGCACGCGTAGAGGAACTCTGCGTGGCGGTCGCGCGCCACCACCTGCGTCGAGGGCACGGGCACGAGCCCGAGCGCCGCGCAGACGTAGCGCTCGACCTCCGGGTCGATGTTCGAGTACGTACCCACGGCGCCGCTGAGCTTGCCGACCGCGATCGACCGGCGGGCTGCGATGAGTCGAGTTCGATCACGATCGACCTGGAGACACCAGAGGGCGAGCTTGGCCCCAAATGTCGTCGGTTCGGCGTGTATTCCGTGGGTGCGTCCGACCATGGCCGTGGTGCGAAACTCGAGAGCGCGGCGCTTCAACACGGCGGCGAGGTCTCCGGCCGCGGCGATCAGCAGGTCGCACGCCGCCGTGAGCGTGGCGCACAGTGCGGTATCGACGACATCGGTCGACGTGAGCCCGAAGTGGATCCAGCGCGCCGCGGGCTCGCCTACCGCGTCTTGCACCACGTCGACGAAGGCGGCAACGTCGTGATCGGTCACCTGCTCGCGCTCGAGCACCTTCGCCACGAACGCGGCGTCGACCACAGGAGCGCGCTTGCGGGCCTCGGCCGCCAGGTCGTCCGGCACGGCGCCGATCGCCGCCGACCCCTCCATCGCGAGGAGCTCGACCTCGAGCCACAGCGCGAAGCGGGCCTCATCGGTGAACAGACGAGCGATCTCGGGAAGCTGGTAGCGAGCGATCACGTCGTCATCGCAATTGAATGTAATGGTCACGATCGGGACCGGTACCGACGAATCGCACCGGAACCCCCACGTGCGACTCGAGGGCCGTGACGTACGCGCGGGCCCGAGCCGGCAGGTCGGCTACCTCGCGGTAGCCCGACAGGTCGCTTTGCCAACCCTCGAACTCCTCATAGACGGGCACCGCGTCGCCGAGTGAGTCGGGAGGCGGAGGCATCCGATCGATGCGACGACCGCGGATCTCGTAGGCCACGCACATCCGGACTGACGCCAACGTATCCAGCACGTCGAGTTTCGTGACAGCCAACTCGGAAAGTGAGTTGAGCTGTACGGCTCTGCGGAGCATCACCGCGTCGAACCATCCGGCGCGGCGGCGCCGGCCGGTGTTAGTTCCGTACTCGTGACCGCGCTCGACGAGCACGTCGCCGATGTCGTCGGTGAGCTCAGTAGGAAATGGCCCCGCGCCCACCCGCGTGCAGTACGCCTTGGCAATCCCGATCACGCGGCTTATGTGGCGGGGACCAATGCCGGCGCCCGTACACGCACCGCCCGCGACCGGGTTCGACGATGTCACATAGGGATACGTGCCGTGGTCGACATCGAGAAACGTCGCTTGGGCCCCCTCGAGCAGAATGTTGCTTCCCGCGGAGAGCGCGTCGTGGATGAGCGCAACGGTGTCGTCGACGTAAGGCGCCACCCGAGGGGCCACCTCGTTCACGTAGTGGTCGGCAACCATCTCGCTGTCGAGCGGCTCCGCGCCGTAGCCCACCAGGATTCGGTTCTTGTCCGCCATCACCGCAAGCAGCTTCGCCCGGAACGCGTCGGGCTCGAGGAGATCGCCGATGCGAAGGCCGACGCGCTGGGCCTTGTCGGCGTAGGCCGGCCCTATGCCACGCAAGGTGGTGCCGAGGCGCATCTGCCCTCGAGCCGACTCCATCGCCGCGTCGAGTGCCTGGTGGTACGGGAGGATGAGGTGGGCGGTGGCCGAAAGCTTCAGACGTCGACAATCGATGCCCGCGGACTGCAGTCGATCGATCTCGGCCAGCAGCACCACCGGGTCGACGACGACACCGTTTCCGATCACCGGGACCACATGCTCGTAGAGGACTCCGGAGGGAAGCAGCTGCAGGGCGAATCGCTCGCCGCCGACGACGATCGTGTGGCCCGCGTTGTGGCCGCCTTGGTAACGCACGACGAGGTGCATCTCTTTGGCCAAAACGTCGGTGAGCTTGCCCTTGCCCTCGTCGCCCCACTGGGTCCCAACGACGACGGTGGCGGGCACGAGTCCTCCTAGGACCAAGCGCGGCGGACGGCGGCGAAGCCTACTCGCCCCGTTTTGAGCGCTCTCTGGTTAGGCCGAACGATGCCGTGTGGCAATCACCAGCAAGGAGCCGACGGCGAGGGCCAAGACGGCGAGGAGCATCGTTCGTGAGGAGTCGTCGCCCGTTCGAGGCAACGCACTACCCAAGATCTGAGCATTGGTGCTCGGTGCCGCAGTAAGCGCGAGTCCACTCACCTCTGGACTGATCGACGACGAGCTGGTGGCAGCGAAACCGCCGACATCGGAGGTTGAACCGGTGGTGGTCCCGGACCCAGCGGCCGTAGTGCTGCTCGTGGCCGCGGTCGTGGAGCCGCCCCCCCCGGCCGTCGTCGAGGAGCCGCCCCCTGGCGCGGTCGTAGAGCCGCCCCCAGCCGTCGTGGTGGAGCCGTTCCCGGCTGTCGTCGACGAGCCGCTGCCGCCGGTCGTGGTGGTGTCCCCCACGGTCGTGGTGGTGTCTTGCGCGACGGTCGTGGTCGTGTCCCCGACGCTTGTGGTCGTGTCGCCGACGCTTGTCGTCGTGCCACCCGCGCTCGTGGTCGTGTCCCCGACGCTCGTCGTCGTAGTGGCTTCCGTGCTCGTGGTGGTGGCCTGGGCGCTACTTGTTGTGCTTCCCTGCGCTGTGGTCGTCGACTCCACCGACGAAGAGGTCGTGGGTTGGGTCGACGACGTCGTGCCCGCCTGCGTGCTGCTCGTGGTCCCGTAGACCGTCGACGCGGTTGTGGTCGGCCCGGCCTGCGCCGGCGAACCGCCCGACGCGAGAAACACCCCAAGCGGCCCGATCACCGCGAACGCACCTGCCACCAACACCGGTGTGAGTCGTGAGCGCACCATTCCTCCTCGCCACACGGGGCAAAATGGGGCCCGTTTCGCCCTCGCTCCCCGCCAGGCAAGCGCACATCTTCGCCGTGGCGGATCTCAGCACCCCGCTGTCTTGACGACCTTACCGCTGGAACGCCGGAACAGCGCGCATCGGAGTCACGCCGCCGGTGCGGCCCCGTTGGCGCTGGTCACCGCCTCGGAGCGCACCGCGATCACCGTGAGCTGCCCGGACACGACGTCGACAAAAAGGGTGTCGCCCTCGTCGATTCGCCCCTCGAGGATGGCGCTGGCGGCGCGGTCGGCCACCTCCCGCTGGATGACCCGCTTCAGCGGCCGGGCCCCGAAGGCAGGGTCATAGCCCTCCTTGGCCAGCAACCCGCGAGCAGCGTCGGTGACCTCGAGTGTGATGCGGCGTTCTGCGAGCCGGCGGCTGAAGCGGTCGAGCTGCATCCCCACGATCTTGTCGATGTGGGCCTCGGTGAGGGCGTGGAAACGGATGATGTCATCGATGCGGTTGATGAACTCCGGCTTGAAGAAGCCCCGCGGATCGCCGGGCAGGTTCGAGGTCATGATCAGCACCGTGTTGGTGAAATCGACCGTGCGGCCCTGACCATCGGTGAGACGGCCATCGTCGAGCACCTGCAGGAGAATGTTGAAGACATCGGAGTGGGCCTTTTCGATCTCGTCTAGGAGCACCACGGCATACGGCCGACGGCGTACGGCCTCGGTGAGCTGACCCCCTTCGTCGTAGCCGACGTAACCGGGAGGCGCGCCCACGAGGCGGGCCACTGAATGCTTTTCGGTGTACTCGCTCATGTCGATGCGAACGATGGCTCGTTCGTCATCGAACAAGAACTCGGCCACGGCCCGAGCTAGCTCGGTCTTACCCACCCCGGTGGGACCGAGGAAAAGGAACGAACCGATCGGGCGGTTTGGATCAGACAACCCGGCGCGGCTGCGACGGACAGAGTTGGACACTGCGGTGACCGCTTCGTCCTGACCGATGACGCGCCGGTGGAGGAGTTCCTCGAGCCGGACCAGTTTGGCCATCTCGCCCTCCAGCAGACGGCTCACCGGCACACCGGTCCACTTCGCCACTACTTCGGCGATGTCTTCGGAGTCGACCTCCTCTTTGAGCATGCGCTGCGCGCTCTGTAGCGCGTCGAGGTGCGCGGTGGCTTCCTCGATGCGCCGCTCGAGCTCGGGGATCCGGCCGTAGCGGATCTCGGCGGCCTTCTCGAGATCGGTCTCGCGATCCACCTGGGCTCGCCGTGTCTCGAGCTCTTCCTTCAGCTCGCGAATTGCCGCGATGGCTTCCTTTTCGGCCTCCCAATGCTCCTTCATCGCGGCGGACTCGCCCTTCAGCCGCTCGAGTTCCTCCTCGAGCGCGGTCAGCCGATCCTTGGATGGCGCGTCGGTTTCCTTGGCGAGGGCCACCCGTTCGATCTCGAGCTGCAAGATCCGACGGTCGACGACGTCGATCTCGGTGGGCATCGAGTCGATCTCGATGCGTAGGCGGCTGGCGGCCTCGTCGACGAGGTCGATCGCCTTGTCGGGGAGGAAGCGGCTCGTGAGATAGCGGTCGGACAAGACAGCGGCCGACACGAGGGCCGAATCCTGAATGCGCACGCCGTGGTGCACCTCGTAGCGCTCCTTCAGACCGCGCAGGATGGCGATCGTGTCCTCGACCGACGGCTCGCCCACGTACACCTGCTGGAAGCGGCGTTCGAGTGCGGCGTCTTTCTCGATGTGCTTGCGGAACTCGTCGAGGGTCGTGGCACCGATCATCCGTAGCTCGCCGCGGGCGAGCATGGGTTTGAGCATGTTGCCCGCATCCATCGCGCCCTCGGCCGCACCGGCGCCCACGACGGTGTGCATCTCGTCGATGAACGTGATGATCTCGCCGCCGGCGTCGCTGATCTCCTTCAGCACGGCCTTCAGGCGCTCCTCGAACTCCCCTCGGTATTTCGCGCCGGCCACCATCGAGGCGAGATCGAGCGCGATCAACCGCTTGTGCTTCAGACTCTCGGGCACATCGCCGTCGGCGATGCGTTGCGCCAGCCCCTCGACAATGGCGGTCTTTCCCACGCCCGGTTCACCGATGAGCACCGGATTGTTCTTCGTGCGGCGCGACAAAACCTGGATGACGCGGCGGATCTCGTCGTCGCGTCCGATCACGGGATCGAGCCGGCCCTCGGCCGCGACCGCGGTGAGATCGCGGCCATACCTCTCGAGCGCGCGAAACGTCTCCTCGGGGTTCTGCGTGGTCACGCGGTGGCTGCCCCTGACCTCCCGCAAGGCGATCAACGTCTCTTCGCGCGAGACAGCGAGACGATCGGGCATGGCCAGCAGGAGGTGCTCGACCGAGAGGAAATCGTCGCGAAGTTCTTTGCGATCATTGTCGGCACGCTCGAAGAGCGCGGTCGCTTCCCGCGACAGTCGTGGCTCGGCTCCGCCGTACGCCTTCGGCAGCTTCGCCACCGCCTGGTCGGCCTTGTTGCGCAACATCAGCGGAGCCATGCCGAGCTTCTGCACCAGCGCCAACGCGATGGTGTCGTCCTGGCGCATCAGCGCGGCGAGAAGGTGATCGGGGGTGACCTCCGGGTTGTTCCCGGCCCGCGCTGCCTCGACCGCCGCCGCCACGGCCTGCTGCGTGCCCTGAGTCCAGAGTTTGGGATCAAACGCCATGACGTTCTCCTCTCAGTCGTGGGGGAACGGAGCGCGTTGGCCGAAGCGCACAACGGATTGAGAAAGGGGAACCAGGTCGCGGCGGTGGCGCCGCTCGACGTCGGCGACCTGCTGCATGGCCTCGCGGCGGGTCCACTCGAGCTCATAGCGCACCCGACGCACTTCGTCCTCGAGCGCCAAGACCATCTTTACTCCCGCAAGATTGAGACCGCGGGCCGTGAGCTCCGCGATCCGTCGCAGACGTTCGATGTCGGTCTCGCTGTATCGACGGTTGCCACCACGCGTGCGCGCGGGATCGAGGAGGCCCTTGCGCTCGTAGATGCGCAGGGTCTGAGGATGAACGCCGGCGAGTTCGGCCGCGACCGAGATGACGTAGACCCCATGGTCTTTCGTGCGGTTCATGCTGTCTCCAAATGAGCTCGCGGTGACACGCTGCCGACCTTGGCGAGCTCCTCGATCGTCTTGCGCTCGGCGGCCGAGAGGTTGTGGGGCACGGCGACGTCGAACGTGACGATGAGGTCGCCGGTGCCGTTGTTGGCGGCCACGCCTTTTGCCTTCACGCGCTGGCGGGTGCCGGGTTGCGTGCCGGGCTTGATCCGTAGCTTCACGCGACTGCCGTCGAGAAGCGGCACCTCGATCTCGCCACCGAGCGCCGCCTCGGCGTAAGTGATGGGTACGCGCAAGAGGAGATTGCTCCCGTCGCGTCCATAGATTCGGTGCGGCGTGACGTTGCACGTGACGAACAAGTCGCCGGGCGGCCCACCGTTTCGTCCGGGAGCGCCTCGCCCTTTCAACCTGATGCGCTGATGGTTGTCGACACCGGCCGGGATCCGGACCTTGACCTCGCGCGGTCGCCGCTCGACGCCCGATCCGTGACACGTGGGGCACGGCGTGTCGATGATCGTGCCTCTGCCTTGGCAGACATAGCAGGGCTTACTGAACGAGAAGAATCCTTGGTTGTCGTCGGTGACGCCGCGTCCGCCACACACCTGACAGATATGCGGGACGGTGCCGGGCTTCGCGCCATTGCCTCCGCACGTCGAGCAGGCCGAGTCGGAGATGAGTTGCAATGTCGTGGTCATGCCTTTGACTGCGTCGACGAACGACAGCGTCAACTCGGCTTCGAGGTCGGCGCCCCGCTGCGGACCGGTGCCCGGCGTGTTCGCGCGCCGCCGACCGAACAGGTTGCCGAGCAGATCGCCGAGACCGCCTTCACCGCCCGTGTCGAAGCGGATATCACCCTGGTTGTACCCGCCGGGTCCAAAACCGCCGACCGGCCCGAGGCGGCGGGCTTCGTCGTACTCCTTGCGCTTGGCCTCGTCGCCCACGACGTCGTAGGCCGAACTGATCTCCTTGAAGCGTTCCTCGGACTTGGGATCGCCGTGGTTCGCGTCGGGATGGAACTGGCGCGCGAGCTTTCGATACGCCTTGGTGATCTCCTTGGCGGAGGCCGTCTCCGACACCCCGAGGACCTTGTAATAGTCCTTGTCGAACCACTCGCGCTGGGGCGCCATCTCAACCTCCTCCCTCTATTTGGCCTTTATCGCGTCGATCAGCCCCGTACCTTCACCATCGCCGGGCGCAGCACTTTCCCTTTCCAGCGGTATCCCGTCCGCAGCACGTCCGAAACCACCGGAGGATCACTGCCGCCGTCGTCATCGGCCTCATGCGCAACCGCGTCGTGCTCATGCGGGTCGAACGGCTTGCCCGCGCAGTCCATCGCTTCAAGGCCCTGCCGTTGCAACTCTCCGATGAGCTTCGACCAGATGGGCTCGACGCCCTCGACGCCGTGGGCAAACGCCGCCTCACACGCGTCGAGCACGCCGAGCAACGACTCTGCGACCTTGCCGGTGGCCCGATCGATCGCATCGGCACGGTCCTTGGCTTCGCGCTTTCGATAGTTGTCGAAGTCGGCCTGGAGCCGAAGCGCGATGTCCTTGAACTGGTCGCGCTCGGCCAGGAGCGTTCCCAGATCGTGCTCGATCAGCGCGCCGATGTCGTCGGCGGCGTCGATGGACTCGTCGATCGGCTCGGCCGCGGCGCCCGCGACATCGTCGGCTGGCATCGTCATTTGTCCTCGACGATCTCCGCGTCGACGACATCGTCGTCGCTCGCCGTGTTCTGACCGGAAGCCGACGTGCCCGCGGCATTGGCGTCACGGGAGGCGGCCTCGTAGAGCTTCTGGCTGAAGCTCTGGCTGGCGGTCATCAGACGCTCGGTTGACGCCTTGATGGCGTCGACGTCGGAGCCCGCGAGCGCGGTCTTGAGGTCGGCGAGCGGGTTCTCGACGGCTGTGCGCTCATCGGCCGACACCTTGTCGCCTTGCTCGCGCAACACCTTCTCGGTCGAGTACACGAGCGTGTCGGCATCGTTTCGCACCTGAGCCTCGGCGCGCCGCTGCTTGTCTTCCTCGGCATGCGCCTCGGCGTCTTTCACCATGCGGGCGATGTCGTCCTTGTTGAGCGACGACTGACCGGTGATGGTCATCGACTGCTCCTTGCTGGTGGCCCGATCCTTGGCCGAGACGTGCACGATGCCGTTGGCGTCGATGTCGAACGTGACCTCGATCTGAGGCATGCCGCGTGGCGCCGGCGGAAGGTCGACGAGTTGGAACTTGCCGAGCGTCTTGTTGTAGGAGGCCATCTCCCTCTCACCCTGCAGCACGTGGATCTCGACCGACGGCTGCATGTCTTCCGCGGTCGTGAAGACCTCGGTCTTGCGGGTGGGAATGGTGGTGTTGCGGTCGATGAGCCTCGTCATGACGCCGCCCTTGGTCTCGATGCCGAGCGACAACGGCGTGACGTCGAGTAGCAGAACATCCTTGACGTCGCCCTTGAGGACGCCGGCCTGAATGGCCGCGCCGACCGCGACGACCTCGTCGGGGTTCACGCTCTTGTTGGGCTCTTTGCCGGTGAACGAGAACACGAGTTCCTGCACGGCGGGCATACGGGTAGAGCCGCCGACCAAGATGACGTGGTCGATCTGGCCCTTGGTGAGCCCGGCGTCCTTGATGGCCTGCTCGAACGGTGAGCGGCAACGCTCGAGGAGATCGGCGGTCATCTCTTGGAACTTCGACCGCGTGAGGCTCTCGTCGAGGTGCAGCGGGCCGTCGGAGGTGGCCGTGATGAACGGCAGATTGATTTGGGTCTGCTGCACCTGGCTCAACTCGATCTTGGCCTTCTCGGCCGACTCCTTCAGCCGCTGCAGCGCCATCCGGTCCTTGGCCAGGTCGATGCCGTGCGCGCTCTTGAACTGGCCGACGAGCCAGTCGATCACGCGTTGGTCCCAGTCGTCGCCGCCGAGTTGCGTGTCGCCGTGCGTCGACTTCACTTCGAAGACACCGTCGCCGATCTCGAGAATCGACACGTCGAACGTGCCGCCACCGAGGTCGAACACCAAGACGGTCTCGTCCGACGATCCCTTGTCGAGGCCGTACGCGAGCGCGGCCGCGGTGGGTTCGTTGATAATGCGCAGGACCTCGAGGCCCGCGATCTGGCCCGCCTCCTTCGTCGCGGTGCGTTGGGCGTCGTCAAAGTAGGCGGGCACGGTGATGACGGCCTGGGTGACGGTGTCACCGAGGTAGGCCTCTGCATCGCGCTTCAGCTTCATCAGGGTGCGGGCGCTGATCTCCTGAGCCGTGTACTTCTTGCCGTCGATCTCAATGTTCCACGACGTGCCCATGTGGCGCTTCACGGAACGGATCGTGCGATCCGGGTTCGTGATGGCCTGGCGCTTGGCGACCTCGC
>JBDUDK010000006.1:0-4683 GCA_040002995.1 Acidimicrobiales bacterium | reverse complement strand
GCCGAGGGATCGCTCGACGAGTTGTCGGTGCCGGCGGTGGCCCGGCGCAGCGGAGTTTCACTGGCGACGATCTATCGGTACTTCCCGACCAAGGACCAGTTGCTCGCGGCCGCCGCGGACGAACCCTCCCGTCAAGCGCTGACGGCCGTGCCTGAGCCTCGTCCTGGCGACGATGACTTCGCAACGTTCCAACGGGCGATGTGGACCAGCTTCGCGTCCAACCTCCCGCTGCTTCGTCACCAGGTGACTTCGGAAGCGGGTCGAGACATGCGTCAAGCGCGACTCGCTCGAAGCAGAGTTCAGCTGGCGGTGTACGTCGCAGCGCGCGGCGTCGACCCCAAGTCGGCCGAAGGTGAGCGCTTGATCGCGCTGTTGCTCCTCGTCAACGGCTCTCTCGCGCTCGTCGAACTCCATGATCGTCAGGGCCTCGACGTTGATGACGCGCTTTCCACGTCCCTCTGGGCCGCCGACGTTCTGATCAGAGCGTCGCAATCCACAGCGACAACGAAGAACACGAGACGGAAGAGGACGCTGCCATGAGCAAAACCGCAGGCCTACTCGAGTTTGCCGCCCCTGGCCCCGGAGGGTGGGTGCGATTGGCGGACCACTTCCCCGCCGCCCTCACCGCCGAGTATCAGCGGATCTACCTCGAGACCGCGCCGGTGGGGATGGCCGACTACATGGCCCGCTACGGCGTGCTCGCCAACGGGATCGACGTCGGCTTCGTGCACGGTCACCTCTACATCACGCCCGTCCCGTTGGCCGGACCTCGAGAAATGAAGCGCACGCCGCCCATGGCGGCGGTTTGGGCGATGTCGAGGCTCCACCCCGGCTTCCGCCGCCGGACGCGCGCCGCGCGCTGGGCGCTCACCGAGCGACCGTGGCGGGCGGCCGCGACACACTGGTTCGACGTCGAGCGCGCGCAATGGCAGCGGCGAAACCAGCAGCTCGAAGACGTCGAGCCCGCGACGATGGCGACCGACACACTTGTGGAGCACCTACGCGCCTGCCGTCGGCTCGTGGTCGACGGCTACCGACGTCACTTCGAGCTCCACGGCGACGACCTGCTCCCAATCGGCTTGCTAATCGCCCGCTGTGCGGAATGGGGCGTCGCGCCGAGCATTTCCGCACAGTCCCTCCGCGGCGGGACACCTGCGTCGGCCGAGCCCGTCGAACCGGCCTGGCAACTCCTCACCGGCTACGACCTCGACTGCCTCGCCCGCAACGAGCTTCCACGCGGGACCACGACCCGACCCGACCAGACAGGGTCCGCGCTCGACCTGCGACCGTTCGTCGCCCGCGAGAACCACGACGAGCTCGACGAACTTGTCGCGGACGCGCAAGCCGCGGTCCCGCTCCGCGAGGACAACGGAGCGATGACCGGAGCGTGGCCGATGGGCCTACTTCGTCGAGCCATGCTCGAGTGCGGTCGCCGGCTCGAGTTGCCTGCTGCCGCGCTCGCCGTTGAGGCCACGGTCGAAGAGCTCATCTCGCGTCTGCACGGCGAGCCCGAACCTACGAACGACGACCTCGAACGACGCCGGCACGACCGCAGGATGAACTCACTGCTCGATGCCCCGCGCTCACTCGGCCCGGACTTCGCCATCCCACCGCTCACGGCGCTACCGCGCGCGCTCGCGTTGATGGGTGCTGCACAGCTCGCGTCGGCCGACCACATGCTCGGGGAGGGACGCGCCGTCGGAGTCGGCGACTACGCCCATGTTGGCCGTGCCCTCGTCGTCGATGACCCCGGCCACGCGCTCGAGCTCATCGAACCTGGCGACGTCATCGTCACCCGGTTCACATGCCCGTCGTGGAACGCGGTCCTGGGCTGCGCCGGGGCCATGGTCACCTCAACCGGAGGACTGCTCTCCCATGCGGCGATCCTCGCCCGAGAACTCGGCATCCCCGCCGTGCTCGGCGACAGCACGGCGACCACCCGCCTGGCCACGGGCATGACCGTCACGGTCGACCCCATGAACGCCCGCGTCACTGTTGCCGACTGACCGATCGAAGCGGGGCAACGAGTACCCTTCCGAGCGCTTCGAAAATTGACGATCCCGAGGACCGCAGAAGGGCCTAGATGACGAGAACCACGACGGCGCGACGCATCTCGGCGCCTGAGGCAGCGGCTCTTGTGCGGTCCGGCGACTGGCTCGACTACGGCGCAGTACTCGGCCAGCCCGACGCCTTCGATCAGGCTCTTGCGGAACGGGTTGGTGAGCTGTGCAACGTGAACATCCGCGGTTGTCTGAGCGTGCGACCACGCGCTGTCGTCGAGGCCGATCCGGGGCGCGAGCATTTCAACTTCTTCAACTGGCACTTCGGCGGCTACGACCGCAAGCACGGCGACGCGGGATTGCAGAACTACATCCCGTGCAACCTCGGCGAGATCAGTGACTACTACCGCCGGTTCATCGACCCGCCGGACATGATGGTGGTCAAGACCTGCCCGGCCGACGCCAACGGGTACTTCAATCTCAGTGCCGCAAACCTCTGGCATCGAGCCGTTGCGTCTCGGGCCAAGGTCGTCATCGTCGAGGAGAACAGCGCGCTGCCGTATGTGCACGGCATAGACAACGGACTGCACATCAGCGAGGTCGACTACATCATCGAAGGCGACGGGCAGCCGCCAACAGAGTTGCCCAATCCAGCACCGACCGATGCCGACCGTGCTGTAGCGAGGCTGATTGCCGCCGACATCGAAGACGGCGCGTGTCTGCAGATCGGGATCGGCGCCATGCCGAATGCGGTGTGCTCGTTGTTGATGGAGAGCGGCGTGCGCAACCTCGGCGTTCATACCGAGATGCTCACCGACGGGATCATTGACCTCTACAAGGCCGGCATCGTGACCGGCTCAGAGAAGACGCTGCATCCGGGCAAAATCGTGTGCAGCTTCGGTCTGGGTTCGCGGGCGCTGTACGACGCGATCGATGACAACCCAGACATCTCGTGTCAAGCCGTCGAGTCAACGAACCTGCCGCAGAACGTCATGAAGAACGACCGCATGACGGCGATCAACAACACCACCCAAATGGACCTTCAGGGTCAGGCGGCGAGTGAGTCCAGCGGTCATCGCCACATCAGTGGTACCGGCGGTCAATTGCAGTTCATCCGCGGTTCCTATGCATCAGAGGGTGGCAAGTCGTTCATCTGTATGTCGTCGACATACGAACGCGCGGGTCAGCGCAAGAGCCGCGTCGTGTTGAGCCTGACACCGGGGAACATCGCCACTGCTCCGCGCAGCGACATGATGTACGTGGTGACCGAGTTCGGCAAGGTCAACCTCAAGGGGAAGTCGATCCCCGAGCGGGCTAAAGCGATGATCTCACTCGCACATCCGGACTTTCGCGACGACCTCGAACGTGAAGCGCGTGAGAACGGACTAGTTCCAAGAACGTTCGTTTGAGGCGCGCGGGAGGATCATCGTGGGGTGGGAGGGTGTCGACGAAGGGTGGGGGCGCAAGGCCGTTGACTTCGCCTATTTGTTCGAGAGCCAGATGTGGTCCGAATACGCCGCGCTACTGGACGCGTGCGGGGTCGCACACGGCGTCGACGTTCTCGACGTTGCGTGCGGTGCCGGACTTGCCGTACGGCTCGCGAGTGAACGCGGAGCCCGTGTCGCGGGGATCGATGCATCTGCCCGATTGGTGCGTGTGGCCCTTCTTCGCTCGCCGAACGCCGACGTGCGTGTTGGCGACATGTTCGAGCTGCCATGGCCCGACGCGACGTTCGATGTCGTGACGAGCTACAGGGGGATTTGGGGCGGCTGCGAGGCGGCCCTCGCCGAGGCGGCGCGGGTCTGCCGTCCCGGGGGGCGCGTCGGCATCAGCTTCTGGGGCAACGCCAAGAAGATGGCGGCGTATCCATTGCTGAAGCTGCTCGGACAAGTGTCGGAGCACGACTCAGCGCATGCGAAGCAGATGTCCAATATCGCATGGGAAGGAGTCGCCGAGCAGATGATGGTGGATGCCGGGTTAACCCCCGGCCGACGATGGATGAAGTCAGTACCTCTCGAGTTTCCAGATCCCGATTTGGCCGCACGCGCCTTTGCGTCGAGTGGTCCGGCGTACCTCGCGATCCAAACGGTCGGTGAGGACGTATTCCTCGACGACGCGAGAGCAGCAGCGCAGCAGTTTCAGGTCGATGGAGGCGGAGTCCGGTTCGCGTTCGACGTCCAACTACTCGTCGGCATGAAACCGACCTGAGGTCGGCAAGAAGGAGCTGAGCGATGGATACTCTGGCAGGCCTCGCTGTAGACGACGTCGGCAAATCCGATGCTCGACCGCCGCTCGTTCTGCTCCACGGTCTGACCTTCGATCTCAAACGCGCACGGTGAGTTGGTGACGTGGCGGGGACGCGTGGTTTTACCCGTACTGCGACTGTTGCACCTGCTTGAAAGCAGGTTGCAGCGCTGTAGCGTCGCGCCCTGAAAATCTACGTCGCCAGTCCGCTTTTCACGCCCTACGAGCGTTCGTTCATCGACGAATGCGCCGCCGCGCTGCGCGTCGACGGCTTCGAGGTCTTCGTTCCGCACGAGCACGAGCTCGCGACGGGCGTCGACGTCACCGCGGCGGGGATCTTCGCGAAGGACCGACCGGGGATCGAGGGCGCCGACGCGATGCTCGCGATCGTCGACGCCCGTCGGTGGACGACGACCGGCTGACGGGGCTGGTATGGACG
>JBDUDK010000111.1:0-15912 GCA_040002995.1 Acidimicrobiales bacterium | reverse complement strand
AGACCTCACCGATGTGCGCACGTACTGACCGACGGGGCGCGACCAGGCGCATCTCAGTGGACGGACTGGTAGTCGCCATGGGGTTGTGAGGCTAATGACCCCCGGCGAAGGTCACAAAGCACCCTCCACACACTGCGTACCCTTGGCTCAATGAGTCGTATCGCCGTCATCGGCACCGGTTACGTGGGCCTCACCACCGGGGCGTGCCTGGCTCACATCGGCCACGAGGTCATCTGTGCTGACATCGACGTCGAGAAGGTCGAGGCGCTGTCTCGCGGTCACATACCCATCGTGGAAGCCGGTCTCGACAAAATCGTCGCGGAGGGCTTACAGAGCGGGCGTCTGCGATTTGTGGTTGGTGCCGCGAACGCGGTCAGCGATTGCGAGTTCGCGTATCTCTGCGTGCCCACTCCCGAGAGCGCAGACGGTGCCGCCGACCTTTCGTACATCGAAGCGGTCGTGAGTGAGATCGCCGACTTACTGCCGGCCGAGGCCATCGTCGTCAACAAGTCGACGGTGCCGGTGGGCTCGACGAAGGTGGTCGAGCGCGTGCTCGGTCGCCCCGATATCAAGGTCGTCTCGAACCCGGAGTTTCTTCGCGAAGGCTCGGCCGTGCACGATTTCCTTCACCCCGACCGCATTGTCGTCGGCTCAGAGGATCACGCCGCCGCGGCGCGCGTGACCTCGCTGTTTGTCGGTATTTCGGCGCCCGTTCTGGTCACCGACCCGGCCTCCGCCGAGACGATCAAGTACGCCGCGAACGCGTTCTTGGCGACGAAGGTCTCATTCGTGAACGCGGTCGCAGCGGTGTGTGAAGCGGTGGGCGCCGATGTCCACGACGTCGTGCTCGGGATGGGCTACGACAAACGCATCGGGCAGGAGTTCCTCCGTCCAGGCCCGGGGTGGGGGGGCAGCTGTCTGCAGAAAGACACGCGGGCGCTCGTACGCATCGCCGAGGACGCGGGATACGACTTCGATCTGCTCCGCGGCGTGATCGCCGTCAACGAGCGCCAGCTCTCGCGCGTCGTGCGCAAGATTGAAACAGCAGTCGGTGGTTCGCTCATCGACAAGACCGTCGCCGTGTGGGGTCTCACCTTCAAGGCGCGCACCGACGATCTGCGCGAGTCGCCGGCTCTCGCCATCGTCCGCCGCCTCGCCGTGAAGGGTGCGGTCGTTCGGGCCTTCGACCCAACAGTGCGCGTCCCGCTCGACGACATGACTGTGCACGACGACCCGTATGCGGCGTGCGAAGGGGCCGACGTGCTCGCGGTTCTCACCGAGTGGGACGACTTCCGCTGGGTCGACTTCGAGAAGGTGGCCGGGGTGATGCCGGGCCGAGCCGTCGTCGATGCTCGAAACCTTCTCGACCGCTCGATGCTGCAGCGGTCGGGATTCACCTATCAGGGCATCGGCCGGTGAGGGTCGTCGTTGCCGGTGGAGCGGGGTTCATTGGTTCTCACATGTGCGACGCGCTCATCGGTCGCGGTGATGAGGTAGTGGCCGTTGACAACCTCGTAACGGGCCAGCGCAGCAACCTCGCCCACGTCGAAGGGCGCAAAGACTTCACGTTCTTCGAGCACGACGTCACCGAGCCATTCGACCTTGGAGGCGACGTCGACGCCGTGATGGATCTGGCGAGCCCGGCGTCGCCCGACGACTTTCTTCGTCTTCCCCTCGAGATCCTGGCCGTCGGCAGCACGGGCACTCGCAACCTGCTCGAGCTCGCCCGCGAGAAGCAGGCGCGGTTCTTCCTAGCTTCCACGAGCGAGGTCTACGGAGATCCACTGGTGCACCCACAGCCCGAGGGTTACTGGGGCAACGTCAACCCCATCGGCCCGCGTAGCTGCTATGACGAGGCCAAGCGCTTCTCGGAGGCACTTACCGTCGCCTACCAGCGGGTGCACGGCGTCGAGATTCGTATCGCCCGGATCTTCAACACCTACGGCCCGCGGATGCGGCCTGACGATGGGCGCGTCGTCACCAACTTCATCGTGCAAGCGCTGGCAGGCCGGCCGCTCACGCTCTACGGGAGCGGCAACCAAACGCGGAGCTTTTGTTTCGTCGACGACGAGGTGCGAGGCCTACTCGCGTTGCTCGATGCCGAGATCGCGGAACCCGTCAACGTGGGCAACACCGATGAATTCACGATGCGTGAACTCGCGGAACTCGTAATCGAACTTACGGGTTCAAGCTCACCAATCGTGACGGTTGCGATGCCAACCGAGCGAGAGGGCGATCCGGCGCAGCGCCGTCCTGACATCACGCTCGCCACTACCGTGCTCGGTTGGAAGCCCGATATCGGTCTGCGTGACGGTCTGGCGCGCACGATCGCGTCGATGCGCGAGACGCTCCCTAGGGGCGAGGGGTGACAAGGCCGTCGTCGCGGTAGGAACGGGCGATGTCCAAGTGGTATCGCTCGGGCAGATGCGTGCGAAACCCGTCGGGCGTAGCGAGACGTTCGAGGAGATCGTTGACGATGCGCTCTGATGCGTGCCCGTCTCCAAGGCCATGGTCCCAGGTCGTTCCGTGCAGCATCTCTAGCTTCTGAAACACAACCTCGGCGGGTTGGTGCTCGGGAGTGCCTGGGTCGAACTTCACGCTTGACCCGCAGTCGTACACCTGAGGCCGTTCCGTAGATCTGCGCATCTGGACACTCGGCACCTGCAGCACCGCGGTCTCCTCGACGACGGTGCCGGAGTCGGTGATCACCCCGCGCGAGTTAACGATGAGAGCGAGGATCTCTTCGTATCCGACAGGATCGACTATGACCAGATTGGTAGGGACGGTGAGAGCGAAGTCCTTCAGGCGAGCCTGGGTCCGATAGCTAGCCGGGAAGTAGATCGTTCTGTCGGTGGCAGCGAAGAGTCGCATCACGTTCTCAAGGCTGTTCTTGTTCTCCACGTTCTCCCGTCGATGACAGGTGGAGACATAGAACTCGCCACGCTCGAGGCCGCGATCGGTGAAGAACGAGCCGGAGGCCATGTCGTCGTATCGCGTTTTGCGGGCGAAGTAGTAGTGCTCGAGCACATCGACGATGAGGTTTTGCACGACCACGATCGACGCGGGATTGAGGCCCTCGGCGACACCTTGCTGCTTGTACTCGTCGAAGTAGGCGTAGATGACGTCGGAGAGATGATCGATCGTCGTCCGATATTTCTCTTCCGGCATGCGCCAGTCGTAGGAGCGCATGCAGCCCTCGATATGCACGAGGGGAATGTTCAACTGCGCCACGGCAAGGCAACCCATCACGGTGTTTGTGTCGCCGAGGAACACGACGGCATCAGGCTGTAGATCCTGCACGACCGGATAGAGCTTCACGTTTACGTCCGCCGTGATCTCCCCATCGGTGGCGCCGGTCGCGCCCAGCTCGATCTCGGGTGCTGCGACCGCGAGTTCGCGGAAGAAGACGTCCTTGAGATTGTCGGAGTAGTGCTGCCCCGACCAGATGAACGTCACGTCGACGTCGTCGCTGGCCCGGACGGTGTTGAGGACGAGGCTCGCCCGGATCACATCAGGACGGATCCCGAGGACGATGGCTAGCTTTCTTCGAGAGATTGGTGCGCTCCTTCAGGGATCGGCTCGACGAGCGGATTAAGGGAACCGGGAAAGCGTCGTGAGCATCTCGCCGATGGCCGGAGCACTGTCGTAGCCCGCAATGCTCCACAGCTCATGGTTGCGGTGGAAGTCGGAGGTGGTGAGACGCCGGTCGATCGGCTCTGACGCCGGCGACATCGTGATGCGTAGGTCGTCGCGGCCAAACGCCTTCGCGATCGCGACGAGCAGGTCGCCCTTGGTGATTTCGTCGGCGGGGACCAGATGGCATGCTCCCGGAACGAAGTACTCCGACCGGATTACTCCAGCGGTGACGCGGGCGAATTCGAGCGTGGTTACACCGTTCCACAAGTGGTTGTCGAAGCCGACGAGATCGGCGTCGCGCTCCCGCGACAGCAGCCATCCGAGAAGCGAGACGGGCGTGCCTAGCTCCGGGCCGATGATCGAGGCGCGGAGGTGCATGACGACCTCTGATGGGACTTCACCGAGGCTTTTGGTCTTCCCGTAGACATCGGTGGGATCGTGCGGGCTTGACTCGGAGTACGGCCCGCATGTTCCGGAGAACACGCAGTCGGTAGCCGGCTGGATCACGCGGACGCCACGGTCGGCCGCGACGGAGGTGAGGCGGTGCGGGAAATCGGCGTTGATGTCTATGGCTCGGTGGCGAGAGGCGAGGTCGTCTCCGATGAATGGCTTGATGACACCGATCGCGTTGACGACCCAGCCGATCGTCGGCAGCGTGTCCAGAAGCCGAGCGAGGTCGCCATGAGTTGCGTCAAACTCCTGCCAAGTCACTCGGGAGATCTGAGGCGGTGCGGTTCCACCCGGCCGTGTCGTCGCGGTGACATCGAGGACGTCGTCGCGGGAGAGGACGGTTGTGACCATATGACCGAGCATTCCTCCCGCGCCCAGTACCAGCACGGCCGGGCGGCTCATCGAGTACTCCCTTTTGGACTGAGACGGAGCAGCCGGTTCCGGGCGGCGCGCAAGGTCCATCGGAGATACGTCCAGATGGTCTTCGGGGTGTAGCCGAATGAGCTCACTCGGAGTTCTGCCGTGCGGCTCGTGAGCACCGACGGGACATCGACGCCGCGGAGTCTTGCGCCTTGGCCGTGGTACATCTCCTCGACAATGACCGCGAAGCCGCGCTCGGTGAGGGGCATTGCCAGGTAGCGATCGGTGCGGATGGCCCGGAAGCCGTTGGTTATATCTCGGTGAGGTCCGCCGACCAGCACTCTGGCGAGAACATTGCCCGTGCGCGAGAAAATCTGCCGCCGGAACGGCACGCCATTCATACCGCCACCGCGACAAAATCGGCAGGCTTTGATCACGTCGACATCGTCGGCCATCGCGGCCACGAACGAGGGGATTTGGTCGGGCGGATTCGTGAGATCACTGTCCATGAAAAGAACCCACTCTGCGCCGAGTTCGGCCGCGCGTCGTGCTCCGAGTTGCAACGCGGCACCGTAGCCCTGGTTGGTGGCCGCGTCGACGCGTTCGAACTTGAAACCGAGCGCTTCGGCTGCCTGAAGCTCGTCGCGGGTGGCGTCTGATGATCCGTCGTCGACGACGATCAGGGCTGTGTCGTTTAGATCATCGATGACGGAAGTCACCGCGGCAATGCATTGCCGCGCGCCCGCTTCTTCGTTGTGCATCGGAATGACCACGGCCAGCTTCATCTCAGGGACGATTGGGCAACATCAAAACCAACGGAGGCCGGCGCGGTGCAGGCTGGCTCTGGCGAGCACGTGGGCGTACCCCGGGAGTTCGTTGGGCAGTTTGAATTTCTCGACGCCGCCGGTGGAGGCGTGCCGCGGCAGGCCTTCTACGTAGTCGATCTCGCCTCCAGCCAGCAACGTCTTGAACGTGAGCTCAGGGCAGATGCTGAAGCGATTCGACGAGAGTCCCAAGGCCAGTGCGAACCGACGGTCAAAGCCGCGAAACCCGTTTGTGCTGTCACTGATCTTGTGACCGAGGAGAAGGCGGATAGCCCCACGATAGAGGCGTTGGTAGATGCGAAACCGACCGCGGATGCTGGCAACTCTGTCGCCATCGATGTAGCGGGAACAGATCACGAGCTGGGCGCCGTTGCGCAGCTGACTCAGGAGGTCGGGGATCAGTTCGACGGGATCGCTGCCGTCGGCCGAAAGCACGACCACGTAACGCCCGCTCGCATAGGCCGTGCCGAAGCGCAACAACGCGCCGAACCCACCGTGGGGATGGGCCGTCTCCAGTACCGAGAGATGAAGCAGCGGAAGTTCGACCGCGAGCCGTTTGGCCAGGTCGATTGTTCCGTCGGTGCTCGCGTCGTCGACTACGACGACCTCGGTGGAGAACCCTGACCCGATGACCACGGTGTGCAGCTCTTCGAGCACGGCTTCCAGGCCAGCGACTTCATCGCGAGTCGGTATGACGATAGAGAGCTCGAGCACCTCAACGCTCCTCGATCGACCATGGATCCCAAAACCGCGCGGGGAAGCGGACGTCGTCTGCCGCCGATTCCTCGAGGCTCGAGGAGGATAGGAAGCAGAGCCGGGTGTCGGGAGCCAAGCTCATGAACCCATTGGCGTAACCAGCGGGTATGAGCAATGCAGAAGGATTTCTTTCGGACAGTACGTGTCGATGAACAACGAGGTCAGGGGAGGGGCAAGTCCAATCGTCGATCTCGACCGCGCAGACGAGCGCCGCTCCGGACAGAACGATCGCCGCCTTCCGCTCGAGGCGGTGCCCGTGCCACGCGCGGACAAGACCGGGTGCATGGTTCGAAACAATGTAGAAGCGCCGAAAGTCTCCTATGTTGAAATCGTTGACGAAGGCGACGCTGCCGCGGTCGTCGACAGCGCTCCCGCCGCGGATCAACACCGGATCTTCCACTAGATCAGACCCACGCGGCCGCGAACGCCGTGGATGGTTCCGAGCGGTGTCACCTCGCTGATCACGAGTGGTCGCAAGGCGTCGTGGTTTGAGTAGCGAGCGATGGAGATGTCCTTGATCCGCCCCGAGCGAACGAGATCGGCGACCTCGACGATGCCGTCGTCGACCGTCCAGCGGGGGGAAAAGTCGAATGTCTTCTGTGCTCGCGCGCTCGAGACGGAGTAGTTGCGGCTGTCTTGGAAACTGGTCTCCGTGATGTTCACGGTGGCCTCCGGGACGTGAGTCTTGATGCGCTCCGCAAGATCGAGGATGGTCAGGTTCTCACAGTGAAGGTTGTAGATGCCCCGATCCGACGCGTCGACATTGGGGATCATCGCCGTGGCGACATCGCGAACGTGAAGCAATGGTCGAAACTGACGACCACCGAAGACGCTCATGCGGCCGGCTACCACGGCTCGAACGGTGAGCAGATTGAGCACGAGATCGGCGCGGAGCCGGCTGAACGCGTCGCCCAATCCGAACAGGGTGCCGAGCCGGAAGATGGCAGCGTCGGCGTTCGTGTCGAGGAGTATCCGCTCGGCATCGATTTTGGTCTCGGCGTACAGCGACAGTGGTGCCAGTGGGCTGTCCTCAGTGAGCTCGCCGTCCTGCGCGCCGTACACGGAGCAGGTCGAAGGGAACAGGATCCGACCACCGAAATCGGCCACGAGATTGCGCACCGTCTCGACGTTTGTCGCGATCGTGAGCTCAGGGTCGAGGGCGCACGCCGGGTCGCCGACGATTGCCGGTAGCCACACAACACAATCCGCCCATCGGAGATGGGGACGCAGAGAGTCGCGGTCGAGTACGTCGCCTCTGACGAACTTCTGCTCCTTTAGATACGTGTCCTCGTAGAGAAGTTTGTCGAAAACGACGACATCGTGGCCGGCCCGATCGGCTTCGTCGGTGAGGTAGCCACCTACGTAGCCGGCTCCGCCGACCACCAAGACCTTGGCCATGACTGCCTTTCACGAAAACGAGCGAGGCGAAGCTACCAGCCGAAGGTGCCACCCGCTCAGTACAGAAAGTCACCGTCGACGACGCTGACCATCTTGGATCTCCGGACCCAATCGTGCGTGTCAAACGACACCGTCGAGCCCGACGTCCAGAACCAGAACCGCCCGAGCGGCACGCTCAACTCCTTGTCACCGGGGACTTGATCCAGCGAGAGCGTGAACGCTCCCGCGACACCCGAGATGTGCACGATGCGCGGTGTCGCCTCACTCACCGGCGCGACGGCGATGTTCAAATAGTCGACGCAGGGACGTGAATGATCCGACGGGCAAGACCGGTGATGAGAGTTCGCGGCGGCGGGAAGGCGCCCGAGGTCGAGATTCACGCCCAGGGCCGCGCGCCATTCGTTCCAATCGATGGGGTCGCTCGCGACCCTCGGGATGAGGAGGTCGTACGGGCCAACGGAGCGATCAAGGCGATAGCGGCTGACCACCCATTGGTAGGCGAGCGGAATTCGGAGAACGTGTGGTACCGCATCCATCGCGATATCTCGTCGGTCGATCGCGACAACGGCGGGCGGGCTCTGCTCGAGGCGTTTGATCAAACGGCGTTGCTCGGCAAGAGGCGAGGTGTCCCAGGTCGAGATCGTCCAGTAGGGAGGCTGCTCGGTCAGCGGGTAGAGAAACTGCGAGCCGCTCAGCACAAACAGTCGCCGGTTGGGAGCGATCTGCTCGATGGCGGGTACCGCGGCGAGTTCATCTACGTACAGCTTGAGCTTGCGCGGGTCGAGTTCAGGCTTCAACCACGCCGTGCCCGCTCGCTTCGAGGTCATCGCGTCAACCAGTTCGCCGAGCTTCGAAGGCGCGCGTCCGAGCTCGGAGCGCCATCGTGACAGCGAACCGCCGGCTTGCGTTTCAAGGACGAGCGCGGCGACGAGGACACCGCCCACAATGGAGGTCGCGACGGATCCCAACCGCGTTCGCGATGCCGCCAGGACGGCGGCAACGGCGCTGATGCACACAAACGCAAGAACGCTTTCGACGCCGGGCCGGATGACTTGCTTTGCGAGAACGAGCACTCCTATGGCTCCGAGCCCGGCCAATAACGGAATCCATGTCTCGCCGAGCGCCCTGCCGCGTTCGCGCGCGGCAGCGTACAGAGCGACCGCCAGAAATCCGAAGGGCGCGACAAACAGGAGAACCGTTGGCGTTCGATGCAGAAACGTCTCGACGGGGGTGACGTAGGCGACGTACGCCGTCGTGGATTGCTGGTCAAAGACGAAGGAGAGCGTGGGGCCGAGGCGGCCACTAGCGGCGAGGAACGCGAAGAACCCCAACCATCCAACGACAAGGGCGAAAAGCTCCGGCACGAGCCGAGAACGAAGCCGGGGTCCGCCCAGTCCCCGGATCGCCAACTCATCGATTACAACGGCGGCGCTCGCCCCAACGATCGTGTACACGCCGAGGTCGAGCGCGAGCCACGGCGAGAGCGCGATAGCGGCGAGCGCCAGCCATCGCTCGTAACCCGCGTGCCGTCGCGTGACGGCGAACCACGCGACGATGGCAACCGGGTAGATGTACCGAAAGCCGCTCCCAAAGGACAACTCCACGACGGCCACGGCGGCCATCCCCACGATCACAGCTGCACTACGACGCGAGATGTGCCACAGGGCTGAGGCGACGGCCACCAAGGCTAAAGCCGTCGCGACCCACTGGAGAAGAGCTCCGAGGAGACCCGCCGAGAACACGATGAGATTTCCGTAGGGGTACCAGAAGTCCTTCATCGGCAGTAGGCCGCGTGCGAAGAAATGGTCCCACGTCAAGAGGTTCGCGCTGTCCCAGCTTCCGACCGGAAGGGGCGCAATTCGTTGCGCGGCGATGTTCTTGGCTGAGGGCAACGTGATGACCGCGAAGAGCAACGGGATGATTACAGTCGCGAATGCCCTACTGGCAAGCAGCCGGCGTAGACGGCGCCTCCAGACGCGTTCCTCCTCAGGAACGATCGTGTCGTCGGGCACTCCTGTGGCTTCGCCGGGCGGGTCCATCAAACGACGCCGCATGCCTCTCACCCGCGGCATTTGGCGTCTGAGCGCGAGCGTCAACGCCGTTAGGACGAGCGTCAGGGCGCTCCCGATAAAGAGAAAGCGCGGGCCGTAGGAAGCGTCGCGCCCTTCGTATCCGGCTTGACCGAATGCCTCGGCGGCCTTCGTGGTTCCGCGGGTAGAACCGGCCAGCCAACTCGCGCCGAGGACCGCGATCGGCGCGATCAACAAAGGAATGAGCGCAAACCTTCGCCGGGCGGCGAGGGCAGCCAAGAGGGCGCAGCCCGGTAGCCCGAGGAGGATCGTCAAGCCGGGCCACGGTTGGGCGAGCCAGCGGAGGGCCGATCCCACGATCGCTGGACGCCAAGCTGGCGCGTTGACGTTGATGCCGGTGGCCAGCGCGGGTACCTGTGTCGCACTTCGGGACGCATACCCATCGGCATCTACGACGACATTCGTCGAGTTGTACGACGCCCACGTCTTGAAGCCGTTACCGCTGACCTTGAGCAGCTCCTTTCCGCGGCGGCTGAGCAGCGTGACACTGTGTACCCGGATCTCCTGATCTGCTTTGTCGATCGGATCGATCTGGATAATTCGGAGTGGTCCCTCGAATCCTTCGAAACGCAAAGAGTTGCGCCCTGCGTACACGGGCAGGGCGCGAGATTGGATCTTGCCTTCCGTGTTCATGAAAACCGTCGCCACGCCGTTGTCGGGAACGGTCACGTCGACGACCACCGCGATGGACGGGTCGGGGAAGAGTTTAAGGAGGCTTCGGAGTCCGCCCACCAGTAACACCGTGAGGATCGCGACGAGAGCGAGAACGACCGTCTCCGACGCGAACACCTTTCGCAAGGGGCGCTTTGTGCTCGAAGAGTCGGGCTCATCGAGTTCGGTCGTGGAGGGTGCCGTCATCGTTGAGGTGAAGTTCGTGCCGTCATCGATCACCCGCGACGAGTGTTTCATACTCACCCCGCCGGAGAGGAGCCACGACTACGGTTCCCGCCGTGCCGGCCGCCGCTCTCCCGCGCCTCGCCGGCCGCTGGGTGACGCGGGTGCGCGACGGGGCGCTCGTCGTCGTCGTCACCGCGCTGGTCACCGTGGTTTTCTTTCGCGTGGGGTCGGCCGACTGGGGTCTTCCCATTGACTATCGCGGCGACTCCGTGTCGGAGGCCGCCCTCGCCCGCGTCATCATCGAGACGGGCTGGACCACACATACCGACCGTCTCGGCGCGCCGACGGGACAGACGCTGCACGACTTCCCGCTCGGCGGCGACGACGCCCATAACCTGGTCATGAAGGTGATGTCGTGGTTCATCCACGAGCCCGTCAGCCTCGTGAATGCGTACTTCTTGCTGGGCTTCGTGCTCGTCGCGTTGGTTGCGTTCGCGGTCCTGCGGTGGCTGCGAGTGAGCCGCGCGCTCGCGTTGGCCGGTGCTCTGCTGTTCGCGTTCGCGCCGTATCACATCATTCGCGGCACCGCGCACGTGACACTCGGCGCGTACTTTTCCGTGCCCCTCGCGTGCTGGCTGGCGCTTCGCATCGCGCACGGCGATGTCACCGCGGTGGAGGTCGGGCCGGGGCGACGGCCGCGGTTAGCGGAAGGTGCCCTCGGTGTAGCCGTCGTCGCGCTGCTCATCGGCGCGTCGAACGCCTACTACGCGCTCATGCTCATGCCTCTCCTGGCCGTAGCGGCGGCGATCGGCGCTCTGCGATCGGATCGAGGTCGGCGGCTCGCGGTGATCGTGAGCGCGGCGGTGATCGCCGCGCTCGTGCTCGGGTCGCTACTGATCAACAACCTTCCCGCGTTGCGCTACCAGTCCGCGCACGGCAAGAACCCGGAGGTCGATGTTCGCTATCCCTGGGAGGTCGACGACTACGCGCTGCGTCCGGTAGAGCTGCTCAGTCCGGTGCCCGGTCACCACGTTCCCGCGCTGCGCACACTCGCTCAACGCCTTACGACATCGCGCAGCGTGTCCGAGCCGTCGCAGTTCCTCGGTGCCGTCGCCGCGTTCGGCATGCTCCTCGCGATCGGCTTCGCCTTGGCTTTGGGAGGTCGACGACGAGACAACGGGCCATGGACGCGGCGGCCCGACCTGCCGGTGGCGGGCATTCTCATCATCGCCGCCGTGCTCATCGGGACGGCCGGCGGGCTGGCGTGGTTCGCGGGAGTGGTTGGCTTCGTGAAGGTGCGGGCTTGGAACCGCATCTCGATCGTCATCGCGTTTCTGGCTCTCGCGTGCGTCGTGGTGCTGGCCGACAAATGGTTGGCGCGCCGCTCCCGCCGGGCGTTCGTGGCTCCGGCCCTTGCGGTTGCGCTGGTGGTGGTCGGTCTCTTCGATCAAACCGGCGGATTGCGCCCGAACCCCGACAACAACAAGGCCGGGTTCGAGCGAGACGCCCGGTTCATCGCGGGCATCGAGCAGACGCTTCCCGCGGGCTCGATGGTGTTTGAGCTGCCATGGCAACCGTTCCCCGAGGAACCGGCACGGGGATCAATGGCGCAGTACGACCAGCTCAAGCCGTTCCTGCACTCCAAGACGTTGCGCTGGAGCTTCGGGGGAATGCGCGGTCGCGAGTCTGACTGGCAGGAGGCGGCCGTGGCCCTGCCCACCGCCACGATGCTCGACGCGATCGACGCCGTTGGCTTCCGCGGGCTCTATATCGACCGCGCCGGCTACGTCGGCGACGACGCGACCAATCTCGTCTCCGAGGTCAGCGCGGCGCTCGACGGCGAAACGCCCCTCACGTCGGAGGACGGGCGGTTGCTGTTCTTCGATCTGCGTTCGCATCATGACCGGCTCGTGCGATCTCGCGGGGATGCGGCGGTGCGCGAACTCGCGACCGCGACCCTCGACCATCCGACCGCCTGGTGGGAGAGCGGGTTCTGGTACGAGGAGCGGACCTACGACCACGTCTTCCACAACGCCAAGGTGCACGCCAACGCGACGATCTTCAACCGCAACATCAAGACATGGAACGGCTCGTTCACCGCGCTCGCGAGGTCGGCCGCGCCCGGCGCCTACGGCCTCGACATCGTTGTTAAGGGGCAGACAACCCACTTCGATCTCACGGACGCATGGACGGAGATCCGCGTACCCATCGGGCTCGACCCGGGTAAGACAGCGATCACGTTCACAACCAACGCCCCGGCGATCAGGGCGCCCGGCGATCCTCGGGCGATCGCGTTTGCACTACAGGAGCCGGCCTTCGTCGACCTCGAGCCTTGACCAGCACTCGCCGGCCCACCTGCAGCGCGGCGCCGCGCATCGAGCCGGCGATGACATCGAGAGCACTCACGCAGGAGTCGCCCGCGCGTATGTGATGCAGCAACTCACGGGCCTCGGCGCGCTGCTGACCTTCGAGTTGGGCGCTCCACGCGTCACGGCTCACACGGAACGCGCCGAGCGTCTCCGCGACCGCGATGAGGTCGTGGTCTCGAAGCATCCGCGAATAGAACTCAAGGTCGATCGTGTATTGCCAGCGTTCGTCGAAGCCCCCGACCGCATCGAATGTGGCCCGTCGCATGAGGACGAACGAAGGCTCACCGAGGAGGTTGGTTCCTGCTCTGATGCACTGACGGATCGCCACGCGGCCGGGCACCCGACCCGCCAGCCCGCCGAGCCCCCGGTTGTGGATGAGCACAGAGCCGTTCGCATCGACGATGTCGCGCTTTGATGCGACCAACGCCACCCGACCGGTCTCGTCCGACCTCAATGCCGTCACCTGCCGCTCGAGGCACATCGGGGCGAGGACGTCGTCGGAGCAGAGCAGTTTCACGAACGGCGCGGACGTCGCGGCCACCGCGTGGTTCCAGTTCGCGGCGGCGCCCAGATTGCTCTCATTGCGCGTTAGCCGGATCCGGTGGTCGCCATTGCTCGCCGCGCTCGCCTCCGCCAGGGTTGCGTCCGTCGAGCAGTCGTCAGCGACGACGAGCTCCCAGTCGGTGAACGTCTGATGGCGCACCGACCGGATCGTGGCGCCGATGTAGGCCTCCGCTTGGAACGCGGGGATACATACGGAGACGGCGGGCGTCACCGCTCGATCGTCTCGGCCACGATATAGAGCGGTCGCCGCTTCGTCTCGGTGTAGATACGCCCGATGTAGCTGCCGAGAATGCCGATGGTGAGGAGCTGGATCCCTCCGAGGAACAGCACCGCGACGAGGAGCGATGTGTAGCCCGGTAGCGAGCGATCGGGATTGATGAGCTTGCCGATCACGAGCCAGCCGCCGTAGAGGAACGACGTGAGCGTCACGAGGGTGCCGAGCTGGACGGCGACTCGGAGAGGACGATCAGAGAAGCTCGTGATGCCGTCGGCCGCGAATCGCAGCATCCGCCGCCACGTGTACTTCGTCTCGCCGGCCGCGCGCGGTTCGCGCTCGTATTCGACGCCACACTGCGTGAAGCCGACCCACGAGACCATGCCGCGCAAGTAACGGTTCTCTTCGCGCATCGCCTTCAAGGCCTCGACGACCTGGCGATCGAGCAGCCGGAAGTCCCCACTGTCGGCCGTCATGGGCGTGTCGGACAACCGCCCCAGCAGCCGGTAGAACCACCGAGCTGTCAGCTTCTTCGTGGGCCGCTCGCCATCGCGGCGGGTGCGGACCCCGTAGACCACTTTGTTGCCCTCGCTCCAGCGAGCGTGCATCTCGGCGATCACCTCGGGAGGATCCTGCAGATCCGCGTCGATCACGACGACGGCGTCACCCCGTGCGGCGTCGATGCCGGCACTGATCGCCACCTGATGACCGAAGTTCCGCGAGAAGGACAGCACGCGGATCCGCCTGTCGGCGGCCACCAGAGAACGGAGTACGTCGAGACTGCCGTCGGTACTCCCGTCGTCGACGAACACGATCTCGGAATCGTCGTCGAGATCGGCGAGCACCTTCGTGAGCCGTTCGGTGAATGCCCCGAGGACCTCGGCCTCGTCGTAGACAGGAACCACTATCGAGATCACGGCACTCGGGCGATCGTGATGAACTCGTTGTAGACGAACACCCGTCCGAACGCGCGAGGCAACGGGAACGATTGCTGACGCTCGAGGCGCAGATCGGCCGCGGCGCACATACGCGCGACGTCGGCGAGATCGGTGAACGTGACGTGGGTCGGGTCTGACGCGAACCCGCGCTCTTGGGGCGTGATGATGACAACACGGCCGCCCGGCCGGGTGAAGGGCAGGTAGCGGCGCACAAGCGCGAGAGCATCGTCGGGTGCCATGTGCTCGACGACATGCGACAACAACAAAGCGTCGAAGGACGCGGGCGCGGCCTCGAACTCGTCGGGAGTGAATGCGGTGAGGCCTCGCTCGCGACAGATGTTCACCGCGTCGGGGTCGGCATCGATGCCTAGGCCCGCGCCCTCGAGATAGCCGAGGTTGCGACCGACGCCGCACCCAACCTCCAGCACCCGGCCCAGCTCGAGATGACGCAGGTACCAGCGGTAGGGGTTCGGCACCCTGCGCTTCCAGCCGTTGCCCTGGCGCGCCGCGAGCCGCTGCGCATAGCCGGAGCTGGAGGGCCGTGACACCGGCCGGACGTTAGTGGCGCCCGGCCGGTGACCAGCGGCCTAGATGTAGTAGCCGACGACGTCGATCACGAAGTGGGTCTTCGCCGCGGCGCTGCTTCCACCGATTGTCACCTTCACCTTGCCGGTGGCATCAATGGCAGTGGTGAGTGTGTTCGCGGTGTCGGTGTCCTTGACGACCCAGTTGATCGACGACGTGCCCGGCCAGCTCGCAAGGGCGTTCGAGTACAGGCCGAGGAAGCCGGCGCCCTCCGTCTGCGTGACCGTGAGGTTGCACAAGATCGCCGTCGCACCCGCGGGAGCGACGATGTTTCCCGCACCCACATGGCCGGCCGCGACGACGTTCGCCGTCACGACGCGATCGGCCGAGCCAAACGCGAGCTTCCCGTCGGCGTCTCGTGAGTCGTACACCCGTCCCGGGGTCGTCAGGTGCAGCTGACCTGCGCTCGCCGGCCCGCCGAGCTTGCGCCATGTACCCGGCGTTCCGTTGGCTACGCACAGGTACACGTTGCCGCTCGCGTCGATGTCGATCTCGCCGACAGTGTGCGCGTCGAGGCGCGTCGACGGGGCAATTCCCGAGCCGGTAAGGAGGAGGGCTGTACGGGTACCGGATGCCTGCACACCTACGCCACCGTCGCCCTTCACTCCGATGCCACCAGAGTCACTGTGACCCCATAGGCCGGCGCCGGTCACTCCGTGGCCGTCGCCGCGGATGCCGTTGGCTTCGATGGTGGAGGAGCGGTTATCGACCCACCACATCGTTGCTTCAGTTGTGAGCGGGTTACTCACTGTCTGCGAGATGCTCGTGCTATTACCGATGTAGGTCAAGTTCGACGCGAACTGCTGATTTCCCAGAAGCAACGTCTCGCCGGTGCTCGCTGACGCGGACCCCGCGCCGACGACTGAACCCGCGACACCCGCGGCGGCGAGG
>JBDUDK010000141.1:0-15921 GCA_040002995.1 Acidimicrobiales bacterium | reverse complement strand
AGGAGCCCGATCGTGGCCACGACCTCGCCGAGCAGCAGTCCGTACGTCGATCGCGCATGCGTCGACCAGGACACGGCGTCGAGCTCGAACATGAGGTTGGCGACGATCGAGCCGGTGACCGCGCCGGCGACCTGCGCGGTGATGTAGGCAGGCAGGTCGCGGCGGTCGAGCCCACCGAAGAACGAGTCGGCCAGGCTGACGACGGGATTGAAGTGGGCACCCGACACCGGTCCGAACGCGAGGATCAGGGCGACCAGCGCACCGGCGGTGGCGGTGGCGTTCTCGAGCAGCTGGAGGCCGACATCGTTCGGCGAGAGGTTGTGGGCGGCGATGCCGGAGCCGACGACGACGGCGACGAGGAAAGCGGTGCCGCAGTACTCGGCCAGGGCACGGCGGGGCAGCGTCGCGTTCATCAGCAGCACGGTCGACGACGTGCGGCGGCGCGCTTTGTGCCGCGGGCGATCTGGTTGAGATCATCCGCGGCGGCGAAAACGGCTTCGGGGAGGACCCGGTAGTAGGTCCACTGCCGGAACCGCTCGGATTCGACGATGCCGGCCTCGCGGAGGACCTTGAGGTGGTGGCTGACGAGCGGTTGGGGGATGTCGAGGTCCTCGACGAGGTGGCAGACGCAGAGTTCCTCGACCGCGAGGCGCTCGAGGATTCGCCAGCGGGCGGGCTCGGCCAGGGCCTTGAGCACCTCGACTCGGAGCTCCGAGCTCACATCAACAACCATGCGTATGCATACTCGTTGATCCCGCAACTGGGTTCAACCGAACATCAGGTGAACATCACCGCGTGGCGGTCCGGGCATCATCAGGTCGGTCATGTTTCGCCTCGTCGCCCGCAACCCGTCGTTCCGTCGGCTGTTCTTGGCGCACGCCACGTCCCGGGCGGGCGACGCGTTCAACACCGTGGCGCTGGTGGTCCTGGTCTTTCGGCTGACGGGCTCGGGGCTCGGGGTGGCAGCAACCGTCGCGTTCGAGGTCGCGCCGATCGTGCTGCTCGGGCCGATCGCCGGGGTGATCGCCGACCGCTACCCGCGTCGCCGGGTGATGGTCGCTGCCGATCTGTTCCGCGCCGGACTGGCTGGTCTGCTCGTCGCTGCCCACGGGACGCTCGCGCTCGCGTACGGCGTGGCGTTCGGGCTGTCGGTTGGGTCGCTGCTGTTCAATCCAGCAGCGGCGTCGCTCGTTCCCGAGGTCGTCGACGACGACGACTTGGTCGACGCCAACAGCGCGCTGTGGACCGTCGCGGTCGTCGCCCAGATCGTGCTGGCGCCCGTCGCAGGCGCGTTGATCGTATGGGCGGGCGTCGGCGCCGCGTTCGCGCTCAACGCCGCGTCGTATCTCGGCTCGGCGTGGTGGCTGCGCCGTCTCGACGTAGCCGTCCGGCCGGCTGCGGTGCCCGCAGGTGGGTGGCACTCGGTCCGTGCCGGGATCGATGTCGTGCGGGGCAACGCGCTTCTCACGCGCCTCGCCGTCGTACAGATCCTGGCGTCACTCTCGGCCGGCGCCACGAGCGGTCTCCTCGTCGTGCTCGCCGCCGACTGGCTCAAAGTCGGACCGTCCGGGTTCGGGCTGCTGCTGTCGTGCATCGCCGTCGGCGCGGCTGCGGGTCCGCTGCTGCTGCGGCGGTTCATCCGGCCGCTCGACAAGCGGTGGCTGTTCGGCCCCTACGCGGTCCGCGCGCTAGTCGACCTGGCGCTCGCCGGGGTGAGCTCGCCGTTCGCCGCCGGTCCCGCGCTCGCGGTGTACGGCGTGAGCACCTCGACTGGGATGGTCACCTACCAGACCACCTTGCAGCGCGTCGTGCCTGGAGATGTGCGTGGCCGAGCGTTCGCGTTGTACGACGTCCTCTGGAATGCGGCGCGGCTCGTCTCGCTCGGCCTCGCTGGCGTGCTGGCCGACGCACTGTCGATCCGCGTTGTCTACCTGCTCGGCGGGATCCTGCTCCTCGCAGCGGCCGCAGTCGGACTCGGCGCGCCGCTCACCGAACGCCCCGCCGACTCGACCTCATAGCGAGACTCAGTGACCGCGGGCGCCGAACTCAGCGGTGTCGGCGAGCACGGTGTAGATCTCCCAGGGCACGCCGTCGGGATCCTCGGTCCACACCTTGTCCTGCGTGGCGTGGCAGCAGGTATGGGTGTCGTCGACCTTGTACGGCAGGCCGATGTCGGCGATCCGTTTGGTCTCGGACACGACTGCGGCGGTGTCGGCGACTTCGATGCCGACGTGGTTGATCGTTGCCGGCGCGCCTTCGCCCTCGATGACGATGAGCTTCATCGGCGGGTCGGCAACGACGAAGTTCGCGTAGCCGGGACGGTGCTTGGCCGGTGGGACGCCGAAGAGCTTCTCGTAGAACACCACGGCAGCGTCGACGCTTGCGACGTTGATCGATAGCTGGAAGCGGGACATCAGCAGCAGCGTGCTTCGGCTTGGGGGACCGACGCGCAGCACAACGAGTCATCGGTCTGGTCGTCGACCTTGGCCGAGCTCACACCGAAGTCGTCAGTGTCCTCGAGCACGGTGTAGACCTCCCACGACCCGTCGGGGCCGTCGACCCAAACCTTGTCCTGCTTGGCGAAGCAACAGGTGCCGTTCTCTTCGACGGCGTCGATGCCCTCGCGGATCAATCGCGCCTGGTGGGCGACGACCTCGTCGGTGGAGAACACCTCAACGCCGAGGTGGTTGAGGCGGGTGTCGGCGCCGGCCTTCTCGAACAGCACGAGCTTCAGCGGCGGATCGACGATGGCGAAGTTGGCGTAGCCGGGCTTGCGCTTGTTCGGCTCGGTGGCGAACAGCTTGGAGTAGAAGTCGACGGCGCTGTCGATGTCGGGGACGTTGAGAGCGAGCTGCACCCGGGACATGTGGTTCCTCCGATAGATTGATTGTTGTCGATGCTTACTGTATCGTTAGATTGATAGATGTCAATACTTAGCGTGGAGGTTTTCTGATGCCAGCACGTACGGCGACGCGGTTGACCATGGCCATGGCCGACTGCTGCTCGGTGCTCGCCGAGCCGATCACCGATCGCCACGCTGTCGAGCTGGCTCAGGCGTTCGCCGCGCTGGCCGACCCGGTGCGGCTGCGGCTCTTCAGCATGATCGCCTCCGCTGGCACGGCGTGCTCATGCAACCTGATCGAGCCGATCGGCAAGAGCCAGCCGACTGTGAGCCACCACACCAAGGTCCTCGCCGACGCCGGGCTCATCACCGGCGAGAAGGTCGGCCGGTGGGTGAACTGGACCGTCGTGCTCGGCAAGCTCGACCAACTGCGGGCAGCGCTCGCGCCGTGAACAGCGTCCGCCAACGCATCGGCAAACTCGACGGCGTGTGGCGAAACGTCATTGCCGCCTACATCACACGATGATGCTCGGGCACTGGAAACGAGCTGGTGTCACACGACCTCCGACCGTCAGGAAGCTGGCCGACGTGGGTACGGGTGCTGGCCCACTTCAACCCGCTCTACTACCTCGTCGAGGCCTCCGGGCGCTGGCGAACGGCGTGATCGGCACCTCGGCAGTGTGGCAGGCCTTCGCCGTACTCGTCCCGCTCTGCGCGGTGGTGCTCGCCTGGGCCACCAACGTCCTTCGCCGGGCAGTCGCCTGACGGGCGATGCGTGACTGGACACCAGCGATGCCGTTGTCGACGAGGGACATTGCGTCCGCGCCGTTGCCGACCTCGACCATCGCGGATGGGGAGCCAGCGGCACTAACGATCACTACTTCGGGACCAAGGGCCCTCGTCGCGGTCGAGGGCTCGCCGTACCCTGACTACGACGCGGTGTCGGAGAGTTCGAATCACTAAAGAGGTGCACGATGGGTTGGCACGACATGAACGGATGGAACTGGGTGTGGATGACCACGATGATGCTCGTGTTCTTGGGTGTCGTTGCCGCAGTCGTCATCGTGCTACTGCGACGTCCCACGACTGGAGCCGAGCCCCGGCAGAACACAGCCGAAGACACCTTGCGTTCGCGACTCGCTCGCGGCGAGATCGATGTCGACGAGTACCACCAACTCCTCGACACGCTGCGCCCCTGACAACGTCCCCACCGCGACAGCGCCGGATCGCTACAGCACTGGCTGCGACGATCAGCCGGCAGAGTTGGGACCTTCGGTCCACTGTCGGAGTCGAGCTTGAACCCATACGAAGGAGTCACCATCAACCACCGGAACCGCAGATCGGCCTACCTCATGCTGGGCGTCGCCGGACTCGCCGTGGCCATCGCCTTGGGTTTTGGCATCAACCCCGCCTACTTGCTCCTACTGGCGGTCTGCCCGCTCATGATGTTCTTCATGATGCGCCACATGGGCAGCATGGGCGCCCACGAGGGCCAGAGCGATCTGGCCCGGGACCAGAATCAAGGCCGGGGCAAGCAGCGATCAGAGTCACTCCACTGATCCAGACCGGGGGCGTACACGGAACTGGGGCTCGCTGCTCACGTGCCGCAGGCGTGAGCGGCGAAAGCAATGAGCTGCTGCAGTTGGATCACCGACGCGGTGACGGTACCCACAACAAGTACCGCTGAAACGACGTGCCATCGCTGTCGCCACGAGCCGCCACCGACCGGCGGCTCGCCGAGGGCCTGAACCCGGTCGGCCACCCCGAAGCCGGAAATCGCCATTGCTTCATTACAGGTCCCGTGAATGGCGAGTGCGATTTTTGTGAGCGTGCTCGCGACCAGGGCCCGGTTGCCGACTTCGTGGGCCGCCTCTTCGTCGGCCCATCGCTCGGTCGTGTAGCCCACAAGACGTCGAAGCGGCCAGAACACGGGGAATGCGCCGACAGCGATCGATGTCGCGAAGCGGTAGCGGTCGTGGCGGCAGCGTAGATGGGCGCGTTCATGGGAGAGCACGACGGCCGTCTCGTCGTCGTCGAGGAGTTCGAGCATTGCGGTGGACATGACGATGTGACCGAGCCCTCCGGCTACCGCGACAGCAACGAGACTCCGATCGTCGACGATCACGACCTCCGTCGGGTGGGCAATCGCTCGGCGAAAATGACCCTGACGAACAAGTTGTCGAAGGCCACTACCTGTCGCCGCGAGGAGACCGAGGAGGGCGAGCACTCCGACAAACGCGGGCACGGTGTCGTCAACGTGGAAAATCGAGCGGCACCAACCGAATCTCCCGGCCAACCCGGGCAGGTGGAGGACGAATCCCCACGCGACGAGAGCGAGGGAGGTCATTAGCGCGAGTGCGGCGGCGACAGCGAGCGCAGTGAAGACGCGGGTGGCGGTCTTTGGGTGAAGCCGATTGCGAAACGGAAACCCCGCGTAGGCGATGAGCGCTGTCAGAACGGTTGGAGCGATAAGTCGCCAGGTCACCCTCGTCCGGTTTCCTTCTCGATAACACGGCGCAACGAGCGGGCGTCGGCTTTCGAGAGGCCACCAACGAAGCGTGCGAGCGCAGCTTCCTTATCGGCCGCCGCGGAAAAGATGAGTTTCATCTTCTTGGCCGTCAACGCTGCTTCGTCAAGGCGGGGACGGTAGACGAACGCTCTTCCATGCTTGCGTCGTGTCACGAGACGTTTGTTCTGGAGTCGAGCCAAGATCGCGGTCACCGTTGTGTAGGTGACGTCGACGCCCATCGCTTCGAGGATCTCACCGGGGGTCATGCCAATCGGACAGCTCCAAAGGGCGCGGAGCACGTGGGCCTCAAGCGCGCCATTGGGTCGGCGGAGACTCACGCTCGGAGCCTTTGCACGAGGCAACGCTAATGGGGCGGGCCATGCGGGTCCGACGTACCAGCACCCACCCTCCCGGCTCGCTTCCCAGACGTGCAGATCGTTCACCTCAGGCGCCCAGCGATGCGCGGCGCAACGGAGCGGCGCGGGGATTCAACCCAGCGAGAGTGACGGTGACGAGTCGGCGGACCGCGGCTTTGGACGGCAGGCTGCTGGCTGCGGCGAGGGCGTGGAGGCAATAGCTCGCGAGTTCATCAGGCACGACATCCTCTCGGACGTCGTGTTCCTCTGCGGCCTCGATCAGTAGGTTTCGGATGAGGTCGCTGAGCTGCTGCTGCGCGCGGGCTACGTGCTCGCCTCGATGCAGAAGTGCCGCGAGTTCGTTGCCGTGGTACTCGTAGGAATGGAGCGCGTACGCCTGGAGCACAGCCTTGAGCCGCTCACCAGCGGCGCCAACTTGTTCCCCGACCTCAGCGAGATGTTGGAGGTGGCCGGCGACCTGCCGTTCGTGCCAGGCGACCAGGATCGCTTCGACTCCGGAGAAGTACTTGTACAGAGTTGCCCGTCCGATGCCGGTGTCCTCGGCGATCTGCGACATCGTCACCGACAGCAGCCCGTGCTCGGCCACCAGCGCCGCCGTGGTGTCCAGGATCGCGTCACGAACCTCCCGGCGGTGCGCGTCGATCGTGTCGCTCCACACCTTCGGCATCGGCAAAGTATACGTGGCGTCGGTATCGAGACATTATGACTTGACAGCGACACTCTGTCTCGTAAACTCGTCGTCGACAGGAGACCGCGCATCGACACCCTTGCGCGGAGTGGACACCACCTCCCGCGACTGTCCACCAGTCGATAGCTATCAACAAAGGAGCAAACATGTGCGAAGCACACGCGCGGAGCGGCGACACACATCCACACGGCGACACGATCCAGAACCACCAGCACCTCGAGCACGACCCCGACGGAGACGGTCTCGCGCGCCCGCGCGCAAATGCGCCTGAGCTCGAGGCGTTTACGTGCACAAGACCATGACAGCGCGCGAGGCCCGGGACGGTCGACCGGAACTCACACCATGCTGTTAATGGCCGCCGCAAGCCACGGACCGGGCGAGCACGGACTGGTGGTGAACGTGATACTCGTGCTCGTCGTGGTGAGCGCCTTGTGCGCAGGGCTTGTCCGGGTGCTCCGGTCCCGGAAACGCTCCTCCCAGAGGTCCGAGCATGATCAAGGTCTTGGAGCGTGACCGCGGCTGGCTCCGCCGACGGGGCGACGGTCGACGGACGTCGTTGCGAGAGGTCGGCTCGACGTACGTCCATCCTCGCGACGCGGTCATCAGCGTTCAGAGGCTGAGCAAGCGCTATGGCGAGGTCATCGCCGTCGACGACCTCACGTTCTCAATACGGGCGGGCACCATCACCGGCTTCCTCGGCCCTAACGGTGCGGGCAAGACGACCACCCTGCGTTTGTTGCTCGGGCTTGCCGAGCCAACCGGTGGTGAAGCGCTCGTCTTGGGCCGTCGCTACCGCGACCTTGACCAGGCGGCGCGGCGGGCCGGGGCAGTGCTCGAGTCAAGAGACTTTGATCCCGGACGCTCTGGGGCCGACCATCTGCGGGTGCTCGCGTTGGCTGCGGAGCTCCCGCCGAGCCGCGTCAATGAGGTGTTGGAGCTGGTCGAGCTCGCGGCCAAAGACGCCAGCCGGCGGGTGAAGACCTATTCGCTCGGGATGCGACAGCGGCTCGGACTCGCGGCGGCGCTGCTCGGCGACCCCGAGCTGCTTGTCCTCGACGAGCCCTCGAACGGGCTCGATCCGGCGGGTGTCCACTGGCTACGCAGCTTCCTGCGCAGCTTCGCGGCGGGGGGCCGCACCGTGCTCGTCTCGAGCCACGTGCTGGCCGAGGTGGCGCAGGCGGTCGACCACGTGATGATCATCGATCGCGGGCGCCTCGTCGCGGACGCGCGGCTCGACGAACTCACAAGCGACGGTCAAACGCTCGAGGAGGTGTATCTCTGCCTGACCGCCAGGAGGGAGTCTTGAGTAACGCCCTGCGCGCCGAGCTGTTAAAGCAGCGCTCGACCCGAACCGTCCGATCGCTGTTCGGTGCCATGGTCGGCCTCGTCCTATTCGTGGTGCTCCTACACGGCTTCGGGCTGAAGGCTGAGGACCTTGAAAGCGCGTCGAAACAGCTCACGATCGTGTTCGGTTGGGGTGAGGTCCTCGGCGCGCTCTTCGCTGCCCTGCTCGGCGCGCTCTCGATCACGGGCGAAATCCGTCACGGCACGATCAGGCCGACGTTTCTCGTCACCCCTCAGCGCCGCCGGGTCGTGGCCGCGAAGGTCTGGGCGAGCATGCTCATCGGGACCGGATTCGGGCTCGTCGCCGGAGCCATCGCGGCGGGTGTGGGCACGGCGGTGCTCGGGGCGCGCGGGATCGACGTTCGGCTCGACGCCGGCGACTACGCGCTCCTGATCGCGGGGAGCGCGGCAGCGGCGGCGCTATGGGCGGCGATCGGCGTGGGTCTGGGCGCCGTCGTTCGCAATCAGGTGCCGACGCTTATCGGAATCTGCGCCTGGCTTTTGTTTGTCGAGAACCTGCTGGTCGGCGACATCGCGGGCGTCGGCGACGTCGGGCGGCTCCTGCCCGGCGCCGCGGGAAAAGCGATCACCGGCCAGGACCCGAATACGTTGCTGGGGCCGATGGTCGGGCTCGTCCTACTGGCGCTCTACGCGGCCGCTGTGTCGGTTGGGGGCTCGCTCGCAATCTCTAGCCGCGACGTCGACTAGAGACGGCTTCGCCCACACGGCAACACAAGCGCGCTAGGCAAACGCGACCGCGCCGGCGATGGCCATCGGCTTAGATCGCGGAGGCCGTGAACTCGGCGGTATGGACCTTGCCGTCGACTTGGAATTGGAGGAAGAGCCGGTAGGTGGCCATCGACGGCACGGATGCCACGAAGTCGACAGTCGGCCCTGCCATCGACCCCGGGAGGGCCTCTGCCGAGGGGTGAAGGTGCGTGTAGGCCAAGTCGTCACGGCGCAAAGCGACGAGGTGACCAAACGCACCGAGATAGGGCTCGAGGGTGTCGACCGGTTGACCCGCCTTCGTGATCGAGAACGTCAACGGAAGCTCCTCGCCGGCGCCGAGATCACCTGTCATGGTGACGGCGTAGCCGTCGACGTCCGCAGTTTTCGACGGGCCGGGGAGTGCTTGGTCGGTGCCTTCGCCGGCCACGTTGACGTTGTCACCAAGGACGGTTCGCGCTTGGTTAGCGCCTCCCGCGATCGGGGTGAAGTCGGCGATGGCACGCCAGGTGCCCCCGTTGGGAAACGTGACCGGCACCGACCACATCCCGTCGGGCGCCTCGGTCGGATGAAGGTGCTGATAGCCAGTGAGATCGGAGCGCACCACGATGAGATGCAGGGGCTTGGTCTGCTCGATCGCGAAACCCTCGGGGGTCGTGCCTCCGGGTCCGCTGATCTGGAAAACCAGTTGCCACTGGACGCCCGCCGTAAGGCTCGTGTTACCGAGGCGCAGGACATAACCACCGGCCTCGGCCTTTGTGCCGTCGGTGATGGGCATGTCCATGCCAGTCATCGACGTGGCACTTGAGTCGTTGCTCATCGGGCCCGTGGACGTATCCATCGACCCGTGGTCCATGGATCCCATCGGGCTGTCGTTGGGGGAGGCCGAGTTGGTCGCGGTTGTGGACGTAGAAGAGCCGCAGGCCGTGATCGCGAGCACAGCGATTACAGCGAGACCCGCGGCGCGTCGCGGCGAAAAGACGTTTGGAAACATGGTTGTTCTCCTTGTGCGTAGTGATCGGACGAGCGGTCCGAAGACCGCGGAGCGAGATAGCGCTCCGTCACATACGCAAGACAGACAGCTGAGGGAGCCTGAGCACTGCGGGGGGAGCTCGGTCATACCGCCAAAGCATCGACCCGTTGACGTAGATACGGCGTTGCGCTCGCCGCCGCGCGAAGCAACGCCATAGGCAGAGCAATACCAACCCAACCACTAAGGCCATCACCGCCCGGGGCGCGAGCAGGCACAGGCTCTGCACTAACGACGGGCGCTCGGGGGAGTGCTGGGCGGGCATGGGGGCCTTCGGAGGGTGCGTCGCCAGGACACTGAGCGAGCTCGCCGCGCCAAACGCGGGTTGTTGATGGTCGCGGAGATGTCCGGCGGTCATCGTGCCCACCACGCCCAAGGCCAAGATGGCCAACGCAATCCTTCCCACGAGCGCCCACCGCCGCACGCGGGCTGTGAACGCCGTCATCCCGACCAGGCATTCGGGGTTCACGGTCGGGCCGCGCCGATCAGGTCGGATCGGTAGATCGAGGAGATCTTCACGACGTCATCGGTGCGGGGCGCGTTCACCATTGTCCCGCCGCCGACATACATGCCCATGTGATGGATGCTCGCACCGAAGAAGACAAGGTCTCCGGGTTGAAGATCTTCAATGTTGACGTGGGGCAGACCCTCCCATTGCGCCCGCGCGAAATGCGGCAGACCGGGCCGACCTGCTCGTGCCCACGCCCACATCGTGAGACCCGAACAATCAAAACCCGTTTCGGGCGACGCGCCGCCCCACTGATAACGAACCCCGATCTGGCTCATCGCAGCCTCCACCGCACCCGCGGCGCCAGCCGATGGCGCCGGCGGCTGGCGCACGACCCGCGCCGGACCCGCGCTGGTGCCAGTAGATCCAGTAGATGAGGAACGACGCTGTGCCAGCCGGGCGCGGACCGCGGCCGCCTCGGCCGCGGCGCGACGCTCTTGCTCCTGACGGAGCAGCCGAGCCAGGTCGCCTTTCGCGTGGGTCAGCAGTTGTTGTACTTGCGTGGTGGCCCCTTCGACGTCCTTACGTCTCGAACTCAGGTAACTCTTCGCCGTCGCCTGCTCGCGGCGCTTCGCCTCGAGATCGGCCTGGCCGGCCTGCGCGTCCTCGCGACCGCGCCGCAGCTCGTCCGCGGCGCGCTGATCCTCACCTACGGCGAGACGGTTGAGCCCGGCCCTGAGTGCTGAGTCGGACGCACCGGCGCCGCTGTCCAAGACGCTCAGCAGTGGATCTGTCTCACCGGGGTGCGCGAACACGTGCAGCGCGACGCTGCTGAGCTTGCTCGACGCCACCGAGATCTCGACCCGCTTCAAGGCGAGCTTCTTCTCGGCGTCGTGCACTTGAGCGTCGAGGACCTCTAAGTCGTAGGCGGCCTGGTTGTACTGCTCGGCGAGCTGCTCCGCCCGCGTCGTGAGCTGCTCGATTCGGTCGGCCAGACGCGCCGCTTCCTTCTTTTTGTCGGAGATCGGATCGGCCGCCGAGGGCTGCGTCACGAAAACCTGGACAAGCACGGCGACAACGATCATTAGACCAAGCCAACGCGGCGACCGGTCGCGGGCCCCCAAACGTCGCGCCATGTACGACACACTGTCAGATTTCGAACCCCTGACGCACGTCGCCCACATCGATGTTGGCCACTACGGCCGCCTCATTCGTGAGCCTCGAGGTTGACGCGGGCGCTACCTCGACACCCGACCGACGCGAACGGGCGTCAACAGCGATCTCACTCCGAACGCGCGCAGTCGGTTGACTCGACCGCGGACAGCGACAGCAAGGCGGAGGACGCAAGCAGCGCCACTCCGACCACGATGAACGTCGTCGCACGGGCGCCGTGGTTGATGTTGAGAAGCCCGCCGAATGCCGCAGCACCGCCGACAGCGAACAACATTCGGCGAAGACGCTGCGATGC
Source organism: Acidimicrobiales bacterium (assembly GCA_040002995.1). Lineage (GTDB taxonomy): Bacteria > Actinomycetota > Acidimicrobiia > Acidimicrobiales > Ilumatobacteraceae > JBDUDK01. The sequence goes on along the minus strand of JBDUDK010000141.1, from coordinate 4,489 downwards.
ACCCACTAGCCGACCCGAACCAACACCCAGCGCGAGGACCACGACCGCGACAATGGAGGCAACCGCAACGCCGAAAGTGACTAGCGCGCCGAGCGAGATCACCCCGACGAGCACCAACATCGGGACCACACAGCAGACCACACACGCTCCCGCGAAGCCAGCCTTCCCCCTATGGCCTAACTCGTCACGTGCGCTCACCGGCATCTCCTCGTTCGCTCGGTCCTTCAACTGCTGCATCGACACAATCGGCGGCTCGCTTGATCTCGGCACGCGCTACTTGTCCCCGCTCAGGCCACGTAGCTCAGATGCTCTCGGCGGGAGCGTTTACGGCGGTCGGCGGCGAGGCGACCGTTTGACCAAATCCTGGGAGCACGCTCCAACGGGCGTCGAGCACCGTGTGGATCACCGCGGGCAGCATGAGACTGCCCGAGCTCAGGGCTGTGTCCGCGAGTAGTGCTCCGACGATGCCCGTCGTGATGGCGCCGCGCGCGCCTTGGTACACGTGAGCCACTCCGAAGGCGACGCCGGATGCGAGCACCAACCATCCCCGCGCCGCGTCAGGCGCGACCCACTGCATGAACGCCAGGAGAAAACCTCTGAATGCGAGTTCCTCGGTGACACCAGCGGTCACCGACACGAGGAGAAACACTCGACGCTCGCGAGCGGTGGTCGGCAAGAGGACGGCCGCGGGGCCCATGGCGTTGCGCAGAATGTCGCCCCCACCCGGGCGACGGGCGACCACCGTCACGAGCACGCCGCCGGCGATAAGAGCGATGATGGCAACGATGATCCCGGTACTCAGAAGCGAGTGGCCCGCGGCCGGAAGCCGGACCCCGATGTTCGACGGGCCTCGGCCGGTGAGCAGGCCGATAAGCGCCAGCGCGCCGAGTGTGACCGGCCACTGTCGCAGGACGGTGCGCCGGTAAAAGCGCAGGCGAGCTGTCGGGTCGGTCGTGACGGCCTCTAGGAGCGCGGCAAAACGTCGACGGCTCTGCATCGGCGCCACGACAACCAGGAACAAGGCGAAGGCGACGGAGACGACCGCCCCCAGTGTGTGGACCACATTGGCATTGTCGGGCCGGCGGACGTTCCGGTTGAGGCAATGCGTCGCCACAGTGCATCTCGAGCCTCGTTGCCAGTGTTCTACGACAGGTTGTCGCTCTTATATACCCTCTGGGGGTTGGCTCGTATACCCTAAGGGGGTACAGTGAGGTCATGGAAACGACGCCCGGTTATCGAGACACCAAAAATGATCTCCTCAAGCGGTTGCGACGTATCGAGGGCCAGGTGCGCGGCCTTCACCGGATGGTGGAGGCCGATACCTACTGCATCGACGTCCTCACACAAGTAGCGGCCGCCACCAGGGCGCTGCAGAGCGTGGCGATGGGTTTGCTGGAAGAACACATGCGGCATTGCGTAGCCGACGCCGTGGCGAGCGGTGGCGACGAGGCGGACCGGCTGATCACGGAGGCGAGTCGCGCTATCGAGCGGCTCGTCAAGAGCTGACGCGCGAACAAAACGGAGGAATCGTAAGAATGGACGAGTTGAGTTTCAGCGTCCCCGGGATGACGTGTGGCCACTGTGTAGCCGCGGTACGGGGAATGATTCAGAGGGTGCCGGGCGTTCGTGTCGTTAACGTCGACCTCGACACGAAGGTGGTCGTGGTCACGGGCAACGATTTACATCGGGCGGCCGTTTGGGCCGCGGTCGACGAGGCGGGCTACGAGGCCGTGGCGTGAGCACCACCGAACGCGCCGACGCGCACGTCGATCTCGCGGTTACCGGCATGACGTGTGCGTCGTGCGCGGCCAGGATCGAGAAGAAGCTCAACCGTCTCGACGGGGTCGCGGCGACGGTCAACTTCGCCACCGAGAAGGCGGCCGTCGACTACGACACGAGCCGTGTGAGCCCGAACGAGCTCGTCGCCGCGGTCGAGGCGGCCGGCTACGGCGTCACCGCCCCGGCAACTGCCGCTTCGGAGTCGCGCGAGCCGGATGAGCTCGTCCCACTGCGCCATCGCCTGTTCGGGTCACTCGTGCTCACCGTGCCGGTGGTACTGATGGCCATGTTCTCAGGCCTGCAGTTCACCAACTGGCAGTGGCTTTCGCTCACGCTCGCCGCGCCGGTCGCCACGTGGGGTGCGTGGCCGTTCCACAAAGCGGCGTGGGCGAACCTGCGCCACGGCGCAGCGACGATGGACACGCTCATCTCTGTCGGGGTGCTGGCCGCGTTCGGGTGGTCGCTGTGGGCGCTCTTCTTCGGTGACGCCGGCAAAGCCGGCATGACCATGCCCTTCTCGTTCACGCTGTCGAGAGACGTCGGTGGGGAGCGCCTCTACCTGGAGGTGGCCTCAGGAGTCACGGTCCTCATACTCACCGGTCGCTATCTCGAGGCGCGCGCCAAGCGGCGCGCCGGTGCGGCGTTGCGCGCCTTGCTCGAGCTCGGCGCCAAGGATGTTGCGGTGCTCGCCGAGGATGGGCGCGAGCGTCGGATCCCCATCAGCCAACTCGCGGTGGGCGATCGGTTCGTGGTGCGCCCCGGCGAGAAGATCGCTACTGACGGCACGGTCGAGGAGGGCTCGTCCGCGGTCGACGAGTCGATGCTCACGGGCGAGAGCGTCCCTGTCGAGGTCGGGCCGGGTGACCGCGTCGTCGGCGCTACCACGAACGCCGGCGGCCGTATTGTCGTCCGCGCCACACGCGTCGGGAGCGACACGCAGTTGGCGCAAATGGCCCGCCTCGTCGAACAGGCTCAGGCCGGCAAGGCTCCGGTGCAGCGACTCGCCGACCGGGTGTCGGCGGTGTTCGTACCCGTCGTCATCGCGCTCGCGCTCGCCACGCTGGCTTTCTGGCTGGCCGACACGGGCGACACCAACCGCGCGTTCACCGCGGCGGTCGCCGTGCTCATCATCGCCTGCCCCTGCGCGCTCGGGCTAGCAACCCCGACCGCGCTGTTGGTAGGCACCGGTCGCGGTGCGCAACTCGGCATCCTGATCAAGGGACCCGAAGTCCTGGAGTCGACCCGGCGGATCGACACCGTTGTCCTCGACAAGACCGGCACCATCACCACTGGCACGATGAGCCTGATCGATGTAGTCACCGTCGACGGGGTAGACCGCGCTGAATCATTGCGGATTGTGGGGGCGCTCGAGGCAGCGTCGGAGCATCCGATTGGTCGCGCCATCGCCGCCGGCGCGGCTGCTGAGATCGGAGACCTCCCGCCTGTCGAGAGTTTCGCCAACCGCGCCGGTCTCGGCGTCGAGGGAACCGTCGACGGTCACGCGGTCATAGCCGGCCGGCCGGCCCTGCTCGCCGACTGGTCGCTCCCGCTGCCCGAAGCACTTAAGCGGTCCCTCGAATCAGAGGAAGCCCAGGGCCGCACCGTGATCGCCGCCGGCTGGGACGGCGCCATCAAGGCTCTGTTCGTCGTGGCCGACACCGTCAAACCGACGAGCGCGGAGGCCATCAAACGGCTACGCGAGCTCGGCCTGCGACCCCTTCTGCTCACCGGCGACAACCGGGCCACCGCGGCCACCGTCGCCGCGCACGTCGGCGTCCCCACCGAGGACGTCATCGCCGAGGTGCTGCCGGCGGACAAGGTCGACGTGATCAAGCGACTACAGGACCAAGGCGCCGTCGTGGCCATGGTCGGAGACGGCGTCAACGACGCCGCCGCCCTCACCCAAGCCGACCTCGGCATCGCCATGGGCACCGGCACTGACGTCGCCATCGAGGCCAGCGACCTCACCCTGGTTCGGGGGGACCTGCGCGCCGCCGCCGACGCGATCCACCTCGCCCGCCGGACACTCGGAATCATCAAGGGCAACCTGTTCTGGGCGTTCGCCTACAACGTGGCCGCCATACCCATCGCCGCGTCCGGCTACTTGAACCCGGTACTGGCCGGGGCGGCCATGGCGTTCTCATCCGTCTTCGTGGTGACCAACAGCCTCAGGCTGCGCCGCTTCAAAGCTCTGACATGAGGCGCCCAGGCGTCGAAGTCCCGGCAGGACCGAGACAGCGCACTGCGGTACTCGAGGTCCGGGGCGTGCAGTGGGGTTCGGAGAAGTCCCGCGTCGAGGCGGTGTTAGGGCGACGGCCCGGCGTCATCAGCGTCGAGGCGAACCCCGTGGCCCAGACCGCGAGCGTCAGATACGACGCGGATCTCACCTCGATTGCCGAGCTCACGAAGTGGATCCGTGACTGTGGCTATCACTGTGCCGGCCGATCGGTTCCAGAGCACATCTGTGATCCGCTGGCCGAGGAGGGACATTCCCCACCGGCGATGGCCGCCGACGCTCACGAGGCTGCGAGCACGACGCATTCCCCGCACGAGCTGATGGGCCACGGCGGTCAGGGCGCCATGTCGATGGTGGACATGGTCCGCGACATGCGCAACCGGTTCGTTGTGGCGGCGTTGTTCTCGATACCGATCCTTTTGTGGTCGCCCATCGGCCGAGACGTCCTGGGTTTCGACATCGCCGCGCCTTTCG
>JBDUDK010000065.1:0-4793 GCA_040002995.1 Acidimicrobiales bacterium | reverse complement strand
GCGGGTGCTGACCTCCACCACGGTGCCCGGGGCCGAGGCCACCACGGTGGTGTTCGTTCCGCCGAGATCGACGCCGCGATGGAACTGCGACAGCTTGTAGATCGGATGAATCCGCGGGCCGTACTTCTCGGTGACCGGCGCGCCCGCCACCGGCCGAATCCAGGCGATCGAGGTGGGCGACGCCGGGGCCTCACACGCCTGGCGAATCTTGAGCATCGCCACGAAGTCGTCGTTCTCGCGGTCGAGTTGGGTGAGTGGCGGCAAACCGTCGAGCGCCATTGCCGGACGAGGCGCCGTAGCAAGCCATAAGCCATCACCTTGAGGGCGCGACGCCATGCCGACGATCGGCTGCGCGAGGCACCGTGTTGGCGTCGCCAAGCTGGGGGCGGCATTGCCGAAGTTCCACACCTGACCGTCGGCCTGGGCGAGCCAATAGCCCTTCCCATCGGGGGTCGCCGCCATGCCGACCACCGGTTGCGTGAGCGTCTTGGTGGTGAGGTCACCGAGCGCCGGCGCGGCACCGAACGGGATCACTTGGCCCGCGGTGGTGAAGATCCAGTAGCCGGTGCCGTTGGGCAACGCCGCCATACCCGCGATCGGTGACGGCGGCGGGTGGTCGCCGGTCGATCCGAGGAACGGTGCGTCGCCGAACGCGAAGACACCTCCGTCGGCCCCGACCATCCAGTACCCGTTCCCCGTCGAGGTCCGCGCCATCGCCACGGTCGGCGCGTTGAGCTTCTGGGCCCCGAGAGAACCGAGGAAAGGTGCGTCGCCGAACGCGAATATTCCTCCGTCGCCCGCGAACATCCAGTAGCCGCGACCCGACTTCGAGGTGGCCATCCCCACCATCGGCTTGTTCAGCAGCTGGCTGCCCATCGATCCGAGGAACGGGGCGTCGCCGAAACTGAAGATGCCGCCGTCGCCGGCCACCATCCAATAACCACCGCCGGTGGCTGACGACGCGATGCCCAACACTCGGTCGAGTGGACGCAGGCCGAGGCTCTTGAGCGAGCCGGCGTTCGGCGCGTTGCCCGACGCAATCACGTCGGATCCGTCGACGTTCGCCCACGCCGAGGGGGCGAACCCGAGGACGGCCGCGACAGCGACGAGGAGGACGAAGAGACGGCGGCGCATGGCGGAAGCGATTAAGTATCGCGGACGCGACGGTTCACGAGGTCATCAGCGTGAGGCGCAGTGCGTTCAGCGCGGTGATGACGGCGAACTGGCGGACCTGGTCGCGCGTGCCCGGGAGGCGAACCTGCTGCATAGTGACCTTGTCGCGGATCGCCAGGCCGATGAACACTGTGCCCACCGGTTGGCCGTCCTGCTCGGTGGGACCGGCTACACCCGTGAGGGAAACACCGACGTCGGCCCCGAGCACCCGCTGCGCGGCCTGCGCCATCGCCATCGCTGTCTCCGCCGAGACGACGGGTCCACGCGGCACTCCGAGCACATCGAATTTCACGTCACTCGAATACGAAACGATCGAGCCGCGCAGGACGTCGCTCGCACCGGCGATGTCGGTGAGCCGGGCCGCCACCAGACCCCCGGTTAACGACTCGGCCAGCCCGAGGGTGAGACCACGGTCTCGGAGAAGCTGGAGCACCACCGACTCCATCGTGTCGTCGTCGACACCGAACACGAGTGCACCGAGAAGAACGCGCAGACGCGCCTCTTGTTCGTCGAGCACCGCAATCGCGGCGGCCGCGTTGGGGGCCTTGGCGGTGAGGCGCACCTTCAGACCCTCGATACCGCTCGCGAGAAAAGCCAAGGTCGTACCGCGCGCTCGCTCGAGCTCGTCGATGTAGTCGGCGAGCATCTCGTTCAGCCCGGACTCGCTCTGTCCCCACGTGCGCAGCGTGCGCGACACGATCGCCGCGGTTTCGCCGGAGCGGTGCCGGAGATCAGGGAGCACCGCCCGCTCGAGCATCTCGCGCATTTCGTGGGGGACGCCCGGAACCGCATATACGACCTTGTCGCCGACGGGGCAGATCAGACCGGGTGCTGTGCCCCTGCGTTGTTCGATCACCGTGGCACCCGTCGGCACCATTGCCTGGCGCACGTTGATCTCCGGCATGGCGCGTTGGCGCGACGCGAACATCTCCTTGATCCGTTCGACGATGTCGTCGTCGATGACGAGTTCCGCGCCCATCACCTCGGCAATCGCCTCACGCGTGATGTCGTCGTGCGTGGGTCCGAGCCCACCGCACACGATCAACGCGTCGGCGCGCTCGAGCGCGGCGCGAAGAGCGGCGACGATACGCGCGTGGTTGTCACCGACCTTCGTCTGCAGGAGCGAGTCGATGCCCGAGAGCGCGAGTTGTTCGCCGATCCAGGCGGAGTTGGTGTCGACGATCTGGCCGAGAAGCAACTCAGTGCCCACGGCGAGCACCTCACACCGCAAGCTCATGCGGCGGGCAACTGGCGCTTCGAAACGGCTCGGGCGTCGAGGAAGTACTGCGTTCCCGTCACGACGGTGAGCACAACGGCCGCCCACAGGAAGCCGTTGGGAACCGACGGCGCATGGCGCTCGATCGGGGGGATCAGCGCGAGGCCGACAGCTACCTGCTGGCACACCGTCTTAACCTTGGCCCACCACCGCGCCGGCACCGTGATGCCACGGCGCCCCGCGTACGAGCGGTACAGGCTGATCGCGAGCTCGCGCACACCGATGATCGCCACCGGCAACCACCAGAACACGTGGTTCGATACGAGCGCGAACAGGGCGCCCAGCACCAGCACCTTGTCGGCAAGGGGATCGAGGAACGCGCCCGACCTCGTGGTTCCCTGCCGACGCGCCAAGTAGCCGTCGAATCCATCCGTGCAACAGAGACCCAACCACACCACCGCCGCGGGCCACGAACCGTTGCGGCCGTCGATCATCGCGAACAGAACAGGTGAGATGAGCAGCCGGGCCACGGTGACGGCGTTGGCCGGAGTGGCGAGCGCGCCGGGGCCAAACGAGGAGGTGGTCATCTCCTTCACCTCGACTCCGCAACGGTCGGTTCCGTTACGTCGACCGCCACGAGGTCGGGGCCGAGGGCGTCGATGACCTGTACGTGAGTGAACGAGCCGGCCGAGAGGTGGACGGGGATTTGCACGATGCCGTCGATCTCAGGTGCTTCGCGGTGGCTGCGACCCTCACCGGCCGTGTCGACGAGAACCTCGATCTCTCGTCCGATCAATGCGTCGCGCCGGCTCGCGGTGATGGTGTCTTGGCGTTCGCGGAGCTCGGCGAGCCGCTCGGCCATCAGCGCGGGGGCCACCGCGCCGTCGAGCGTGGTGGCATAGGTGCCTTCCTCTCGCGAGTAGGCGAAGAATCCGCACCAGTCGAGTCCGGCGTCGTCGACGAACGCGAGGAGCTCGTCGTGATCGCGTTCGGTCTCACCGGGGTAGCCGACGATGAAGTTCGACCGCAGCGCGGCGTCGGGCTCGCGCGTGCGGATCGCGTCAATCCGGGCGAGGAAACGGGCGCCGTCGCCCCAACGTCGCATTCGGCGCAGCAGGGGCTTGGAGACGTGCTGGAGCGAGAGATCGAAGTACGGCACTCCCGTCGCGCAGATGGTGTCGATCAACGCATCGGTGAGATCGGACGGATAGAGATAAAGCAGGCGGACACGCCGCACGCGCTCGGCGACGCGGGCAACCAGCGGCAAGATCGCGCCCGCACCGAGACCGTCGACGTCTTTTCCGTATGACGCGAGATCCTGGGCCACGAGCACGATCTCTTGCGCGTCGAGCGCATCGACCTCGGACAGAATCGACTCGACCGTCCTGCTCCGTTGCGGGCCCCGAAAGCTCGGGATGGCACAAAAACCGCAGGTGCGATCACAACCCTCGGCGATCTTCACGTAGGCCCACGGGGCGCGGGCACGGGGTCGGGGAAGATTCAGCAAGTCGAGCGCGGGGACCGCCGTGCCCGTGCGGCCGATCGTGACAGGAACCCCGAAGCCGCTGATCTGGTCGACCTCGGGCAGCGCCGCCGCCAGTTCCGATCCGTAGCGCTCCGCCAGGCAGCCCGTGACCACGAGGCGGGAACCAGGGGTCCGCTCGGCCCCGAGGCGCAGGATCATCCCGATCGACTCCTCACGGGCGTCCTCGATGAAGGCGCAGGTGTTGACCACGACAAGGTCGGCCCGGGCCGCGGACGCAGCGGCCGTATAGCCGTCGGCGAGCAGGGTTCCTTCGAGCTTGTCGGAGTCGACCTGGTTCTTCGGGCAGCCGAGCGTCTCGATCCAGTACCGGCCGGCCATTAGGGCGACTGTAACGGCAAGAGGCCGGGCCACTCTCGGTGGCCCGGCCTCTCCCAGGACTTGCCTTACCCGTTGTCAGCTGGCGAAACGCCTCCGCATAATCAGGAGCCCGATGCCCAGGCCGGCCGTCAGGAAACCGAGGGCCACAAGCGGGGCGGGGTCGTCGCCGGTGACAGGCAGCGTGCCGGCCCCTGTGACCACGATGCCGCCCACGGTCGGGTCGGTCGTAACGTGCGCCTCGGTTGTGGTGGTCGCCCCGGTAGTCGTCGTGGTGGCCGCAGTGGTCGACGTCGTGGCCGCGACGGTCGTCGTGGTCGTCGGCCCAGCCGTGGTGGTCGTCGTCTCCTGCTCCGTGGTCGTCGTCGTCGGCGCCTCGGTGGTCGTCGTCGTGCCCTCGGTGGTGCTCGTCGTGCTCTGCTCGGTGGTGCTCGTCGTGCCCTGCTCGGTGGTGCTCGTCGTAGAGCCCTGCTCGGTGGTGCTCGTCGACACAGGCTCCGACGTGGAGGTGCTGCCGCCGTCGCCGTTGCCGCCCCCGCTGCC
>JBDUDK010000090.1:0-16286 GCA_040002995.1 Acidimicrobiales bacterium | reverse complement strand
TAGTCGTAGATCGCCTCGCGGTTGAGCGTCCGCGTCGTGCCCCTGGCGTCGCCGATAGCCGCCCGGTGAAGGGTAGTGAAGCTCCCGAGCGTCCCGCCGGCACCCACGTCGGCGTGACGCGTCACGCCCTGCATACGGCGGGGGTTGGCGGTGGTGGTCTGGAAGGGGTCGAGGTACCCGTTGTAGACGAGGTACAGGTCGGTGCCGTCTGGCGAGATTGCCACCGCCGGGTTGTCCGCCCTGTCGCCAGCCTGGGCGGCGTTGACCGCGGTCGACCATGTTGCGCCACCGTCGGCAGAGGTCTGTACCAGCGCCTGCTCGTGGTTGAGCCCGAGCGCCGCATCCGGCCAAGCCAGCACGACAGTATTGGTGGCGTCGGCACCGTGCGGAGCGCCGTTCGCGATACCGAGGCTCGGGAAACTGTCGGTGCGGGTCCCTGCGAAACCGTCGAACACGATTCGGCCTGATACCGGATCGAACGCACCCACGTCTTGTACGGCGGCCACGGCCCGCGGCTTCTCGAACTGGCTCCCGCCGTCGAAGGAGCGGGACAGCAACATCACGCTTTGGCGGGTATGGATGTCGGCGCCTTCCCAGACCACGTACACGATGCCATTGCTGTCGGTTCGCACCGCGCAGCCCTGACGTCCGCCGGTCTGGTTGGTGTTGGTGGCCGCGCTGATCTGGCGCTGGCGCCAGGTGCTGCCGCCGTCGGTCGAGGACGCAACCATCAGCGGCTCGGGAGCGCTACCGATGCTGCGGAACGCGACGTTGCACACGTACACGTTGCCGAAGAACGGGCTCGAGGCGGCGTTGTCGGCCCAGATGTCCTCTTTGTCCGATAGCAGCGCGGAGTTCTGGCGGCTAACGATCACTGGGTCCATCCAGGCGCTCTGGACGCCGGCCGCGGCAGCCGCGACGTCGTCGGTGCGCGAGACGACTGCCGCCGAAGCGCCCTTGAAGCCGGGTGACGTGCTCAGGTTGAAGGCCAGGTTCGCGTAGTACAGGCGGGAGCCATTCGCCCACGAGAACCCGTTCAACCCGGGCCTCGGTCCGAAGGCGAGGGCCGGGTCGCCGTGCGAAGACATCCCGTTCTCGAAGTATTTGGGCAGGGTGTGGATCGGGCCGATGTGCGTCGTGCCGCTCTGGGCCGTCAAACCGGTGTACGTGGGCTGCGTCCAACTGTCTCCACCGTTCAAGGAGAAGTAGATGCCGGAGATCCCGATGTCGGGAGTGAGGCCACAGCTGCTGCCGTTGCACGGGGCGCTGTCCACCAGGTCGTTCGCCCCTGCGGCGAGCACCATCGGGTGGTTGGCGTCCATGGCCAGCGCCGGCTCGTTGGACGCGTTGGGCAAGTACGGAGAGGGCGGACTGCCCACCGAGACCTTGCTTTCGGGGGAAACTGCGCTGACGGGCGCCGGGAAAGCCATCCCGGCTGCGAGGGTCAGCAACGGGACAAGAACGGCTACGCGACGAGTCATCATTGACTCCCTCCCTCGTGGGACCGAGGACATATTTATAACCCCGCTTTTATAGCCCCGCTGCCGTCCTTACTGCACGAGTACGTCGCAAGACTTGACCAACGGAGCAGCGGGCGATTTTCGCGTGGCGCTGTCGCCTTCCACGAAGCCTTCCGACAAGCATTATCGCGTTGTTGGTGAATGCTTATCCCGGACTTAATAAAGCGCGTCCGGCGTCACCCGCCGCGGGCCTGGCGCCTAGTGGACTTGGACTTTGTGGTCGGTGCCGGGCGGCAACAACCGGTAGGCGATCGTCGCGGCGATGATCGCGATAATCGCGGCGAAGCGCAGGGCCAGGTGCATGCCGTCGAGGAACGACTGACGCGCGATGCCGGCGAGTTCACTGTGCCCTGGCGTATTGGAGACGCTGATTGCACCGGCAAGTGAGCTCTTGGCTTTGGCGATGAGGTCGGCGGGAAGTCCGACGAGCGTGTGCGACAACGACGACACATAGCGCGAGGCCACCAAGCTGCCGATGACCGCGACCCCAAGCGCGCCACCGAGCTCGCGTGTGGTGTCGTTGATGGCCGAGCCGATGCCGGCCTTGCGGAGGGGAACGCCCGACATGATCGACGCGGTCAACGGCGAGATCGTGAGCGCCATCCCGGCGGAGATGAAGACCATCGTGCCCAGGATGAAGTAGTAGCTCGTGTGGGGACCGGCGAGCGAGAACAGCAGCATGCCGATCGCGACCGAACCCATGCCACCGGCCACCACGCGATTGCGGCCGAACCGCGTCGCGAGCGCGGGTGAGCGAGGCGCGACGAGGATCATGACGATCGCCACCGGTCCCTGACGCAGACCCGTCGAGAGGGTCCCGTAGCCGTGGATCAGCTGGAAGTACTGCGTCATCAAGAAGAAGATCCCGAACATCGCGAAGTAGACGAGCGTCATGCTTCCCGAGGCCACCGACAGCTGCCGGTTCTTGAAGTAACGCAGGTCGACCATGGGCTCGCTGCGATGGAGCTCCCACCAACCGAACAGCCCGAGGATGAAGATGGCAAGGGCGAACCCTCCCATCGTGATGCCACTGCCCCATCCGTGGCCGGGTCCCTCGATGATCGTGTACACGAGCGCGACGATGCCGGCGATCGACAACACCGCGCCGATCGGGTCGAGGCGCGCCTGCATCGGATCGCGCGACTTGGGCACGACGAAATAGCCGCCGATGAGGGCGATGAGGACGATGGGCACGTTGACGAGGAAGATCGATCCCCACCAGAAGTGGGCGAGCAAGAAGCCGCTCGCAATGGGCCCGATTGCCGCGCCCGCGCCGGAGATGCCCGCCCACACCGCGATGGCCTTCGCCCGTTCATGGGGTGGGAACACGTTGGTGAGAATCGACAACGTCGAGGGCATCACGAACGCCGCGGCTAGACCCATCAGGGCGCGACACGCGATGACCTGTTCGGCGCTCGTGGCGAAGCTTGCCGTGATCGCCGCGACGAGGAACAAGAGCAGACCCGCCTGGAGCGCACCCTTGCGTCCGTAACGGTCGCCCGTTGCCCCGGCCGTGAGGAGCAAGCCGCAGAACACGAGCGAGTAGGCGTCGACCATCCACTGCTGTTGCGCCGTTGACGCGCCCAGCGACCGGGCAAGTGTCGGTAGGGCGATGTTCAGCGACGTGTTGCCGACGATGACGATGATCAGGCTCGTGCAGAGCACGGCGAGCGTGTACCAGCGTCGCGGATCGGGGGGAGCCGGCTCAGAGGCGGCGGGCGCGACGGGAGGCGCGGCCACCGGCCTTTCGATGAGCGCCATTCGCGAATCCTTCCCCACTCGAAACGAACCGTCAGCGTATCGTTATAACCCAGACACCGCCAAGGCAGAGTGACATATGACCGTCTAACAGATACGATCCAGTCCGCCATGGCCCGCACGAAAGACCCCGACACCGGACGCCGCATCCTCGCGGCCACGGTCGAGCTCATGTGCCAGCTGGGCATCGATCGGATGACCGTCGAGCAGGTCGCGGCCCTGTCCGGAGCCGCCAAGACCTCGATCTACCGACGGTGGCCTACCAAAGCGGCCCTGGTGATCGACGCGGTGTCGTCGGTGATGAACCCTCCGGTCACCCCCGACACCGGCTCGCTGCGCGACGACCTCGTCGGCTACTTCACCGCCATGACGAGCGATCCCCGCAGCGACCTCATGACTCGACTCTTTCTCGCCATCCTCGATACCGCCCAGCGCGACCCCGAACTCGATCGCCTTCGTATGGAGATCGTGGCCAACCGGCGCAGGCCCGTGCGCACCGTTCTCGAGCTTGCGCAACTGCGCGGGCAGATCAACGCGTCGATTGACATCGATCTCGCCACCGAGCTCTTGCTGTCAGTGGCCACGTACCGCCGGTTCGTTCTGCGCGAGCCGCTGCTCGCCGATCAGCTCGAAGCCACGATCGATCTCGTGCTGGGTGGCTTTGTCACACCACTGGTCCATCCCACAACCTGATGCCGCCGAGGATGCCGGCGGTGTTGTCGACGATCGTCGCGTTCGGACCCAGATCGATCTTCACGCGTTGCGCGTTGCCGCCGCCGACGTACAGGTGGTCGTAGAAGAGAAGCTTCCGGAAGTTCTCGATCGCCTTCCCGACCCGTGTATTCCACCGCTCGTTGCCGATTGTGTGGCGCGTGACGTCGCCCAGCTGTTCGTCGTACGTCTCGCCCTTCCGGAACGGGTGGTGGGACAGCTCGAGATGAGGGCACAGATGGCCGCCGAGGAACAGCGCGGTACCGACACCCGAGCCGAGGGTGACGACGAACTCGAGGCCCTGGCCGTCGACCACCGCGAGGCCCTGCATGTCGGCGTCGTTCACGACACGCGCGGGCTTGCCCAACTTCTCCTCGAGCGCCGAGCGCAGATCGAAGCGATCCCATGCCTTGCGGAGTTCTGGGTCGACGGGAGTGCCCGGCCCTCCGTCGGTGTCGAACTTCGGGGCGGTCAGGAGCAGGCCGCCTCGCACCATGCCGGGGAACCCGACCGAGACCCGGTCGTAGGCCGGCAAGGGAGTGACGAGCTCCGCGAGCTGGTCGACCATCTGGTGCGGGGTGACGGGATAGGTGGTCTCGCGGCGTACCCGATCAACGATCATGCGGCCGTTGGGGTCGAGCGCGGAAGCCTTCAGGCCGCTGCCGCCGATGTCGATCGACAGGGTGACGGGATGGCCAGAGGCGCTTGAGTCGGTCACGACCGCCAGTCTCGCGGCTTCACGCCCGTTCTCGCGCGCGAAACCGACACGCCAGGCGCATAAAAGCGCGTCAGTACGCCGGGGGTTAGGTGTGGGCGCTGCGGGCCAGGGCCCGGGCGAGCACCAGGTCGAGGAGGCTCAGCATGGTGTCCTTCACGGCGCTGCGGGAGCGGGCGTCGGTGCTCACGAGGGGGATGTCGCGGTCGAGGTCGAGCGCCAGGCGCACGTCGCTGACATCGTGGGAGATCTTGCCGTCGAAGCGGTTCACCGCCACGACGAACGGGATGTCGAGTTTCTCGAAGTAGTCGATGGCAGGGAAGCAGTCGTCGATGCGGCGCGTGTCGACGAGCACGATCGCGCCGAGAGCGCCGTGGATGAGGTCGTCCCACATGAAGCCGAAGCGGTCCTGGCCGGGGGTGCCGAACATGTAGAGGATGAGGCTGTCGTCGATCGTGATGCGCCCGAAGTCCATGGCCACCGTGGTCGTGGTCTTGGTCGACACTGAGCCGGGATCGTCGACGCCGACGCCGACCGACGTCATCGAGGCCTCTGTCGTGAGCGGTTCGATCTCGCTGATCGAGCCGACGAGCGTGGTCTTACCAACACCGAACCCGCCCGCGACGATGATCTTCACGGGGATGGGCGCCGGTTTCAACGGCGAGCTCTCATGGAGCCGGTGATCAGAGTGCACGTACGCCATGAATCAGCCTCGCGATCAACGTGATGTCTTGGTTCGGAGCGAGGGGGGCCGCGTGTAGATCGAGCAAGCCCTCCGACGCGAGGTCGGCCGCCAGGACTTTGGCCACACCGATCGGAATGATGAGACGGGCGCTGATCTCGGCGACCGAGATCGGCGCGGCCGCCATGGCGACGATGTTGCGCTCTTCGGGTCCGAGCCGGTACGTCGCGTTCGCCCCGTTGCGCGTAGCCACGAGCAGGGTCTCGTAGCCGATGCGGGTGTCGCTCGAGACGGTGCGTCCCCTCGTGAGGTAGTACGGCCGTACCCCCACATCGTCGACGTTCGCGCTCGGCTCGACAGAGTGTTGAGGCGCCCTCACGAGGAAGGGTCGGACGAAGGGCTCCTCACTCACAGCGAGAGCGACGCCTTCAACTCTGCGATGAGCTCCGGCGTGAGCTGGTGCCCGAAGCGCTCGACGAGGAGGGTCATCTCGTAACCGACAAGACCGAGATCGCAGTCGCGGCGCGCGATGACGCCGAGCGAAGAACCGCCGCTGATCGTGCTGGCGAACAGGAAGCCGTTGCGCATCTCCACCACGACCTGGCTGACCGCACCCTTGGCCAGCACGCGTGACGCGCCGTCGGAAAGGCTACGTAGCCCCGACACGATGGCTGCCATCTTGTCGGCCGAGGCCCGATCGAGATTCGACGACGCCGCCATCAGCAGTCCGTCGGATGACACCGCGATCGACTGCTCGACGCCGGCGGTGTTCTCGACGAACGATGACAACAGCCAGTTGACGTTGCGAGCCTGTGTGCTGATCGTGGAATTCATTCGTCGTCTCCTTCGGAGGTGGGGGCATCCCGGCGGCCCATCGCCACGCCTCTCGCGAAGCTCGACAGCACGGAGCGGACCTGTTCCGCGCTCCGTGCCGGGATGGTTTCGATCTCGACAGCCGGCCCCGTGTCGGGAAGGTTGGCGCCCCGAACCCGTCGCGTCAGCCCTGCCGGACTGGCGGGCTCGGCAGTGAGGTGAGGTTGCCCCGCGGCCGCTAGTTCGTCGGCGCTGGGAGGAGGCGGAGGTGCGTCGCCGACGTGGGCGCGTTGCACGCCGTCGGCCAGACGGGCCAGACGGAGGCGCACGGCGTTGGGATCGGGCGGGGGGAGCACGTCGTCGGGCGAAGGCGGCGGCCCGGTGTCGGGCAGGTGCGCGCCCCGCACGCGGCGGTGAAGGCCGGTGGGCAGCGTGGTTACCGACGCCATCAACGGCATGTGCGGATCGGGCGTTACCGACGGAGCCGGCGGGGGGCTCGCGAGTGCGGCGGCACCCGCCTCGTCGCCGACGAGGAGGCGCAGCTCCCGCTCGAATTCCGGAGCGCCAGGAAGCGCGGTGGCGAGGTGCTCGATCGGTTCCTGCGACCAGACGGCGTCGTCGGCCGGCTCGGGCGACGTCCTCAATGGCGCGCCTTCGAGGAGCTCGTAGGGGACGACGACCTTGGCGGCCACGCCGCCCGCGGGTGACTCGTCGAGGGTGATCGAGATCTCGTGGCGCGACGCGAGGCGTCCAACGACGTAGAGGCCGAGCACCTTCGACGGCGCCTGATCGAATCGAGCCGTCTCCGCGATGCGTCGGTTGGCCTCAGCGAGGTCGGACGGCGCCATGCCGATGCCCTGATCGACAACGGAGATGAGGTAGCCCTCGGGCCGACGCTTGCCGACGACCGTTACTCGCGTCGTGGGCGGCGAGAACGTCGTCGCGTTCTCGAGCACCTCGGCCAGCAGGTGCGACAGGTCGGCGGCCGCGTGGCCGCGGATCGTCGCTTCCTCCATGTTCGTGAGATCGACACGCTCGTAGGACTCGATCTCCGACAGCGCCGAGCGCACCACGTCGCTCACCGACACGGGCTTCGACCAGGTACGGGCCGGTTCGGCGCCAGCCAGCACGAGAAGGCTCTCGGCGTTACGCCGCATACGGGTGGCGAGGTGGTCGAGGCGGAAGAGGTTGTCGAGGGTGTCGGTGTTGCGTTCGTTCTGCTCGAGCTCGGTGATGAACGAGAGCTGGCGGGAAAGCAGGCCCTGGTTCCGGCGGCCGAGGTTCACGAACATCTCGGCCACGTTGCGGCGCATCATGGCTTGCTCGACCGCGAGGTCGAGGGCGGTCGATTGCATGGCCGTCATGGCGTTCGCGAGGTCGGCGATCTCGTCGCGCGTGTCGACGGTGATGGCCGGCGGCGGCGCGCTCGAACCTTCCTGCGCGGCGGCGACGGCATCGGGGAGTCCGTGCTCGGCGATCGCGTTGGCCTTCGCGGTGAGGCGGCGCAACGGGCGCGAGATGGCGCGGATGACCATGATCCCCACGAGGAGGCTGAGACCGGCGAGGCCGACGACGGTGATCAGCAACAGCAGGGTGCGGTTGTTGATGTAGCGGTCGGTCTGGATCTCGGTGATGGCCTTTTCGTTGTCGGCCAGCTGGACGACCTGGTCGATCGCCACGCGGTGGTTGCGGTAGAGGCGGGCGAGCGGTCCGATGGCGACGCGCTTGGCCTCGTCACGGTCGCCGGCCTGGACGGGCGGGATGAACGCGCTGGTCACCAGGCCGAAGAACGCGTGGGCGGGGCGGTACGCCGTGTCGTTGAGTGCGGTCGCCAAGGGGCCGGCCGGCAGAGTCGAAACCCAGTACTTGTGCCGAGCCTCGAACTGCTTCTCGAGCTCCAGCAGATGGTCGATCTTGGGCTGGAAGTCGACGGCGAGCGTCGTCTCGGTGATCTCGAGCACGGTCGCGAACGCCTCGACGATGTACTGGCTCGGAGGATTCACGTCGGACGTGAGGCTTTCTGCGACCTTCAGCTCCTGGTAGCGGGGACCGCCCACCTTCACGTTGCTCAACGTCACAAGGCCGAGGGTGACGACCAGAGTGAGCGCGAGCATCGGGATGGCCAGCACCACGAGCAGCTTGGAACGGATTTTTAGTTGCCGGAACATGCCTGCCTCACGCCTCGGTTACGCGTCCTGGTCGCCCTCATGCCGCCGATCACGCCTTTCCTATCGGTCGATGTGCTCGACCCTGAGGAGATCAGCGAGGCGCCGGGCCGGACTCGACCCGTCGTCATCAGCCGGCTCCGTCCGATCGGGCTCGCGTGAATCGGTCAGCGTGATCACATGTTCCATACGCGTCACGTTGCGTTGCCAGCGCTCCCAGCTCACGCGTCACCTATCGACCGCTGAACCTGGTGACTAGAGGCCTTTCGGCTTATTTCTCAAGATCCAGTGACAATGTGACGAGGTGGTGGGGCAGGCCGGTGTCGGCGGTGACAAAACCGTCGCCCACCACGGCGAATCCGGCCCGCGTGTAGAAGCTCAGAGCCGTGTCGCGTGCATAGGCCCAGAGCTGCTCGACGCCGAGGGCACGCAGGCGCTCGTAGGCCCCCTGGAGCAGTCCCGTGGCGAGGCCGTCGCCTTGACGGGACGGCTCCACGGCCATGCCCCGCAACTGGGCGGACGGGGGCGCGGGGATCCATGTGGAGGTGGCGACCACGACTCCGTCTTCGATGACGCCGAGGTGGAACGTGGCCGGATCCTGGTCGCACTCGAACACGACGTTGGCCTCGGGATCAGCGCGGCGGAGGACGGCGCGCCGCAGGGCGTGCGTCTGATCCGCGGTCAGCTCGACGACGCGCACCGCACCGAACCGCCTCCGAGAGCCGCCGACTCGTAGATCGCTGCCACGAGGCGATGGGCGCGCAGCGCCACGTGCACGTCGGGGTAGGCGGGGCGGCCGTCGCGGACCGCCGTCAGGAACGCGCCGTCGGGGTTCTTCAGCCCCTCGATCAATGGGTCCGCGGCCTCGACGAGCGCTTCGCCGGTGAGCGAATGGGTCGCGCCGTCGGTGTCGGACCACGACACCGGCCCGTACCAATCGTCGCCCTCGACGACGACATGGCGGTGCTCGCAGAAGATCTCGACGCGCCGCAGGCTCGGCCGCGAGAGGTTGTCGTGCCACACCGACGCCAGCGTGCCGACTGCGCCGCCCTCGAATGCCAGCGAGACCGTGACCGCATCTTCGATGCCGGCGAGATCGTGGAACGCGGCCGACCGTCCGCTGACCGCGGCGATCGGTCCGGCGAGGAACTCGAGCATGTCGAGGTCGTGGATCGAGTGCTCGAGCAATGTGCCCGAGCCCGCCTTCGTGACATCGGCCCGCCAGGTCGAGTCGTACTGACCCTGAATCGGGATGAACTGATCGTCGCGGAAGACCGTGGCCATGATTCGCCCCGCCTCAGGCGCGTGCACCAGCGAACGTGCCACCACGTACGCGGGGGAATATCGGAGAACCAGGCCGACTTGGTTGACGAGACCGGATTCGGCCACGAGCCGGGTGAGCTCCTCGGCATCGGCGAGCGTGGTGGCGAGCGGCTTCTCGCAGAACACCGGAATCCCGCGGGCCACCGCGTTCGCCACGATCGGCAGGTGTTCACTCGTCCAGCTGCACACGTACGCGACATCGCATCCGTCGAGCACTTCGTCGGTGGAGTGACACACGTGGTGACCACTGGCGTTGGCGAATGCGTCCGCTCTGGGCTCGTCGGGGTCGTAGACGCCGGCCCGCTCGACGTCGACGCCTGATCGGTGTATCGACTTCGAGTGGTAGGTGGCGATCAAGCCCGCCCCGAGGAACCCGATGCGCATAACGGCGACCCTATGTCCAGACATCGGGCACGACCACGACGACGACCCCTTCTTTCACCTCGATCGTGGCGAGCGGTTCGGTGAGCACGTTGCTCACGCCGCGGGTCGAATCGGGGAGGAGCGTCGCATCGTCGAGCGCCCATCGCAGTCCTGTGGTCGTGACGCCCGTGGCCGGTCCGAGCACGGCGAGCAGCGTCACCGTCGCGCCGTAGGCCCCGTCGACGGCTCGGCATTGTCCGCTGTGGACGGGCAGCAGCATGTTGGGCCCCATCCAGATCTGCAGGTCGAGGGCGGCCCATCGAGGCGAGGCCAACACCGCGAACTCGGCCGCGAGGTGGTCGAGGCGGCCTCCGCCGCCGGCGACCACGAGTGTTGGTTCACCGCGGTCGAGCGCGGCGAGGAGGGCCAATTCGAGGTCGGTGACGTCCTTGTCCCACGGATGGCGCTCGACCTTTTTCGCGAGCGCGATGGATTCGGGACGCACCGAGTCGAGATCGCCGACGAGCAGGTCGACCTCGATGCCGAGGGCGAGCGCGTGGTCCATCCCGGAGTCGGCGGCGATCACGTGACGGTCGGCCGGCAGTACGCTGGTAATCCCAGGGTGCGGTGGGGTGCCGCCGCTGAAGATGATTGTCGTCATTCGCGGAAGCAGTCCGGCTCGACGTAGATGAATTGGGCCTCGGGCACGCGCTCTCGCACGGCTCGCTCGACGTCGTCGATGGTGCGGGCCAACTCTTCGAACGACAGCGTCGAATCGAACGCGACCTTCGCGGCCACGAGGAGTTCGTCGGGGGCGAGGTGCTGTGTCCTCATATGGATGAGCCGGTGTACGCGCGGGTGGCTCTCCATCGCCTGCGCGATGGTGGCCTGCACGTGCGGTCCGGCCGACTCGCCGATGAGCAGACTCTTCATCTCGATCGCCAGCACGATCGCGATGGCGCACAGCAGGATGCCGATGGCGAGCGATCCGAGCGCGTCGAAACGGGCGTTACCGGTGGCGTTGGCGAGCACCACGCCCACCAGCGCGAACATCAGCCCGATGAGCGCGCCGAAGTCCTCCAGCAAGACGACGGGAAGCTCCGGTGCCTTGCTGCGGCGGATGAACCGGGCCCACGGCTGCCCGCCGCGGGTGTGGTTCGCCTCTTTGATCGCGGTGCGGAACGAGAGGGTCTCCATGACGACGGCGGCCACGAGGACACCGACCGCCCATCCGAGCGATTCGGGCTTGTGGGGATGGCGCAGCTTGTCGACGCCCTCGTAGATCGCGAAGGCGCCGCCCAGCGTGAACAGCACCACAGAGACGACGAACGCCCAGAAGTAACGCTCGCGGCCGAAGCCGAACGGGTGCTCCGTAGTGGGCTCGTGTCGCGCACGGCGGCCGCCGAGGAAGAGCAGACCTTGGTTGCCGGTGTCGGCGAGGGAGTGGACGGATTCGGCGAGCAGTCCGGCCGAACCAGTGATCGCGAAGGCGACGAACTTCGAGATGGCGATCCCGAGGTTGGCAACGAACGCGGCGATGATCGCCTTGCGGCTGCCTTCGGTCACGGGCGAAGGTTGCCACACGCATCCACGAGGGAGGTCGGTTGTGCAGCTCGAGGGAAGAGTGGCACTCGTGACGGGTGGTGGCCGCGGCATCGGGCGTGGCATCAGCGAGCTGCTCGCATCGGAGGGCGCGACCATCGCGGTGAATTACCGCAAGGACGTCGAAGCGGCCGAGGACACCCTGAAGGCGATCGAGGCCGCCGGTGGCCGGGCGCGGGCCTACCAGGCATCCGTCGACGATGAAGAGCAGAACCAGGCCATGGTGGCCGCGGTGCTCGATGAGCTTGGTCCGATCGATCTGCTCGTACACAACGGCGGCATCGCGTCGCGGGGCAAGTCGGTCGCCGACACCGACATGGCCGAGCTCGAGCGCGTCGTACGGACTCACGCGCTCGGGCCGCATGCGCTGA
Organism: Acidimicrobiales bacterium; assembly: GCA_040002995.1. Lineage (GTDB taxonomy): Bacteria > Actinomycetota > Acidimicrobiia > Acidimicrobiales > Ilumatobacteraceae > JBDUDK01. The sequence goes on along the minus strand of JBDUDK010000090.1, from coordinate 4,263 downwards.
CCCGGATGGTTTTGCCTTCGATGCGCACGCGGCCGCGCGGCGACGTCGTGATGATCTCCTCGGTGGCGACGTCGCACTACGCGGGAAACGGCGCGCCCTACAACATGGGCAAGGCCGCGCTCGAGGCGCTCGCGTTCACGCTCGCCAAGGAAGAGCGCCAGCACAACATCCACGTGAATGTGGTGGCGCCGGGCCTCGTCGAGTCAGAGATGGGGCGCCGGCTCGCGAAGGCCGGTGGCGTGGATGATCTCCGCATGCTCGACGCGTCATCTCCGTTCGGGCACGTGTGCCAGCCGATCGACGTGGCGCGCGTGGTGCTGTGGTTGTGCGGCGACGGGGCCGGCTACGTCACGGGCCAGCGGATCGAGTGCAACGGCGGCGGTGAGATTCGCTCCCACTAGATAGTCGTGATCGACCGCCAGTTGTCGAGCACCGCGGGGTCGCCGAACACTTCAAGCCCCGCGTCCCGGGGGCCGATGCGGTTCCAGAGCAACAGCACGAGCGCAGACGCGGGGCCGCGCACGGCGACGTCGCCCTTGCTGTGGCCCTTGGTGACGCGGAAGATCCCGTCGTCGGTGTGCAGCGTCCACTCGCCCTCGGCGTCACTGGCATGAAGGTGGATCGACCCGCCTATGTCGATGCCGTCCTTGCCGCCGAGCCGCAGCGGGGCCAGCACGGTGAGGAACTCCTCGACGCCGTCGACGGCGAGCTCGGCCGCGATCGGTGAAGGGTCACCCAACGCCGACTCGGCGTCCCAACGGTGCACGGCAATCTCGTGCGCTTGTCGCCGGATCCACCAGTCCGCGGTCTGCCCGGAACCACTGAAATTCCAAGCTGGTTTGTTTGGCTCGACCGTGCTGAGAGTGGCCAAGAGTGCCTCCGCGTTTTCGGCGAGGAAGGCCTTGGCGGCCTGAGGGTCGTCGGGAGATTTGGGCACACCGGCGGGAGGCGAACCGGTCGATACGGCCGTGGTCGCCCACCCGTGCACCCGCCCGACGTGGGCCGCGAGCTGGGCGAGGTCCCATTCCGGACACGAGGGCACTCGCGTATCCAAGGGGCCCCGTTCGAGCACCGCGAGCAGGGCGTCAACGTCGGAGCGAATCGAGCCGAGATAGTCGATCGTCATGGACTCGACGGTAACCTGCACATGTGACAACGCCCACCGCTTCCCCGTTCGCCGCCTCGCCGTTGGCGCCCGGCGACGAGCCCGCCATGACGCTCACCGAGGCCGCCCACACGAAGCTCGTCGAGCTGCGCGATGAGGAGCCGGAGGGCAACCGGCTGGGCGTGCGGATCGAGATCCTGTCCGACACCGGCCCCGACTTCACCTACGACCTGTCGTTTGCCACGCTCACAAAGGCCGAGCTCACCGACCGCATCGACAACCACAACGGCCTGCGCACGATCATTCCGGCCAAGGACGTCGACAATCTCCGAGGGGCCACCCTCGACTACGAGCGCGACGGCCTCGTGCTGCGCAACCCGAACAAGCCCAAGCCGATCCAGCTGGGCACGCTCACCATCGACGGCGAACTGGCCGCCGAAGTGAAGGCGATCATCGACAGTGAGATCAACCCGGCGCTCGATGCGCACGGCGGCTTCGTCACGTTCGCCGGCCACGACGACGACAGCGTCGTGTACCTCACGATGGGCGGCGGATGTCACGGGTGCTCGATGAGCCGCATGACGATGATGCAGGGCGTGCAGACGATGATCCGCGAGAAGATCCCCGCGGTCACAAAGGTCGTCGACGTCACCGATCACGCCACGGGCGAGAACCCCTTCTACAGCTGACCCCTTTCGTTCCCCCAATGCTCGGCCGGTAGGGTTTCGCGCCGAGTAGGGGGTCGCAATGTCGGGGATTGTTTCGTATGGCGCGTACGTCCCGTACTGGCGTTTGCAGCGATCGGCCATTGCGGCTGTGCTCGGCGCCAGTGGCGGACGAGGGACACGCGCGGTGGCGTCGTATGACGAGGACACCACATCGATGGGCGTCGAAGCGGCGCGTCGGGCGATGGCGGCCGCACCGGCGGGGTCAGACGTCGGCAGCGTGTACTTCTCGACAGTCGCGCCGGCCTACCTCGACAAGACGAACGCAACCGCCATCCACGCCGCGTTGGGATTGCGCCGTTCGGCGGGCGCGTACGACCTGACGGGCTCGGTCCGCTCATCGGTGGCGGCGTGCACTCTGGCGGGGAACGGTTCCGATCTCGCGGTACTGAGCGATCTGCGGGTTGGGTTGCCGGGCGGCTCTGACGAGGTCAACGGAGGCGACGGCGCCGCGGCCATCTTGTTCGGCGACGGACCGGGCGTGATCGCCGGGTCGATCGGTGGCGGTTCGTCCACGGCGGAGTTTCTCGACCGCTGGCGGACACCCGGTGACTCGACGAGTCGCCAGTGGGAAGAGCGGTTCGGCGAGTTCGTGTACCTGCCACTTGTCGAGGAGGCCATCACCGACGCGTACAAGTCGGCGGGTATCACCGGTGGCGACGTCGACCACCTCATCGTGGCCGGCCTGCACACGCGGGCGGCGCGGGGTGTGGCGAAGCTGGCCGGCGTACGTGCCGAGGCGGTGGCCGACGATCTGTCGACGGCCATCGGCAACACCGGCCTCGCCCACGCGGCGATCGTGCTGGCCGACGTGCTCGACCGGGCCGAGCCCGGTCAGGTGATCGCGATCGTGCAACTCGCCGACGGCGCCGATGTGTGGCTGCTGCGCGTCACCGACGCCATCACGGCGTACAAAAGCGATCGGCGCCAGACGACGGTGCGTGAACAGATCGAGGCCGGACGCACCGATCTCCCCTACGCCAGCTTCCTCACGTGGCGCGGTTTCCTCGACCGCGAGCCTCCTCGCCGTCCCGACCCCGAGCGCCCGGCCGGGCCGCCGGCGATGCGGACCGAGATGTGGAAGTTCGGGTTCGAGGGCAGCCGGTGCACGGCGTGCGGCACCCGGCACCTTCCTCCGGCACGGGTGTGCGTCAATTGCCACGCCACCGACCAGATGGAGCCGGAGCGACTGGCCGACGTCCCCGCCACGATCGCCACCTACACCATCGATCGCCTGGCGTTCTCCCTGAGCCCGCCGACGATCGTGGTGGTCATCGACTTCGACGGAGGCGGCCGGTTCCAGTGCGAGATGACCGACGCCGACCCGGGCAAGGTGGCCATCGGCCAGCGCGTCCAGATGACGTTCCGTCGCCTCTACACCGCCGAGGGCGTCCACAACTACTTCTGGAAAGCCCGCCCCTCCGCGTTCTGACGCGGTTTTTTGGTCTGTGGTGTCGGTTTCGCGCGTCAGTACGCGCGAGCGGGGGCGTACATTGGGGACTTAGACAGAAAGCGAGTCATCCATGGCATCTCACGGCATCCGCGACCAGGTGGCCATCGTCGGCATGGGCTGCACGAACTTCGGCGAGCACTGGGACAAGAGCGTCGACGATCTCCTGATCGACTCGTCGGCGGCGGCGCTCAAGTCGGCGGGCGTCACCATCGACGATGTCGACGCGTTCTGGCTCGGCACCATGGCTTCGGGCCTGAGCGGTCTCACGCTCAGCCGGCCCTTGAAGATCGACTACAAGCCCGTGAGCCGCCTAGAGAACATGTGCGCCACCGGCTCAGAGGCCTTCCGCAATGCTTGTTACGCGGTCGCCTCGGGCGCGTTCGACGTGGCGATGGCCATCGGCGTCGAAAAGCTGAAGGACTCGGGCTTCTCGGGTCTCACCGGAAGTCCTCCGCCCAACGACGGCACGCTTCCGACGATGACGGCGCCTGCATCGTTCAGCCTCCTCGCTCCGGCGTACGCGAAGAAGTACGGCGTCGACGAGGCCGAGATGAAGGACGTCCTCACGCGCATCGCGTGGAAGAACCACAAGAACGGCGCGCTCAACCCGCGGGCGCAGTTCCGCAAGGAAGTCGCCAAGGAAACCATCGCCTGCTCGCCGCTCATCGCCGGTCCGCTTGGCATCTTCGACTGCTCCGGTGTGAGTGACGGTTCAGCGGCGGCGATCATCGTGCGGGCCGAGGACGCCCATCGCTACACCGATAACCCCCTCTACGTGAAAGCGCTCGCGTTCGTCGCCGGTCCGTCGGCCGGTCCCATCGACCCGAGCTACGACTACACCACCTTCATCGAGGTGGTCCGCTCCGCCGCCGACGCGTACGCGCAGGCCGGCATCGACAACCCCCGCGCCGAGCTGGCGATGGCGGAGGTCCACGATTGCTTCACGCCCACCGAGCTCGTCCTCATGGAGGACCTCGGCT
>JBDUDK010000089.1:0-16339 GCA_040002995.1 Acidimicrobiales bacterium | reverse complement strand
ACTAGCGACCGTCAGGCGATGACGACGACGACGTCGCCGGAACCGACGGTGTCGCCCGGCTTCACCTTCAGTTCTTTGACCGTTCCTGCCTTCTCGGTCTGGATCTGGTTCTCCATCTTCATGGCCTCGAGCACGACCACGGCGTCGCCGACCTCGACGGTCTGACCGACTTCGACCAGGACCTTCACGATGGTGCCCTGCATGGGCACGGCGATCTGACCAGTACCGAGCCCCGCCGCCGCGCCGGCCCCCGCCGCCGGCCGCGGTTTGGCCTTGGCCTTCGCCGAGGCGGCCACGGCGACATCGGGAACCCACGCCTTGACGACGAAGCGCTTGCCGTTCACCTCGACGTCGACTTCGCGCAGCACACGCGAGGCCTCCGCGTCGTCTTCGCCGACCGGCTCGGGCTTCGCAGGCGCGCCGATGTCGGAGAGGTCGAGTTTCTCTTCGACCCATTTCGTCGAGTGCGTCGCGTTGACGAAGTCGGCGTGGCTCAAGATCAGCAGGTCGGCGGGGATCGTGGTGGCGACGCCCTCGACCACCATCTCGCGCAGGGCCCGCTTGGCTCGCGCGATCGCAATGGTGCGATCGCCGCCCCACACGATGAGTTTGCCGATGAGATTGTCGTAGTACTGGCTGATCTCGTCGCCCGACTCATAGCCGCCGTCGAACCGCACACCAATGCCGTCGGGGGCGACCAGCTTGGTGATCTTGCCCGGTGAAGGAAGGAAACGGCCGCCCGCCGGATTCTCCGCGTTGATCCGGATTTCGATGGCGTGGCCCCGCCGCTCGATGTCGCCTTGCTCGAACGACAGCGGCTCACCATCGGCAACCCGAATCTGCTCCGCGACCAGATCGATACCGGTGACGGCCTCGGTAACGGGGTGTTCGACCTGAAGCCGGGTGTTCATCTCGAGGAAGAAGAACTCGCCGTCCTGGTACATGAACTCAACCGTGCCGGCATTGTGATACCCGACGGCTTTGGCCACTTTCACGGCCGCCGCCCCCATCGCTTGGCGCACGTCGTCGGGGAACGCCGGCGCGGGGCTCTCCTCGATCAGCTTCTGGTGCCGCCTCTGCGCCGAGCAGTCACGCTCGCCGACCCAGACGACGTTGCCGAGGGTGTCTCCGATGATCTGCATCTCCACATGGCGGGGCCACGTGAGGTAGCGCTCCATATAGATCTCGTCGCGCCCGAAATACGCCTTGGCTTCGCGTTGCGCCGATTCGATCATGGCGGCGATTTGCGTCTCGTCCTGGACGACCTTCATGCCTCGGCCGCCGCCGCCGTACGCCGCCTTGATGGCAATCGGATATCCGTATTGTTGCCCGAACTCACGCACCTCATCGGGCGACGTGATCGCCGATGTCGTGCCAGGGACGCACATCACGCCGGCCTTGTCGGCGGCGATGCGGCTCGAGATCTTGTCGCCCATCACTTCGATGGCCTCGGGCGGTGGACCGATGAAGGTGACCCCGCGCGACGTGATGGCCCGCGCGAAGTCGGTGTTCTCACTGAAGAAACCGTAACCAGGGTGCACCGCCTGCGCGCCCGAGCGCTCGATGGCGTCGAGGATGGCCGGCGTGTTGAGGTAGCTCTCAGCCGCGCTCTGGCCCCCAAGGGCGTAGGCCTCGTCGGCCAGGCGGACATGAAGAGCGTGACGATCGAGCTCGGAGTACACGGCCACCGACGTAATGCCGAGCTCGCGCGCGGCGCGGATCACGCGCACGGCAATCTCGCCCCGGTTGGCGATGAGGATCTTGTCGAACATGCGGCTGCCTATGTTTGCAGGAATGTCATCTTCCGGCGCCAACGAGCGTGAAGCGCCCGGCCGACGGTGGCCGGTGTGGCGGGTCGAGCATGTCGACGCCACCGGCTCGACGAACGCTGACCTGCTGGCCGAAGCGCGTGCGGGTGCCCCCGCTGGGCTCGTACGCGTGGCCGCGTTCCAGGCGGCGGGGCGGGGGCGCATGGGGCGGGTTTGGGAGGCGTCGCCTGGTGACTGCCTGTTGGTCTCGGTCTTGCTGCGCCCCGACGATCGGGCCTCCGAGCTGCACCGCCTCACCCAGGCGGTGGCGCTGGCCGCCGCCGACGCCTGTGCGCTCGTGGGGGGTTTCCGGCCCGATCTGAAATGGCCCAACGACCTTCTAGTCGACGAGCGCAAGCTGGCGGGGATCCTCGCGGAATCGTTGGTGGAGGGGCGCACGGTCGCCGCCGTGGTGGTCGGGATGGGTCTTAACGTGCGCGCCGCGCCCCCAGGGGCGATCAGCGCGGCAGAGGCCGCCGGTCACGCCGTTGAGCGTCTTGCGTTGCTCGACGCCTTCCTGGGTGCGCTGTCCGGGCTCGACCCGATCGTGGTGACGACGCGATATCGCTCGGAGCTGGCCACGCTCGGTCGCTGGGTTCGCGTCGATCGTCAGGGCGGTGTCGTCGAGGGTCGGGCCGTCGACGTGGCCACCGACGGGCGTCTCGTCGTCGAAGGATCCGACGGCACGCGCACCGAGATCGCCGCCGGCGACGTCGTTCATTTGCGGGGGTGACCCGTTCACGTATAGGTCGCGGCGCTACCGTCGCCTCATCATGCGTCGCTCTCGCCGCACCGCCGTGCGCTTCGTCAGCGCCGTCGTGCTGTTCACGGCGACCGCAGGCGGGATCGCGGTGGCGGGTTCGTTCCACATCAGCCAGCGCTTCGACGAGATCGGCCGCATCGATCTCGGCGCGGCGTTGCAGCCCGCGAAGGATGAGCCCGGCATCACGAGCGCGCAGAATTACTTGCTGGTCGGGTCGGACAGCCGCGCGGGCGCGAACCCTGGTGATGCCGACTACGGCGCGATGGGGAACGAAGACGCCGTGGGCGGCAAGCGATCCGACACGATCATGGTGCTGCGTCTCGATCCCGTGCTCGGGCGGGCCTCGATCATGTCGTTACCGCGCGATCTCTACGTGACCATTGCCGGAACGAACGGGAAGAAAAATCGGATAAACACCGCGTATTCGATCGGGCCCGATGCCCTCGTGCGCACGGTGCAGGACAACTTCGGGATCACGATCCAGCACTACCTCGAGGTGGATTTCCAGGGTTTCAAGCGACTCGTCGATGAGCTGGGCGGCGTGACGATCTGCTTCGAATACCCGACTCGAGACGACAACACCGGCCTCAACATTCCCAATCCGGGCTGCCAAAACTTGGGCGGCACACAGGCGCTCGCTTTCGCGCGTTCGCGCCACTACAAAGAACTCCGTGAAGGCAGATGGCGCGAGGACGGCACCGCCGACCTCGGCCGCGTCAAGCGCCAGCAGGACTTCTTGCGCATCGCTCTCGATCGCTCGATCAGCAAGGGTCTCGGCAACCCGCTCGCGATCAGTGGGTTGCTCGACGCCGTGGTTGGCAACGTGACCGTCGACGCGTCGCTGACGGAAGGTGACATGACTCGCCTGGCCCGCCAGTTCCGCTCGCTCGGCAGCGACAAGCTCGACACCTACACCCTGCCCGCGTCGGCCACCACGATTCGAGGAATGTCGGTGCTCGTGGAGGACCAAAGGGCCGCGACAGCCGTCCTGGCCCACTTTCGCTGAGCACCGAGCGGTAGTCTCGATAGTCGTGAAGGGCCTGATACTCGCGGGTGGCGCGGGCACGCGACTGCGTCCGATCACCCATACGAGCGCCAAGCAGCTCGTGCCGGTGGCGAACAAGCCGATCCTGTTCTACGGGCTCGAGTCGATGGTGGCCGCTGGCATCGTCGACATCGGGATCATTGTCGGCGACACCCGCGAGGAGGTCATGGCGGCGGTCGGCGACGGCAGTCAATTCGGAGCCACCGTCACCTATCTCGCGCAAGAGCTGCCCCTCGGGCTGGCTCACTGCGTCTTGATCGCACGGGATTTCCTGGGTGACGACGACTTCGTGATGTATCTCGGCGACAACCTTCTCGAGCAGGACCTCGGCGCTTTCGTCGACGCGTTCGAGCGCGAGCGCGCCGGATCGAAGCCGCCTGCGGCGCAGATCTTGCTCAAGCAGGTTCCCGATCCCCACCGTTTCGGCGTCGCCGAACTCGATCGCAGCGGCAACGTCGTGCACCTCGTGGAGAAGCCGGTCGACCCGCCAAGCGATCTCGCGTTGGTGGGCGTGTACCTGTTCGACGCCACGATCCACCAGGCCGTCAGCGCCATCAAGCCGTCGGCGCGCGGCGAGCTGGAGATCACCGACGCGATCCAATGGCTCATCGAGCACGGTCACCGTGTGTGCCACGAGGTCGTGCTCGGCTGGTGGATCGACACAGGGAAACTCACGCCGATTCTCGAGGCCAACCGCCTCCTGCTCGAGAAGATCACCACCCGTCTCGACGGCGCGGTCGACGAGTCCTCACAGATCGAGGGCCGCGTCATCGTCGAGGAGGGAGCAGAAGTCAAGGGCTCGCACATCCGAGGACCGGTGGCCATCGCCGCGGGCACGCGCATCGTCAACAGCTTCATCGGGCCGTTCACGTCGATCGACCGCTTCTGCGAGGTGGTCAACTCTGAAATCGAGCATTCCGTGGTGCTCGAACGGAGTCGCATCATCGACGTCCCGCGCATCGAAGATTCGCTCATCGGCCGCGAAGTCGAAGTCGTGCGCTCGCAGATTCGTCCCCGCGCGCTGCGCATGATGGTCGGCGACCATTGTCGCATCGACATCGAGTGAGGCCACCATGGCTACGGTGACCGAGTCCGACGTGATCAAGGGCGTGTTCGTTGTGGTGCCCGACGTGCACGGCGACCCACGTGGCCGTTTCATCGAGACCTACCGGCGCGAGTGGTTCCCGCACGGACGCGAGATGCTGCAGGGCAACCGCGGCGACCGCCGAGCGGGAGCGATCGTGGGTCTGCACTATCACCTGCACCAAGCCGACTACTGGTACGTGCCGTTCGGGCGGGCGCAGGTGGTCTTGCACGACCTCCGCGAGGGCGGTCCCACCGACGGTGCCACGCTCGGGCTCGAGCTTTCCGACGACAACCACCTCGGCGTGTTCATCCCGCCGGGGGTCGCCCACGGCTTCGCCGCGCTTACCGACATGACGATCACCTACCTCGTCGACGGCTACTACAACCCGGCCGACGAGCTCGGCGTGGCATGGGACGATCCCGACGTCGACGCCGATTGGGGCGTCACCGACCCCGTACTCTCGGGTCGCGACCAGGCCAACCCTCGGCGCAAGGACCTTCCGGCCGGACGACGTCCCTCCTGGCCGATGCGTACGTGACGTGAAAAGAAATCAAAGGATGACGACATGAGGCTGTTCGTTACCGGTGGAGCGGGCTTCATCGGCTCGAATTACGTCCACTATGTCCTGGCCGAATCCGACGACACGGTGACGGTCTTCGACGCGCTCACGTACGCGGGCAACCTCGACAACCTCCGCGACATCATCGACGACCCCCGGCTCACCTTCATCAAGGCCGACATCTGCGACCGAGAGGCCGTGGCCGACGCCATGGTCGGCCACGAGGCGGTTGTCCACTTCGCGGCCGAGAGTCATGTCGACCGTTCAATCGTGAACCCCGATGCGTTCGTGCGCACGAACTGTGACGGTACGAATATCTTGTGCGACGTGGCCCGCCGCGTCGGCGTCTCTCGTTTCCTGCACATCTCCACCGACGAGGTCTACGGATCTATCGACGTTGGTTCGTTCACCGAACGAGACCGGCTCGGACCGCGGTCGCCGTACTCGGCGTCGAAAGCGGGGAGCGATCTCATCGCCCTCACGTACTTCACCACCTACGACCTACCGGTGATCGTGACTCGGTGCTCGAACAACTTCGGGCCTTACCAGTTCCCCGAGAAGGTCATCCCTCTCTTCACCACGAACCTTCTCGACGGTAAGCGTGTCCCGCTGTACGGCGACGGGGGCAACGTGCGCGACTGGATCCATGTGTGGGATCACAATGTCGCCGCCGACCTCGTTCTGCGCGCCGGCAACGTCGGCGAGATCTACAACATCGGCGCGGGCAACGAGATCAGCAACCGCGAGCTCACTCACCGGCTACTCGTGCTCACGGGTCGCGACGAGAGCTTCATCGAGCCTGTCGACGACCGTCTCGGTCATGATCGTCGCTACTCGGTGGCCACCGCGAAGATCGAGGCCCTCGGTTGGCGACCGGTGCACGCACTCGACGAGGCGCTCGCGGAAACGGTCGCCTGGTATCGCGACAACCGGTGGTGGTGGGAGCCCCTTAAGGCCCGCGCCGCGTTCTGATGCGCGTGCTCATAACCGGCGCGGCCGGGCAGCTCGGGCGCGAGGTCGTGATGACCTGTGAGCAGGCCGGAGACGTGGTGACCGCGTGCGATCACGCGATGCTCGACGTGACCGACAGAGACGCGGTGCTCGGCTCGGTTGCGACGGCGCGGCCCGATGCTGTGATCCACACCGCGGCGTGGACGGCTGTCGACGCCTGCGAAAGCGACCCCGAGCGGGCGTTTCGCGACAATGCGCTCGCCGTCCGGTGGGTGGCCGAGGCCGGTCGGCGATTCGGCGTCCATCTCGTGCACCTCTCGACCGACTACGTCTTCGCCGGCGATCGGGTGGGTGCCTACCGGGAGAGTGATGAGCCCGCCCCGCGCTCCGAGTACGGGCGTTCCAAGCGCGCCGGCGAGCTCGAGGCGCTCACCGGCGCGCCGGGAGCCACCGTCGTGCGCGCGTCGTGGGTCTGCGGCGAGCACGGCGCCAACATGGTGAAGACCGTGCTGAGATTGGCGGGCGAGCGCGAGGAGCTCGCGTTCGTCGACGATCAGCGAGGGCATCCGACCTTCACCGCCGACCTCGCGCCGATGTTGCGGCGCCTCGCTGTCGATCGGGTTCCCGGCCTCATCCACGTCACCAATCAGCGGGCGGTCAGCTGGTTCGAGTTCGCACGCGAGGTGATGGCCGCGGCCGGACACGATCCTGAGCGTGTGCGGCCCATACCAACCTCAGCGCTCATTCCGCCGCGGCCGGCGGTGCGTCCCGCGAACGGTGCGCTCGACAATGCCGTGCTGCGGGCGCTGGGCTATCCGCTGCTCGATGATTTCGCCGTGCCGTTGAAAGCGTTGGTGAAGCGACTTATCGCCCGATGACTACACCGGGGCCGCGTTGGCCTCGGTCCGGTGGTTGCGATACCACTCGATCGTGCGCCGGAGCCCTTCTTCGAAGTTCATGGTGGCGCGAAAGCCGAACAGCATTTCCGCTTTGGAAGCATCGACGCGGCGTCGAGGCTGACCGTCGGGCTTGGTGGGATCCCATCGGAGGAGTCCGTTGAAGCCGACGAGCCGGGCGATCGTCTCTGCGGTTTCGCGAATGGTGATTTCGTGGTCGATGCCAAGGTTGACCGGCGCGGCCTGGTCGTAGTGCTCCGCGGCCAACACGATGCCATCGGCCGCATCCTCGACATACAGGTACTCGCGGCTCGCCGTTCCCGTGCCCCACACGTCGACCTTGTCGTCGCCGCGTTCGACCGCCTCGACCATCTTCTTGATGAGCGCGGGAATCACGTGAGAGACGGATGCATGGAACTTGTCGCCGGGTCCGTAGAGATTGGTGGGAATGAGGAAGATCGACCGCTGCCCGAACTGGGCCCGGTTGACCTGGGCATGCACGAGCATCGCCCGCTTCGCGATGCCGTAGGGCGCGTTCGTCTCCTCCGGATAGCCGTCCCACAGGAACTCCTCGCGAAACGGCACCGGCGGGGTCTTCGGATACGAGCAGACGGTGCCGACGAGGACCAATTTGGCAACCTCGCTACTACGCGCCGCCTCGATGACGTTCGTTCCCATGAGGAGGTTGTTGAGGTAGAGATCGGCGGGCCGTTCCTGGTTGAAACCGATACCTCCGACCTGGGCGGCGAGATGGAAACAGAGGTCGGGGCGGTGCTCGGCGAAGAGGCGCTCGGCGGCCGAGCGATCGGTGAGGTCGAACTCGTTGCGGCGGGGAGCGGTTACCCGCGCGCCGAGATCGACGAGCTTGCGGACCACCACCCGGCCGAGAAAACCGGAGCCGCCGGTGACAACGACCTTGTGCCCTTGCCAATCCATGGCTCGATCGTACGGCGTGGAAGGCTGACCGGCCGTGCGGGTCGCGGTCACACTCGAACAATGCTGGCATGACGTCCCCGGAGGCACTGCCGCGGCGGCCATCGAGGTGACTCGCCAACTGATGGGTGAACGTGTGGCCCTTGTGGGCGTCGCGGCTCGTCATCGCACGCTTCCCCGGGCACCGTGGACACCTCCGATCGAGGTGCGCCATCACATATTGCCTCGGCCCTTGCTGTACGAGGCATGGCATGGTCTGCGCCGGCCGGTGGTCGAGCGGGTGACGGGTCCGGTCGACGTCGTCCACGCCACGACGATCATCACGCCTGGGCATCGCGCTCCACTCGTCGTGACACTGCACGATCTCGCGTGGCGCCACGAGGACGCGCGCTTCACGCGGCGAGGTGTGCGCTTCTTCGAACGCGGTCTCGAACTTGTGCGTCAAGAGGCGAGACTGGTGCTGTGTTCGTCGCGCGCCACGATGGCGGATTGCTCGGCTGCGGGCATCGAACAATCACGGTTGCGCTACGTGCCGCTCGGCGTCGGCGTGTCCGCTCGCGGCACAAGCTTCACCGAACTCCAAGCCCGCTACCGCCTGCCCGACCGCTTCGTGTTGTTCGTGGGCACGCTCGAGCCCCGCAAGAACCTGGTCGGGCTCGTCGCGGCGGTGGCTCAGCTTCCCGACCTCGGACTCGTCGTGGTCGGACCCGCGGGATGGGGTGCCGACACGCCAAAGCTTCTCGGGGAGCGCGCCCGCTTTCTCGGATTTGTCGGGGGAGCAGAACTCAGCGGTCTTTACTGCGCGGCGACCGTGTTCTGCTATCCCAGTTTCTGGGAGGGTTTCGGATTGCCGATCCTTGAAGCAATGGCGCACGGCGCACCGGTGGTGACATCTCGAGGAGGGGCGACGGAGGAGGTCGCCGGCGACGCGGCCGTGCTCGTGGACCCTCACGATCCATCCGCCATCGCGGCAGGCATTCGCGCCGCGCACGAACGCGCGAACGAGCTGGCCGGCGCCGGTCGGGCCCGCGCCGCCGGGTTCACGTGGGAAGCGACGGCCGCGGCCACGCTCGACGCGTATCGCGAGGTGATGGAGCGTTGAACTTGGGCGTCAACTTGCTGTGGCTTCGCCCCGGCGGGGTGGGCGGGGCCGAAGAACACATCTGCCGTCACCTCGTCGGGCTCAAGGAAGTGGCCCCCCCCGACCTCGATGTCACCCTTTACGCCCTACCGGGTTTCCGTCGCACCCACCCAGAGGTCGAGTTTCCGGTGGTCGCCGCACCAATCGGTCGGGGCCGGCGGGCGATCCGCATCGCCGCCGAGTCGAGCTGGCTGGCGGCGCGGACGCGCAAGCTCGACATCATCCACCACGCCGGCGGGACAGTGCCGGCCGTCGCCCGCGTTCCCTCCGTGGTCACGATCCACGATCTTCAGTACCTCACGTACCCCGCGACATTTTCAACCGTGAAGCTGACGTATCTGCGTCTGATGGTGCCGCGGTCTGTGCGCAGGGCGCGGATTGTGTGCGTGCCGAGCACGTACGTCCGCTCGACGGTTATCGATCGCCTCGGCACTCCAGCCAGCAAGGTGGTCGTGGTGCCCCACGGCATCCCGACGACGGAACGAGCGTCCGAGGCGACACCAGTCGGGGAGTTGCGCGCTCGCCTGGCGCTACCGGGTCCGGTGGTGGTGTTTCCCGCGATCACCTACAGCCACAAGAACCACGTCGTGCTCATCGAGGCGTTGGCGCGCCTGGCACGCTCCCAACCAGACTTGCGCCTCGTCCTTCTCGGCCGCCGTGGTCCAGCGGAGGACGACCTCAATGCGCACATCGATCGACTCGGAGTGCGTTCCCTCGTGGTGCGCCCGGGCCGGGTCAGCGATGCCGACCGCAACGGCCTCTACGCGGTGGCCACCGCGTTGGCGTTCCCGTCCCGGTACGAGGGCTTTGGGGCGCCGGTTCTCGAAGCGATGCGATTCGGGTGTCCGGTGATCGCGGCCGACGCCACTGCCCTCCCGGAGGTGGTCGGTGATGCCGGGATTCTGTTGCCCCCGGACGAACCGGACGCGTGGGCCAAGGCCATCGACCAGCTCATCGACGACCGCGACGAGCGCGATCGTCTGATCGCGGCCGGCCATGTGCGCGCGGCCCGCTTCACGGCTGCGGCGGCGGGTGCGGCCCTGCTGGGGGCCTACGTTGCCGCCGCCGAATTATGAAACTCGCAGTCCTCTGCCCACATTTCGAGCCTGACCTCGCTCCCACGGGAGAGGTCATCTCGCGCATTGTGGGGGAGCTGGTGGATCGAGGTCACCGGCTCGACATCGTGACCGCGCTGCCGTGGTATCGCACGCACCGGGTCGAGCCGGGATTCGAGGGGCGCCTGGTTCGGACGGAGCGCACCCACTGGGGTTCCATCACGCGGGTGCATCCGTTCCCGACCGACAAGCGGTCGATTTCTCGGAGGGCGATCGCCTTTGCCGGTTTCAGCGGCTTGGCCGGATTCGCGGGCTTGCGGGGTGGGCGCGTCGACGGCGTGCTCGCGATGTCGCCCCCGCTCTCGTTGGGACTAACCGGCTGGGCCATGTCGTTGGCGCGTCGCGGGCCTTACGTGTTCAACATTCAAGACGTCTTTCCCGATGTTGCGGTCGAACTCGGCGCCATCACGAACAAGACCGTCATCAGCGCGGCCCGCCGGCTCGAAGCGGTCAGCTACCGAGTGGCCGACGCGATCACAGTGCTCTCCGAGGATCTTCGCGAGAACGTCGCGTCGAAGGTGCGGCCGGTCGACCGGGGCAAGGTGCGGGTCATCCCCAACTTCGTCGACACCGAGGCCGTCCGGCCGCTCGATCGCGTGACCCCGTACCGACGCGAGCTTGGGATCGGAGACGAGACAGTGGTGATGTACGCAGGCAACGTCGGGTTCTCGCAGAGCTTCGATGTCGTGCTCGAAGCCGCGCATCGCCTCGTCGGGGAGCGGGTCACCTTCGTGATCAACGGTGGGGGATCGGCCCTCGCGGATGTCGAACGTCGGGCGGGTGGTCTGTCGAATATGCGTTTCGCCGCCTACCAGCCGCGCGAGCGCCTGGCCGAGGTGTTAGCCACCGGCGACATCCACGTCGTCCCCCTGAAACGCGGCCTCGCCCGTTCGAGCGTCCCCTCGAAGACCTACTCGATACTCGCGGCCGCCCGGCCCGTGGTGGCGAGTGTCGACGTGGGCACAGAAGTCGCGCGTGTCGTCGCGAACGCAGGAGCCGGACTCGCCGTGCCCCCTGAGGATCCCGACGCGTTCACGCAGGCCCTTCTCCGTTTGATCGACACTCCTGACGAAGCGCGACGCATGGGTGAGGCCGGCCGTCGTTTCGTCGAGGGATGGGCCTCACCGTCGGCGGTGGCGGCGGCTTATGAGGCGCTTTTCTCGGAGCTGGCAAAGGGCCGAGCGAAGGGCTGACTGGGGTCGGCGGTATCCCGGCTTGTAGCGTGGCGCCCTCGTGGGTCGCGCATCATCTTCCAAAAAAGTCGCTCGCGCCGCCGCTACCGGCGGGCGCATCCGCAGTCCTCGGCAGTCGGGCCTTCTCTTTCCCGTCGCCATGGTCTTGGTCGTCCTGCTCGGTGTAGGGCTGATTGTCTACGGCAAGGCGCACCGGGCGAGCGCCAACACGACCCCACCGCTGGCCAACGCGCAGAACGACCCGAGCGGCAACGGCCACTGGCACGCCGCTTACGCGTTCTACATCTGCGACAAAGAGGTCCCCTTCATCCAAACCGAGACGCCGAACGACATCGACGGCGTTCCGGTGGGTCTCCATACCCACGGTGACGGCATCATTCACATTCACCCGTTCAGCACAGCCGCGAGCGGACGCAACGCCAAGCTCGGCAAGTTTGCTGATGGTGCTGGTTGGAAAGTAACGGACACGAATCTCGAGATCCCCGAGGGCAAGTACAAGAACGGCGACACCTGCACGATCAACGGCAAGAAGGAGAAGGGCAAGGTGAAGGTCGCGGTCTGGGAAACTCGCGATGCCGCCAAGCCGGTGATCTACACCAGCGGGTTCAAGAACATCCGCTTCACGGCGAACGAGATGCTCCTCACGATCGCCTTTGTTCCCGACGGTGTCGACCTGCCTAAGCCCAAGTCGGAGGCCACCCTCGACGCCCTGAGCGACGTCGGGACAACGACTGGGACAACCGTGCCGGGAACCGGGACAACGGTGCCCGGTACTGGGACGACCGTGCCGGGAACCGGGACAACGGTGCCGGGAACGGGGACAACCGTGGCTGGCACGTCGTCGACCACCGCCGGGAGCACGAGCACCAGCAGCGGATGAAGGCGGTCATTCTCGTCGGTGGTTTTGGCACCCGCCTGCGGCCGCTCACCGACACCACGCCGAAGCCCCTGCTTCCCGTCGCCGGCATTCCCATCGTCGAACGCGTGGTGGGCGGCCTCGCCGCGTACGGCGTCACCGAAGCCGTACTCGCGTTGGGCTTCAATCCTGACGCCTTCCTCGCGGCGTACCCCGACAACTGGTGCGCGGGCGTCGAGCTGCATTATGCGGTCGAGCCGGAGCCGCTCGACACCGCGGGTGCGATCGCGTTCGCGGCCAGAGAGGCCGGAATCGACACGACCTTCCTCGCGATGAACGGTGACGTGCTCACCGACCTCGATGTCGGCGCGCTTCTCGATTTCCACCGCACGGCCGGAGCCGAGGGCACGATCCACCTCACGCCCGTCGATGACCCTTCCGCCTTCGGCGTCGTCACGACCGACTCCAGGGGCAAAGTCTTGGCGTTCATCGAGAAGCCGCGCCGTGAGGACGCGCCGACCAACCTCATCAACGCCGGCACCTACGTCCTCGAACCGTCGTTCATCGACCGCGTCGTACCTGGGCGAATGGTGTCGATTGAGCGCGAGATATTTCCCGCGATGGCCGCCGGCTCCACGCTGTACGCGATGTCCGACGCGTCGTACTGGCTCGACACGGGGCGGCCCGACCAGTACCTGCAGGCCAACCTCGACTTTCTCGATGGACGCCGTGGACATCGGTCCGAGGGTGTGGCGGCCGGCGCGATCATCGACCCGGACGCGGTGGTTGAACGGTCAGTGATTGGGCGCGGCGCGCGGATAGCCGCGAACGCCCGCGTGGTCGACAGCGTGGTGCTCGACGGTGCCGTGATCGGTTACGGCGCGCATCTGCACCGGACGCTCTGTGGACGCGGCGCGCTCGTCGGGCGTCATTCACGCCTCATCGACGTCGTGCTCGGTGACGACGTCGTCGTGGTGCCCGGAGGTGAGCTGAACAGCGTGCGGGTGCCCGAGCCGATCGCATGAGAGCTCTGGTTACCGGGGGATGCGGCTTCATAGGCTCGCACCTCGTCGACCGATTGCTCGCAGGCGGCTACGCAGTCGACGTGGTCGACGACTTCTCGAGCGGACGCACCACCAACCTCACGTCGGCGCGCGCCGACCGCAACCATGAGCTCACCATCCATCGCCTCGACGTGCGCGCCGCCGAGCTCGTGGAGTTGTGCGCGCGGCGCCGTCCACAGGTCGTCTTCCATCTGGCGGCGCCACCATGGGGGCGCGCAGCCGACCTCGCCGCGGTCGTCGTGGGAGGCACCGCCAATGTCCTGGAGTCCGCCGTAGCCGCGGGGGCGGGCAAAGTGGTGATGGCCCTGTCGGCCGAGCTGTACGGCGACCTCGCCGGACGGGATCTGCCGGCGAAGGACACACGAGAGTTAGCACCGCGATCACCCAGAGGCCTCGCTGAACACGCCGCTTTGGACTATCTCGCGGCGTATCGCGCCGAGCACGCGCTCGAGTTCTGCGGACTGACGCTCGCGAGCGTGTATGGCACGAGGCGCATCGACGGTGTGGTCGCCTCGTTCGCCCGCGCGCTCGTGGCCGGCGAGCCGGGTCGATTGAACGGGAACGGGAGCACGACCCGCGATTTCGTCGCGGTCGACGACGTCGTCGACGCGTTCGTTCGCGCGGGGGAACGGGGAACCGGACTCGTGGTGAACGTGGCGACCGGTGTCGAAACGTCGATCTCGGCGTTGCACGACTTGATGGCCTCGGGTGTCGGAGTGACGAAAGCGCCAGTGCGTACCGACACGCCCGCCAGCGGCCCGGTGCGCATGGTCCTCGACCCACGGCGGGCCGAGATCTACCTCGGCTGGCGGCCTTTCACCACGCTCGGTGAAGGCGTGGCCGGGGTCCTGCGCTGGTGGGCCGCCCAGAGCCCACCGGCGGGATCGACCCTCTGAGGGTGCACCCCGTCAATACCTCGCGGAACTCACCCCTGACGGGCGAAATTCCGCCGGGTTTAGCGGAAGAGGTCTTCCTGGGAGGGCCGGATCAGCTCGTCGTGGACGGAGCTTTCCCTCAGCCACGACGCGTCGATGCCGCGCAGCACCGCGACGGGGATGCCGGTGCTCTTGCCCATCACCATCTCCGCGGCCGACGCGATCTCGTCAGCGACGGCCACCTCGGTTACCTGCAGGACACGTCCGAGCGCATCGGCCGCTCCGCGCAGGTCGAGAAGGGCGGCAATGCCCGCGGTGCCGAGCGCGACATCGGTGAGACCCTTGCGCCACGGCCGGCCGAACGTGTCGCTGATCACCACGGCCGTTTCCACGCCGAGCCGGGCGCGCAGACCGTCGCGGATGCGCCGCGCCGATCTGTCACTGTCGATGGGCAAAAGCGCGGCGTACCCCCGCTCGACGTTGGAAAGGTCGACACCGGAGTTCGCGCACACGAAGCCGTGACGCGTCTCGGTGATGATGAGATCGCCGCGGCGGCGCAGCACCCGCACGGCCTCCTCGAGGACCAGGGCTTTGTGGGCGAGAGGGTCGTTGGCGTCGACGGCTACGAGTCGCCCCTCGGCCTTCGACACGATCTTCTGCGTGACGACGAGTACATCGCCGGGCAACAGCGGTCCGTTGGGCGGACCCGCGCACGTCGCCGCGATGATGTCGGTGAGCGAATCGCCTGAATGAATCTCGGCGATGCCTTCGATTCCCCATATCTCCAGCCGGCTCATCGGTGTCCCGCGGCCAGTACACGGGCGGCCAGCGCGGCGGCGATCTCAGGTGTGCGCATCACTGTGTCGGTGACGACGGCCCGCATGCCCTCAGCCTCGACACTCGCCGCCAGGTCGCCGTCGGCGGTGTCGATCACGAGCGTCGCGGCCAAGTCGCGGTAGAGGCGAGCAACGCCAACCACGGATGCCTCGTGGCCGAGCTCGTCGAGCATCCGCGCCGCGGGACCCTTGAGCGCGGCGCCGGCCACAATCGGCGACACGGCCACGACGCTCGAACGGCGCGCCCGCGTCACGTCCGCGATCGCGGGAAACGCGACCACGGGGCCGATCGACACGATCGGGTTCGACGGGGCGATGACGACGATGCCGGCGCGCTCGATCGCTGCGACGACGTCGGGAGCCGGCCGCGCCGTGTCGAGCCCGGCGAAGCGCACCGCGCTGACCGCGACATCGTGGTGCATCCCGACGAAGTACTCCTGAAATCCGATCTCGCCCTTGTCGACCACCACGACACGGGTCTCGACTCGATCGTCGCTCATCGGGAGCAGGCGCACGCTCAACCCGAATGCGGCCGCGACCTCGGCGGTCACCGCGGTGAGCGTGGCGCCTTCGTGGAGCCGATGGGTGCGGTAGAGGTGGGTCGCGAGGTCGCGGTCGCCGAGCCCGAACCATGTGCCGGCGGCTGTGGAACCGCTCGGCCGGACCGACGCGAACCGTTCGAGGGCGTCCATCGCCGACCAGGTCTCGCCCGCCAGTCCCCAGCCGGTAGCGGGATTCACCGATCCGGAGAGCGTGTAGGTGATCGTGTCGAGGTCGGGGCTGATGTGCAGACCATGCAGGACGGTATCGTCACCGGTGTTGACCACCGCGGTCACCTCGGACGCGGGCACGATGCCGAGCAGGCCCTGCAGAAAGCGGGCGGCACCGACCCCACCACAGAGCACAGTCACCGTCGGACCGCGGGTCATGTCGACGTTCGCCCATCGGCCACCGCCTCACGGTAGAGGCTCATCACCTCGAGAGCCGTACGCCGCCACGAGAACTGTGTCACTCGTGCCCGTCCGGCACCGACGAGCGCGCTGCGCAAGTTGGGGTCGCTGACGACGCGCACGAGTGCATCGCCGATGGCCTCGACGTCGTGCGGGTCGACGAGGACGGCGGCATCGCCTGCGACCTCCGGCATCGATCCGGCCGTGCCCGCGATCACAGGTACCCCGGCGGCCATCGCCTCCAGTATCGGGAAGCCGAAGCCCTCG
>JBDUDK010000130.1:0-16359 GCA_040002995.1 Acidimicrobiales bacterium | reverse complement strand
TGCACCGTCGACCCCGTCGCCTGCGCCAACCACGCCACATCCACCGACGCCGCGAGACGCCCATACTCGGCTTCCAACGCGTCGATCAGTCGGCGGACCTCCGCCACTCCCAGCCGATACTTCGGGTCGGACGCGGCCGGCTCGACGCGGGCCCCCGCCCGGATCGCCTCCCCCAACGCTCTCCGCATCTCGTCGAACATATGTTCGATCATAGCCCACCCGCGCACCCCCGCAAACATCCCGCGAAAGAAAAATACGAGAAGCGGCGGCGCTCAGCCGAGGCTGAAATGAGGGTTGTAGATCAACCCGAGGATCGCTCCCGGTGGGGTCCGGACCGTCGCCGTGACAATGCCCCCTCCGACCTCAGAAACCGCGGCGTGCTCGGTGGCTCCTGCGGCAATCGCCGCGGCGAAGGCGGCCGCCACATCGGTCACGCCCCAGTACGTCAACGCCCCCTCCGACGGGTCCGCACTCGGCAAGAGCCCAAGCTCGTAGCCCGCGACGGTGTAGCCCACGTAGAACGGCTCGTCGAAGTACGGCTCGATTCCCAAATAGGCCGTCCACCACGCCTTGGCGGCTTCGAGATCGGGCGAGGGATAGATGACGGTGCGCAGCCCGTCGAGCGCTGTAGCCATGGCTCAGAGCTTTGCATCTCGTTCGGCCAGGCTCTTCAGCGTGAGGAGCTGTTTGCGCATCATGACGAGATCACCCGCGGGCAGCAATCGCTTGACCATCCAGCCTCGGAGACCCTCCGGTGCGGCGAAGGCCAGCTTCACGATCAATCGACTGCGTGCATTGCCGGTCGGGACAACCAGATACGTGCCTACGACACGGCCGAACAGCGACGTGGTCGAGTCGAGAGTGATCGAGTGGCCCTCATCGAACGACGTCAGGCGGAAGATGCGCATGAAACGCTGGCCGATCTCGAGTCGGTCGAGCCCGTCAGTGAGCCGCCGAGGGCTGCGAGCGCCGCGATTGTCGACCCAGTCGTAGCTGTAGGGCGCGACGCGCAGCTGGCACAGCCAACGGAAGACAAGCGGGGCCGGCGCGGCGATGTCGATGGCGCGAAAAACGACGCCGTCGGGAGAATGGATCAGCGCGTCGCACGCATAGGCGCCGACCCGTTCGGCCGGCGATGAACCCCAGGCTGAGACGACAGAGTCGCGCGTCAGCTGCAGCCGCTGGTCGAGCCGCAACTCGGACACGCGTGGCAACTGCCGGCGCGCACCATCTGGACACCGCACTGCATGCACATCGGCGCGTCGGCGTTGTGGCCGCGGGTGGCTACGAACGAGACGGGACCGGTGGGGTCGGGTGTTGGCGCGAAAAGGCCCGACTCCACTTGGGCGACGAGGTCGGAGGCGCTCGGGATCGTCTTCGGGTCGGCGACGACGTCGTGGCCTTGGACGGTGACGACGGCGGTCTCCTCGACACCGGGGAGGGTGGGCTGGAGGCGCTCACTCACCGAGAAGATCGACAGCTCCGCGCGCTCGTCGGGGGTGAGGTACTCGAGCGCGAGCCGGCGGAACAGGTAGTCCATGAGCGACGACGCGAAGCGGATGTCGGGATCGTCGGTCATCCCCGCGGGCTCGAAGCGCATGTTCGTGAACGCCTCGACGAACGCCCGCAGCGGCACGCCGTACTGCAGACCGTGGCTGATCGAGATGGCGAACGCGTCCATGATGCCCGCGAGTGTGGAGCCCTGCTTCGAGACCCGCACGAAGATCTCGCCGGGACGGCCGTCGGCGTACTCCCCCACCGTGACGAAGCCCTTGCAGTCGGCCACACGGAAATCGAACGTACGGCTCGTGCGCGTGCGCGGCATCTTCTTACGCACCGGCTCGCGCACGATCCGTTCGACGACGCGCTCGACGACATCGGAGACGACCTCCTTGCGGGCCGTTGAGAGCGGCTGACCTACTTTGCAGTTATCGCGGTAGATCGCGACGGCCTTGATGCCGAGTTCCCACGCCAGCATGTGCAGACTCTCGATCGCCTCGACGGTGGCGTCTTCGGGCATGTTGACGGTCTTGCTGATCGCTCCGGAGATAAAGGGCTGCACGGCACCCATCATCCGCACGTGGCCCTCGTAGTGGATGGCGTTGTCGCCCATCGAGCAGGCAAAGACCGGCAGGTGCTCGATCGCCAAGTGCGGCGCACCGAGGATCGACTTGTTGATATCGATGTAGGCGATGATCTCGTCGATCTGCGCCGGCCGGTAGCCGAGCTGACGCAGCGCCCGCGGCACCGTCTGGTTGACGATCGACATGTCGCCGCCGCCGACCAGCTTCTTGAACTTCACGAGACCGAGGTCGGGCTCGATGCCGGTGGTGTCGCAATCCATCGCCAGTCCGATCGTGCCCGTGGGCGCGAGCACGGTGGCCTGGCTGTTGCGCACGCCGAACTCCTCGGCGTTGACGACCGCCTCATCCCACGCGTGCTGCGCGGCGGAGAGCAGGTCGGCCGGCACGAGCTCCTCGTCGATCTTGGCGGCTTCGGCGCGGTGCATGCGCAGCACCCGCAGCATGTGCTCCTCGTTCTCGGTGAAGCCGGCAAACGCGCCCATGCGCGACGCCGTGCGCGCGCTCGTGGCGTAGGCGTGACCGGTCATGAGCGCGGTGAGCGCACCAGCCCACGCGCGGCCACCGTCGCTGTCGTAGGGCAGCCCGATGGCCATGAGCAGGGCGCCGAGGTTGGCGTAGCCCAACCCGAGCTGACGGAACTGGCGGCTCGTCTCGCCAATCGCCTTCGTGGGGTAATCGGCGTTGCCCACGAGGATCTCCTGGGCGGTGAACATCACCTCGACCGTGTGCTTGTACGCCTCGATGTCGAACGTGTCGTCGTCGTTCAGGTACTTGAGCAAGTTGATGCTGGCGAGGTTGCACGCCGAGTTGTCGAGGTGCATGTACTCAGAGCACGGGTTCGATCCGTTGATGCGGCCGCTGGTGGCCGCGGTGTGCCAGCGGTTGATCGTGGTGTCGAACTGCAGACCGGGGTCGGCGCACTCCCAGCTCGCCTCCGCGATCTCACGCCAGATCTGGCGGGCGGGCTTCGACTCGATGATCTCGCCCGAGGTGACGGCGCGCAGATGCCAATCGCGATTGTCGACGACGGCCTGCATGAAGTCGTCGGTGACCCGCACCGAGTTGTTGGCGTTCTGGTACTGCGTCGAATAGGAGTCGATGCCGTCGAGGTCCATGTCGAAGCCGGCGTCGCGCAACACGCGGGCCTTGCGCTCCTCGCGCGCCTTGCACCACACGAACTCCTCGATGTCGGGATGATCGACGTTGAGGATCACCATCTTCGCGGCGCGGCGCGTCTTCCCGCCGCTCTTGATCGTGCCCGCGCTGGCATCGGCACCGCGCATGAAGCTGACCGGACCAGAGGCGGTACCGCCGCCCTTCAGAAGCTCCTTCGACGACCGGATCCGCGAGAGGTTCGTGCCCGAGCCCGAACCGCCCTTGAAGATCGTGCCCTCTTCGACGTACCAGTTGAGGATGGAATCCATCGTGTCGTCGACGGCGAGGATGAAACAGGCCGAGGCTTGCTGGGGTACACCCTTCACGCCGATGTTGAACCACACGGGAGAGTTGAACGCCGCCCGCTGCGTCACGAGGATGAACTTGAGCTCCTGGCGGAACGCCTCGGCCTCGGTGTCGTCGACGAAGTAGCCGCCCTTCACGCCCCAAGCGGTGATCGTGTCGGAGAGCCGGTCGACCACTTGCTTCAGTGATGTCTCACGCTCCGCGGTTCCTGGCGTTCCCCTGAAGTATTTCTGGGCGACGATGTTTGTGGCGTTCAGCGACCACGACACCGGGAACTCGACATCGCGTTGTTCGAACGCCACTGAGCCATCGCGGTAGTTGGTGATGCGCGCGTCCCGACGCTCCCAGACCACCTGGTCGAAGGGATGCACATCGGTCCTGGTGAAGTGGCGGCGGATTCCGATGCCGGTGCGCTCCGGTGCGATGGACATACGTTCGTGCTCCCTATCGGTTCGCTACAGCTGGGTCTCGAGGGCGTTGATTGGGCCCGAGCGGGAGAGGAGGCGCCCGGGCACAACATCTTGTGGTGAGAGCGCCCCCAAGCCCGCGCCCCCCACAAGGGGTTCGGGCATTACAGCACTGTAACTACACCCCTGTCAATGGCCGCGAGCAGCCTGTTTGGACGCCGGTTCCGAACAGGCACCACGGACGGCCGCGGCGCAATACAAGGACAGGTATCGGGCTCCTCCACCCAGTGACGCCTAGCGGTCAGCCCCCCGGTTCGTCGTCACCCATTCCGCCGCTTGTGCGCCGCGGCCGTCGGTTGTCGGGTCACCCTACGGAACTTGCCCTGTGGAGCGAAAGAGGATGACGGGCCCAATTCTGGGGACGCGCCTGTGTATTTCCTCTCGCGATGGTTTCTAAGCGAAGTCAGACTCGCGCCAGCCGAACGGGGATGCCGTTGAGGACCGCGTTGCCCGACAAGGGGTCGATTTCCTCCTCGTCGGATAGGAGATTCGAGTTCACCCCTGGACGGGCCTGGGCGACCTGCATGGCGATGCCGTCGAGGTCGTGGCCGAAGCCGTGGGGCAGGCTCACGACACCCTCGCGGATGCCGTCGGTGATCTCCACAGGCGCAACCAGTTCGCCCACGCGCGAGGTCACGAGCACCTTGTCAGCGACGCCGACGCCGAGCGTGGCCGCGTCGATCGGGTGGATCTGAAGGGTGCACTGCGGCTTTCCCTTCGTGAGCACGTTGATGTTGTGCATCCACGAATTGTTCGATCGCAGATTGCGCCGGCCCACCAGCACGAAGTCAGGGGGCGGGCGATCGAGGGTGGACGCCAGGCGGGCGACGTCGGCGGCCAGCGGCGCCGGAGCGAGCTCGATGCGGCCGGAGGGCGTGCGCAGCACGCCGGGCAGGCGGGGCTCGAGCGCGCCGAGGTCGATGCCGTGCGGGTTCGCGATCAGATCATCGAGGGTCAGACCGTAGGGGCCGGTGCGCAGCATGAAATCGAGAATGCGCTCGGGCCCGCGGCGACCCGATACCGACAGCTCGGCAATGACGTCGTCGGGGTCGAGGTCAAAGAGCCTCGAGGTCGAGTCGCTGACCGCGTGCTCTACGAGTGCCGTGAGGGTGGCCTCGTCGACCAGGGCGGCATCGGCCACCGCTCCCCTGCCCTGCGCGATGAGTGCCAGCTTGGCCAGGATCTCCCATTCGTCGGGCTGGCCGGGCGCGAGCGGGAACACGGGCTCGGAGAAGTTGGCCACGTTGCGTACCGCGAACTGCAGGAGCAGGAGGTCGTAGTGCGAGCGCCGCAGCACCGACGGCGGCGGCAGGATCACATCGGCGTGGCGGGTGGTCTCGTTCAGATAGATGTCGACCGCGATCATCACGTCGAGCTGGCCGAGGGCCTTGTCGAGACGGGCGCTGTTCGGCGCCGAGAGCACGGGGTTGCCCGCCACGGTGATCAGGGCCCGGATGGCGCCCTCGCCGGGTGTGTCGATCTCTTCGGCCAGCGCGGACGCGGGGTATTCGCCCATCACCTCCGGTAGCCCGCGCACTCGGGTGTGGCCGCGACCGACCCGGAAACCTGAACCGGAGCCGGGTGTACCGCGAGTGGTGGGTCCACCTGCCGCAGGGAGGGCGAACATGGCGCCGCCGGGCCGGTCGAGGTTGCCGGTGAGGATGTTGACGGCGTCGATGAGCCACGAGGCCAGAGTGCCGAACTCCTGCGTGCAGGTACCGATGCGCCCGTACACCGCCGCCGTCGGCGCCGCGGCGAGCTCGCGGGCGATGCGGCGAATCGACGTCGAATCGACGCCCACGATCGCGGCGACGGCTTCCGGCGAGAACGGCTCCGCCAGCTGACGCAGCTCGTCGACGCCGTTGAGGTGGGCACCGACGTGGGCGCCGGCGTCGGCCAGGCCCTCGGCGAACAGGGTGTGGACGATCGCCATGAGCAGTTGGGCGTCGGTGCCGGGGCGGATCGCGACCCACTCGTCGGCCTCCTCGGCGGTGCGGCTGCGACGCGGGTCGACCACAACCAGCCGGCCACCGCGGGCCCGCAGGGCCTCGAGCCGGCCGGGGAAGTCCGGCGCGGTGCAGAGCGAACCATTCGACGCGTAGGGATTTGCGCCCAGCATGAGCAGGTAGTCGGTGCGATCGAGGTCGGGCACCGGAACCGCCATGACCGATCCGAATACGTAGCCCGAGGCGACGTGTCTGGGCATCTGATCGAGCGTCGCCGCCGAGAACCGGTTCCGGGTTCCGATGGCCTGGAGGAACGGCCGGAGAAACATCGTCGGCGACAGGCTGTGGGCCGAGGGGTTACCGAGGTAGACGGCGACGGCGTCACGTCCGTGCTCGGCCAGCACCCCGCCCAGCAGGCGGTCGACTTCTGACCACGCTTCGTCCCAGGTGGCCTCGACGAAGCGTCCGTCGCGCTTGACGAGCGGCGACCGTAAGCGGTCGGGATCTTCATGTAGCTGCTTGAGCGTCGAGCCCTTCGGGCAGATGAAGCCGTGGCTGAACACGTCGTCACGGTCACCACGGATGCGCGTGACATCGGAGCCCTTCACGGTGATCTCCAACCCGCACCCGGCCTCACAGAGCGGGCAGGTGCGAAACGCCGTACGCGTGTCGTTCATGGCCCCCATCGTGTCAGGATGACGGCCCGTGCGACTCCTCCTTCCCGATCGGCGCGATGACGTCACGGTGGGCGAGCTCTACGGTCGTCACGTCCGCCCGGAGCACGGGCACGTGATGTGTTCGATGATCGCCAGCGCCGACGGTGCCGCGGTGATCGACGGCTCTTCGGCCCCGCTCGGCTCGCCGGCCGACCTCTCGGTTCTGCTCGCCCTGAGGGCGGCGGCCGACGTGGTGCTGGTCGGAGCGGGCACCGTGCGGGCCGACGCCTACGGTGCGCCGTCGCGCCCCGGCCTCACCATCGCCGTGGTTACCCGTTCGGCCAAGCTCGACTTCTCGAGCCCGCTGTTCACCTCCGGGGCGGGGATCGTCGTAACAACCGAGGACGCGCCGGCGGTGCCGGTGCGCTCGATCCGAGCCGGCAGGGGCGATGTCGACTTCGCCGCCACGCTGGCCCGGTTAGAGGGCGGTGTTGTGCTCTGCGAGGGCGGACCTTCGATCAACGCCCAATTGTTCGCGGCGGATCTCATCGACGAACTGTGTCTCACCGTCAGCCCATTGTTGGTGGGCGGCGATGAGCCTCGGATCGCCCAAGGATCGCCCGTGACGCCCCTAGGGAGACTGCGTGTCGTGCATGTGGCCGAAGACGACCACTACCTTTTCGTGCGCTACGTGCGGTCGTGACCCTTGGGTTCAGTGGATTTCGCCAACAACCGCAGCTCGCGACGGAAGTCGGCCGCGGCGTCGAAGTTCTTGTAGACGCTTGCGAAGCGCAAGTAGGCGACCTCATCGAGGGCGCGCAGGTGATCGAGCACCGCGAGGCCAACGGTGGCACTGTCGACATCGCCGCCAACAAGACGCAGCTCGTCTTCGACCTCGGCCGCGAGGGCTTCGAGCTTGTCGAGCGAGACGGGCCGGCCCTTGGCCGCCGCCTGCAACCCGGCCACGATCTTGACCCGGTCGAACGGTTCGCGTTCTCCGGATCGCTTCACGACCACGAGCGGCACCTCGTCGATTCGTTCGTAGGTGGTGAACCGGTAGCGGCAGCGGGCGCACTCCCGGCGCCGCCGGATCGAAGTTCCTTCGTCGGTGGCGCGTGAGTCGATGACCCGCGTGTCGTCGAATCCGCACGAAGGACAGTGCATGTCGACGACGGTAGCAACCGCCGTCGACCCTGGCAGTCCGTTCAACTGCTGAGGGTGAGCACCTGCCCGGGCCGGAGTTCGGCTCCGCCGGCGACGAGCTCGAGGCGAGCGACGAGCGCGCGTGGGTCGCCCACGGGCTGCACGCGCCGAGCAATGGACCACAGCGTGTCGCCGGGCTCGACGACGTAGGAGATGGGCACCGGGCCGCCCTCGGGGGCGGAGGCAGGGGCACCACCGAGGGCGGCCCGGAACCGGGGGGCGACGATCGTGAGGGCCAAGACGACAAGGCCCACGGCGACGAGGCGGCGCCGCCAGAACACCCACGCCCTCGTTCGCGGCGCGGTCGGTGTGACGTACGGAGCGAGCTCGTGCGTCGTGTGATCCACCATCACTGCAGCCATGAGTCGCTCCTTTCCCGAACGCCTGTTCGTAGACCCTTGCACGAACGCCTGTTCGGCGTCAAGCCCTAAATCGAACAGATGTTTGACTCGTATGCCGAACACCAGTACGGTTTGGCCATGACCGACACCGTCCTCACCGGCCGCCAGCGCGAGATCCTCGACTTCATCGAGCTTCAGATGCGCGAGCGGGGCTACCCGCCGAGCGTGCGCGAGATCGGCGAGGCCGTCGGGCTCACGTCGCCGTCCACGGTGCACAGTCACCTCGCCACCCTGCAACGCCTCGGCGTGCTCACGCGAGATCCCACGAAGCCGCGCGCGATCGAGGTGCATTTCGATGCCACCACGGGTGCGGTGGCCGAGCGCCGGCCGGTGCGCCACGTGCCCCTCGTGGGCGACGTTGCCGCGGGCGTCAACGTGCTCGCCCAGGAAAACGTCGAGGAAGTGCTCCCCCTGCCTGAGGACTTCACGGGCGACGGCGAGCTGTTCATGTTGCGGGTACGGGGCGATTCGATGATCGGCGCGGGCATCCTCGACGGTGACTACGTCGTGGCTCGATGCCAAGACGTCGCCCACAACGGCGACATCGTCGTTGCCGGTATCCCCGGCGAGGAAGGCACCGTGAAGACCTACCGCCGCAAGGGCGCGAAGATCGTCCTCGAGCCCTCCAACCCTCGACTCCAGCCCATGGTGTTCGATGCCGACGACGTGAAGCTCTACGGCAAGGTCGTCACCGTCATGCGCCGCCTGTAGTCAGAGCGTCGCACCGTTGTCACGCAGGATCTGCTCGAGCTGACCCTTCTCGTGACGTTCCCCCGGGGCCACATGCTTCACGATCAGCACACACGGCAATCCGTACTCGCGTGCGCCGAACTGTCGGGGCCGCGTCGCCAGAATGCACACGCTGCCGGCGGGCACGATTCCACGACCAACCTCGGCGCCGGTCTCCGCGTCGATCACGGGGATCGACCCCGTGAGGATGCATCCCGCGCCGAGCACGCTGCCCCGACCCACTCGCGCCCCATCGGCCACCACGCATCGGCTCCCGATGAGGCAGTCGTCCTCGACGATCACGGGCGCGGCTTGGGGTGGCTCGAGCACACCACCGATGCCGACGCCACCCGACAAATGGACGTTGGCGCCAATCTGGGCGCACGAGCCGACGGTGGCCCACGTGTCGACCATGGTGTCGGCTCCGACCCGCGCGCCGATGTTCACGTAGCTCGGCATCAGGATCACGCCCGGCTCGAGGAACGCGCCGTAGCGGGCCGACGCGCCGGGCACTACCCGCACTCCAGCCTTCTTGAATCCGGTCTTGAGCGGGAGCTTGTCGGCGTATTCGAACGGACCAAGCTCCACCGTCTTGATCTTCGAGATTCGAAACAGCAGCAAGATCGCCTGTTTCAGCCATGTGTGCACCACGACGACGTCATCGACGAGTTCAGCGACACGGACCTCGCCGGCGTCGAGCAGGTCGATGGCTTCGCGGATGGTCTGCTTCGCCGCCTTGTCCGCGGGGTCGAGTGAGGCACGGTTGTCCCACAGATCGACGATGCGGTCCTCCAGGTTCCCCATGCGACGAGGGTAACCGCGTCAGCCGGAGGGCGGACCCGACGGTGGGGCCCACGAACCGGTAGGCGGACCCGTGGGAGGTCTCGTAGGTGGTGCGGTCACCGGGCCGGGCGCCACATAACCCTGCCACCCCTGGTACTGCGGCCAGCCGCCCGGAGGCGGGCCCTGGAGTTGCTGACGAGCGCGCTTTTCCCGCCCGCGTTTCACCGCCGTTCGGATAATGACGGGGATCCCGATTATGAGGCCGGCGAGGGCCAGGAGACCGCCAAAGAGGAGCGCGCGTAGGACGCGCCCGGCGAACCCTTTGCCCACCGACAACACGAAGTTGCTCTGTCGCGCGTTCGCGGTCTGGGCCGCGATGAAGTAGTTGCCGGGCTCGGTGAGCCTGAACGTGAACACCGCCTTCCCGGCGATCCCGCTCGAAGAGACGGAAAGGTCACCGTCGTAGCGTTGCACTGAATCAATCGCGTTGCCTTTGGCGTCGGTGATCGTCACCTTCAGGCCCGTGGGTATGTCGTGGTCGGTGTCGAATGTCTGGCCGTCGACCTCGCTGCGGTACTCGTAGTAGATCGTGTACTTGCCGGCTTTCGCGAACGACAGCTCGGCCTGGCCCGGCACGACGATACGAGCGAAGTGGTCGACCTGGCGGACCGCGGTGACGATGCCGCTGACGGCGACGACCGTGCCCGCGATGACGCCCGCCGCGATGGCGAGTGAGCCCAGCCAGTACCACCGCTTGGCGGGGGTGATCTCGGCGGTGAAGGGCACCGTCATCGTCATGTAGCCCCCAACCTCTTGGCCCCCAGCCGCTCCGCCACGAGTTCGATCCGCTCATCGGGTTGCACTACAGCGATCCGCACGTGGCCCTCGGCCGCCGTGCCGTAGAACTCACCGGGGCTGACCAGGGCGCCGCCTTCCGCCGCGAGACGGTCGGTGAATCCCCACGGGTCGTCGACGGGTGCCCAGAGGTAGAAGCCGCCACCCGGAAGCGGCGCGTCGACACCGTCCCACGCCCGCAGGATCTCCCGTACCCGTTCGAGGCGACGTCGGTAGCGCGCCCGCTGGGCGACCACATGCTCGTCATCATCGAGGGCGGCGACACCGGCCGCCTGTGCCGGGCCCGGCACCATCATCCCCACGTGCTTGCGCACTTCGGAGAGGTAGTGCACGAGATCGGTGTCGCCCGCGTAGAAGCCGACGCGCAGGCCCGCCAGGTTGGAGCGTTTCGACAACGAGTGCACGGCCACCACGCCTTCGGTGCCGTGCTCGAGGATCGAGTGCGGTGGACCGTCCCACGTGAACTCGACATAGCACTCATCGCTGAAGACGGGCACGCCGCGCCGGCGTCCCCATGCGGCGACCGCCCCGAGGTCATCGAGGTTGCCCGCGGGGTTGCCCGGCGTGTTCACCCACAGGCACAGCGCGCGAGCGGCGTCGGCCGCCTCGATGGCGTCGAGGCGCAAACGAAACGCCTCGTCGACCGGTACGGCCACGGCGCGACAGCCGGCCAGGATGGCGCCCATCTCATAGGTGGGGTAGGCCACCGCGGGATACAGGACGGTGTCGCGATCGGGCCGGCGCAGCTTCAGCCATTGGGGCAGCGTGCCCACGAACTCCTTCGTGCCGACGCACGCGGCGATGTCGCCCGGGGCCGCATGAAACCCGAACCGCCGGTGGATCCAGCCCGCGGCGGCCTCTCGCAACTGCGGCGACCCGATCGATGGCGGGTAGCCCCGTTCGGTGTCGGACGAGGCCAATGCGGCCAGTACGGCCGGCGCCGGAGGATCGCACGGGGTGCCGACCGAGAAGTCGACGAGTCCCCCTTCGAGCGCGGCCGCTTTGGCCTTCGCGCCGTCGAGACGGTCGTAGGGGTAGGCCGGGGGTTCGAACGGCTTCATGACGCGAGGAATGCTTGCAGCTTCCCGACCGACGCGGCATCCAGCCGGGCCCGCACCACGACGTGCTCGTCGGTGTGGGCCTCGCTGACAACCTCACCCTCCCGATGGACGGCGGCCAGCACGTCGCCCCGGTCGTACGGGATGTGGAGTTCGACGACGGCGGCCAGTGCCCGCAAGCGATCACCCAACGTGCGCAGGAGGTCGACGAGACCGTCGCCGGTGAGGGCCGACAGCGCCACCGAGCCCGGTTGTGCCTCGACCATGCGCTTGGCGGCATCGGGATCGAGGTCGGCCTTGTTGAGCGCGAGCAACTCTGGCACCCGGCCGGCGCCGATCTCGTCGAGCACGGTGCGCACCGCGTCGATCTGTTCCTGAGGATCGGCCGCGGTGGCGTCGACGACGTGAATGAGAAGGTCGGCCTCGGCCACGACCTCGAGCGTCGACTTGAACGCTTCGACGAGCTGATGAGGAAGCTTGCGGACGAAGCCCACGGTGTCGCTCAGCAGAACGGCCTCCCCACCGGGCAGTTCGAGTCGTCGGGTCGTGGGATCAAGCGTGGCGAACAAACGGTTTTCCACGAGCACACCCGCGTCGGTTAGCCGGTTCAGGAGTGTCGACTTGCCGGCGTTCGTGTACCCGACGATTGACACGCGCTGCAGCCGGCTACGCGTGCGGGCCTTGCGCTGCAGCTGCCGCTGCCGCTGAAGATCACGCAGGTCGACTTCGAGCTTCGTGATGCGGCGTTGAATGCGTCGCCGATCGACCTCGAGCTTGGTCTCCCCCGGACCACGCGTGCCGATACCGCCGGCTTGCTGCGACAGCCCCGCGGTGGCGCCCCTGCGGAGTCGGGGCAGGCGGTAGCGCAGGAGGGCCAGCTCGACCTGGGCCTTGCCTTCGAGGGTGTGGGCGTTCTGGGCGAAGATGTCGAGGATTACTGCGGTGCGATCGAGGGCGGTGCGGCCGAGCAGCTTCTCGAGGTTGTACTGCTGGCCCGGACTCAACTCGTTGTCGAACACGACCGTGTCGGCGTCGACCTCCAGACAGAGCTCCCGGAGCTCTTGCGCCTTGCCCTTACCGATGAAGGTGGCCGGGTCGGGTGCGTTGCGCCGCTGCACGATACGGGCCACCTCGTCGGCGCCCGCGGTGTCGACGAGCAGGCCGAGCTCGTCGAGGTGCGCTTCGGTGTCGTCGTCGGTGGCCGGTGGCATCGTCACGCCCACGAGCACGATCCGCTCCCGGATCGCCCGTTCGATCAGCGTGCCGCCGAGCGCCTCGTTGTACGGCATCAGATCTCGATCTCGATCGTCGCGACGAACGTGGCCGGTCCGACGAGGGTGACCTGGTCGCCCGGGCCGAACTCGACCCGTGCGTCGCCCCCGTCCATGTGCACGGTGATGGCTTCGCCGCCGTACAGACCCCACGCCCTCGCCGCGAACGCCGCCGCGCAGGCACCGGTGCCGCACGCCTCGGTGACGCCGGCGCCGCGTTCGTGGACGCGCATGGTGACGGCGTCGGGCTCGGGGCCGGCCTCGATGACCTCGAGGTTGACCTCGGGCACCCGCCCGCCGAGCACGCCGATATCGACGGCGTTGACATCGTCGGTGAGCAGGACCGCGTGCGGATTACCGAGCGCGAGATGGGCGACGGGCCGCATGGGGTCGACTCCCAGGGCCGGCCAGCTCGAAGGGGCCGCAATAGAGGTCACCTCACCCATCGCCACCGACGCGGTGATGGTGGCGGGGTCGTCGGTGGGAGCGAAGGTGATCTCGCGAATGCCCGCATCGGTGTCGATGCGCATGCGGCCACTGACCAATCCGAGGTGACGGGCCATCGCCTGGGCGAGGCAACGGATGCCGTTCCCGCTCATCTCCGCGCGCGAGCCGTCGGAGTTGTGCAGCACCATGCGGGCCGGTTCACCCGGCTCCCACGCGAGGAGACCGTCGGCGCCAAGGCCCCGGCGGCGGTCGCACACACGACGCGCCAGCGCGGGAAGGTCGACGCCGGCCGGGACGTTCGCCGCGACGAGGAAGTCGTTGCCCAGGCCATGGTGCTTGGTGAGCGTGAGATGGGGCATCAGGGGGACAAGGCTTCCAGGACTAGGGGCAGAGCGGCGAGGCAATTGTCGTCGACGGTGGCCCACCGTACGCGGGGGTCACGCCGAAACCAACGCTCTTGGCGCACCGCGAACTGGCGGGTGCGGGTGATCGCGAGCTCGACGGCCTGGGTGAGTGAGTACCGGCCCTGCAGGTGGCCGAGCAGTTCGCGGTACCCGAGGGCTTGGCCGGCCGTGCGAGACAACTGCCGCCCCGCGAGAGTCCGCACCTCGTCGAGGAAACCCGCGTCCATCTGGGCGTGGAGACGAGCCTCGATACGCGCCGCGAGCACCGGGCGGGCAACTCGAAGCCCAATCTGGGGCACGTCGGTGGGCGGGTAGGTGTCGAGACCGGGACCGAAGGAGCTGAACGGCTTACCGCTTCCCAACGTGACCTCGAGGGCGCGCACGATGCGGCGCCGGTTCGCGGGGGTGGTCTTCGTGGCGGCGCGCGGGTCGAGCCCCCGCAGGCGCTCGTGCAGAGCTTGCGTATCGCTGTCGTGTTCGAGATCGGCCCGCAGTTCTGGCCACTCCCCCGGTGGCTCGAGGCGATCGACTACGGCGCGGACATACAGGCCGGTGCCGCCCACGAGAAGTGCGGCCGCGCCGCGAGTGGCGATGGCCGCACTGACGCGGTCGTACTCGCGCCGGAAGTCGACAACGGTGAACTCTTCGGTGGGGTCGACGAAGTCGATGAGGTGATGGGGCACAGCCGCTCGGTCGGCCGCGGTCGGCTTGGCCGTACCGATGTCCATGTCTCGATACACCTGCATCGAATCGACCGATGCGATTTCGACTCCTCCACGTTCACGGGCGACGGCCAACGCGAGCGCGGACTTACCGCTGGCGGTGGGTCCGACGATGGCTACGGCCGGCGCGTTCACCCGGCGAGTACGGGGAGGCGCACCTTGTGCCGTGGCCCGGCGAGTACCTCCACAAGCTCCCCGGTGAGATGGTGCGGCGCGGCGCCCGTGACGGTAACCACCGCGTACGAGCCCCGGGCCAACGGTTCCACGGGCGCGAAATGGACGAGCTTGTTCTGGCGCGTTCGACCGGTGAGCACCGAGGGATCCTTCTTCGACGGACCTTCGACGACCACCTCTTCGTCGCGGCCGACGCGCGCCCGGTGCTTGCCGAGGGCGGAGCGCTCGACCACGACCCGCAGGCGTTCGAATCGATCGGCACAGACATGTGCCGGGACGAAATGGGCAACACGCTCGGCCGCTTCCGTGCCGGGCCGGGGCGAGTAGATAAAGGTGTACGCGCTGTCGTACTCCGCTGCGGCGACCAGCTCGAGCGTGCGCTCCATGTCGGCGTCGGTCTCGCCGGGGAAGCCGACGATCAGGTCGGTGGTGACGGCAAGATCGTCGATCGCGGCGCGGGCGGCGGTGAGCTTCCGCAGATAGCGCTCCGCGGTGTAGCCACGGTGCATCGCGGCCAGGACGCGGTCGCTGCCGGACTGCACGGGCAGATGGAGGTGCTCGCATACCGACGGGGTGGCCGCCATCGCCGCGATCGTGTCGGCCCGCAGATCCTTCGGGTGCGGGCTCGTGTAACGAACGCGACGAATGCCGTCGACCGCGCCCACCGCCCGCAAGAGCTCTGCGAAGAGCGGCCGCGACGAGCCACTACCCGCGAGGCGGCGCGCCTGCAGCGCGAGATCACGGCCGTAGCTGTTGACGTTCTGACCGAGGAGGGTGACCTCGGTAACCCCGTCGGCAGCCAACCGCCTGACCTCGTCTACTACCGACGCGAACGGCCGGCTGATTTCGGGACCTCGAACGGCGGGCACGATGCAGAACGCGCATGAGTTGTCACACCCGATCTGGATCGTGACCCACGCGGCGTGGCCGACGTTGCGGCGGGCCGGCAACGCCGAAGGAAAGAGCACGTCGTCGTCGGCGACCGATTCGTCGAAGATCTCGGTGATGGCACCGCCCGCGCGCGCCTCGTTCACGAGGGCCGCGGCGCGGTGCACGTTGTGCGTACCCAAGACGACGTCGACGTAGGGCGCCCTGGCTCGAACCAGATCGCGATCTTTCTGGGCAAGGCAGCCGGCCACGACGAGCTGGACCGACGGACGCTCGTCCTTGAGGCGCTTCAACTGGCCGAGATTGCCGTAGAGCCGATTGTCGGCGTTCTCGCGGATGCAGCACGTGTTCAAGACGATGACGTCGGCGTCGGCCTCGGTGGCGGCCGCCACCAATCCGTCGGCCTCGAGCAGACCCGCGATGCGCTCCGAGTCGTGTTCGTTCATCTGGCACCCGAAGGTGCGCACGATGTAGCGGCGCGTCATCCGCTGAGGATACGTGGGCGCAGGCGGGCGCGACTATGCCTATGGGTCAGTCGAGGCTGATCGGGGCGTCGTCGTTCGGCGAGAACTCGTCCGGTGGCGTCTGGCCTATGCCGGCGGTGACCTTCACCTTCTCGGAGATGTCGACCATGATCTCGGGGTTCTCGGCGAGGAAGGCCTTGGCGTTCTCACGACCCTGACCGAGTTGCTCACCTTCGTAGGTGAACCAGGCCCCCGACTTCTTCACGATGGTGAGCTCGACCGCGATATCGAGGAGCGAGCCCTCGCGGCTGATGCCCTTGCCGTACATGATGTCGAACTCGGCCTG
>JBDUDK010000112.1:0-16544 GCA_040002995.1 Acidimicrobiales bacterium | reverse complement strand
AAGGTGACACGGTCGTGGTCGGCGCGGTGATCGCGGTCATCTCCGCCTCCGCCGATGCGGCGGTGCCCGCAGCAGCACCTGCGGCCGAGCCGGCACCCGCTCCGGCGGCCGCCGAGCCTGCACCCGCTCCGGTGGCCGCCGCGCCTGCACCCGCTCCGGTGGCCGCCGAGCCTGCACCCGCTCCGGTGGCCGCCGCGCCTGCACCCGCTTCGGTGGCCGCCGAGCCTGCACCCGCTTCGGTGGCCGCCGAGCCTGCACCCGCTCCGGTGGCCGCCGAGCCTGCACCCGCACCCGCACCCGCACCTGCGCCTGAACCCGCGCCCACACCGGAACCGGAACCGGCCCCGGCGTCCGCGGCGGCCGAAACTACGTCCGCCCCGACCTCGGGTGTGCTGTTGTCCCCGGTGGTCCGCAAGCTCATCAACGACAACGGCCTCGATCCCGCCACGATCACCGGCACGGGCTTGGGCGGCCGCATTACGCGAGAAGACGTTCTCGCCGTTCTCGAAGCGCGCGGCACGCCGTCGGCCGACCCCGACGCCGCTCCGGCTCCCGCAGCCGCTCCGGCCCCGGCCCCCGCGCCGGCCCCTGCCGCCCCGGCAGCACCAGCGCCCGCTCCCGCTCCCGCGCCTCGTCCCGCGGCGGCGGCCCCGTCGGTTCGGGCCGGTGAGCGCGATGAAGTTGTGCCGCTCTCCAAGATCCGCCGGATCACGGGCGAGCACATGTTGATGTCGCTCGCAACAACCCCGCACGCGTTCAGCGTGGTCGAGGTCGACTACGACAACGTCGATCGAGTGCGCAACAAACACAAGCAGGCGTGGAAGGAGGCAGAGGGCTTCACCCTCACCTACCTGCCGTTCATCAGCCGCGCGCTGATCGACGCCCTCGCCGAGTTCCCGCACCTGAACGCGAGCGTCAGCGAGGGCAGCCTGGTCGTGCACCGCTACGTCGATCTCGGCATCGCGGTCGATCTCGACTACCAAGGCCTGATCGTTCCCGTGATCCGCGGAGCCGAGACGAAGCGGTTACGCGCGATCGCCCGTGAGATCCACGATCTCGCGAACCGGGCTCGCGCCCGCAAGCTCACTCCGGACGAGATCCAAGGGGGCACGTTCACCATCTCGAACAACGGCTCGGCCGGGTCGGTGCTCACGGCTGCGATCATCAACCCGCCCCAGACAGGCATCGTGTCTACCGACGCGGTGCGACGCCGGCCCGTCGTCGCCGAGCTGCCCAACGGAGGCGAGGCCATCGTCATCCATTCGGTGGGCAACCTGGCCATGAGCTGGGATCATCGGGCGTTCGACGGGGCGTACGCCGCGCGTTTCTTGGTGAAGGCGAAAGACATCCTCGAGTCGCGCGACTGGGAGGCCGAGCTCTGAGTCTTCCGTTGCGGGTCCGGTGGTTGGGGCGGGTGCCCTACGAGGAGGCGCTGGCCGTGCAACGCGCCTTGTTCGAGCATGGGCGCGAGAACCACCTGCTGTTGTTGGAGCATCCTCACGTGTACACGCTCGGTCGGCGCGGCGACGCCGGCCACGTGCTGGTTCCTCCGGCCTCGGTGGGTGCCGACCTCGTGCGCACGAACCGCGGGGGCGACGTCACCTACCACGGCCCTGGCCAACTCGTTGGCTACCCGATCTTGAGTGGGATGGCCGACACCGTCGCGTACGTAACGTCGGTTGAGCAGATCGTGATCGACAGCCTTCGCGACCTCGGGCTCACCGCCGCTCGCTTGAACGGCTACCCGGGCGTATGGATCGACGCTGATGGCAACCGGCCGCGCAAGATTGCCGCGATCGGGGTTCGATTGTCGCGGGGGCGCACGATGCACGGGTTCGCTCTCAACGTCAGCCCCAACCTCTCGATGTTCGATCACATCGTCCCGTGCGGCATCACTGACAAGGGCGTCACCTCGATCGCCGCTGAAGGTATCGACGTTTCGATGGAGCGGATCGTGGACATCGTCAGCGCCCGCGCCTCCGCTCAATGGAGTTCGGGCCACATCGAGCGCCAAGATGTCGCGTGGCACCGGCCGGCCGGCGTTACGACCGGTCTGTCGATCTCGGCGCGCAAGCCCTCGTGGATGCGCGCGCCGCTGCGCATGGGCCCCGACTACATGCGCCTGAAGTCGACGATGCGAGAGCTGTCACTGGTAACGGTGTGCGAGGAGGCGGGCTGTCCCAACATCTCCGAGTGTTGGGGCGACGGCACCGCCACGTTCATGGTCTTGGGCGACCGGTGCACGCGGGCCTGTGGTTTTTGCCTGATCGACACGTCGAAGCCGCTGCCGCCCGACCCCCACGAGCCCGAACACGTCGCCGAGGCGGTCCTGCGTATGGGCCTGCGCCACGCGGTGGTGACGATGGTCGCGAGAGACGATCTCGCCGATGGCGGAGCGAGCGTCGTTGCCGCCACGATCGAGGCGATCCGGCGGCAGTCTCCGTCGAGCGCCGTCGAGGTGCTGATCGCCGATCTCAAAGGCAGCGCTGACTCTCTTGAGGTGGTGTTCGAGGCGAAGCCTGATGTCGTGAATCACAATGTCGAGACCGTTCCGCGTTTGCAACGGGCGGTGCGTCCCTCGGCCGGCTACGCGCGAAGTCTCGGCGTGCTGGCCCGCGCCACGCGGGCGGGCTTTACGACAAAGTCCGGCATCGTCGTCGGCATGGGCGAAACCGACGATGAGGTGATCGGTGTTCTGGCCGACTTGGCGTCGATAGGGGTCGACATCGTCACGATCGGCCAATACCTGCGACCCACCAATGATCACCTCCCCGTGGCCCGGTGGGTCACTCCGGAGACGTTCGGCGCGTACAGGGAAGCGGGCGAGGCGTTCGGCATCGGCCACGTCGAGAGCTCGCCGCTCACCCGCTCGAGCTATCACGCTCGCCAAGCCGCCGAGGACGTAATAGGCGTACCCTCGTCTACGTGATCGACCGACGACGTTTGGCCACCTTGCGCGCCCGCGAGGAAGCCACGTTCGCGGCGTCGCACCCTCGCAGCATTCAGCTGAGCGCGCAGGCGAAGCAGCATCTCCTTGGCGGCGTGCCGATGAACTGGATGAAGCGGTGGCCGGGCGCGTGCCCCGTGTGGGTGGTGGACGCGGAGGGTTCGAGTTTCACCGACGTCGACGGCATCACCTATGTCGACTTCTGCCTAGGCGACACGGGCGCGATGTGCGGCCACTCGTTGCCGTTCGTGTCGGAGGCGCTCGCGCGAGCCGCGCAGCGGGGCATCACGACGATGCTTCCGAGTGAGGACGCGATCTGGGTCGCCGGCGAGCTGCACCGCCGGTTCGGTCTCGACAAATGGCAGATCTCGATGACGGCCACCGACGCCAACCGCTTCGTCTTGCGGCTCGCCCGGCTCATCACGGGACGGCCCAAGGTCCTCGCGTTCAACGCCTGTTACCACGGAACTGTCGACGAGACTCTCGCACTCCTCGACGGCCGTGGCCACGTTCGCGCCCGCCCCGGAAGCGTTGGCCCGCAGGTCGACCCGGCCCTTACGACTGTGCTCGTCGAGTTCAACGAACTCGCGGCGTTGGAGTGCGCGCTGGCCACGGGTGAGATCGCGGTGGTGATCGCGGAACCCGCCCTCACGAATATCGGCATCGTGCTCCCTGATCCGGGCTTCCATGAGGCACTGCGCGCCCTGACCCGTCGCTACGAGACGTTGCTCCTCATCGACGAGACGCACACGATCTGTGTGGGACCCGGCGGCGCGACCGCGGCGTGGGGGCTCGACCCTGATTTCTTCGTGATCGGTAAGCCCATCGCAGGGGGGATGCCGGCGGCCGCGTACGGGATGACCGATGACATCGCGACGAGAGTCGAGGCGGCGGTCGGAAGTGCCGACAGCGACGTCTCGGGCGTCGGCGGCACGCTCTCGGGAAACGCGCTCGCTCTCGCGGCGATCCGCGCCACCCTTTCGAACACACTGCTGGACGCCGACTACGAGCGCATGATCCCGCTCGCAGCGCGATGGGCCGATGGGGTCGCGGCCGCCATCGGCGCCCACTCACTACCGTGGCACGTGCAGCAGCTGGGCTGCCGCGCCGAGTACTGGTTCTGCCCGCCGCCTCGCAACGGAGGCGAAGCCGACGCCGCGGTCGACCTCGAGCTCGACGGGTTCATGCACCTGTACGCGCTGAACCGAAAAATTTTGCTCACCCCGTTTCACAACATGGCGCTGATGGCTCCCACGACCACAGACGCCGACGTCGACCGCCATACTGAGGTCTTCGCAGCCGCCGTGGCCGAGCTCCTGGGAGGTTGACATGCATGACGTGGCGACGTCGGTCTTAGTCGACAGGATGGCGAGGGCGAAGTCGGCGATGAGTGAGCGAGGCGTCGACGTGCTGTTGCTGTCGGTCGGTGCCGACCTGCCGTATCTGACCGGCTACGAGGCGATGCCCCTCGAACGGCTAACGATGCTGGTGCTCCCGCACGACGGTGAGGCCACGATGGTGATCCCGCGTCTCGAAGCACCGCGCGTCGTCGAACAGCCCGATGTGTTCCGCCTGCGGCCGTGGGAGGAGACCGAGGATCCCATTGCGCTGGTGGCCGACCTCATGGGTGGCGCCGCCATCGCCGCGATCGGCGATCGCACGTGGGCCCGGTTCCTGGTTGATCTCGCCGCGGTCGCGCCGCGCACGACCTTCCGCAAAGCCGGCGACGTCATGGTGCATTTACGCGCGCGCAAAGACCAGTCGGAGATAGAGGCACTACGTGTGGCGGGGGCCGCCGCCGACCGGGTCGCTCGTCAGCTGCACGCCGGTGAGATCCCGCTCAGTGGACGAACAGAGGCCGAGGTCTCGGCCGACATAAGTCGCCGTCTCATCGCGGAGGGCCACGACAAGGTGAACTTCGCCATCGTCGCGGCCGGGCCCAACTCGGCGAGCCCACACCATCACGCCGGGCCGAGAGTGATCGGCCAGGGCGACGTCGTGCTGTGCGATTTTGGCGGCACTCTCGCTGGCTACTGCTCCGACATCACGCGCTGCGTGTCGATCGGTGCGCCTTCGGCCGACGTCCGTGACGCGTATGCGGTTCTGCAGGCGGCGCAGCACGCCGCCGTGGCCGCGGCGGTTATCGGAACGCCCTGCGAGGCGGTCGACCAGGTGGCGCGTCACATCATCAGCGACGCCGGCTTCGGTCCGTACTTCATCCACCGCACAGGCCACGGCATCGGTCTGGAGGAGCACGAAGACCCGTACATCGTGGCGGGGAACGGTGAACCGCTCACCGCCGGACACGCGTTCTCGATCGAACCGGGGATCTACTTCGCCGGACGGTTCGGGCTACGTCTCGAGGACATCGTCGTCGCCACGAACGAGGGTCCCGACGCGATGAACACGGTCGATCACGGGCTCGTCGTGGTTTAGATGGTGAACGCGGCGGCGTCAGCCGCGGGCACGTAGCTGGTCATCTCCACGCGGACGTCGGCGCGGTCAGTGAGGGCGATGACTCCGGTGGTGAGCACGCAGTAGACCTCCTCACCCGTACCCACGGGTATCGTGATGCACGTCGCCGGTTGGCCCGCGATCTCGCGCGCGTCGTTGGTCGGAGCGCTGTTGCGGCGGCCCATCGAGACCCGGATCTCGGCCGCGGCCGCCGGTCCGTAGAAACCGGTGCTGGTCGCAACGTCGGCGATGAGCTGGGCGGAGATGCCGTCCTCACAGTGCTTCGTGCTGATCGTGCACGTGCGCTCCTGGTCGCCCGCGAAGAACTTCGTATCGCGCACCGTGATGGCCAACTTCGGTGGCTGCTGCGCCACCGTGCCGTTGGCAACTTGACCCCCGAGCTTGCGCGTGAGGACGTAGGTGGCGGTGAACGTCTGCGACGAAACTCCATCGATGCGACTGAGGAGTTGGTCGACGAGCGGATCTCCGGTCGCCGAAGTCGTCGACGGTGAGCCGGTGGTGGTCGCGACGCCGAACGATGGGCGGGCGCCGTGGGCGCAGGCGGTGACGAGCAATGTGAACGCGGCCGCGCCGACGGCAAAGCGACGCGGGGAGGTCATCGGACTGGGAGCGTAGACGGGGGTCGTCGCTAGCCTCCCAACGTGATCCGTCTCGACGCTGCGACGGTCCTGTTGCAGTGGTCGACAGGTGGGCTGCTATTCCTCTGGATCACGAACCGTCATCGGGTTCTGGGTCCCGGGTACGGGTGGCTCCTGCGCGGTGTGTTCGGGGTCACCGCCGCGGGCGCCGCGCTGGCCGGTGGCCTTCTGCGTCCGGTACCGGTACGGGAGACCGCCGCCGCCCTCGTCGCGCTGTGGTGTGTGATCACGATCATCCGCCGCCCGCGTCGCCCGCTGCTCGATCTCGTGGGCCCCGCCATCGGCACCATCGGTCTCGTCGCCGCCTCGATCGACACCGGCGGGCCAGTCGCGCTCGCGCTGGCCCGGACCCTTGTCGGCGCGGTTTTCCTCGGAGCCATTTCCGACGCGATGCTCCTTGGTCACTGGTACCTCGTGCAGCCCGGTTTGCCCAGGAGTTACCTCGTGGAGATCGTGAAGGCGTTGGCCGTGGTGTGGCCCTTCGAAGTGGCCGTGATGTTGCTGCCCACCGGCATGATCTCGGTGTTCACCGGGGCCGTCGACGATGGCTGGAACGGGACTCTGGGCTGGATGTGGTTGGCCTGCGCGGTCACCACGCTCGGGCTTGTTGTGGTGACCAGGGCGGCCCTCAAAGAGCGGTCGTATTCGGCGGTGATGGCCGCAACTGGGCTCCTCTATCTCGCCATCCTGACGGCCTTTGGGACCGATCTCGTTGCTCGCGCGGTGCTCGCTGGCTGAGAATGGTGGGATGGCACGTCCCCTTTGGAGCGGCTCCATCAGCTTTGGGCTGGTGAGCATCCCCGTGAAACTCACCAACGCGGTCTCGAAAAAGACCGTGTCGTTCAACCAGATCGACGACCGCACCGGCTCGCGCATCAAGTTGAAGAGAGTGTCGGCCCTCGACGGTACCGAGGTCCCCGACGGTCACATCGTGAAGGGCTATGAGCTCACGAAGGATCGCTATGTGATCCTCCAACCCGCCGAGCTCGAGGCGCTCGAGGCCGTCGGCAACCGCTCGATCGACATCGAGGAGTTCGTCGATCTCGACCAGATCGATCCGGTGTACTTCGATTCGTCGTACTACCTGATGCCCGACAAGACGACGACGAAGCCGTACGCGCTCCTCGCTCGGGCCATGGAGGCCACCAGCAAGGTAGGCATCGCCCGCTTCGTCCGCGGCGGCAAGCAGTATCTCGCGGCGATCCGAGCGGTCGATGACCACATGGTTCTCTCGACGATGGTGTACGCCGACGAGGTGGTCAATCCGGGGTCGATCGCGGAGCTCGACGAAGTACGCACCGTCGACGTGAGTGACAAGGAGTTGGCGATGGCGCGCCAGCTCGTCGAATCGCTCG
Organism: Acidimicrobiales bacterium; assembly: GCA_040002995.1. Lineage (GTDB taxonomy): Bacteria > Actinomycetota > Acidimicrobiia > Acidimicrobiales > Ilumatobacteraceae > JBDUDK01. Next base: position 9,129 of record JBDUDK010000112.1, on the reverse strand, counting down.
GCGCCGACTTCGAACCGGACAAGTATCACGACACCTACCGCGAACAGGTGCTCGACCTCATCGAGCGTAAGGCCGCCGGTGAGGGCGACATCGAGATGCCCAAGGCGCAACCGTCTCCTGCGGCCGTCGTCGACTTGCTTGCCGCGCTCGAGGCGAGCGTCGAGAAGGCCAAGGCCGCTCGCGTGCGGCATCCGAGCGCCAAGTCGGCCAAGACGGCCAAGTCGGCGTGAGCGTCGAGGTACTCCTCGACGGGCATCAGCTGTCGCTCAGCAATCTCGACAAGGTCCTGTATCCGGAAGTCGGGTTCACGAAGGCCGAGGTCATCGATTACTACGCGCGCGTCGCGCCGACGATGGTGCCCCATCTGAATCGGCGGGGTCTCACCTTCCACCGGTTCCCCAACGGCGTCGCCGCGTCCGGATTTTTCGAGAAGCGCTGTCCGAAGCACCGTCCTTCGTGGGTTTCGGTGGCCGACGGTCCGGGCGACCGCGGGGGTTCGATCGGCTATTGCGTTATCGACTCGGCGGCCGCCCTCGTGTGGGCGGCGAACCTGGCGGCGCTGGAGCTCCACGCGCCGATGGCCCTCGCCACCGACATCGAGACACCGCGCATGATCGTCTTCGACCTCGATCCGGGCGAGCCGGCCGCGATGCGCGAATGCGCGACCGTGGCGCTCCTCGTGCGCGAGGTGCTGGCCTCAGTTGGCCTGGAGGCGTGGCCGAAGACCTCCGGCTCGAAGGGCCTCCAGCTGTACGTGCCGCTGAACACACCGTGTACGCACGAAGAGGCATCGTCGTTCGCCCTTGCCGTTGGTCAGCTGCTCGAACGAGACGATCCCGCGCTCGTGGTGACATCGATGGCCAAGGCGGTGCGGCCGGGCAAGGTGCTGGTCGACTGGAGTCAGAACTCCCGCCACAAGACGACGATCGCGCCGTACTCGTTGCGGGCCCGCCCGCAGCCGACGGTGTCGACACCGGTTAGTTGGGACGAGGTCGAGGCGGCGGCGGCGGGGGAGACGGCTTTGCGCTTCGAGGCACGCGATGTTCTCGACCGCATCGAAGAGCACGGTGACTTGTTCGCCCCTGTGCTCACCCGCGAGCAGCGCATCCTCACGCGCTGAGCCGGCGCGTCGCGAGGAAACCGAGGCCCGTGACAAGCGCCGCGATCGCGAACGCCGCGACCAGGGCGGCCGGTAGGTGGGTGCGGCCGGCGATGCCGATGATCGCGCCGGCCACTCCGCCCGCGATCGCCGAGCCGGCCATGTCGGCTACTTGCAGCTGCGCGCTCGCCTGTCCCTCGCGACCCGGTGCCGCGTGGCGAAGCGCATAGACCGAAATCGCCGTGTAAGCGAGGCCCATGCCAAGACCGCCGATACTCCAGAAGCAGGCGACGGCCCACAGCGGGACCGCGGAGTTAGCCACGGTGGCCGTGAGCGCGACGCCCAGCGTCAGCAGCGCGACGCCCGTACCGATGATCCTTCGCGGTACGACGGTCTGGCTGCGTCTCGAATGCACCCACGAGCCAATCGTCCACGTGAGCGTCGCTCCGGTGATGGTGATGCCTGCGATGACGGTGGTCGCCTTGTGCAATCGAGTGGCGGCGAGGGGCACGAACGTGTCGGTGCCGAAGAAGCCGTAGTTGATGCAGAACCGGGTGATGATGGCGGGCGCGAGACCGGGGGCAATCACGCGGAGTTTGCGCCTTGGGGCGGGCTGCGGCTTTCCCAGTGCTCGCAGCGCGGGAAGTGTCAGAACGAGCGCGACGAGCACGAAGGGCAACACACCGAGGAACACCCATCGCCAGGAGAAGTGCTCGGCGACGAACCCGGCGACGACGGGCGCGAGAAGGCCGGGTAGGACCCAGGCCGTCGACATGTACGCGAACACACGGGCTTGCTCATGCGACGAGAAGCCTCGGCCGACGGCAACCAGGGCGACGGTGCCCATGGCCCCTCCACCGAAACCCTGCACGGCCCGAGCGAGGACGATGACCCCCATGGTGGGCGCCGCGCCGGCGAGGACGAGACCGACCGCGAACGCGGTGGCGCCCATCGCGAAGGGGCGCGCGGGCCCGTGACGGTCGGCCTGCCGGCCGGTAACGACGATCGCGCAGAGGTTCGCCAGCATGTAGGCGCTGAATGCCACCCCATAGAGCCGGTCACCGTGCAGTTCCTTCGACACCGCAGGCATCGCAGTCACCACGGCGACCGCTTCGACCGCGTTGACCGTCACCGCCATCACGAGACCCGCGGTGAGGGCCCTCAAAGGGGGGAGCCGGGTGCGACGAGCGGCCACGGCCGCGTCCGCTCGACCAGCAATGCAAGTTCCAAGAGGAGGTCCTCGCGAAAGAACGGAGCGACGATCTGCACGCCAACGGGTAATCCGTCGACGGTTCCCCCCGGGACGGAGATCGCGGGACAGCCGTAGAGGTTCGCCGGGAACGTGAGCCGCCCGTTGTTACCGGCGCCGGCTTCGAGGTCACCGAATGTGCGCGGCATCGGACCCTCGGCCACAAACGCGACATCGGGATTGGACGCGGCGATCACGAAGTCGACCTCATCGAAGACTCGAGCCATCGCCTCGTTCAGTTCGACTCTGCGCTCCTCGATCTTCAGGCGGGCCTCGAGGTCGTAGCGGCCCTCGGCGAAAAGGAGCCCGGACCGCATTTCGGGCGTGAGGTCGTCGGCGCAGTCGGGCCACGCCTCTCCGAGCTCGGCCCGGATCCCGATAGCACCCGAGAGCGACCAGGCGAGACCCATCTTGGGGAGACTCGTATCGATCTCGTCGACGCGTCGGAACTTGGCGCTCTCGGTCAGCGCGTCGGCGAGGTTGTGCACGATCGTGAGCGTCGATGCCGCGACGGCGGCGCCACCCCAATCATCGACGACGGCCACCCTCTTGCCACGGAGCGAGTCGCCGAGGGTGCCGAGGCCCTTCTCCCAACCCTCCTCGCGGGGCAGGCTGAACGGGTCGCGCGGATCGAATCCGTTCGTGACGTCGAGCCAGCGGGCCGTGTCGCGAACGGAGCGGCTGCAGGTCCCGATCACGGTCGTGAAGTTGCCGAGCTCGGCGCGGGGCCCGCGCGGGATGCGGCCTCTCGTGATCTTGAGCCCGAAAAGACCGCAGAATCCGGCGGGGATGCGGATCGAGCCCCCGCCGTCGCCTGCGGTTCCGAGGGTGAGGAGGCCGCCGCTCACTGCCGCGGCGGTGCCTCCTGACGAGCCGCCTGGGGTGCGGGCGGTATTCCACGGGTTGCGCGTGACGCCGTTCAGCGAGGTGCGGGTGAAGTTGACGCCGCCGAATTCACTCGCCGTTGTCAGCCCGATGCGGACGGCCCCGCCCTTTTGGTCGAGGCGCTCGACCATCGTTGACGTGTGGTTGGCGATGCGGTCTTTGAGCGGGACGGACGCGGAGCTGTTCGGCCAGCCGGCGACGTGGTCGAGCTCCTTGACGCCGATGGGCACGCCGCCGAACGGAAGCTCGATGTCAGCGCGGGCCGCGGCCGCAACGAGCGAGCGTTCGTCAGCGAGGAAGGAGAAGGCATTCAGGTTCGAGCGAGCGACTGCATCGAGGGTGGCTTCGAGTTCCTCGGCCGGACTTCGTTCATGGCTACGAAACGCATCGACGAGCGAACACGCGTCGCGTTGCCATGGCGTGTCGGTCACGGCCGGACCTTAGCGGCCTCCCCCAGGACAACCCGCGGGCCGCGCGTACGGGCGGATTCCCCGTGGAATCCGCCCGTACGGAAGCCCTTGCGATGTAGGGCGGGCGGGATCACAATCGCCTGCCGGCGACCGCTAGGTCCCGACGGGTTCGGCGCCCCGTGGGTCGCGCCCTCTGGCATCGCACCCAAAGGGAGGCCGCCATGGTCCTTCCGCCCCCAACCGTCCCGAGTCCGCTCGGCAACTTCGAACCCGAGCGAACCCATCCCTTTCGCACCAGCGCGCTCCCGCGGCAAATGCTGCAGCCGTGGCATCCGCTCGCCCGTCTGCGCCGCGAGCGCGATGAACTCCTCGCCGAACTCCGATCGGGTGATGAGGCCATCGCCGTGTGGCCCGGCGCCGTCAGATTCTCGGGCGACTCGACGAAACGCGGGACCAACTGTGGCCACCCGCCCGCTACGAGCACGGCTACCGCCCTCCCCAGGTCGACCAGCGTTACCACCCAGCGATTGCCGGTTCAGCCCGCCCCCTGCGCGCCTCCGATCTCCGCCGGGTGTGCGTCGCCCTCCTCGGCCGTCACGGGCCGTCCTCGCTACGCGACCTCCACACCCTTCTGATCGTCTATGGCTATGCGATCGACCATCGCCACCCCGTCAAAGCGCTCGGCAACGCGCTCGCATACGAGGTGGTGGTCGGCCGAGCCACGCGTGAGCGACGCGCGGTCTACGACCGGGCACCCGGTCATCGGCCGCGCGAGGCCGATCCGCTCCTCGACGAGTGCACCGATCTCGAGGACTTCGACCCTGAGCGGATCAACCCCCTAGTGTCCGCGCGGTGAGCCTTCCTATCCGTCCGGGCATGACCCTTCCTCTACCGGGTCCGCTGCATTCGCACCGCGGCAAGCTGGTCGAGCTGGCCGACCTCGGCTACACCGACGTGTGGTCGGCCGAGTCCGATGGGGCCGACGCGTTCACCCCGCTGGCTCTCGCCGCGGCGTGGGAGCCTCGCCTCCGCCTCGGCACCGCCATCGTGCCCGCCTTCACCCGCTCCCCGGCGCTCATGGCCCAATCGGTCGGATCGCTCGCCACGGCGGCACCCGGGAGGTTCGCGTTCGGCATCGGGACGTCGTCCAACGTCATCGTCGAGAAGTGGAACGGCGTCCCCTTCGTCGAGCCCTACAAGCGCGTCCGCGACATGGTCCGCTTCCTCCGCCTGGCCCTCACCGGCGAGAAGGTGACGCAGCACTACGACTCGTTCGACGTCACCGGCTTCAAGCTCGGCGTCGTGCCCGAAGTGACTCCCAAGATCCTGGTGGCGGCGCTGCGCGAGGGGATGCTGCGCCTCGCTGGGCGGGAAGGCGACGGCGCCATCATCAACTGGCTCGCGGCCGAAGACGTGCCCAAGGTCGCCGCGATCGTGAATGCACAGGGCGACGACCGCGAGATCGTGTGCCGCATCTTCGTGTGCCCGTCTGAGGACACCGACACCGTGCGCCAGGCGGCGAAGTTCGCCATTGCCGCCTACCTGAACGTGCCGGTCTACGCGGCCTTCCATGAGTGGCTCGGGAGAGGGCCGGCGCTGCGAGGCATGTGGGACGCGTGGCAAGCCGGCGATCGCAAGGGGGCGCTGGCATCGATCCCCGATGAGGTGGTCGACGAGCTCATCGTGCACGGCTCACCGGCCGTGTGTCGCGCCCGCATCAAGAAGTACTTCGACCTCGGTGTGACGACCTCCTCGCTCGCCATCATGCCGTTGGCGCCGATCGACTTCTGGCAGGCCGTCCGAGACCTCGCGCCGACCGCAGGCTGAACGGCTCAGGCCGCGTTTGAGCGGCGTTCCTCGGACTCGTCGAGCCGCGCCAGCACCGCTCGGGCCCGGGCGACACCCGCGAGGCCGATCGCCTTCGTCCTTTCGTCGAGGCGCCAGTCGGCCTCGATCTCGAGCGGCAGCTTTGGCTGTGATGCCTTCATACGGAGTATCAAAGCAAAAGGGTGTGACAGAGTTTCGTCGTGGGCCGGCGCGTCGTGGCCGAGGGGTTGGCTTTTGATGCCTGCCGTCGCTCGGTAGGAGTCAGCGAAACGAGCCCGCCCGAGGTCAACACGGCGCCCCGTTTGCCCGACCGCGACGTGACCGATGTCTCGTTCGTCACCCTCGATCCGCCGGAAAGCCGTGACCTCGACCAGGCAGTGGCGCTCGAACGCACGAGCACGGGCTATCGGGTGCGCTATGCCATCACCGATATTGGGACGTTCATCACGCCCGGTGACCCCGTTGACCGCGAGAGCCGGGTCAGAGCCGTCACGATCTACGCCCCCGATAAGCGGACGCCCCTTTACCCGCCGTCGCTCGGCGAAGGCGCGGCGAGCCTGCTTCCCGACCAACGTTGTCCGGCGATCGTGTGGACGATCGACCTCGACGAAACCGGCCAGCAAACGGCGGTCGCCGTGGAACGCGCGGTCGTGCGCAGCCGGGCCAAGCTCGACTACCCGACGATGCAGGCGGCGGCCGACCACGGCGCTTTGCCCGAGCCAATCGCATTGCTTCCCGAGATTGGTCGACTACGGCTGGCCCAGGCCCGCGTCCGCCACGCCATCGATCTCGCCCTCCCCGAGCAGATCGCGGTGCCGGCGCCCGACGGTGGCTGGACACTCGAGTTCCGCGAACCGCTGGCCATCGAACGCTGGAACGCAGAGATTTCCCTCCTCACGGGGATGGCAGCGGCGCGTCTCATGTTGGACGCCGACGTCGGCCTGCTCCGGACAGTGCCCACCCCCACGCCGGCCACCGTCGAACACCTGCACCACATCGCAGCACAGCTAAAGGTGCCATGGCCCGAGAACACGACGGTCGGCGAAGTTCTCGAATCAGCCGGACCCTGCGTGGCATTTCGCGAAGCGGCCGCGTCACTCCTGCGCGGCGCGGGGTACACACCCTTCGACAGTTCGCCTCCCGCGATACTCGACCACGCCGGCGTGGGCGCCCCGTACGCCCACGTCACCGCGCCCTTGCGCCGCCTGGCCGACCGGTTCGCGAACGAGGTTGTTGTGGCGGTGGCGAACGGTCAATCCCCGCCCGCATGGGCCAGGGAAACGCTTCCCGAACTACCCGCGCTGATGGCCGCCGGTGATCACCGTGCGCGGGCGGTCGAGCGGTGCGTCCTCGATCACCTCGAAGCGCTCGTGCTCTCGTCGCGCGTTGGTGAGCAGTTGCAGGCGGTGGTGGTCGACGTCGAGCGAGACGACATCGTCGTCATGGTCGAGGAACCCGCGATTCGTGCGCGCGTCTCCGGAGCGACCGCACCTATCGGCGCGTCAGTCTCGGTGCGCGTCGACGCTGTCGACACGAAGGCCGGCACGGTGAAGTTCTCGATCAGCGGGCCACGAAATACTTCGCACGGGGGTGGTGGCAGATGATCGCCGAGGTCGTCTGCTCCGGCTGGTACTGCCAACCGGTCTCCTCGCTGACGACGAGGCCGATGCGGTCGGCTTCCAGGAGTTCGGCCACCTTCGCGTTGTCCTCCAGATCCGGGCACGCCGGATACCCCCACGAGTAACGACCGCCCCGGTATTGCTGGCGGAACAGTCCGGCGAGTGATGGGCCGTCCTCGCCCGCGAACCCCCACTCTTCCCGAATGCGCCAATGCCAGTACTCCGCCAGCGCCTCGGCCATCTCGACGCCCAGCCCGTGCAGGAAGAGGTAGTCCTGGTAGCGGTTCTCGGAGAAGAGCGCAGCGGTGGTCTCCGACACGGCGGCGCCCATCGTCACGATGTGGAACGCGGCGATGTCGCCGTCGCCCGAGTCGACGGGACGGAAGAAGTCGGCGATGCAGAGATACGGCTCGACCTTCTGACGCGGGAACCGGAATCGCAGCCACTCCGCGGTGCGGCTCTCGTCTTTCCACACGATGAGGTCTTGGCCCTCGGCGTTGACCGCGAAATAGCCGTACACGACCTGCGGCACCAGCACGCCAGACGACTTCGCGGCCGCGAGATGCTGGCGCAACAAGGGGCGGATCCGGTTCTTGAACTGCTCGTCGGTCTCGCCGGTGGTGGGACGGAACTGCCATTGGTTGCGGAAGAGGGCGGTCTCGTTCACGTACTGCGCGATGTCGTCGAGCGACAATCCCTTGACGACCCGGCTCCCGAGGAACGGCGGCACGAAGACGGGGTTGTCGGTGACGACATCAGGAGATCGCGAGGGCAACACGAGCCCCGAGGCGGCCGGTCGCGCCGGCGACCGATCGGGCAGCACGCGACCCGTGGGAATCCGCCCGAATTCAGGATCGTCGGTGTTCGACCGCTTCATCTCCATGAGCCGGTCCATCGTGTGCAACCCCTCGAACGCGTCGCGTCCGTAAAAGACGCGACCGTCGTACACCTCGCGGAGATCGCGCTCGACGTAGGACCGTGTGAGCGCGGCGCCGCCGAGCAGCACGGGGATGTGGGAGAGGCCGACGGCGTTCAGCTCCTCGAGGTTCTCGCGCATGATCAGCGTGGACTTCACGAGGAGACCGCTCATGCCGATGGCGTCGGCGTCGACCTCCTTGGCCTTGGCGATCATCTCGCCGACGGGCACCTTGATTCCGATGTTGTGGACCTCGTAGCCGTTGTTGGTGAGGATGATGTCGACCAGGTTCTTGCCGATGTCGTGCACGTCGCCGCGCACAGTGCCGAGCACGAGGCGGCCCTTCGACGTCTGACCGCCGACCCGCTCCATGTGCGGTTCGAGGTGGGCGACGGCCATTTTCATCGTCTCGGCCGACTGCAAGACGAAAGGCAGCTGCATCTGACCGGAGCCGAACAGCTCGCCGACCTCCTTCATGCCGTCGAGCAGCATGTCGTTCACGACGTCGAGCGCGGCGAAGCCTTCGGCGAGGGCGTCGTTGAGATCGTCGGTGAGGCCGTCACGGTCGCCGTCAATGATGCGGCTCTTGAGACGCTTAGCGACTGGCCAACCCGAGCGATCTTCCTTGACGGTCTTCACGCTCTTCACATCGGCGAAGACCTCGAGAAGTGTCTGCAACGGGTCGTAGCTCCGCGAGGCATCGCGCCGGTCGTAGATGAGATCGAGGCAGACATCGCGTTGTTCGTCGGGGATCTTGTTGAGCGGAACGATCTTGCCGGCGTGGACGATCGCGGAGTCGAGACCAGCCTGGACGCATTCGTGGAGGAACACGCTGTTCAGCACGTGGCGCGCCGGAGGCGACAAGCCGAACGAGACGTTCGACACTCCAAGGGTGGTGAAGCTCCCAGGGATCTCGGCCTTGATGCGCTTGATCGCCTCCATCGTGTGCATCGCGTCTCGGCGCAGGTCGTCGTCGCCCGTCGACAACGGGAAGGTGAGCGCATCGAAGATGAGATCGCTCGACGCGAGTCCGTACCGCTCGGTGGCCAGCACGTGGATGCGGTGCGCGACCTCCATCTTCCACTCCACGTCGCGCGCCTGGCCCCGCTCGTCGATCAGCAGGC
>JBDUDK010000091.1:0-112027 GCA_040002995.1 Acidimicrobiales bacterium | reverse complement strand
GCTTTGGCTCCCTGTGAGGGCACGAAGTCTCGAAACCTCCGCGGCCCCGTCGACGTTTCGAGGTTTGGTTCCCTCTCAGGGACGTTTCGAGGGTTTGTTCAGCCGGGACGGGTCGAAACTCGCGAGGAGTTCGTTTATGGACGGTTGCTCGCCGGGCGCGCACAACCCGACCGACGCCGCGAGCTCGGCGCGCACTTCGCCGGCCCTCTGACCAAGCGTAAGTCGCTCGCCGAGCGTGATGGCGCCGTGACGCTTCGAGAGACGCTCGCCGTCCGGACCGCGCAACAGCGGCACATGCGCATACGACGGTGGCTTGTAGCCGAGACTGCGCGCTACGAGCAGCTGAGCCGGCGTGGCGTGAAGCAGATCATCGCCGCGGACGACCTCCTCGATACCCATGTCGTGGTCGTCGACGACGACGGCGAGGTTGTAGGCAGGAGTGCCGTCGTTTCGCGCGATGACGACGTCGTCGACCACACCCTCGAAACGTCCACAGACGCGGTCGATGAAGACAAAGCGCGTCGACTCACCCCGGAGACGAAGAGCCGGTGTCCGCCCCTCGCCTCGCGCTCGTTCGGACGATGTCAGGTCGCGGCAGGTGCCCGGATATCGCCCCTCGGCATTCGGACCGTGCGGGGCCAACGTGGCCTCGCGGATCTCGCGGCGAGTGCAGTAGCAGGGATACGTGAGTCCGGCGTCGACGAGCCGCTGCAAGGCCGCCTCGTGCAGGGCGTGCCGTCGCGACTGGAATACGACTTCGCCGTCCCAGTCGAGACCGAGCGCTTCGAGATCAGCCAGTTGTCCGGCAATCAACTCAGGCCGAGACGCTACGGAGTCGAGGTCGTCCATACGCAGGAAAAACGCAGAACCCGCCGACCTGGCGAACAGCCACGCCAGCAACGCGGTGCGCAGATTTCCGAGGTGCAGCGGCCCCGTTGGGCTGGGCGCGAAGCGGCCAATCGCCATGACGAGCGCCATCATGGCCGCTGCTCGCGACGAGTCGGGGTGCCCTTGGCCTCCGCGGGGCGAGCCCGTACAGTGGTGGCACGACCGCACCATAAGGGTGCGGACGTTTCAAGAGAAGAGAACAGCGTTGGCCACAGGAACAGTGAAGTTCTTCAATTCAGAGAAGGGCTTCGGCTTCATTTCACGTGAGCAAGGCAGCGATGTCTTCGTTCATTATTCAAACATCCAGGGTTCGGGCTACCGGTCCCTCCAAGAGGGCCAGCGCGTCGAGTTCGACGTGGCACCCGGCCGCAAGGGCGAGGAGGCCCAAAACGTCCGCGTGATCTGACCGTCGATCACCGCACTGCGCTCGGCCGTCGGCTATGCCGGCGGCCGTTTCGCGTCCAGCCCCCACCCGTTGGCCCGGATCTCGTCACCGTCGGCATTGAGGCCTCGTCCCGCCCACCGCAATGCGCCGGGAGTGCGCGACAAGCGCGCGATCAGGCCCTGCATCGCGACGCCGTCGAGCTCCACAATCGAACCTCGCGCCGCGTAGTGCGGATCTGACGAGATATCGGCCATCGTCATCACCGGCGCGATCGCGGCCTCGGCCATCGCGAACGTCTCGAGCACTTCGTTGCTCGGGCGGGCAGCAATCCAGTCGGCGACGAGCCGGTCGAGTTCCTCACGGTGGTTGACGCGATCGGCGAACGTCGCGAACCGAGGATCGCCCCCCACTCCCAAGAGGGCCATCACGCGTGCCGCGACCGACTCAGCGGATGTCGACACCGCGACCCACACGCCGTCGGAACACTCGTACGTGCCGCGAGGGACGGTATAGGGGATACCGGAACCCAGCCGTGGCTGTACGTAGCCGAACATGCGGTACGCGCTGATGAGTGGGCCCATCAACTGAAACAGTGACTCGAGCAGGTTCACGTCGACGACCTGGCCCACCCCGGAATGCAGCGCGACCATCGCGGCGAACGCGGCCACCAGCCCGGTGACCTCGTCGGTGAGCGCGATCGGCGGAAGGAGCGGTGCGCCGTCGGGCTCGCCCGCGATCGCGGCGAATCCGCTCATCGCTTCGGCGATCGACGCGAATCCCGGCCGGTTCCGGTACGGCCCGTCCTGCCCAAAGCCGGTGACCCGCACGATCACGAGTGCGGGGTTGTTCTCGAGGAGAAGCTCCGGCGAAAGGCCGAGCCGCTCGAGTGTTCCCGGCCGAAAATTCTCGACGAGCACGTTGGCGTCGCGGCATAGCGATAAAAACAAGGCGTGATCAGCGGTGTCTTTGAGATCGAGGGTGATCGTCCGCTTGTTGCGAGCGTTCAACTTCCAGAACAAGGTGACGCCGTCGCGGGGATCGCGCCAGCCGAGCCCCCGCAGCGTGTCGCCGCCGTCGGGTCGCTCGACCTTGATCACATCGGCTCCGAAGTCGGCAAGGTAACGAGCGCACGCGGGGCCGGCGAGCACGCTCGACGCATCGATGACGCGAAGGTCGGCGAGAGGTCCGCTCACCTCAGCGCGGCCAGATCGGCAAGCATCGATCCTCCACCCGGGGCCCGAACGCGTACGCGACGTAGTCGATGCCTGCGTCGGCGTAAAGCCCTCTGCACTGCTCCGACCAGGCCAGCGCATCCGGCGTCGAAATGCGATGGTGAATCTGCAGCACGCCACCTTCGAAGACGCGGTACTCCGCCCACGACCCTGGGAAGTCCTTGACGCAACCGATCTCGATAAAGGGGACATCGCCGGTGGCGTCGAAACGGCGTGTGCGATTGCGATGGGTGTGCCCGGCGAAATAGCCGAGGATGTTCATCCGACGGGCGATCACGTCGACGAGCCGCTCCGACGAATCGGGGTCGAGACCGAAGTAGGTCGGTTCGCGTTTGGCCGAGCCCGGCGGCCATGGATGGTGGTGGCCGAAGACAAGCACGGGTTGGTCGGTCGATGCGGCCGCGTCGTCGAGCCATGCTTCGGTCTCGCTCGTGATTTGACCCGTCGTGTGTTCGGGAATGACGGTGTCGAGCAGCACCAATCGGGTACCGGGCACGTCGATCACCTGGTGGCCGCTCGCGTACGTCTGACCGTGGTACGAGTCGTGATTGCCGCGCACGTGGTGCAGCCGGTCGCCAAAGGCCGTGCCGTAATGGTCGAGGAACGCCTGGTACTCAGCGGGCTCGCCATCCCGTGTCAGGTCGCCCTTGGCGAGCACGGCCACCGGGGTCATCGCCGTGATCTCTTCGATGGCGCCGCGGTTCATCGTCTCGGGGTAGGAGGTCTCACCCGCCCCAACGGAGAGGATGGGTCCTCCGTCGAAACCCTCGATCACGCCGCATTCAGTCTCCCCGAAGTGCACATCGTTGACCGTCGCGAAGGTGGTCAGGTGTTCCCCCGGCGGGCGCGGCAGCGTGTGTACGTCGACCCCGGCGAGGACGTAGTCGCTATCAGGCTTCAACTCGTCGAAGCGATGGACCTTCGTGGACTCGTGGAGGACGACATGGTCGTCAGCCACTGTGGACAGCTCGATCGGCATCGAGCGCAGGCTAGGCAGGTCAGCGAAGTCCGGCCAGTTTCGACGGATTGACAACGATGTAGATGCGCTCGATCCGTCCGGCGTCGACCTCGAAGGCGACCGTCGCGACGACGGCGGGGCCGAAACGCAACACGAGGCCCGGCTCACCGTTGACCCACACCGGCTCCGTCGTAGTGCCGCCGCCTACGCGTCCGGCAACCCCGACGAGGAATCGGCTGACGCGCTCGACGCCGACGATGGGACGCCGCGCCGCGTGTTGATCGGCACCACCGTCGCTCACAAGGGTTACGTCGGGGGCCAAGAGCGCGGCGAGGCCGTCGAGATCACCGAGCAAGGTCGCCCTGGTGAAGGCGTCGACGAGTCTGGTCCGCTCCTCCGCGTTGACGGGACGCCGGCTGTGGCGATGGTCGTCGCGCACACGTGTCCGGGCTCGTGACGCGATCTGACGACATGCGGCCTCCGACTTACCCGTGACGTCGGAAATAGCACGGAACGGTTCTCCGAATACATCAGCGAGAAGGAGCACAACTCGCTCGGTGGGCTCGAGCCGTTCCAACAAGGTTAGGAAGCCGACGGTGAGCGACTCGGCCAACTCCGACGGGTCAGTGGCGTGCTCGGTCAACACCGGTTCGGGTAGCCACGGACCGACGTAGTTTTCCCGCTCGCGCTGACGGCGCCGGAGACGGTCGAGCGCCAGCCGGCTCGTCACCGTTGTCAGCCACGCCGCGGGATTGACGATCGTGTCGCGATCGGCGCCTTGCCAACGCAACCAAGCGTCCTGGACCGCATCGTCGGCGTCGGCGCGCGACGCGAGCATGCGGTACGCGAGGCCCCACAACCGGTCGCGCTCCGCGACAAAGGGATCGCTCATTTCTGTATCCGTTCGATGGCGAGCCGAGCGGCAGTGACCGCGCTGGCCAGGCTGGCGTCGGCCAGCATTCCCACTGGTCCCACCCAATCGCCCGCGACGAACACTCCCGGATGTTCGGCGATGACAGGGCCCGGGCGTCCGGGAAGACCGCCGCGGTCCGCCGTGGGCAGCATGCTCGTCACGGTCATCCGGCGCAGGAACCGGCGCGTGACGATGTCGGCATCCGTGATGCCGGCCGCCGAGACCACGGTGTTGAGATCATGATGGTCATCATGCACCGTGGTGGATTCGGTGGGCGCCAAGTAGCGCAGCGCGTGGACAACGACGGAGCCTGGCGGCGCGAGATCGGCGGGCGGGCAGTGCATCGACAGATACAGCGGCGCGTCAACGCCGATCACCACCGGGGGATCGGGCGGTCGCCGCAGGCCAAGATCGAGACATACGGCTTCGACGGCCGGACCGACATCGAAGCCTGGGTGATCGATCAAGAGCCCGCTCGCCGCGTGTGGGCTGTTGACCGCGAGCACTGCGGCGCGCGCGCGAACGGGGCCGCCGTCGGTGTGGACGACAACGTCATCGTCGCTGCTTTCGATCGCCTTCACAATCGCCGCCTCGATCGTGAGACCGGTCGCCAGCGCGTCGACGAGCGTCTGCCATCCCCCGTCGAGATAGCGAACGCCCGCGCCCAGGGCGAGTTGCAGTTGGCTAATGACGACGTCGGCGCTCACGAGATCGGGCGCATGGGTGTACGTCGCTACGCGAGCCAAGGTGAGAACGAGCGCCTCGGCATCGAGGGGCAGACGCAATTTGTCGAGCCAGGCTCGCGCCGTCTGATGCGCGTAGTGGCGTGGTTCTAGCTTCGGGAGGCGGGCCAATAGTCGGGCGATCGCCAACTTGCCACGCGAGCCGAGCAATGAGGTGGTGAGGAGAGAACGCGCGGTGCCGGGTAGCCGCACCAGCTCTCCCTTCAAAAGACCGTGAGCCCTGTCGGTGTGCGGAGGGCCGCCCCGGGTTTGAATGCCGAAGTCGCGGAGCACCTGATGTCCGGCGCCGCCCAGGTACAGGGCGCGGGGTCCGAGGTTGAATCGGAATCCGTCGTGCGTGCTCGTGCGGGCGCGTCCGCCCAGGTCATGCGCCTCGACCACCAGCACGCGCGCACCGGCCGTGGCGACCGTTCGCGCGGCCGCTAGCCCGGCCAGTCCACCGCCTACAACGACGACATCCCATCGCTCTTCCATCGGTCGACCTCCTCGGTGTAACGACGTCTGTACGACGATCGAGCGACCCCGGTTGTGACAGTCGCTGACCTCCGCCTTGCCGGCCGTGTCGGATTTAGGGCTAACTTCCGGCCTCCGATCCGAGACACGATGAATCGGTCGCGAAGGGTTAGGGGTTCAACCGTGGACCATTTGCCTGTGGGGCTCGTTCATCACATCCGCGTGGCGGTCACCGATGTCGAAAAGTCCAAGGCCTTCTATACCGGCATCCTCGGCTTTGAGGTTGCGATCGACGCACCACCGCCGCCCGACGACGAGCACTACGGC
This sequence comes from Acidimicrobiales bacterium, assembly GCA_040002995.1. Taxonomy (GTDB): domain Bacteria; phylum Actinomycetota; class Acidimicrobiia; order Acidimicrobiales; family Ilumatobacteraceae; genus JBDUDK01. The sequence goes on along the minus strand of JBDUDK010000091.1, from coordinate 106,128 downwards.
TCGATGGTCGACTCGTTGCAGGGCGGCATCGTGCTGATGCACCAAGGCATGTTCTTTGGACTTCGCCCTATAGATACCGGCCGCGCCGAGTCCGGCGATCGTTTCGACCCGTTCCGTGTCGGATTGGATCACATCAGCTTCAGCGTCCCGGCGCGATCGGATCTCGACGCGGCGGTCAAAGTGCTCGATGCGAACGATGTCCCTCACGGTCCGATCCGCGAACTGGTGCCGTTCGGGATGGCATTTCTCGCCTTCTTCGACCCCGACGGCATCGCCCTCGAGCTGAGCGCGCCCATCTCTTAGTCAGGCGTCATGCTTCGACGCCGCCACGACCTCGACGAGCCACGCCTCGACGCGACCCGCCATCGCTTCGACGGAGTATTCCTGCTCCGCGCGCTTCCGGCATGCTCGGCGGTCGATCTCATCGAGGCGGCCGACTGCGTTGATCACACCGTCGACGTCGTCGGGAGCGACCACGAACCCCGTCTCGCCATCGGTGATGATCTCGGACGGACCGCCGCGGGCGTACGCGATTACCGGCACACCGCATGCCAGCGCCTCGATCGCGACGTTGCCGAAGGCCTCGACCCATCGCGGCGTCATGAGAACGGCTCGCGCTCGGCCCAGGCGGGCTTGTAGCTCGTCGGTGGGCAGGAAGCCTTCGAGGTGGATGGGTGCGTCGGGATGGCGGGCGAGCACATGGGCCCAGTAGCCGTAGTCCTGCACGATCCCGTAGAGACGAACCGTGATCCCCGTCCTCGACGCGACCTCGACGATGTCCTCGATACCCTTTTCCGGCGAGATCCGCCCAACCGAAGCGAGATGGTCGAGGGGTTCGTAGCAGGGTATATAGCGGCTGAGGTCGAGCCCGTTGCCGAGCACCCGAAGCTGGTCGCCGAACTCGAACGTCGCGGCCTGCGCGTTGCTGTGTACCGCGACGGATCCGGGGCACCGGCGCAGTTCCGCGCCGATGGCCGCGTCCATCGCGCGATTCAACGAACCCATCGACACGAGGTGGGCAACGGGCACGGGGAGATAGCGCGCCGACCAGAACGGCAGCCAGTCGTACGCGCAGTTCACGATTACGTCGGCTCCCGAGATGGCGGCCGCCGCGTCGATCATCGCGGGCAGTACTGCGTCCACGGGCATCACCACGAACGCGTCGCGTCCCACCGACTGGCTCGACATCTGCATGTTTCCCGGCACCTGTACCACCGGCGCCACGTCACCAATCGAATGCGAAGGAGCGACGATCACGACGTCGTGTCCGCGCTCCCGAAGTCCGAGCGCGATGCCGTGCACGGTGAGCTCCACGCCACCGCCGATGCCCGACCCCAGCGGGCCGACGGGGGTTGACATGATGACGACCTTCAGCGGGTCCGCCTAGAACCAGGGCCGGTCGCGACGCGACGCGACTGGTCGCGACCACCAGCGTCCACTAAAGCGCCACGCCGGCGTGGAGGTGGTGTCGTCGCCCGCGACCGTCGCGGGCCAAGCCTGCTCCAACGCGGCGACGATCGCGGCGGCCTCGTCGTCGGTGGGGGTCGGCGCTACGGATGCCAGCTCGATGCGTGGGCTCAAAGGGGCATGTTCCCGTGTTTGCGCTTCGGAAGCTCCTCGCGCTTCGAGCTGAGCAGTTCGAGCCCGGCGATCAGCTTCACCCGCGTCTCGGCGGGATCGATCACGTCGTCGATGTAGCCCCGCTCTGCCGCGGCGTACGGGTTCGCGTACTTCTCGGTGTACTCGGTGACGAGCTCGAGACGTCGGGCCGTGGGATCGGCGGCCTGCTGTAGCTCACGGCGGTAGATGATCTCGACGGCGCCTTGGGGTCCCATGACTGCGAGCTCGGCCGTGGGCCACGCGTACGCGAGGTCGGCACCGATCGACTTGGAATTCATAACGACGTACGCCCCGCCGTAGGCCTTGCGCGTGATCACCTGGATACGCGGCACAGTGGCCTCGCAGTACGCGTAGAGAAGCTTCGCACCGTGGCGGATGATGCCGCCGTACTCCTGATCGACGCCGGGGAGAAAGCCCGGCACGTCGACGAACGTGATGAGAGGGATGTTGAACGCGTCGCAGGTGCGCACAAAGCGAGCGGCCTTCTCCGACGACTCGATGTCGAGGATCCCGGCCAGCATCATCGGCTGGTTACCGACAATCCCCACGGTGCGGCCACTGAGCCGTCCGAATCCGCACACGATCGATCGGGCCCAGAGCGGGAAGTACTCGAAGAACTCCGAGTCGTCGACGACCTCGCGGATCACCCGCTTCATGTCATAGGGCTGATTCGGGTTGGGGGGCATGATCTCGCGGAGCCCGACGCACAAACGCTCGGGATCGTCACCACCCGTTCCCACGGGAGGGGCCTCGAGGTTGTTCGAAGGCAGGAACGACAGCAGGTAGCGCACGTCCTCGAGGCAGGACTTCTCATCGGGCGACACGAACGTGGCCACGCCACTCTTGGACGCATGGCTCATCGCCCCGCCCAACTCCTCGAGCGTCACCTCCTCGCCGGTGACGGTCTTCACGACGTCGGGGCCGGTGATGAACATGTGCGAGGTCTCTTGCACCATGAAGATGAAGTCGGTCATGGCTGGCGAATAGACGGCACCACCCGCGCACGGGCCAAGGATCACCGAGATCTGCGGAATGACACCTGACGCCAAGACGTTGCGGTGAAAGATCCCGCCGTAGCTGGCGAGGGACACAACCCCTTCTTGGATACGCGCCCCCGCCCCGTCGTTCAGGCCGATTACCGGCGCCCCGACCTTGAGCGCGAGATCCATGACCTTGTGGATCTTCTCCGCGAACACCTCACCGAGGGCCCCGCCGAACACGGTGAAGTCCTGACTGAAGACGAAGACCTTGCGGCCGTCGATCGTGCCCCACCCGGTGATCACACCGTCGGTGTAGGGGTGTTCCTCGAGCCCGGCGGCCTGCGCGCGGTGGCGGGCCAGGAGGTCGAGCTCGTTGAACGAGCCCGGGTCGAGGAGCACGTCGATCCGCTCCCGGGCCAGCATCTTGCCCTTGGCGTGCTGGCGCTCGATGGCCCTCGGCGAACCGGCTTGATAAGCCTCGTCCTTGCGGGACTGCAAGTCGGCGAGCTTGTCCTCCATCGACGATCCGGTCACGGCGGCAGGCTAATCGGCCGGGCCGCCCGGCCCTTCTCCCTGGGTTAGTCGACGAGCTCGTAGACCACAGTGACGTTGAGCGACACCTGCTGGGTACCGGGCTCGATCGGCGTGCTGGCCTTATCTGCCGCCGGCGCGCCCGCGTAGTACTGCGGATAGGGCATCGCAACGCTCGTCTCGTTGATCGTGAGCACCCGGCCCACCTTCGTGCCCGCGGCCGCCGAGAGCTGATCGGCTTGTGCCTTGGCCGCGTTCACCGCTCCCACACGGGCCTGCTGCTTAAGCGCTCCCGTGTCGTCGATCGAGAACGAGACACCGCCGAGTGTGATCGCGTCGCCAACAGCGCTCGCCGCGGCGTCGATCACCTCGCCCGCCTTGGTCAGATCCTTGAAGCGCGCCACGACCTGATACGACGCGTTGTAGCCCACGACGTGCTGACCGGCGCTGTCGTATTGCGGATAGATCGATACGTCGGTGGTGGTGATGTCGTCGGGTTGCACGCCGGCCCCCTTGAGCGTGGCGATGAGCTGCGTGGCCTTCTCATTGGCCTGGTCGAGCGCGCCGTTCGCGGTGTTGTCCCGGGTCTGCACCCCGAGGTTGATCGTCATGACGTCGGGTTTCCCCTTCACGATGCCCTCACCCATGACGGTGATGGTGCGGGTGGCACCGACCGGCGTCGTCGTGGTGTCGCCGCCCGACGGTGGGTCGGTCGCCGCCGACGCGGCCGCGGGGCGGGCGGAGCTGTCGGGCCCGGCCGTGATGGCGACGGCAAGGGCGGCGGCGCCGAGGGCGATGCCCCCGACAAGGGTTGCGGGAATGATCCAGGGCTTCATGCACGTGGGACGATCGTGCGGCGGGACCTGGTTCCCGTACGCGAGAAGATTTGCGGATGCGTCTTCCCGTCATGCCCCCGGTGTCGCCCATGCTCGCGAAGGCGGCCGATGAGCTGCCCGACGGTGACGGATGGCTGTACGAGCCGAAATGGGACGGCTTTCGCACCATCGTCTTTCGCGACGGTGAGGAGATCGAGCTGGGCTCGCGCAACGAGCGACCGATGACGCGCTACTTCCCCGAAGTCCTGCCACCGCTGAAGCAGGCGTTGCCCGAGCGCTGCGTGGTCGACGGCGAACTCGTCGTCCCCCGAGCCGACGGTATGGGCCTCGACTTCGACGCGTTGCAACAACGCATCCATCCGGCGGCGTCGCGGGTCAATCGCCTCGCCGCCGAGACGCCCGCGATGTTCATCGTCTTCGACGTGCTCGCCGTCGACGACGACTCGCTCCTCGATGAGCCGTTCGCCGAGCGCCGCCGCATCCTCAGCGAGTCGGTCGTTACGCAGCCGTCGGTGCAAATGACGCCGGCGACGACCGACCGCACCTCGGCGGTGGATTGGTTCACGCGGTTCGAAGGCGCAGGGCTCGACGGCATCGTGGCCAAACGGCTCGATGCCCCGTACTCACCAGGCGAGCGGACGATGGTGAAGGTGAAGCATCACCGGACGGCAGAGTGCGTGGTGGCGGGCTATCGCATCCACAAGGACGGCAAGGGCGTGGGGTCGCTCCTGCTCGGTCTCTACGACGAAGAGGGGCGCCTCCACCATGTCGGGGTGGCGGCCGCGTTCACGGCCAAGCAGCGAACGGCGCTCCTTTCCGAGCTCGAACCGCTCACCCACAACGCACTCGACGACCACCCGTGGCGGGACTGGGCCACCGCGGATGCGCACCAGACCGGCCGGCTGCCCGGTGCACCGAGCCGGTGGAACGCGACGAAGGACTTGTCGTTCGTGGCCTTGCGCCCCGAAAGCGTCGTCGAGGTGACGTTTGGTCAATTGCAAAGCGGTCGGTTCCGTCACGGGGTGACGCTCTTGCGCTGGAGGCCTGATCGGACGCCAGAGTCCTGCACCTACGGCCAGCTCGACGTGGCCGCGCCCGTCGCCCTCACGGTCCTATTTGGATGAACACGCTTTGCCGTTTCTTGGTCGGTGGCTGGTGGCCTCTGGGGGGCTAACCCCCGTACAGTCGACCACGGAGCGTGACTACAAACCCCCTTATGGCACGCAAGACCAAGGAAGGCCCCCGTGCATAGAGTTCTCAGCAGCGTTGTGGCTGCCGCGACCGTTGGTGGAGTGATGGCCTTCGCCATCCCCGCTCTCGCCAACACCAACACACCCATCGCCCAAACCGGTGGCGCAGTAGTCGTCATCCCGTTGATGGGTTCGCCCCTCACGGTCACCGTCGCACTCGACACCACAAGCGGTGCCATCACGTCGGTCGACCTCACGCCGCCGACGGATTTCACCGCCACTAAGTTGAGCCCCAGCCGGGTTAGCTTCGAGAAGGGCACCGACGGAACCACTCGTCTGAACATCAGGGCCAAGGGCGACCAGCTGAGCGTCAACGTTCGCACGTTGAAACTCGACGATCTGCTTGGCAGCGGCACGTGGAGCGGCGATGTGTTCGGCACGGGTACCAAGACCGATGTGCCGTACACGATCGGCAAGGACGCCAACGGTGATCCAACGATCGCCATTGGCACGGTTACCCCGCCCGCTCCCATCGTCGCCGAGGTCGGTGCCGCTAAGACCGGCAGTCACGATGACGACGACGACGACGGCGCGTGGGCCAGCCAGAGCGTCAAGTTCACGAACGACGGCTTCACCGTGCGGCTGACGATCAGGGTCAGCGTCGACAACGACGACGAAAGTGCCGGCGAGGCCAAGTTGCGCTTTACGCTCACCGGCCGCGACATCCAACGCCTGACGCTCGCTGAGTTGGTCGGCGACCACACATGGACCGGGACGCTGTGCGACGGCACGGCTGCATCGTTCACCTACACGGTGAACGCAGACGGCACGCTCACGGCGGGTCCGGTGGTTCCCGCCGATGCCGACGTCAAGCCCGGGTCGCCCAAAGCCAAGCACGAGGGCAGCACCAACCACAGCTTCTTGACTGCCCGCTTCTCGACCAAAGACTGGGTCCGGATCTCACTGTTCGTGAAGGGAACCGATGCCGCGCTCGGCACGAAGGTCCACGACGGGCATTGCGGACCGCCCGCAGCCGATCCCACCGTCAACACTCCGGTTAGCCTGAAGCCGAACAAGGATCACGGCGATGGCAACGGCAACAATGGGAAGCACGGCAAAGACGACTGATGATGCATACGCCGTCTGACCGACGGCGGCACAACCTCACCGGATGGCTCCGCGCAAGCGGAGCCATCCTCGTTGTGGGGCTCGTCGCTGCCGGCTGCTCGAGTAGCGCAGGAAATAGCGCAGCCATATCGGCGCCGGTGAACTCGGGGTCATCGACCACCGGCGCCACGGCCGCGGTACCCGGTGCAACGACCGCGCCCACCGCGCCGGGCGAAACCGTCCCTCCACACGTCGCCCTCACCGCCGCACTCGATGCGCTCGCACCGGGGTATCAGTTCGACTCCAACGCGTCCCTTGGGGACAGCACGCCTTTGAGCATAAGCGGCCGGGTGATCGGGTCGGGAAGCGATCTCGCCGTGACCAACGGTGGTGTCACCCTGGAGTACGTGCAGGTTCCGCCTCAGGCGTGGGCACGCGACCAGAAGGGCGATTGGGTGGAGCTCACCACCGACGTGCCCGTGTCGAGCCCCCTCGACAGCCTGAAACAGCCGACCAAAGTCGACAACTTGGCCGAATCGGCGGCCGGACGCCACCTTCAAGCGACCTATCCAGCTTCGGCGCTCGGGGGCGCAGGCACCGACCCCGTGGTGGTCGACGTCGTGATCGGCTCCGACGGATCGGTCACTGCCATCTATCCCGCGACGGTCGGGGCCCAGCAGGCGACGATCACCTCAATCCTGCGACCGGCGGCCGACACGTCCCCGATTACGGCGCCGGCGGTCGTTTCGCCCGGCTCGGGCTGACCCGCCGCCCCTCGCCGGGCGCTTTCGGGAAGTTGGGTGGCCACGGCGCATCGGCAAGGCCCTCCGCTTCGTCCCGCGCCGCCAGCTCCAGCAAACCGTCGATGGGCGCGGCCGCATCGTCGATACCGGCTCCGGGGTCACCGATCGCGGCGTAGCGGGGCGGCACCGTCGCGATGGAAAAGTCGCCCAGCTCACAGTCGGGAACCTCGTCCCACGTCATCGGCGCGCTCACCAGCCCAGCGGCGTTGGCGCGCACCGAGTAGGCCGACGCGACCGTGCGATCACGCGCGTTCTGGTTGTAGTCGAGAAAGACCCTGTCGCCTCGCTCTTCCTTCCACCATTTCGCGGTCGCGATGGTGGGGAGGCGTCGTTCGACCTCGCGGGCGAGTGCGAGCGCGGCACGGCGTACCTCGGCAAAGTCCCAGCGGGCCACGATCCGCACGTTTACGTGGATGCCGCGCGAGCCGCTCGTTTTGGGCCAGCCCACCAGACCGTGCTCCGTGAGAACCTCGTTGACGCACAGAGCCACGCGCCGAACGTCGTCCCACGCCACTCCCGGCTGCGGATCGAGGTCGACGCGTAGTTCGTCGGGATGATCGACGTCAGATCTCCGAACGGGCCACGGGTTCAGGTCGATGCAGCCGAGGTTCACGGCCCACACGATGTGGGCCACGTCGACGGGGCACAGCTCGAGAGCGGCCCGTCCACTGGGGAAGGCCACGGTTACTGTCTCTAACCACTCCGGCCTGCTGTCGGGCACGCGCTTCTGGAAGAAGAACTCGCCGGTGGCGCCGTTCGGGTAGCGCTTCATCACGGTTGGTCGGGTTCTCACGCCGCGCAGCGCACCCTCGCCCACGGCGAGGTAGTACTGAACGAGGTCGAGCTTTGTCTCGCCCCGCTCGGGGAAGAAGACCTTCGCGGGATTCGATACACGTACGGTGCGCCCGTCGACGTCGAGATCCACGTACGCACCGGCCACGACCTCCCACCGTACGCGGCCGCAATCCCTACTAGAGTCCGCTCTTCCCCGATGGCGGTCGGGTAGGAGGCGGAATGGGCCGGTGGCGGCGGCTGCTTGTAGCCGTGATGATCGCGTGGTGCTGCGTCGCAGCGGACACGCCCGCGGGAGGCGCAGCCTCGATCGACCCGATCCCGCCTGGACGCGGCCTCCTCGATCCCGTGCAGGTCAGCGCCATGTTGGAAGGCCCGTCGTCCACCGGTTGGCAGCCGAAGGGGCGCACGCTCTATCGCGTTGAGTTTTTCGACAAGAGCCAGTTGTGGTTGGTGGACGTTTGCGCCGACCCGCCGAATCCTCCGGGCTCCACCGTTCGATGGCTGTACCGCTGGGATGGCGCGGCTTGGGTTCTTGTCGACCAACGCTGCGTGCCGCCGCTGCCTGCATCTGTCCCGTTGCCCGGCGCAGTCGCGCAAGCGGTTAGCGAGAACGCGCCGATCACACCCGCACTCTCCGTCGCGCCCGCGACGCGAGGGCTCGTTGGGTTGCCCGTGGCGCTCACCTACACAGGGCCGCGCCGGGTGCCAATAAGCGCGGCGCTCGCGCCGTACACGGTGACGGCGACGGCCACGGTCAAGCGCGTGCGGTGGCTCGACGGTGCGACCGTGCTCGGCGATCGCGCCGGGGCAGTAGCCACGACGCCGGCAAAAACGGTGTTTCGTACGAGTGGCCGCCACGCAGTGACCGTCGAGGTCACGTGGAACGGCACGTACGTCGTGCTCGACGCGAGAGGAGTACCCGTCTATTTCGGCACCATGGCCGACGTCGTCAACACGGCCGGCTTGAGCTACAGCGTTATTGGTGTGGAAGCCGTCATCTCTTAGCGCCGGCTGCTTGGGCACGCCGCGCGATCGATGTGGTGCCCAATCGCTTGCACATATCGGCGAACGCGCTCGTGGGTCCCCTCCACTGCCACTCGTCGACGGTGCCCACCGCGACATCGCGCTCAACCGTGGCGATACGGCGAAAGAGCAACGCCAGCTCGAACGATGACTGCAAGGTGTAGGCCAGTTTCGGCGCACCCCGCACACCAGTGACGTCCCACTGGCCCGGCTCCGCGGGAATGGCCTCGAGATGTTCGTACCGGGCGAGAACGGCCGAGGCGGTCTTGGCTCCCCATCCGGGAATGCCGGGGAAGCCGTCGGCCGCATCGCCCACGAGCGCGAGCCAATCGGGGATCGACGCGGGGTTCACACCGAACTTCGCCCGCACACCGTCTTCGTCGAGGAGCTTGTCGTTGCGGCGATCGAGTTGGACGACCCGCGTACCCGTCACGCACTGACCGAGGTCTTTGTCGGGTGTGCAGATCACCACTTGCGCTACCCGCTCATCCGCGCTCGCGACAGCGGCGGCACTCGCGAGTGCATCATCGGCCTCGACCTCCACCATGGCCCAGACGGTGACGCCCATCGCGACGAGTGCTTCCTCGACGAGCGGGATTTGCTTGAGCAGTTCCGGCGGCATGCCCTCGCTCGTCTTGTAGCCCGCCCACAACTCGTTGCGAAACGATTCGATGACATGGTCGCTGGCCACGCCGACGTGTGTCGCACCCGCTTCCAACAACGCCAGCGTGGAGGACAGCACGCCGACTGTGGCATCGAACGGACCGGTGGAATCTCGGCGGCCGAAGTGTTGACGGAACAGTTCGTACGTGCCGTCGATGAGGTGGACCAACACGGGCATATCTTGCCGCCTTGCTCAACTGGCCCGCTCCGAAGAGCGGGCCAGCCATGACCGGAGCACTTGTTATTGGGTTTGGACAGCTTCGCCGAGGTGACGGCGGCTCGACTCCCAGGTCCGAGCCGAAATGCACCGGATGGCGGTCCGGTTGGAGGATTCAGTTCAAGCGAGTGAGCGCAAGGGCGGCGTTCAAGGCCTCTCGACCGCAACCGGGGGGAAACTCGAGATCGGCCTTCGGGTGCATCAGCACCGGGATCATCGACGCCTCATTGATCGGATTCGTGCTCTCTTGGAGGTGGCGTCGGATCGACTGATTGGTCAGGGTGGTCATGTCGACGTTCTACGCCCCGTACTTCAGATCGCTGTCAACGCACACTCCCGTTCACCTCACAGATCAGTGGGGAGGTGGGCCAAAAGACCCACTGCCCTCCTCCACCAGCTCGATCAGGGTCCCGAAGCTCCCCTTCGGGTGCACGAACGCCACCGTTGTACCTCGCGATCCCGGCCTGGGCGCTTTGTCGATCGGGGTGGCACCGGCGGCGACGATGGCCGCGAGCGCCTCGGCGCAGTCAGCCACGCGATAACCGACATGATGGAGCCCTTCGCCGCGCTTCTCGATTGCCTTGGCGACGGGAGAGTCGTCGCGGGTGGGGGTGAGGAGCTGTATGTAGCTCTCGGCCACCTTCAGAAGGGCTTCCTCGACCCCATCAGACTCAACCACCTCGCGGTGGGCGACCTCCGCGCCGAACGCGGTCTGGTAGTAGGCGATCGCGCTCTCGAGATCACGAACCGCGATGGCTATGTGGTCTATTTCTGTCAGCAGGGGGCGCGTCATGAGTGCCGCCGGAAAACGGTGATGCGCGTTTCGCCCACCTTGGCGCGGAATTCCGGGTCATCGATCCCGAGGCCCTCGACCGGCGAAAGGCACAGCACGCCGATCTTGCCTTCGTGAGCGTTCTGGTGAACCTGGCGTACGGCTTCACCCGTCTGGTCAAGGTGGAACACCTCTGACAGACCGGGCTGGATCTTGCCTCTCGCCACGAGACGGTTGGCCGCCCACGCCTCGTTGTAGTTGGCGAAATGCGAACCAACAAGCCGCTTGAGCTTCATCCAGAAATGACGGTTGTCGAACTCCACCATGTAGCCCGACGTTGCCGCGCAGGTGACCACCGTGCCGCCGCGCTTCACCGCGTAGATCGACGCGCCCATCGTCGAGCGGCCGGGGTGCTCGAACACGATGTCGGGGTCCTCGCCGACGAGATCGCGGATCCGTTTGCCGAAACGGCGCCACTCCGACTCATCCTGGTTGTGCTCATCGCGCCAGAACGAGTAAGCCTCGGCGCGGCGGTCGATCACGGCGTCGACGCCCAAATCATGCATGAGTGCGACCTTGCGTTCGTTCGACACGACTGCCACGGGGATGCCGCCACCGTTCATTACGTACTGGACCGCGTAGCCCCCGATGCCGCCGCCCGCTCCCCATACCAGCACGACGTCGCCCTGTTTCATTGGCGCGGCGTTGGCGGACACGAGCATGCGATAGCTGGTGGAGTTGCAGAGGGCATTGACGGCCGCTTCCTCCCACGAGAGGTGGGCCGGCTTCGCCATCAGCTGGTTCGCCTTCACGAGGCACAGCTCGGCCAGGCCGCCGAAGTTCGTCTCGAACCCCCAGATGCGTTGGTTGGCCCCGAGCATCGAGTCGTCGTGGCTCGACGGGTCCTGGTCATCGACGTAGTTGCAGTGCACGGTGACCTTGTCGCCCGGCCGCCAGTTGCGCACAGCAGATCCCACCCGCAACACGACGCCCGAGGCGTCGGAGCCGACGACCTGCTGGTCGAGCGCGTGGCGCTTTGCCCATTCACTCTCACGGCCGAAGCGATCGAGGAAGCTGAATGTGGGCAGGGGTTCGAAGATCGATGTCCAGACGGTGTTGAAGTTGATCGAACTGGCCATCACCGCGACGTAGGCCTCGTCCGGCGCCAGGTTGGGCGTTGGCACGTGGCCGACGTGGAGGCTCTTGCGAGGGTCCTTGTCCTTCGACGCCACGCCGTCCCACATCGTCGTCTCGTCGCGGGTCACGTAGACGCCGCGGTAGTGATCGGGAATCGGGAGCGCCGCCAGCTCCGCGCCCGGCGCACCAGCGAGGATCGCCTCCAAGATGTGCTGCATGTGGGGACGCTACTTTCTGCGCCCGCCCGCCGCCCAGGCCTGCGCGGACCTTGGGGCTCAGGCGAGGGCGCCGTAGGCTGAGGTCACCTGATCGAAGGAGCGGCCATGCCCGGTTCGTACATCGTCGCAGGGGCTCGCACCCCGATCGGCCGGATGTCCGGTGCCCTCGCCTCGTTCTCGGCGATGGACCTGGGAGGTGTGGCGATCGCCGCCGCCCTCGAGCGCGCCGGCGTCGGGCCCGATCAAATCGGCTACGTCTTCATGGGCCAGGTCCTACTGGCCGGCCAGGGTCAGATTCCGGCCCGCCAGGCCGCGGTGAAAGCGGGTATCCCGCTCAGCGTGGCCGCCACCACCGTGAACAAGGTGTGTCTCTCCGGTCTCAACTCGATCTACCTCGCCGACCTGATGATCCAGGCGGGCGACGCCGACGTGGTCGTGGCCGGCGGCATGGAGTCGATGACGAACGCGCCGTACCTCTTGCCCCAGGCCCGCGCGGGCATGCGCTACGGCGATCAGACGATCTACGACGCCATCACGAGGGACGGTCTCTGGTGCGCGTTCGAGGCTTGTCTCATGGGTGCGGGCACCGAGAGATACGCCGCGTCGGCCGGACTGAGTCGAACCGCGCAGGACGACTTCGCAGCGCGGAGTCATGAACGCGCTGCCGCCGCGATCAAGGACGGCCGCTTCGAACCCGAGATCGTCGCGGTGCCCATACCGCAACGGCAGGGAGATCCGGTGCTCGTCGAGACCGACGAGGGGGTGCGACCGGGCACCACCGTCGAGACGCTCGCCGCGTTGAAGCCCGCGTTCGACAAGGCGGGCAACATCACCGCCGGCAACGCCTCGCAGTTGAGCGACGGCGCGTCTGCCATTGTGATGATGTCGAAGGCCGCCGTTGAGCGCTTCGGTGTCACTCCTCTCGGCGAAGTGGTTGCGTACGGGCAAGTCGCCGGTCCCGATTCGGTGTCACTTCTCCAGCAGCCGTCGCGAGCCATCGTGGCCGCGCTCGCCAAGGCCGGAAAGAAAGTGACCGACGTCGACCTCTTCGAGATCAACGAGGCGTTCGCCGCGGTAGGTCTCGCGTCCATGGCTGATCTCGGAGTCAGCGACGATGTCGTGAACGTGAACGGCGGCGCTATCGCCCTCGGTCACCCGATCGGCATGAGCGGCAACCGGCTGGCGTTGACGATCCTCCACGAGCTTCGCCGCCGGGGCGGGGGACTGGGTGCGGCGGCGCTGTGTGGCGGCGGGGGCCAGGGCGACGCCCTGCTCGTCCGGACCGTCTGACCCGGCCGTTCACTGGCCTCCAGACCGTAAAAACGGTTACATGCTTGTCAACGGATCGTCATTGTTGTAACGTGCCCGCAACGTGATCGCTGCCGAGGCATCTCCCCCTTTGACCTCGGCAACGCTCGCCCGGGGTGCCACCCGCCGAGGCGGCCCGTCCGCCCGCACCGTCTCGGTGGGGGGCTCCCCGGGTGTTTCTTCCTGAGCTAGCCGTGGAGTTCGCGGCGGCCTTCGAGCGCCCGACCAAGTGTGAGTTCGTCGGCATATTCGAGGTCGCCCCCCACCGGTAGTCCACTCGCAAGTCGTGTGACCTTGATGCCGAGGGGCGCGATCAGTTTGGCGAGGTACATGGCGGTCGTCTCGCCCTCGATTGTCGGGTTCGTTGCGACGATGACTTCCGCGACGGGTTCCGTGCCGAGGCGAGCGATCAGCTCCCTGACCTTGAGTTGTTCCGCGCCGATGCCGTCGATCGGACTCATGGCGCCGAGCAACACGTGATAGCGCCCGTGGAACTCGCCCGTCTTTTCCACGGCGACAAGGTCGCGCGGTTCCTCGACCACGCAGATCGTCGTGGCGTCGCGCCGATCGTCGGTGCAGATCGGGCACTCGGCGCTTTCGCTCAAGTTGAAGCAGCGCTGACAGAACGCGATGCGCGCCTTGGCGTCAGTGATGGCGCGGGACAAGCGCGCGGCGTCGTCGGCCGGCAACTTCAACAGATGAAACGCGATGCGCTGCGCGGACTTGGGACCGATGCCCGGCAGCCGCCCGAGCTCATCGATCAACACCTGTACGGACGCCGCGTAGGCCGACATCAGCCGCTTCCGAGCAAGCCGCCGAGACCGCCGATCTCGCCGAGCGAAGCCCGTCGAATCTCTTCCACTTTCGTTTGCGCATCGTGGAACGCCGCGAGCACGAGATCCTCGAGCATCTCAACGTCGGCGGGATCGACGGCCGCCGGCGCGATCGACACGCGGGTCACCTCGCCGCCGCCCGTCATCGTCACCCGGACCGCGCCACCACCCGCCTGGCCTTCAACGGACTGACTCGCAGCCTGTTCTTGTGCTTCGGCCATCTGCTGTTGCATGGCCATGGCCTGGTTGAGCAGGGCGTTGATGTCGAAACCTTCGTCGCTCATCGCGCGTCGCCTTCGACGATCTCGGCTCCGGGAAAGGCTTGGGTGAGACGCTCGACAGCGGTGGGCAGCGCCGTCGTGACGTCGATGAGCTCGTCGGGATCGATCGCCTCATCGGTGAGGTCGGTGGTCGCTGTCCGACGGGAAGACGACGGACGCGACGCCACCGGTGGTGGCGCCGTTTCGCCGTGGTCGATCGTCAAACGAATCGTGACCGGCTGCCCGAAACGGGCAGTGAGCACCGACTCGACCTCGGCTCTCGAGTCCTCACACTTGGCGCGGTGGGGTTCGGTCGGCAACGCGAACATCACCGTCGTGCCCTCCGTACCCACGAAGCGACCCGCTTGGTACAGCGCCTTGGTGAAGGGCTTGAGCTTCGGGAGTATTTCGTCAGCCCACACCAACGTGAGTTCGTCACGGTCGAAGGCGGGCCGGGCTCCATTGTCGGATTTCGCGATGGGCAATGTCGGAGTTTCCTCGGCTACCTCCACCGGGCCGGTCGCGCGCAGCGCACCAAGCGCGGCTCGCCCCGACGGAGCCGGCGGTGAAGGAGTTGAAACCTGTCCACCCGCGACGGCACGTTCGAGACGTTCGAGACGTTCGGCGAGCGCCGAGGGGCTCGTGTCGGCCGCCACCGACGTGAGGCGGACGAGCGCGACGTCGAGCAGCAGACGCGGATCAGGCGCGTGCCGGAACTCGACCAAGGTCTCACCGATCACTTCCATGGCCCGCACGGTGGCAGCGGCTCCAAGACGCTTCCCCTGCTCAGCCGCTCGGGCGGCGGCCATAGGCGGAAGCTGGAGCACATCGGGAGCCATCAACGACAGGAACGCATCGCGTAGTTGGGCAACGAGCCGCTCGGCCAGCGACCGCGCGTCGCGACCGTTCGCGATCGCATGAGCGACTGCGGCGATGGCGAGGGCGGCGTCGCGATCGATGAGGGCCTCGACCAGGTCGTCGAGCGCATCGTCGTCGGATTCGAATCCCCCCGCGGCGGCGGCTTGTTCCAAAGCGGACAGCGCGTCACGGGCGGAGCCGGCGGCCTGACGCAACACCGCCTCAATCGTCTCGTCGCTGACGTCGAGCCCAGCGTCGGTCACGACGAAGCGGACGTATTCGGTGAGCTCTTCGGTGGGGAGAAGGTGGAAGTTGAGGGGCTGACACCTCGACACAATCGTGGCGGAGACCTTCTGCGGATCGGTTGTCGCCAAAACAAATACCACATGAGGAGGCGGGTCCTCGAGTGTCTTCAACAGCGCGGCTTCGGCCGCCTTCGAGAGCATGTGGACCTCGTCGAGGATGTAGACCTTCGAGCGTCCCGGCGTACCGAGGCTGGCCTTTTCGATGAGGTCGCGCATCGCCTCGACGCCGTTGTTCGACGCGGCATCGAGCTCGTGGACGTCGAAGCTGGTGCCGGCCTCTACGGCGAGGCACGACTCACACACCCCACACGGCTCACCGTCGACGGGCGCCTCGCAGTTGAGCACCTTTGCGAGGATGCGAGCCGAACTCGTTTTGCCCGTTCCGCGTGGTCCGCTGAACAAGTAGGCGTGGCCGACCCGGTTCGAGCGGACGGCGTTGCGTAATGACATGACCACGTGGTCCTGCCCTCTCACCTCGACGAACCGGCGGGGCCGGTACCGGCGGTAGAGCGACTGGTAGGCCATCGACGGGACTCTACCGGCGGCTCCCCGCAAGGCGCCCGAACGCGGCGCTGCCACCTGAGGTGACGGCCAGGCGATCTGCGGCACACGTCAGTTTCCGCTGAGGGCTGCTGTGTTCCCACCCTGACCCGGTTCACGGGCCGGCGTTGCACAGGACCCGACCGCCACCTCAGATGGCAGGCCTGCGGAGGATAGCGGTCCTGTACCTTGAAGCGACCTTCGGGAGGGATGCGAGAGCGGCCGAATCGGCACGCTTGGAAAGCGTGTGTGGGGCAACCCACCGTGGGTTCGAATCCCACTCCCTCCGCCATGACCGACAACGAGGCGATGGATATCGCGCTCGCCGAGGCGCGCGCTGCGCTCGCCCACAACGACGTTCCGGTGGGAGCAGTGGTCGTGCTGGGCGATCGTGTTCTGGCGGCTCGGCACAACGAGCGTGAGCAGCTGAACGATCCGACCGCCCACGCCGAAGTGCTCGCGCTGCGCGATGCCTCGGCGGCTATGGGGTCGTGGCATCTCGACGGCGCGACGCTGGTGGTCACCCTCGAACCCTGCGTGATGTGCGCAGGTGCAGCGGTGAACGCGCGCGTCGCGCGCGTCGTGTTCGGCGCGGCCGATCTCAAGGCCGGGAGCGCGGGTTCGCTCTACAACGTGTTCGCGGATCCTCGGCTCAACCACAATCCCGAGGTCGTCTCGGGCCTGCGCTCGCGTGACGCGGCGACGCTGCTCGAACAGTTCTTCAGCCAGAAGCGGCCGTAGGACGCCCTGCTAGGTTCGTCCCCGGAAGGATGCCAGAGCGGACGAATGGGACGGCCTCGAAAGCCGTTGTGGTCTTCGGGTCACCGTGGGTTCGAATCCCACTCCTTCCGCGGGCCGTTAGGGCGTGAACCGGGTGACGCGCGGGTCGGTGTTACCGAACTGCGAGGGACAGTCGACCGGAGGGGCGGGCTTCACCGACGGATCGGGTGCACCCTTGCCGGTGGCCGGCGCCTCGTCGTCGTCTTGGATGATGAGGTGATTGTCGACGAGGTACTTCTGGTATGCGTCGACTGCGGGGCACCCGACGCCGGTGCGGCTGTCGGTGGATATGAACCATGCGCCTGTGTTGTCGGAAACGAGCGTGTTGTAGTCACCCCAGAACTGCCGCTGGAGGTTGTTCTGCGAGCTGGCTGCCGGGTCGGACGACGCCGTCGAGAGTTTCACGGGCGACGACCACGTACCGCCGACTGGCTTCGAGACTCCGTAGACGTCGATAGCCGCGTTCCCCGTTCCGAAACTGCTTGGGTCGTCCGCGACGAGTGCCTGGTAGGCAACGTCGACCCGCCCGTTGGGTGCGACGGCAAGGCCCTGGAAGAACGCGTAACCCTCGGCGCCGCTCACCGTTACCGGCGCCGACCAGCTGCCTGCCCCGTCGGTGGAGGTGGCCACCACGATGCGGCCTCCGGCGGGCGTGCGATTGGCCCACGAGGCGTAAAGCGTTGTGCTCCCGACGCGCGGATCAGCAGCGAGTGTCAAGAAGCTGTCGGTTCGGAAGTTGGCGCCCGGGATCGGGTCAGCGATGTCGGTGACCGCGCCGATCGCCGTTGGTCTGCTCCAGCTCGTACCGCCGTCGCGGGAGACGGTGATGACCTGTGCGGAACCCTGTTCAAAGGCAACGTATGCCGTGCCGTCCGGTCCCACGGTGCCCGATGAGCCCTGGCGGCCGTTACCGGTGCCGTTGTTGCCGGCGGGAGAGAGTTGCTTGGGCGCACCGAACGTGAGTCCTCCGTCCGGCGACACACTGACCATCACCGGCTCGTTGCCGTAGCCCCTGACGGTGTTCGAGCGGAACTGGGTCCAGGTGAGATAGAGCCGTCCGAACCAGGGGCTCGCGGGGTTGCCATCGACGGTGACGAAGTTCTTGTCGTTGAAGACCGCTCGCGCGCTCTTCGACATCCCGGCCACCGGCGCTGACCATGTCGCTCCGTTGTCGTCGGAATAGCTCACGATCACGTACTCAAAGCCCTTCGCGCCGAGCACAGTGGCCAAGCTTGCGTAGTAGGCACGGGCACCGTTCGCGTACGTGAAACCGCCCTGCCCGTCGGGCTTCGGGCCATACGTGATCACGGGGTCACCGTCGGAGATCACGCCCAAGTTCTGCCAGCTCGCCTGGTCGTCAATCAGTCCTTGGTTCGTCCAGGACAGGCCGCCGTCGGCCGAGGTGTACACGCCGTCGGTGCCGACGCCGGGGAAGAACGAGCAGTCGCTCTGCGGCGCGTCGGGGCCGCGCACCGGTCCCGGCCCGCACGGCGGCTGTTCCTGCTCGTCGTTCGCACCCGCGATGAGGAGACTGCTATTGAGCGGGTTGACCGCGATCGTGGGCTCGTTCTGCTTGTTTGTGGGGAACACGGCCGTCGTGTCGGAGCTGAAGTCGCCCGCCACCTGCGGGAAATTGGCCTGCACGTCGCTCGTGGGTGTGACCGCCATCGCGACGCCGGCGAACATCAGTACCCCCGAGGCGGCAATTGCCGCGAACGCGGTTCGAGTCTTCATGGAGGATCTCCTCTGCGATTCGGCCAAATCCACCGTTGGCGGCCACTCGCCAGCCTCGCCGACGGGCACCCCACGCGCCATCCCGGGCTCGTGAAATGGGGCAAAAGTTGGAGATCCGTGGGGGATTTCTTTACGATGCATCACCACGTTGACCGGTGCGATGGCGGAGAGGCCGGTGGGCTCAGTCGTCGTCCACACCAAGCTCGTGGGCCCGGCCGGCACTGACGCGGGAACCTCGAGCTCCGTCTCGAAGCGAATCGCGCGTCCAACGGGGTGGCCAACGAGTCGAGCGCTCGGCAGTCAGCACGTACTGGCCCGACGTGTCCGCCACGCTGTCGCGGTAGATCGGGTAGTCCGTACTTGACAACGGAACGATTTCGTCACTGCCCGACATGTTGATGAGCAAGACGGCATAGCGGGGCACCTCGCCGATGCGCGCCGTAGTCGCTGCGAACAGGTACCGGCTCGGGTCGGGTATGACGGCGGACGTGCTCATGCCAAATAACGGGGCAGGGGACGCCGGTACCGTCGGCTGCGGGCACTCCAGGCTGATGCGTCCACCGCCCGAGTAGGCGATCGTGCCTGCCGCGCCGCTCCATCGAATCGCGAGTTCGGTGAAGGCAGGCGAGTCGCCGCACATTCCGGAATTCGACTCCGCGACGAGGCCGAGAATGGCCTGAGCCCAACTGTCGGGCGCGAGGACGACAGGCGCGCTTCGGTCCGCCTGCGCGAGAGCAGGGCCAGTGTGCGCGACGACCGCGCCCGCGTCGTTGATGAGGTTGACATCCGGAAGGCCTTGAACCTCGCACTCCGACGAGCTCCGGCGCGTTGGTAGTTTGAAGTCGGCAGGGGTGCGCCCATCCGAGCCGCTGGTTGGGGACGCCGAGTCTTGACCGGCAACCCTGCGGTCGCGGAGGAGCTCGCGCAGGAGGCGTTTCTTGAGGCGCATCGCCGACGGTCACGACTCCATACACACACGACGGCAGCGATTTGGTCACATCGTGCCCGCGATTCCTTGCACATGTTCACCAGGCGCCGTAACGACCGGCCCGACTGAGAGACAATCTTCACATGAGCACCCCGACGCGATCCCGAGGGCGGCGGCGCATAGTCCTAGCGGGCCTCGCTGTCGTGGCGGTGGTGGTTACCTTCGTGCTCGTCTACTTCCAGCCCCAGAAGCTGTTCATCGACGACCACGTCAATGAGACGATCCCAGTGGCCGGTCGCGTCGCCGAGCGCATGGGCCGTTTCGTGTCGCGCGACCACGGGACTGAGGGCACCGCGACGATCTACCGGCTCGACGACGGCCGGCGGATCTTGCGCATCGAGGACCTTCACACGAGTAACGGGCCCGCCCTCGTCGTCTACTTGAGCGCCAACCCGGCCGATGGTCGCGAGGGTGCCTTCGATGACACCTACGTCGACGTTGGCGGTCTCAAGGGAAACATCGGCGACCAGAACTACGAGATCCCGGACGATGTGAAGGTCGAGGATTACATGTCGGTCGTGATCTGGTGTGAGCGTTTCAGTGCCGCGTTCGGCGCTGCCGATCTCGCATGAGCACGACACCCATAGGCGACCACGCCGTCATCTCCGACTGTCGGTCGACCGCGCTCATCGACCGGTCGGGCTCGGTCGAGTGGCTGTGTTGGCCGCGCGTCGATGCCCCGTCGGTGTTCGGGCGCCTGCTCGACCCGTTGGCCGGGCACTGGTCGATCGCGCCCGTCGCCGCGGCCGCCGTACAGCGGCGCTATCTCGATCGCAGCATGGTGTTGGAGACGACGTTCGCGACGTCTTCGGGCACGCTTGTATGTACCGATGCTCTGGCCACCGGGCCCGGAGAGCGCGGCCACCAGCTCGGCAAGCGCTCGCCGCGTCTACTGGTCCGTCGTGTCACGGCGGTGGCCGGCACCATCGAAATCGCTCTCGAATTGATTCCTCGACCGGAATACGGACTCGTGACCCCGGTGACGTCGCCGCTCGACGGCGGCATCCGGCTGCAGGGCGGCCCCGACGTGTTGGTGCTGTCGACACCTATACCTGTCGACGTTGCCGACGGACGCGTCACCAGTCGCTTCCAACTGACCGAGGGTGAGTCGCTGTGGTTCGGGCTTCACCATCGCACGAGCGAGGAACCCGAGCCGCGGGTGTCGACTCAGGCCGAACTCGGGCGACGTCTCGACGCAACCGTGCGGACGTGGCGGTCATGGTCGCGACTGCACCAGCGCTACGAAGGCCCATGGCGCGACCTCGTGCACCACAGTGGCCGGGTGCTACAGGCACTCACGTTCGCCCCGACCGGAGCGATCGTGGCCGCGGCCACGACGTCGCTGCCTGAATCCGTCGGTGGCGCGCGCAACTGGGACTACCGGTACTCATGGGTCCGTGACGCCAGCTTCACCGTCGACGCGCTGTGGATCGCTGCCTGCCCGGACGAAGCCAACGCCTTTTTCACGTACATGACCACGTCGGCCGCGGCGCAAGTCAGCTGCGGCGGTGATCTCCAGATCATGTTCGGCGTGGGCGGCGAGCACGACCTCACCGAACGGGAGCTCCCGCACCTGACCGGATGGCGCGACAGCCGCCCGGTACGGATCGGTAACGGTGCCTGGGATCAGCGCCAACTCGACGTGTACGGCGAGCTGCTGAACGCAGCGGCGCGGCTGCCCCACATCATCGAGCACAGTTCGGCTGGCACCAAGGCGTTCTTGTCCGACCTCGCCGACGCGGCAGCGGCGCGGTGGACCGAACCCGATCAGGGCATCTGGGAGGTGCGCGGCGAGCCGCAGCATTTCCTCTACTCGAAGCTCATGTGTTGGGTCGCGCTCGACCGAGCCGTCACCCTCGCCGACCTCCTCGACGCCAATGAGCGCGTCGAGGAGTGGAAACGTGTGCGCGAAGAAATCGCCCACGCCATCACCACCCGCGGGTGGAGCGATCGCGCGCAGGCATTTGGCCAAGCCTTCGACAGCGATGAACTCGACGCCTCCGCGCTCATGATGTCGATCGTCGGATTCATCAACGCGTCCGATCCACGAATGCTGGCCACGTTGGATGCAATCGAGAGCGGTCTCACCGACGAGCGCGGTCTTGTGTTCCGGTATCTCGCGCCCGACGGCCTTCCGGGTGACGAGGGCACGTTCCTGTTGTGCACGTTCTGGCTGGCGCAGGCCAGGGCTTTGGCCGGCCAGGTCGAGCACGCGAAGGCGCTGTTCGAACGGGCGATCGCGTTCGTGAACGACGTCGGGCTGCTGGCCGAGGAGGTCGATCCATCGACTGGTGAGCTGCTCGGCAACTTCCCACAGGCGTTCAGCCACATCGGGCTCGTGAACGCGGCGTGGGCCATCAGCCAAGCGCTGCCGTCACCGAGCTAGTGGCTCAGCCGCAGGAGTTGCCGCCCAGGGCCTGGGTGACCTTGTTGGTTCCCATCGACAGACCCCGCAGAACGATCCACCCGTTCGCGTCGCTCGTGACACATCCGGGTTCGGGAACCGACCAATGTGCCGACGCTCGGACCCGCACCACGATGTCACCCGGTTTCGTTACGTCGACCGTGAGACTGTCGGCGTTGAGCTCCGTCAGCGTCGCTGGCCCCGATACCAGGCCGGGGCTGGCGTCGTAGCGCCAGACGCGCCAGTCGCGGTTCGACCAGATGGGCCTGAGATACGGCAGTCCACTCGTGAGCAGCCGTGCCTCGTCGACCCCGGTGTGGTCGAGGGGGGCAGTCGGAAGCGCGACGTATTCAACGCCCATGTTCGCGAGCCAGCGCTCGTAGGAGACGGCGTTGAGTGGCGGGTCGTCGTCGTAGAAGACGTTGTTGAACCCCATGTCGAGCTGGCGCTCCCACCCGCGAGCCAATGATTGCGTGTCGCCCACGTAGACGGACTCCCAGTGATGGCGTGTGACCGGAATCTCGATCCGACTCGGGCCGGCCTCCTCGCTCTGCAAGAACTCGACGAGGGGTGTGTAGAAGCTCGCACGCGTGGACGGGTCGCTGCCTGCGAGCGCGATCCCGTCGATGGCCGGAACCCACTGCCACACGAGCAGCGGCACCGCGACTGCCAGGAGAAGGAGTCGACGCGCGGGCCAGAGGGCGCACACAAGAATCGGAGCCGCGCCGTACTGGGCGAGGCGGGTGATGTTCCCGCCGAGCGGGTTTGGAACGGCGAACGCGGCGAGGCACGCGAGCGAGTACAGGCCGACTCCCCGGCGCAGCACCACTTGTTCTC
This sequence comes from Acidimicrobiales bacterium, assembly GCA_040002995.1. Lineage (GTDB taxonomy): Bacteria > Actinomycetota > Acidimicrobiia > Acidimicrobiales > Ilumatobacteraceae > JBDUDK01. Next base: position 83,389 of record JBDUDK010000091.1, on the reverse strand, counting down.
GCGGCAGCGCGACCAACAGTCCGGCGCACACGAACAACGTCCAACCCAGAAGCCAGCCCTGGAAAGGGAAGACCCCCTGCGTCGGAAAGAGAATCGCGACGGTCAACAGCGGCAGGAAGGTTGCCGCGATCACCGCGGCGGTCATCGGCAGCCGGGAACGCTGAACGCTTCCCCATGCGCCGGCGATGATCATCAAGAGCACGCCGGCGACGGGACTGGCAAGCGCGCAGAGGAGCCCGCACGTCGCGGCCGTCCACGGGCGGTTGCGTTGAAGACCGAGCAGCGCGCCCAGCCCAAGGGCGAGACCCGCACCGAATGTCACCCGGCCCACGACAAGGTTCGTCACGGTGGACACGGCGAAAAACAGCCCGCCGGCGGCCGCCGACGCGCCGAAGTGGGCGCGCAGCAGGCGCTCGACGAGAAACGCGCTGGCGACCGACGCCACTACCCCAACCGCCACCGGTCCGATCACGGCGCCGACCATGGGGACGAGCACGCTGTAGTCGAGGGTCGGGTGGCCTCCGAACCAGAGGTTGCTCCACAAGATCACGCCGTAGTGGCGGACGAGATCGGCGCGGTACACCTGACCGGCGAGGTCACCGCCCTTCCAGCCGCACACCAGGGCGACCGTGGCCAGGGCCGCGGAAACAACCACAGCGGGTATAGGACCCGTCGCGTTGCGTGATAGTGCAACCTTTGGCGCTGCGATCGCGCTCATCGGTTTGTCTCCATACCAAGAAAAGGGGGTGCAGCAAACTCAACGCTGATTCTCGGACGCATTGAGGAAGGGGTCAACCCGTGGACCGCTATGACTACGTCATTACTGGTGCGGGCTCCGTGAGGGCGGTACTCGCGGCGCGGTTGTCCCGGACCCTAGCGTTTCGGTGCTGCGTTTCGGGGGCCGGAGCCGATCACACGTCGGCGGACGAATGGTTACGGGGCGACTGTCAGTGACTACGTCCACGCCGTCGGCACCTGTCGAATGGGGTCGACCCCGACTGCAGGGTGATCGGCCACTCGGGTCTACGCGTGTGTGACGCGTCGGTGATGCCCGAAACTGCCTAGCGAACGACCTCCAGTATCGCGTCGATCGCCTCGCGAGTGATTGGTTGACTCACGAACTCGTCGACACGCGCCGCGTTGTGCGCGCGGTCGGCCGCCCGTGAGGGGTCGAGCCAGCGCCGGCAGGAGAGCTCGCCGATGTGGCCGATCTGCGCGATGACCATCGAGAAGTCACCCGGTCGTTCGACACGGCCTGGGCCCCCGCTATCGACGTAGGCCTCGTACAGCGCGCGGACGCGCCTGGCGTCGCCGCATCCGTACTCAAAGAGAACGAGGCCGAGCTCCTGACTCGGCTCCGCCAGCCCGCTGTTCTCCCAATCGATGACGCAGAGCGAACCCATCGATGTGCGCAAGACGTTGTCGGCGAATAAGTCCCGGTGACATGTCTGTAGGTTCGACGGCCACTCCAGCAGCTCCTCGAGCCCCACGAGTTCGTCTCGCAAAGCGGCCATTTGCTCGGCGAACGGAGCGCGTGCGGCGTTGAGGTCACGCACCAACTCGTCCCACCGCTGTTCGCCGACGGGCTGCGTGTACCAAGGGTGGACGTCATTGACGCCGGCGTAGCGCACGCGGTGGATGGCACTGATGAGACTGCCGACGGCGGCGCAGTCGAGCATCGGGTCGCGAGCCTCGAGGTCGACCCACTCGAAGACACGCACCGCCGCCGACCCGATGTCGGCCAGCACCTTGCCGTCGATCGTGCGCACCACAGCGGGCATCGACACACCGGCTGTCCGCACAGCATCCTGATAGGCCGCGTCGTCGTCCACCCCTACTGTCGAGGGCGGCTCGAAGGGCTCCTTCACCGCCCAGGCGCCAAGGGATGTAGTCAGTCGCCACACCTGCCCGACCTCGCCGCGGGCGACCGGTCCCGTTAGAACAGCATCGGTGCCGAGGCGAAAACGATCGGCGATTTCGTCAGCGTCTCGTGCGTCAAGCATTCCCGACGCCCACAGGTCGTCGGTAACGCATCTCGTTGAATGTCACGCCCAGCAGTTCGTGGTCGCGAGCAAAGTCATCGTCGATCCATCCCTCTGATTCGTACAGGGACCGTGCCCTCGAGTTCTGGGGCACGACCCAGAGCACCGCCGACCGGTAACCGGCAGTGGCGAGCGCCTCGGTGGCGTCGCGAAGGAGCGCTCGGCCGAAGCCCTTGCCCCAACTCGAGGGTTCGAAGTTGATGGCGTACAACTCACCGACGTTGCTTCGTGCCGCTTCGCCTGCCTCAGGTCCGGATGCGGCGAACCCGACGACCTCACCTGCGTGGACGACGACAGTCAGTCGTTGGTCGGGTCGTGGGACGGCGAAGTAGCGGCGCCACATCGTCGCTCGGTCCTCGGGCCGCAGGCCATCGAGGTACTCATCGGGCATGACGCTGCGGTACGCGGCCTGCCATGCGAGAACGTGGACGGAGCCGATTGCGTCGCAGTCGCCGAGTTCTGCGGGCCGGATCGTGTATTCCACGCGGACGAGCCTCTCACCCGGTGAGCGCGACGCCGACGAGTTCGCGGCGGAACGACCGGCCGCCGATCGAAAGTGGCACTGGGTCGGCATCTGGCCTTTCGAGTCGAGGTTGCCCGCCGGTGACCACGAGCAGTTCTGTTCCGTCGGGACCGAGCGCGAAGAGCTTCGGGTCGACGATGGGCGGAAACGAGGTCTTGCCGGTGAGGGTGTCGATCACCTGCAACGCCCCCGGACTGGGCAGGGCCAGGTGGCTGCCATCGGTCGAGAGTTGAGGAGCGCCCGCGCGGGTGGTGGGGACCGTGAACGAGGCGGGAACGACGTGCTCATCGAGCGACGACCACGGGCCCGTGTGCAGTTCGCAAGCAGGCGCCCGCGGGCATTCAAGGCGGGCGAGGCCCCACCGGTTCGACGCCACATACGAACCGCGTGCCACCGAGGTCACCAGGCCGTCGGTGAGATCGAGCAAGCCGATCTGATCGGCCGCCTGGACCACGAGACGATCACCGGCAACGCCCACAACCGACGCGATCGATCCCAGGTCGGGAAGCTCGGCGACGGTGCCCCGGCTGTCGACGACGATACGAACGATGCGGTTTCCGGGCTGCTCTCGACGCAACACGACGTAGCGGTCACCGCCGGTCACGAACTCGAGATCCTCGCCGACCGCGACGGGCTTGCCCTCCGCAAAGGGCACCATCGCCACGCGCCCGCCAACCCACACCATGATCCCGTCGAGCAGCACCACCAAGCGCGCATTCTCGGAGGCGATGCCGTAGATCCGATCGATGACCGCGTCCGCGAAGACGGCCAACGTTCCTGTCGTGAGATCGAGGCGCACAACGCTGCCGTCGGCCATTAAGAACCAGGCGTGACCGCGTAAGCCCGCAGGAAGCCCGACGGTCTGCGCGGCGAGCAAGGGCTCGGTGGTTGTCGACGCCGGTACGGTCGACGTCGGGAGCACGGTCGTTGACGGCACTTCAAGCGCGAGCGGCACCGTCGGAGTGACAGGGGCCGGGCGGCTGGCGCTGACCGCCAGCACAATGAGCGCGACAACCAACGCGGCGACGCCGACGATCACGATTGGGCGCCGCGACGGACGCAGGTCCACGGTCGTGATGTTGCTGTCCCTTTGGACGTTCTCGTTGATGATGTCGATGGGCAATGTGGCAAACATCTCGGCGCCGCACGACGGGCAGAAGCGCGCGCTCCGCGGTATGACCCGCCCGCACGAGCCGCAGGTTTCCTTGGCCACTGCGGCACGCTATGCCTGCGATCGGCCGCTAGCGTCGCCGCCCTGTCATGAATGAGGAGCACGCCTCCGACCTCGAGGCCCTTCGGGATGCCTGGCATCGATTCGGCGAACTCGATCCGCTGTACGCGATCCTCACGCCCGACGACAAGCGCCTCGGCGGTTGGGATCAGGACGACTTCTTCGCTACCGGCGCGATGGAGATCCGTGAGGCGCTGGCCTTCGTCGAGTCGGTCGACGTTCATGTCAACCGGGGTAAAGCGCTCGATTTCGGGTGCGGGGTCGGACGCCTGACCCAGGCGCTGTGCGGTCATTTCGAAACGTGCATCGGCGTGGACATTGCTCCTTCGATGATCGCGAGCGCGCGCCGCTACAACCAGTTCGGGCCGCGCGCGCAGTTCATCTGCAGTGGCGGCCCGACTTTGCCGTTCGCCGAGCCGACGTTCGACTTCGTTTACAGCCGCCTTGTGCTGCAGCACATTCCGCCGTCGCTGACGCTCGGTTATGTCGGGGAGTTGGTGAGGAGCGCCAAACCGGCCGGCGTGTTGCTTCTGCAGACGACGATCGGTCTCGCGCCGATGGGCTCGGCCCCTCATCTCGAGGCCGCTCATTGCGCGGCCCGTGTAACGGTGGTGGAGCCGCCCACATCAGTGCGAGCGAGTGAGCGGTTCACGCTGTCGTGCGTCGTGGAGAACATGGGAAGCGAAGCATGGCGCTCGGTCGGGTTCCACCAAGTGCGATTGGGGAACCACTGGCTGAGCGCGGACGGCGAGTGCGCGGTACGCGATGACGGCAGAGCGATGTTCCCGCACGATCTCGGTCCGGGGGAGCGCGTCGTGCTGGAACTCACCCTCGCCGCACCGGCGCGGGCCGGCGACTATTTGGTTGAGCTCGACATCGTCGAAGAGGGGCTGGCGTGGTTCGCCGATCGCGGATCGCCCACACTGCGTCTCCCGCTCCGCGTTCGACGACCATCGTTGCGGTCGCACCTGCCTCGTCGTCACATGGAGACGGCGGCTCATGAGACGCCGCCGACCGCGTCGACGTTAGGGCCGACGACCTACGACATCCCGCCCGTGCACGTCTACTGGGTCGAAGAAAATGAACTCCGCGCCGTGATCGAGTCAGCGGGCGGGGGCATCGTGGCCGAACGAGACGACCCCGCGGTCTCCGGCTACATCAGCAAGCAGTACTGCATCGTTCGCCGGTAGCGCTCAGTTCGTGCACGTGGTGCCGTCGTCGGGCACCGTGTGGTCGATCAGGTACCGATCGACGAACTTGCCCACGCAGGTACCGGCCTCGTATCCGGTGTGGCCCTCGGCGTCGTTGACGATGAGATGTCCGCCTTCGAGCGCCGTGGCCATGCCGCGCGTCGACTCGAGTGGAGTCGCCGGATCGCCCGTGGTCCCGACGACGACGATCGGCCCGGCACCGATCCCGGTGATCTTGACGGGCGGCACGGGAGCCACCGGCCAGTGGTCGCACGCGATCGTCAACGCGTCGGTGCCCTGGAAATGGGGTGCGGACCGGGCCAGCTCTGCGTCGGTGGCCGCCTGCTGATCAGGAGGGGTCGGCCCCGTGTCGAGACAGTTGATGGCGAGCAACGATTCGAGCGTGTTCTCCCCGTAGCCGAGGCGGTACTCGTCGTACAGCGCGAGCAGTCCGGAGCCGTCACCGCGCTGGGCCTTGGCCAGAGAGTCCTCGAGTATCGGCCACGCCGGCTGGCTGTACATCGCTTCGGCAACGGCCAGCTCGGTGACGCCCTGGTTTACCGGCGGACGCCCTTTCGCGGAAGATAGGGGGGTGGTGTCGAGCGACGCGAACAACCTGTCGTACGCCGTGGCGGGATTGCCACCGTTGTTGAACGGGCACTTCGAGTCGTTCTTGCAATGGTCGAGGAAGTGCGTGAAGGCCAGCTCGAATCCCTTGGCCTGCGCGATCGCGAGCTGGGCCGGCGTGTCGTCTGGGTTCGATGCGCCATCAAGCACGGCGGCGCGGACGGTGGTCGGGAACAGGGTTGCCCATTCCGCACCCAGCTCGCTGCCGTAAGAGAAGCCGAAGTACGAGATCTTTGACTCGCCGAGGGCATCGCGGATGCGGTCCATGTCGCGGGCCGACGACTGTGTCGAAACGTACGGGAGGATGTCGCCGCTGTTGCGCTCGCAGGCGGCCGCGAGGTCTTCGCCCGCCTTTTCCAACGCCTGTTGCTTGGCGGGTGTCTCCGGTGTGGGATCGAGCGAGACATACGGGTCATTGTCGGGCACGCAGTCCACGGAGTGGCTGGCGCCCGTGCCCCGCGGGTCCCACGCGACGATGTCGAAGTGGTCGAGAAGATCGGCCGAGTAGATCCCGGACGCGTAGTCGACGAGCAGGCTGCCCGCGGCACCTGGTCCTCCCGGGTTGACCAGAAGAGAGCCGATCCGCTGGTCGGGCTTCGCCGCCCGCAGACGCTTTATGAAGAGCGTGAGCCTGCCCTTTGAGGGATCGCTGTAGTCGAGGGGAACGTCGAGGTGCGCGCATTGCACGCCGTTGTCGCAGTCCGACCAGGCGAGCGTGCCGCTCGAGGCGGTCGTCGTGTCCGTGGAGCCGGTGGGGGAGGAGGTGGTGGTGACGCTGCTGTCAGGCGCGGGCGTCGCGGGGGATGTCGGGGCCGATGTCGCGGCGGAGTTGTCGATCACCTTGATGTCGCCCGTCCTCACGACGTCGCCGCTGCAGGCACAGATCGTGATGGCGACCGCAACCGCTCCTAGAAGACCGAGACGCACGAGTCGGAAGGCTACGGGCGACCCGCCGCGCTACGGGCGCGGCCCCGTAGCCTGACTTGTCATGCGGATGGGACCCCACATGGCACTCGGCAGCGATCGTGACGCTGTCGCGGGCCGGTCCGTAGATCGAGGGGTCATCCGCCGGGCCTGGGGGTTTGCCCGTCCTTACCGGGGAATGGTCGTCGGCTTCCTCGTCACGATCGTGCTCGATGCCGTGCTGGGGCTGGCGCCCGCGTTGCTGTTCCGGGAGATCATCGACCGCGCCATCCCGCGGGGCGATGGCCGCCTCGTGACGTGGCTGGCCGTTGCCACGGTGCTCGTCGCGCTCGCCGACGCCGGCCTTGCCATCGCCCAGCGCTACTGGTCGGCGCGCATCGGCGAAGGTCTCATCTACGAGATGCGCGCCGCGTTGTTCGACCACGTGCAGCGGCTACCGATCTCCTTTTTCACTCGCACCCAGACGGGCGCGCTGATCAGCCGAATGAACAACGACGTGATCGGCGCGCAGAGTGCGGTCACCGGAACCCTGGGGTCGGTGGTTTCGAACGTGATCGTGTTGGTCACGACGCTTGCCGCAATGTTCGCGCTCGAGTGGCGCCTCACATTGCTGACACTCGTTGTCCTTCCCGTGTTCATCATTCCGGCGAAGCGGGTGGGCAAGCGGCTCCAGGTGATCTCGCGCGAGCAGATGAATGTGAACGCGGCGATGAACACGCAGATGACCGAGCGCTTCAACGTGAGCGGCGCGTTGCTTGTCAAGCTGTTCGGCCGCCACGACGACGAGGCGCGAGAGTTCTCGAAGCGGGCGTCGCGCGTGCGCGACATGGGTGTCCGCAGCGCCATGTACGGCCGCGTGTTCTTCGTCGGTCTGGGTCTGGCGGGCGCGATGGGCGCGGCTGCGATTTATGGCGTTGGTGCCCACCTCGTGATTTCGAAGTCGATACAGATCGGCACGCTGGTGGCCCTTGCCGCGTTTGTCACCCGCATCTACCAACCGTTGACGGCACTTACGAACGCGAGAGTCGACCTCATGACCGCTCTCGTGAGCTTCGAGCGGGTGTTCGAAGTGCTCGACGCGCCGATGCCCATCGCCGACAAGCCCGGAGCGTTCGACCTCGTCGATCCCGTCGGTCGGATCGAGCTCGACCACGTCTCGTTCGCCTATCCCACGGGCGGTTCGCTGGTGTCGCTCGAGGCACCCGGCGAGAGTCACGACACCCCAGGGGTCGAGGTACTTCACGACATCGACCTCGTCATCGACGCTGGTGAGCTCGTCGCTCTTGTCGGGCCATCGGGAGCCGGCAAGTCGACGTTGGCTGCACTCGTGCCCCGCCTTTATGACGTCACCTCCGGCGCGGTGCGCGTCGACGGCCACGACGTGCGCGATCTCACGCAGGAGTCGCTGCGGGCGGCCATCGGCGTGGTGGCCCAAGACCCGCATCTGTTCCACGAGTCGGTGGCCGCGAATCTGCGCTACGCCCGGCCGGAAGCGACGCTCGAGGACATGCAGGCGGCGTGCCGGGCGGCCCAGATCGACGATGTGATCGCGGCGTTGCCCGACGGCTACGACACCATCGTCGGCGAGCGCGGCTACCGGTTGTCGGGTGGGGAGAAGCAGCGTCTGGCCATTGCGAGGATGCTTTTGAAGGATCCCGCCGTCGTCATCCTCGACGAGGCGACATCGCACCTCGACTCGGAGAATGAGGCCTTGGTGCAAGACGCCCTCGAGGTCGCACTAAGCGGACGCACCTCGATCGTGATCGCCCACCGACTGTCGACGATCCGCGGGGCTGACCTGATCTGCGTCATCGACGAGGGCCGCATCGTCGAGCGGGGAAGCCACGATGACCTGTTGGCCGCCGGGGGCCTGTATGCCGACCTGTACACGACCCTCGTCGCCGGCACCACCCCGAGTCCCCTGCCCATCGAATGAATCAATTCACCCTCAGGGGATGAAAAGGAGTCGAAATCGCGCACTTTTCGTCCTCTGAGGACGAAAAGTGACAGATGTGGGCCTCGGGAGGCTTGGCATCCCGATCTCTGTCACACCCTTTTGCTTTCATCGTCCCCATGATGATCTTCGTCGTAGTGGTTCTGGCCGTGGCGGCCCTCGCCGCGATGGTGGTGGGTTTCGCGTTCGCCCTGCGCCTCGCCGTGCGTCAGGTGCAGCACCAGTCCCACGCGGAGCGTGAGGCAGTCGTGAAGGCGGCACTCGAGCAGGCCGCGGTCTTCAACAGGGAGATCGTCGGCGCCCAGGCCCGGGCCGGCGAGGCCGACCTCGATGCGAAGAAGGACCTCATCGCGAGCGGTCTGGCGCAGGTGCAAGCCGACCTCAAATCAGAATTTGGCCGGGTCAACGAGCTCGTCGGTCAACTCCAGCGCGACAGCGCCGCGTCGCTCGGTGCCGTTCAGGCCCAGCTGCGGGCGCACTCCGAGACCACCCAGGCGTTGTCGGCCACCACGCAGGGACTGCGCGAGGCGCTCGCCAGCACGAAGGCCCGCGGGCAGTGGGGCGAACGCATGGCCGAAGATGTCCTCCGGCTCGCCGGCTTCATCGAGCACGTCAACTACGAGAAGCAGATCTCGGTCGACGACGGCACCGGCATTCCCGATTACACGTTCCTGCTCCCGAAGGGCCACGTCCTCTACATGGACGTGAAGTTCCCGCTTGCGGCGTATCTCCGTTACCTCGAAGCGTCCACCGATGCCGAACGGGCCGCGCACTGCAGCGCCTTCCTGCGCGACGTCAAGATCCGCGTCAAGGAGCTCGCGGCGCGTCAGTACTCGGGCGGCGGGCGTCGTGCGTTCGGCGAGGTCCTGCTCTTCATCCCCAACGAGACCATCAGCGGATTCATCCACGAACACGAGCCTTCCCTCATCGAAGATGCGTTGGGTCAGGGCATCGTGCTGTGCTCGCCGATCACGCTCTTCGCGTTGCTCGCTGTCATCCGCCAGGCCTACGACAGCTTTATGGTCGAGCAGACGAGCGATGAGATCCTGCGGTTGCTGGGTGCTTTCAACACGCAGTACGACAAGTTCGCGAGCTCGATCGACGTGCTCGGCAAGCGCATCGAGTCGGCCCAGCGCGCGTTCGACGACATGAACGGAACCCGCCGCCGTCAGCTCGAGCGCCCGCTCATCAAGATCGAAGAGCTGCGCAGAGCGAAAGGCCTGGCCGTCGACCCGCTCCTCACGGCGGGAGCCGACGTGCTCGAGCTCGACGACCGTCGTGCCGGCGACCTGGGTGCCTGACAACATGAGGGCGTGATCGCGGGCACGCTGCGGGGGCAGCTTTTGGTGGCGGCGCCACCGCTCGTCGACCCAAACTTCGATCGAACCGTCGTGTTAGTGCTCGAGCACAACGACGATGGCGCTCTCGGCCTCGTGCTCAATCGACCATCGGAGGCCCGGCTCGTCGATGCGTTGCCCGACTGGCACACCCACGGCGCCGAGCCAGGCGTGATGTTCCTGGGTGGGCCGGTTTCAACCGATGCCGTCATCGGCATGGCCCTCGTTTCCGGCGACGATGCCGAGCCCGAATCGTTCACCCCGCTGTTCCTCGGGCTGGGCACCGTCGACCTCTCCCGCGATCCGGCCGATCTCGCCGGTCTGCAGATGGTGCGGGTGTTCGCGGGTTACAGCGGATGGGGGAGCGGACAACTCGAAGCCGAGATGGAGGTCGGGGCGTGGATAAGCCTCGACGCGTCGGTGGGCGATGTCTTCATCGGTACGCCCGAGCAGCTGTGGCGGACCGTCCTCATTCGCCAGGGTGGTCAGTTGGCGATGCTCGGGCGTCTGTTCCCCGACGACCCGTCGTTTAACTAGCCGGGTTTTCGCGGCGCTCCAGCCACCGGCGGAAGCCCGCGGCGTTGGAGTGCACGCCGTTGAGGGTTTCCGCCGTCGCGCGATGTTCGGGTGCGACGCCGTCGAAGTCCGAGTCGAACGCCACGGCCAGGGCCTCGGCGATGTCTCGTCCCGCCCGCCACGCGGCCTCGGCCACCTCAGCCCATCGGCGAAGCAGTCCGTCGGCTTCTTCGAGCATCGCCATCGGATCGGGTACGAGACCGAAGTGCGCGAGGGCCAAACCGGCGGGACGGCGGTCGGCAAAACGGCGCAGCGAGTGCAGCGCCTGATCGAGGTCGAAGTCGGGCGGCGGCGTCGCCGGACGGAGGAAGCCCGAGTCGGGCAGGCGGATGCCCACGGCGTCGCCGGCGAACAAGTAGCCGCTCTCGCTGTCGTGCAGTCCGAGATGGTGCTTAGCGTGGCCCGGCGATTCGACGCACGTGACCGAGCGGTTCGGCGACACCTTGATGGTCTCGCCGTCTTCGAGAACGTGAATGCGTTCCGGCGGCGTCGGGTCGAGCCGTCCGTAGAGCTCGTCGAGCAGGTCTCCATACACCTGGGCCGCCGACTTCACGAGTCGCTCGGGGTTGACCAGATGCCGGGCACCCTTTTCGTGGACATAGATCGTGGCTTTGGGAAAGGCGCGAGCGACGTCGCCGACTCCACCCGCGTGGTCGAGGTGGATGTGGGTGACGGCCACGCCTGCCAGATCTTCGGCGCCGACACCGAGGTCGGCCAAGGCGGCCAGCAACACGGGTACGGAACTCTGGCTGCCCGTCTCGACGAGTACAGGAGCATCACCTTCGAGGAGGTAGCCGGCCGTCACGCGCTTCCAACCGCCGAGCAGCGTGTCGATCTGCAGCACGCCGGGGCCGATGCGGGTCGCCATGGAGGGCAGTATTGCCACCGTGAGCCAGCCGTCGCTCGACCTCTTCGGAGATGATGAGATCACCTTCAGTGTCCGCGAGCTGGCCGAGGCGGTCCAGCTCGTGCTGGGCAAGGCGTTTCGCGACGGTGTCTGGGTGCGGGGCGAGATCCAAGGCCTGCAGGAACGGGGTGGGCACCTCTACTTCTCACTCACCGAGGACGGACCCGAGGGGCGGGCGACGATCAGCGTGGTGCTGTTCGGCGGGACACTGGCCCGTCTGCGGCCCGTGTTGCAGCGCGCCCGCATGCGCCTCGACAACGGTATGGCGGTCCGCATCGGCGGAACACTCGACTTCTACGCCCCTACGGGCCGCCTGTCGTTCAAGATGGCGACGATCGACGCGGCATACACGATCGGCCGGCTCTCCGCTGAGCGCGACCGTGTCTTGCGAGCCCTTGTCTCAGAGGGTCTTCTCGATCGGAACAAGCGGGTGGCGATGGCCGCGGCACCGCACACGATCGGGCTCGTTACTAGCCGCGACAGCGCGGCCTTTCACGACCTCACCAAGGAACTCTCCGCCAGCGGTCTCGGCTTTCGGATCGTCATCGCCGACACGAGGGTTCAGGGTGCCAGCGCGCCCGAGCAGATCGCGCGGGCGATCAGCACGCTGGCCGGCACCGCGGGCATCGAGGTCATCGCGGTCGTGCGGGGCGGGGGTGCGCGCACCGACCTGGCTGCCTTTGATGCTGAGGCGGTGGCGCGGGCGATTGCCGCCTCGAGAGTTCCGATACTCACGGGCGTGGGCCACGAGGTCGACTCGAGCGTGGCCGACGCCGTCGCCCATGCCGCGCTGAAGACGCCGACGGCGGTAGCCGGATACCTCATTGATCGTGTCCGGGCCTTCGTCATCCGAGCCGAACAGGGATGGTCAGGGGTCGAGCGGCGCGCCTTGCAACAGCTCGCGCGTAGCGAGCAGCGTCTCGAGGTCGCCGGCCACGGAGTGCGTCGGGCCGCCGGGAACGCGTTGGCGTTCGCCGAGCAACGGGTGCTCGTCGCGGAAGCACGCGTGGGCGCCGTCGACCCCGTGCGCACGTTGGCCCGCGGTTGGTCGATCACCCGCCGGCCCGACGGAACGCTGGTTCGGTCCGCTGACCCCCTTACCGAAGGCGACGAGCTTGTCACCACGTTCGCGATGAGCATGGTTCGCAGCCGGGTGGAAGGATCACCGGCGTGACCGACGTCGAAAACTCCGGCGAGATCGGCTACGCGGCGGCGCTCGACGAACTCGAGCGAATTCTGGCTGATCTCGAGCGCGACACGGTCGACGTCGACGTGTTGTCGACCAAGGTGGCACGGGCGTCCGAGCTCTTGGCGCTGTGCCGGCGCCGCATCGCCGACGCCCGCGTATCTGTCGACGCCGTGATGGTCGACCTCGACACCGAGGGCTGAGCCGTGCCTCGGATTGAGCGGTGCGCGGCCTGCAAGTCGGCAGTGCCCCTCGATGCCACGTTCTGTCCGGGCTGCGGCCGCAACATCGCCAAAGAAGGACCCGGGTTCGCGCTCGACGTCTTCATCGATGAGGAGCCGCACGGCGGTGGTTCGGTGGTCATGGTCGGCGGCGGGCGCAATCGCGGGCGGCGTGAGCTGGCGATCATCGGCGCGGCCATCGTCATCGTCGTCATCCTCGTGGGCGTCGTCGGTCATCACCGCTCGGGGAAGGATCGGGCGGTGGCGGTCCCTACCACGCCACTCGCCGCGTCCAGCACAACCACCACGACCACCGCTCTGGCCAACGCCGCCGGCACGACAACATCGGCACTGGCCTCCACCACGACGCTTTTGAGCGGCCAGGTCGCGCCGCTGTTTGATCGTCCGACTGGTTTGCGCCTCGTGGGCTACGGCACGGATGGGCTGTTTCGCCATATCGACGTCGATACGGGCGTGATCACCACGGTGTCGCCCGGGGTTCCCATCTTCACGAACGCGGCGATGGCCCTGGACGGAGCCATAGTCGTGCTCCTCAACTCGGGCCTGTGGATCTATCCGGAGGGAGATCCCTCCGGCGTCCGGGTCGGCCCGGTTCTTGCGATGCTCGGACCGGCAGGACGGCACGCCGTGTGGGTGCTGGCGACGGCCGACAACGGACGCCTCGAGATGTACCGCGTTGGAGCCGACGGGACGCGACTCGATGAAGGACTGGCGGTTCCTGCGCTCACGAAGGCGGTCGGAGGCGCCGGCGTGCGGGGACCGCTCGTCGAGGCGAACGGTGGCGGTGTCTACCTTGTCGCGCCCGACGGCTCGACGCCGCGTCGTGTCGCCGAGGGATCGTTGCTGACCGCGAACGGCGACCGCATCGCGACGGTGGCGTGTGATGAGGCGCTTACCTGCTCTCTCATTGTCACCAAAGTCGCAGGTGGCGTCGAGCAGAGCACGCCACTCAAAGATGGCGACCTCAGCGGCTACTTCCCGACGATGGTGGCCGCGCTCTCACCCGACGGGCACCGTCTCGCGTACGTCATTCAAGGGGCGCGCCAGGCGCAGTTGCGCGTTCTCGATCTGGTTGCCAATCGGGTGTTGTTCGAAGGTCCGTGGGAACGCGCCGACGACCTCGTGTTGAGTTCCAACCCGTTGGTGTGGTCTCCCGACGGCGACTTCCTTGCGTGGGCCGATAAAGATGGCCTGGAGATCCTCGAGGCCGGCGCGGGCACTGGACCGGCTCGAATAGACCGGCCCCTTCTTGACAAGGTGACGGGTGTCGTGGCCGCCTGATGGGCAACTTCGAGATCAACCTCGACCCGCCGCCACCGTCGGGTGGTGTGGTGGAGATCCGCGGTGGTGGCCCGAGCCGGGGCGTGCTCGCGATCGTCGCCTGTTTGGTGATCGTGGTGGTGCTGGTGGTCGCGGTCGGCCGCTCGCGAGACAAGACCATCGCGGAGCCATCGACGACGACATCGTTGTTTGAGCCCACGACTACGACGACCGACGGGTCTTCGACGACCACATCCACGACCTCGGAGCCCGAAACCACTACGACGGTGGCCGCGGTGCAGGTGGTCGGGCCACTGCTTCCGGAAAAGACCGGCGCATCCCTCGTGATCGCCCGCCTCGACGGCCGGCTCGTGCAACTCGATGTCGACTCAGGGACGATCACCGATCTCGCGCCGGGTCAGCGCCTCCGCAACATCTACCAAATTCTCGTCCTCAAGGACGGCGTGGTCCTCAGTGGGGACCGGTCCCCGAGCTACGTCACGAACGGCGAGGTCACGTCGCTCCAACGCGGCGTCGACCAGGTCTTGGGCAGCCCGGACGGCAGCCAGGTAATTGGCGTCTCATACTCCGAGGCCGCGGCCCGGGTGGTGAGCTTCCTCCCGAGCGGTGAGCGCGGCCCCGCGATCAACCTTCCGCCACAGAGCGACCCTGTTTCGCTCGTGCCCGGCGGGATCGTGCTGCAAGCACGCGCGGGCGGTGTGTACCGGTTCGATCTGGCCGATGGCAGTACGAGCAAGATTGCCGACGGCATCTTCGTCGCGATCGCCGGCGACCGCGTGGCGTCGATGACGTGTGACGACACGCTGAAATGCAGCATCGGCCTCGGGCCGCTCGGAAAGCGCCCGCAACATCAGGTTGCCGTTCCCGAGCCGTTCAGCTGGTACTTCGCACAGGGCGGGGACGTGCTCTCACCGACCCGTGACCTCATCGCGTATGAGACCAACGTGCAAGGAAGGTATGTCGTCGCCGTGCTCGATCTGGACACAGGGTCGGTTCTGCTCTCGGTAAATGTCTCGACCGGGCCCCAGGGTTCCATTTCGCCCCTCGTGTGGTCACCCGACGGTCGCTGGCTGTTTTGGGTCGATGTCGGCAAGGTCAAGGCGTGGTCACCCGACGGCGGCGGTGATCCCGTGGAGTTCGCGAACAGCGACGCCGGCGCGGCGTTGGTGATCGCCGCGAGTTACGTCGCCGCCTGATGGGGAACTTCGAGATCAACGTCGACCCGCCGCCGCCGGGTGGGGTGGTGGAGATCCGCGGTGGAGGATCTTGGAGAGGTGTTGTCGCGATCGTCGTTGCGCTCGTGCTTGTGGTCGTCCTCTTCGTTGCGCTGGGCCGCAGCCGCGACAAGAGCGCCGCAGAACCACCGACCACAACTGTCGGTCTGCCCACGACGACGAGCGTCGCGTCCACGACTAGGTCGGAGCCCACCACCACGACCGCTGTCCCTGCCGTCCGCGAATACGGGCCGTTGCTGCCGGAAAAGACCGGCATCAAACTTGTGCTCACGCAGACCGACGGTCACGTTGTGCACGTCGACCTCGACTCCGGCACGGTCACCGACCTGCTGCCGAATGGAAATCTCCACAGCCTCTATCAGATGGTCGCGCTCCAAAACGGGGTCGTTGTCAGCGGAGACACCGGCCCTCGTCTCATCGCCGATGGCGAGATCTCGGGTATCGGCGGCAGTGTTGACGGCGTCATGGGAACATCGGACGGCATCCACCTGATCGGTCTCTCGTACAACGACACCGGGGGACGGGTGGTGAGCCTCGTCCCCGGCGGTGCACGCGACGAGTTGATCGCGCTGCCCGAGCAGACCGACATCGTCGGGCTCCGGCCTGGCACCGTCCTGCTGCAGAGCCGGGCGGGGGGCGTGTACGAGATCGATGCGGCAACTGGTGTTGCCGCCAAGGTCGCCGAGGGTTCCTTTCTCGCGGCGGCGGGTAACCGAATCGCGTCGGTGACGTGCGACGAGGCATTGAGTTGCCGGATCGGGATTGGTCCGCTCGGGGCGCCACCGGATCACCAGGTTGATGTCGTGCCGGGACTGGAGGCAGGCGGGTTCTATTACGGGGGCGGACCCGCGCTCTCGCCAACTCGAGACCTCGTCGCCTACGGCACCGCGTTTGGGGGATTGCCGACTGTCGTCGTCGTCTTGGACCTCGACGCTGGTGCGACTGTTCTCAGACGGGAGCTTTTCCCCGGACCTGTCGGACCCCAGTTCGTCTGGTCGCCCGACGGCCGCTGGTTGTTCTGGGTCAACAACGGGCACGTGAACGCGTGGTCGCCGGATCGCGGCGGCGATCCCATCGATTTCGCGACCGACCAAGCCGGCTCGGCGGAGTTGATCGCGGTCGGGTTCTGACGCGCATGACCCCCGTCCCCTCCAGCCTCCTCGCCATCGCTCCTCGGGTCGAGGAGCGCCTCCGAGTGCTGATCGACGGAGAGCTGTCGCGCTGGGTACGGCTCGATCCCGCCTTGGTGGCGCCGTTGACGTCGCTCGGCGATCTCTTGCTCTCGGGGGGCAAACGGATCCGTCCGGCGTTTTGCTACTGGGCGTTCGTCGGCGCCGGCGGCGACCCCGCCGCCCCGCTCGTCGCCGACGCTGGCGCCGCGTTCGAGCTCCTCCACGCGTTCGCGCTCGTCCACGACGACGTGATGGACGGCTCATCGACGCGTCGCGGCCGGCCCACCGCGCATCTTGCGTTCGCCGGGGATCATCGGGAGCGGGAGTGGATTGGCGAAGCTCGCCGTTTCGGCGACGGTGTTGCGATCCTGATTGGCGACCTGGCGGCGGTGTACGCGGACGTCTTGTTGAGAGATGCCCCCGCACCCGCGATCGCGGTGTGGAACGAGCTGCGCATCGAGCTCAACCTCGGCCAGTACCTCGACCTGGTGGGTACGGCAGAAGGCCAACGCGGCCGTGATGCTGCCGAGCGCATCGCGCGCTACAAGTCGGGCAAGTACACGGTGGAACGGCCGCTCCACGTCGGCACGGCCCTGGCTGCGCCCGAACACACAACGCAACTGTTGGCCTCGCTGTCGCGCTACGGACTTCCGGTCGGTGATGCGTTCCAGCTGCGCGACGACCTCCTCGGCGCGTTCGGCGACGAAACGCTCACGGGCAAGCCCGTTGGCGACGACCTTCGCGAAGGCAAACCGACCACGCTTCTCGCCATCGCGACTGCGAGAGCAACCGGAGCCGAGGCCGCCCAGCTCGCTCGGGTGGGCGCCTCCGATCTCGGCGATGATGAAGTTGAGGCGATTCAACGTGTGCTGCAGCGCACCGGCGCGCGCGAGGAGCTCGAAGCTCAGATCTCGGCGCTGGCCGACGAGGCGATCGCCGCACTCGATTGCGTGCCGTTCGTCGATGAAGCGCTCGTCGCACTCACCGAGTTAGCCCATTTCGTCGTCAGGCGAACAGCGTGAGCGCGTCGCCCGGCGTCGGACATTCCATAACGCCGGGCTCGTTCACGACGGCATCGAGCCAAGGCGGGCGCCACCGCGTGCAGACCACGATCGGCGTGTCGGTCGGCGCGAGCTGCACCGCCTGACGCACGAACGCGGTGGCGTAGTCAGGTGGCCGTACGTCGCGCGACAGCTCCACGAGCGCGTAGGGATCGGGCGTGATGCCAAGCCGGGCGCCTGGGGCGGGCCCGATGACGACGCTCGAAGTCGGGCCGACTCCGCCACCGGCGAGGCCGGTGCCGTCGACGAGCACCGCACCGTGTACCAGTGAGGGTCGCGCTCCCGCGATGAGCAGGGCGACATACGCGCCGAGGCCGTGCCCCACCACCGTCGAGGCGCCAAGGTGGCCGAGCGCGATGTCGGCATCGCCCATGAGGATCTCCGAGGTGTACCCGCCGCCCGCGGGCACCGACGACTCGCCATGGCCGGTGAAGTCGAGCGCCCAGACCGGACCTGACCACGGGAGGGCCCAGGTGGGGATCGTCTTCGGCGACCGCCCGCCGAGCGCATGCAGTAGGAGCAACGGCCGGCCGTCGCCCCCGCGCAATTCGTGGAGAGCCAGCTCGATCTGATTGTGATGGAGGCGGACCGTCATGACGCGAGCAGCTCCAGCACATGATGGGTCACTTCGTCGGGTTGTTCGATGTGGACGAAGTGACCGGACTTCGCGAGCGTGACGAAACGCGCGCCGCTGGGCAGGTAGGCCACGATGTCCTCCGGCTTGGTGCCCCAACCCATCTCCTCGAACTCGAGGCCGAGGATGCCGAGGAACGGCATCGACAGGCCCGGCATGCGCAGGAGCGACCACTCCGGACGCCATGGGCCAAAACCCCCGAACCGCATCGACGGATCGAGCTTCCAGCGCCAGCCATCAGCGTCGTGCCGCGCGCCGATCGATGCGATGTAGCGCAGCCAGGCGCGGTCGAGGCGCGGGTTCATCCTGGCCCGGCGGGCCGCCAGCTCGTCGAGGGTGCCGGGCTTACGGTCGGACCGACCGGCGACGCGCCGATGGTCGAGCCAGGCTTCGAGCTCTTGCGCAAGGAGCCGGCCGCGCTCGTGATCGGCGACGTCGGGGGGCCGGCGCTTGGAGGGCAGACCGTCGAGGTTGATGAGGTGGCTCACGCGATGGGGCATCGCCTCGGCGAACTGCATCATCAGGCCTCCACCCTTGGAGTGCCCGATTACGGGGGCCGCCTCGGCCGTCGTGGAGTCGATCACGGCGAGCGCATCGCGCACATCGGCATCCCACGAGTAGAGCCCGGCCCACTGCGAGTCACCGTGGCCGCGCTGGTCCCAGGCCACGACGCGCCACCCGGCGTCGGCCAACCGAGGCGCGAGGAGGTCGAAGGTGGCCGCAAAGTCGAAGCCGCCGTGCGCGCAAAAGATGGCCGGTGCGGCGGGCTCGCCCCATTCGTACACGGCGATGTCGAGACCGTCGGCATCGACGCGGCGCGACCGATCGGGCCGTCGCGCAGTGGGATACGTGACCTGTTCCTCCGAGGCGGGCATGTGAAGGAGGATAGGTGGCGCATGTTCTCGTCGATCACCCAGCGCATCGTCGACAACGTCGAGATGCTCGCCTATGGGGTCGCCGTCACCGATGTCGACGGCGACGGGCGCGACGAGATCGTGGTGTGCGGCTACGACGGCCCGAACCGGGTGCTCGCGTGGAGGGACGACGCGGTGGTCGACATCACGCCCGATGCGCTGGCCGACCCAGACCGGCGCGCGATCGGCATCGCCGCGGCCGATGTCGACGCCGATGGGCGCGAGGAGATCTACATCCTGAACACCGACACGTTCGCGGGCCGAAAGCGGCTCGCCGACCGGCTGTTCGTGTGGCGCGACGGAGCGTGGCTCGACGCGTTCGAGTTAGCCGCCAACATCGAGTCTCTCAACCTCATGGCCGGGCGCTCGGTGTGCGCTCTTGATCGCCAAGGCTTCGGCCGCTACTCGATCGCGGTCGCCAGCTACGGCGGTCCGTTGCGCCTCTACGAGGTGGCCGACGACCTGTATGTCGTCGACGTGGCCGCCGCCGTGGGCATGGCGCTCACCACAGGAGGCCGCGGACTGGTGGCCGGCCCTATCGTCACCGACGACGTCGATCTTTTCTGCACGAACGAGAACGACGCCAACTTTTTGTTCGCCAACGTCGACGCGACCTTCGAGGAGGTGGCGGTGGGGTGGGGAGTGGCCGATCGGTTCGAGCACGGACGCGGCGTCGCCGTCGTCGACGTTGATGGGCGCTTCGCCCTGGCGTGTGGGAACTGGGAGGGACCGCACCGGTTTTGGGTGCCGGACGAAGGGGGCGGCTTCACCGATCACGCGACCGCGGCCTTCGCGCTGCCCTCGCCCGTGCGCACCGTCATTGCCGCCGATTTCGACAATGACGGTCGCGAGGAGATCTTCTTCAACAACATCGGGGAGGCCAACCGGCTGTTTCGCGTCGACGGCGATGAGGTCCTCGAAACCGACATCGGCGCGGCAGCCGAGGTCGACGGTCTTGGCACCGGAGCTGCGGTCATCGACATCGACGGCGATGGCGTCCTCGAGCTCCTCGTCGCCCACGGCGAGAGTGCGGCGGCGCCCTTGACGCTGTACTCGGCGCCCGCGGCACGGGGCAATCACTGGCTACGCGTGCGTCCGGTGACGACGGCCGGAGCACCCGCGCGGGGCGCGGTGGTCACGGTCGAACGAGGCGAGCGGCGTTGGCGCCGGCTGATCGACTCTGGGAGCGGCTATCTGTGTCAGATGGAGCCGGTGGCCCACGTGGGCTTGGGTCCCGAGGTCGGCCCTGTCGATCGAGTCACCATCCGGTGGCCTGGTGGTCGGACGCGAACGCTCGAGCACGTCGAGATTGATCAGGAGATCCGTGTGCACCCCACGGGAGGCGGCTGATCACTACGATCGCCTCGGGCGGGTGCTACGAGGAGGAACGCGCATGCGCCGTTGGCTCACGATTTTCCTCTTCGTCCCCCTTGTGGCGCTGGGCGGGTGCATGCGCAAGTGCAACTGCGCGAGCACGGTCGGGGCGACCACTACCACCGTGGGATCGGGTTCGAGCACGACCGCTCCGACCTCGACGACGAGCACCGTCGCCGAGACGACCACGACCACAATCCCGTCTGAGTACATCATCCAAAAGGGCGACCGGCTCTCCGATATCGCGAAGAAATTTGGTCTCACCGTCGCGGAGCTCGCGCAGGCCAACGGCATCAGCGACCCCGACAAGATCAACTACGGGCAAAAGCTGATCATCCCCAAGAAGGGGGAGTTCGCGACCACGACCACGCTGCCCCCCATCACCCCGCCACCGCCAACGGCCCCGCCCGCCACGACGATCCCGAACGGTTGACCTTGAGTCGGCTCCTGCACGCCTTTGCCCGCCCGACTCGAACCGACTTCATCACGATCGTGCGCGGCGAGGGCGCCCTCGTCTTCGACGACCAGGGCAAGGCTTATGTCGACGGTCTGGCGAGCCTGTGGTACTCGGCTGTTGGCCACGGGCGCCGCGAGATTGTCGACGCGGTCAGCGACCAGATGCTCCGGCTCGAGGCCTTCAACATCTTCGATCCGTTCACGAACGAACCCGCCGAACGGGTCGCGGAGCGCGTAGCGGCGTTGGCACCCGTTGACGACGCGCGGGTGTTTCTCGTTTCGTCGGGGTCGGAGGCCGTCGACTCGGCCATAAAGCTGGCACGCGTCGCGCAGGTGCAGGCGGGCCATCCCGAACGATCCCTGATCATCACGCGCGAGTTCGCCTACCACGGCGTCACCTACGGCGGGATGGCCGCGCAAGGTTTGCCCTTAAACCAACAGGGGTTCGGTCCGATGGCGCCCGGCTTCATCAATCTGGCGGCACACGATCTCGAGGCGGTGGCGACGCTGTTTGCCGAGCGGGGCGACGAGATCGCGGCCGTGATCACCGAACCGGTGCAGGGCGCGGGAGGCGTGCGCCCTCCCGTCGACGGCTACCTGGCCGGACTGCGACGGCTCTGCGAGGACCACGGTGCCTTTCTCGTCTTCGACGAGGTGATCTGCGGCTTCGGGCGTCTCGGTAGGTGGTTCGGCGCGGAGCACTACGGCGTTCGTCCCGACATGATCACGTTCGCCAAAGGCGTGACGTCTGGCTATATCCCGCTGGGCGGCATCGTCGTCGGCGCGGCGGTGCGAGCGGGCCTCGAAGCTGACCCGTCGTTCTTCCTCCGCCACGGCCATACGTATTCGGGTCATCCGAGCGCGTGCGCGGCTGCCCTTGCGAATCTCGACATCCTCGAGCACGACGGCCTGCTCACTCGCGCGTTGCACGTCGGGGAGCGCCTCTCGACTGGGCTGCGGAGTCTCGCTTCCGACGGCGTCCTCGCTGACGTTCGCGGAGAGGGCGCAGTGTGGGCCGCGGTGCTCCACGAGCGTGACGACAACAACAAGGTCCGTGATCGCATGATCGCCAACGGAGTGATCTCACGCCCGCTGCCCGGCAACACGATGGCGTTCTGCCCTCCGCTCGTGATCACCGACGCACAGGTCGACCAGTGCGTCGACGCGCTCGCCGCGGCGCTCTCGTGACACCCACCGTCGACCTCGTCGAGAGCGCCATCGCCCTCGTGCGGGCCAACGGGCAACGGGTCGGTGTCGTGCGGCGCCGGCTGATCGAGGCGTTCGCCGGCAGCGGGGGCGCCATGACCGCGGACGAGCTTGCCAACGCGGTGCCCGATGTCCACGTGAGTAGCGTCTACCGGAACCTGCAGGTCTTGGAGGACCTCGGCGTCGTGCGCCACGTACATCTCGCCCATGGCCCCGCCCGCTACGAGTTGGCCGAGGTGGCCGAGAGCACCCGCCACTTGGTGTGTCGGGAGTGCGGCTCCGATACACCCGTGCCCGCGAGTCTCCTGATGGGTCTCAAGCGCACGATCGAGCGCGACTACGGCTTCGAGCTCGATGCCGGCCACTTCGCCCTGCTCGGCCTCTGCGCGCGCTGCGTGGCCAAAGAAGAGCGACGGCCGACCAGGAAAATCTGATCTGTCCTGACTGTGTTGCAGCGAACAGCTCGCTGACCGGTGCTCGACCGCGCGATCTGCTGGTCGAGGTCAACATCATCCACGAGCACACCCGATCGGCCCGTACCTAGTCGAGTAGTGCGCGGAACCGCTCGACGGTCTCCTCGAGCACGGCCACCCGAGCTTCGAGTTCAGCGATGCGGTCGAGGCGAGTGGCGCCCGTGGGGCCGGTGGGGTGATCATCGACGACGTCGTCGAGCGAGACGGGCCCACCCGCGAGGTGCATTACGCGCTGTTCCTTCTGCCCGGGCCGGCGGTTGAGACGGACCACGAGCGGATCGGGACGCGCGGCGAGAGCGTCGATGACGCGCTCCACCTCGCCGAGATCGTCGAACGCGTGCATGCGCTCGGTACGTCCTTTGATCTCACCCAACGTCTGGGCGCCGCGGAGAAGCAACACGGTGAGGACGGCCTGCGCCCCGGAGTCGAGGTCAAGCACATCGTCGGCGATGTGGCGGTGCTTGGGCACCCGGTTCGACGGGCTGTACACGATGCGCGTGAGACCGCGCTCGCGAAGTGACCCGAGCGCCGTTTCGACATCGCGTTCGGTGTAGCGCACGATCGGATCGCGGTTCGTCGTCTGATTGCTCGCGCTGACCAACGCGTTCAGCGAGAGGGGGTACTGGTCGGGCGTCGTGACCTGCTTTTCCATCAGGCACCCGAGCACCCGCACCTCCTCGGGCGTGAGGTCCACGATCAGCCCCGCATGTGCTGGCGGGCGGGGGCGATCTTGTAGATCACCCGTTCGCTCGTGATGGGGCTGGCGTAGTTGGAACCCGTGTACTTGCGCGCCAGTTCGTCGATGTGGGCGCGGGCTTTCGGGCCGGTGATTCGCTCGACGACGGCGCCCCGCACCTCGCCGTAGCGGTACGCGCTTGTGGCGTCCCAGATGGCCAGGGCGACGCGTGGGTCGGCGTCCATCGCCTTGGCTTTGGCGCGGTGCGCCTCGGTGTTGATGAACACGTGATCGTCGTCGGCGTCGACCCACATGATGTGGGTCATGGGCATGCCCGAAGGGAGCAGGACGGTGAGCGCGCCGAAGTTCTTGCCTTGGGCAAGGTCGCGGATGGTGGGGTCGAGCATGTCCCGCACCCTAGCGAGACGTGCGCTTACCAGACGGGTGACGGTTTGAGGTTGCGCACGCGTCCCCTACGGGGTGAGCCGGCGAGGCGCCACAAGAGTGCGAGACCTACGAGCGTGAGTATGTGGGTCGACTCGCCCAACGCGCCCGTGTTGCCCTCGGCGACGTCGATGACCGCGGTGACGAGGAAGCAACCGGCGAGCGCGGCGGCCACCGGCAGTAGGCCGAACGCTCTCACCGGCCGCCATGCCGCGTAGGCCAGCCCCACGGAGAACGCAATCGTGAGCGACCCCAAGTGCCGCGCGACGTGGGTCGTGGCCCCGGCGTCGTCACCGAGCACGAGCGCGGGAAGGGCGAGCACGAGGCTGGTGAGGGCTACCGCGAGCAACGCCCAGCGCACCCATTCGGCGCGGCCGGGCTGCGGCGGGTGGGCCCGGGCGAGGATGCGTTCCGACTGATCGGGCACCACCTCCGCCGGCCGCAACCGCACCCGGCGGTGGAGCAGCCCGATGGCCTCGGCGTAGGCCGCGCACCCAGAACAGGAGTCGAGGTGCGCGGCCACCTCCACCGGGGGAATCGGGGGCTCCTCGCCGTCGAGCTGAGCCGATAGTGCGTCGCGATAGCTGAAGCAGTCCACGTCAAGAATGTCGCTCGCCACCCCTGGAGAGTTCCCTCACGGGTCAATGCCTGGTAACTCTTGAGTCGGTGGATGGACTGACTCGCCTCGCGTTCGAGGCGCGCGACGGCGATCGCCGGGCTCTCGAGCTTTTTGTGCGTGACGCGCAAGCCGACGTCTGGCGCCTCTGCGCCCATCTCCGCGGACGCGAGCACGCGGACGATCTCACGCAGGAGACCTTCATGCGGGCGATCGGGGCCCTCGCGTCGTTTCGCGGTGAATCGTCGGTTCGGACGTGGCTGCTCGCCATCGCCCGTCGCACCTGCGCCGATGCAGTGCGCCGCAAGATCCGGGTCCGCCGCCTGCTGCAGCGCGTGACTCCTCGTGACGAACTCGAGCCTGAACCTACCGGTGGGCCTGAACTCGATTTGGTGGTGGCGCGCCTGGATCCCGATCGCAAGGCCGCATTCGTCATGACCCAGGTGATCGGCTTGTCGTACGCGGAGGCGGCGGAGGCATGTGGGTGTCCCGTCGGCACGATCCGCAGCCGGGTGGCTCGGGCACGCGAAGACCTCGTCAGCTGGTTGACGGAAGAGGCTGGGCAGGCTCGGCACGGCGGCGAGTCGGCCGGCTGACCGCTTCGTCGAGCAGCGCGGCGGCAAGCGTGCCGAGCCCGATGCCGAGCGCGACGGTCACCAACGCCCGATCGGTGTTCAAGCCCAAAGGGAACCGCACGAGCGAGTGATGGAGCACACCCAGTCGGCTAAACGCCCCCCAGGCGATCGCGGCGGCGGAGACGACAACGACCCGGGGCTCATAGCGGACCGCGACGAGCCCTCCGACGGTTAGAGCGACGCAAACCGTTGGTACCGCAGGGAAATGGTTGGTGCTGATCCGTAGCGCAATCACGTAGGCGGCGAGCACCGCGGCACCGGAGGCGATCCACCATTGCAGGCCACGACGGAAGCGGATCGCCAGGAGACAGGCGATGGCTTCCGCGGCGGCTCCGACGAGCCACGGCAACGCCGAAGGCGCCGGCTCCCATGTCAGTTCGCCCGTGACCTCCGCCGGTTGCCCGTCGAGCACGAGCGGCACCTTCCAGGCGGGCTCGATGATGTGGCGCTCACCTTGCGCGGGCTGCACGATCGGCGGGAGCACCAGGGCCATCCAGTGAGTGCGATGGTCGTGCCAGCGAACGGATGGCCCGTTGCCCACACGGACCCACTCGGGAGGGAGATCGGAGTTCGCTTCGGGAGGCAGGGCCACCCGGCCGTAGCGGTCCTTGTTCACCCAATGCGACGGTGAGTGGAAGTTCTCGTAGACGCCGTCGTAGCCGATTCGCAGATACGGCTCACCGTCGTAGCCGTTCACCAGCACGGTGTGCCCCTGGGCGACGGTCAGTTCCAAGCGGCTTCCAAGTTCGATCGTGCGAACGGTGAACGCGGTGGTCGATGGGGCAATCGAGGTGACCACGGACCTGTAGTTCGACTCGTCGGCGCCGTGGGCCGAGGCGGCGATGGCGCCTGGCCCGACCAACGACAGCGCGGCGAGGGCCACGAACGCGACGACGCGCTTCATCGCACGTCGACCGTTGTCACGAAATGGACTTCCTCGAACTCCCCGAACCGGGCCGCTACGTCGAGCGTCCACCTACCCGCGAACGGGATGTCGATGCCGTTGCCGATGGCGTGGTTGGGGCCTGCCGGCGTCAGCTTGAGAGGAAGGGGCCCGACGTCGCGAGACGGCAGGGTGATTTGGGCGGTGATCTCCGCCGCCGGGTCGAGCACGCCGGTGGTGCCGAAGAGGATGATGTGCAGGACGTTCGCGCCCACATGAGCCGGCTCGATTGCCAGTGAGGCACTGCGATTTCCGGCGAGCACCGTCGCACTGAACGGACCGCTTCGTTGCGCAATCGCCGGCACGGCATTGACAAGAAGCGCCGTGACCACAAGTACGGCGACGGCGATGCCCGTTTCACCTGCCACCTTGGCCCGGATGCGTCCCCTAACGAGATCGCCGTGGTCTTGGAGCGAGCGCCGGCTGAAGTAGGCGATAGCGAGCACCGCGGCCACCAGACCAACCTTGATGATGAGCAGGTGGCCATAGGTGGTGTGTTTCAACGCATCGAGCGAACCAACTTGGCGCCAGCTCTGCGCGACGCCGCTGGCTACCAGGACACCGACCGCGGCGAACGCAACGGTGGAGAACCGACGGGCGATGTTGGCCGCGCCCTCCCGCCGAAGGATGAGTATGAGAGCGACCAATCCACCGATCCACACCGACATGGCGCCCACGTGGGCGACGGTGGCGAACACACCCAGGCCGGGGTAACGCCCGTTGCCACCGTGCCCGCCGTAGGCGATGGCGACGAGGAGCGCGGCGGCGTCGGCCACGAACACCACACGCCACACCGACGGGGTCGCCCGGCGGGCCAGTGCGAGGGCCGCAAGGACGGCGAGCGCCAGGCTCCGTATCAGCCACCACTGGCCGGACCTCGTGTCGACCACTGATCGCCATGTCGAAGACTTGAATGCTTCGCTGAGTCCCTGACCCGTGGCGTACGGACCCTGCAGCCCGATCATCACGAGCGAGGCGACCGTGGCAACGACCGCGGCAATCACCGCGACACGAACCAAGGTGGCGTCGTCGCGACCCGCGGGCCAGCACAGCAACCAGAAAGCACATACGCCGACGGCGATGGCGACCCCCGCATAGACAAGGAAGCGGGTGATCGCAAGGAGGGCGCCCACCGTCGTGTTCCCGCCTTCGCTCGCGAGCAGGTCTTGCACGAGTCCTGGAGTCACCGCCACACCGCCGGTGCCGACGGTGAACGTGAAGGCCTCGTGCACGGGATGGCTATCCGCGGACAGGACGCGCCACGCCACGACGTAGCCACCGTCGGCGAGCTTCGGGAGATCAACGGCGACCTGGCTTCCGACGCCGCCCGGATGGTGCGCGGTCGACGTCTTGATCTGGTGCCCGTTGTGGTCGAACACCCGGATCGCGCCGAGCGATATCTCAACGGGTTCGTTGAACCGGAGGAGGACCTGCGGCGGTGACGAGGCAAGTTGCGCTCCGGCCGCCGGTTCGGACTCTTGGAGCTGTGAGTGGGCCGACGCGGCCGTGGCCGGCACGATCGCGATCGTCACGGCGGCGAGGAAGCCCACCAGGAATCGCTTCGTCGTTCGCAGGACCATGACTCTTCCTTGGTCGTTCCTGAGTGTCATCGGGTTCCGTCGAACTCAACTAATCCGGGGCCGCGGTCGAGCACGGATCACGACAGGTACTCGACCTTGACGATTCGAAAGCCGGTGCCCAGTGAGCCGTCGAGGGTGAGCTGCACGACGGTCTGGCCTTGGTAACGCCAGACGCAGGAGTTCGTGGTCTGCGTTCCATCGGTGCAGCCTCGGTCCTGAACGCTCGCGACATACGGCTGCGCGAAGAGGGAATCGATCGCCCCTGCGTCCGCGACCAGTGCCGCCGCGGCGCGATCGGAGCCCTTCCAGGCCGCGAGCAGCGCGCCGGCCGCGCCGTCGGTTGTCGACGCTCGGGGGCTTGCCGTGGTGGCTGGACTAGTTGTCGTACTTGTCGTACTGGACGTCGTAGTCGTGCTGGTCGTGGTCTTGACGACGGTGGTCGTGGTGCTCGCCGCGTCGACTGTCGTGGCCGGCGCAGTCGAGGCAGTCAACGGCGGGCCAGTCGACGAACACGCGGTGAGAAGTCCGAGCGCGATAACCACCATTCCGCGCACGCAATGGCTTAGTCGACCGCCGCGACTTCGATCCGGTCCTGCTTCCATTCCCGCGCGAGGAGGAACGCCCGCTCGGCCTTGGCCAGGGCTTCCTTCGCATCGAACGCGTGGGCCGGGTAGCACGCGATGCCGGCCCAGCGCATCTGTGTTTTTCCGGTGGCGGCGGTGGCGTTGAGCGCCCTGCGGAGGCGTTCGACTGCCCATATCGCTCCATCTTCGGGGGTGTCCTCGAGCACCATCGCCACACGACCATCCTCGAGGCGACAGGCGGTGTCGGCATCGCGGAGGGTGCGGCGCACCACCGCGGCGACCGCAAGGGCGTCGGCGGGCTGATGGTCGTCGCCGTTGCCATCGCGGACTTCGAGTATGACCACGGCCACGGGCCGCAACTGGCGGCGGGCGGCGGTGATGCGGGTCTCGACGGCCACCCGGAAGTACGCCTCGTTGAAGAGGCCGGTGGTGCTGTCCTGGAACACCGTGAGGCTTTGATCAGCGACGGGATCACCGGTGATCTGGGAGGTGTTCGCCGCCGAACTGTCGATGGTGGGCTCGCTGTCGACGGTGGGCGTCTGGGCCTCGGGTCCACTCCTCGACGCAAGAAGGGCGCAGACCAGGGCACACGCTCCCGCTCCCAGGCCCAGCGCGGGAACGCTCGCGCCCATGGCCGCCAGGCCGAGTGCCGCGCCCGCGATTCCGGCGGTGATCGGCAGGGCGCGTTGATTCATCTCGTTCCCATCGGTGCGGCTATGGCACGAATCAAGCCCATTTCACTCCCCGGCAAGGCGGGTTTTGCTGGTCAGGTCGACGATGTCAGCCATGATCTTGGCCAGTTCGAAGTCCTTGGGCGTGTATACCGCGGCGACGCCCGAGGCGAGGAGGCTCGCCTTGTCCTCGTCGGGGATGATGCCGCCGACCACGACGGGCGCCCCGATGCCGGCCGCGGCGAGCAGGGCGAGGACCTCCTCGACGAGTGGAAGATGGCTGCCGGACAGGATTGACAGCCCGATCACGTCGGGATCCTCGTCTCGGGCCGCGTTCATGATCTGGCTCGGTGTCGAGCGGATGCCCGCGTAGACGACCTCCATACCGGCATCCCTTGCTGCCACCGCGATCTGCTCTGCCCCGTTTGAGTGACCATCGAGTCCGGGCTTGGCGATGAGGAACCGGGGCGGGCCTTCGGGCAGGGCTCTGGCCCGCGCCGCGACGGCTGCGAGGGACGCACCGAGCGGACGGCCGACGTGGGCGGCGCCGATGCCGGTGGGCGCACGGTACTCGCCGAATACGTCGCGGAGCGTTCCCGCCCATTCACCGGTGGTGCCTCCCGCACGGGCCAGGGCGATGGTGGCGGCCATGACGTTCGTCGTGCCCTCGACGGCGCGTCGCAGGTCGTCGAGCGCGCTCTGCACGTCGGGCGTGTTGCGGCGGGCGCGCCACGCCTCGACGTCGGCGATCATCTCGGCCTCCACCTGTGAATCGACCCGCACGATCGCGTCGGCGCCACCGAGTGGCGATGCCGCGGTCTCGGTGAAGCGGTTCATGCCGACGACAACTTGTTCACCCGATTCGATACGGCGGGTGCGTTCGGCCAAGGAGCGCACGAGGCGCGCCTTTAGTGTGTCGATTGCCGCGAACGCGCCCCCGAGGCTCAACACGTCATCGAGTTCCGCCTGTGCCGATTCGGTGAGATCCGACGTCAGCTTTTCCATCGTGAACGATCCGTCGAAGAGATCGTCGTGCTCGAGCAGGTCGGTCTCGAAGGCGAGCACCTGCTGCATCCGCAACGACCACTGTTGATCCCACGGATGCGGCAGGCCCAACGCTTCGTTCCACGCGGGCAGCTGGATTGAGCGCGCCCTGGCCTTCTTGGACAGCGTGACCGCGAGCATCTCGAGCACGATGCGCGCCACATTGTTCTCGGGCTGGGCCTCTGTGAGACCGAGGCTGTTTACCTGGACGCCGTAGCGGAAGCGCCGGAGCTTCGGATCGGTAACGCCGTAGCGCTCGAGACAAATGCGGCCCCACATGTCGGTGAGGGCGCGCACCTTTGCTGTTTCCTCGACGAACCGGATGCCGGCATTGACGAAGAACGAGATCGAGCCGACAACCGCGGGAAAGCGTGCCTCTTGCACCTGGCCCGACTCGCGCACCGCATCGAGCACTCCGATGGCGGTGGCCAGCGCGTACGCGATCTCTTGGACCGGCGTCGCTCCCGCTTCTTGGAGGTGGTAGCTGCACACGTTGATCGGGTTCCAGAGGGGCGCATGCTCACTGCACCACGCGACCATGTCGACGATCAGCCGGCGACTCGGCTCCGGCGGAAAGATGTACGTGCCGCGACTCAGGTACTCCTTGACGATGTCGTTCTGCGTGGTGCCGCGCAGGTCGTGAGGACCGACGCCGTTGTCGCCCGCATGAGCGACGTAGAGACCGAGGAGCCACGCCGCGGTGGCGTTGATCGTCATCGACGTGTTCATCCGCTCGACCGGAATCTGGTCGAGCAGCGTGCCCATGTGGCCCTTGTGCACCACCGGGACGCCGACCTTGCCGACCTCACCACGCGCGAGCGGGTGGTCGGGGTCGTAGCCGGTTTGCGTCGGAAGGTCGAAGGCGATGGATAGGCCGGTCTGGCCTTTGGCCAGGTTGGTCCGGTACAGCTCGTTCGACATTGTGGCCGTGGAGTGCCCCGAGTACGTCCGCATCAACCAGGGCTGGTCGGCCATGGCGTCATTGTCCCCGAGGCAGGGCCGGCCAGGAAAGTGCGGTGGCGGCTTGCTCGAGTGCGGGTCGGAGGAGTTCCAGGTAGTGGCGTCTCGAAATCTCGACGGCGCCCAGGCTCGCCAGGTGCGGTGTGCACCACTGCACATCGAGGAGCGCAAAGGCGCTGGACCGCAACATTTCGACCAGCGCCACGAGCGCAACCTTCGACGCGTCGTTCTCATGGTGGAACATTGACTCTCCCGCGAAGAGACCGCCGATGGCTACGCCGTAGAGACCACCCACGAGCTCACCATCTCGCCAGGTCTCGACGCTGTGGGCCCAGCCGAGGTCGTGCAACGCGGCGTATGCCCCGACGATCGCGGGCGTGATCCATCCGCCGTCGCGTCGCGGATCGGCGCACGCGTGGATGACGTCGACGAACGCGGTGTTGAGGCGAACCTCGAACTTCGACAGCGATCGGCGCAACGAGCGGGTGACCCGGAGACGATCAAAGGGCACGATGGCGCGGGGATCGGGTGACCACCATCCGACCTGGCGGCGACCGACCGGCATCGGAAAGATGCCGTGCCGGTACGCGTTGAGCAGCGTTCCTGGCTCCAAGTCGGCACCGACGCCGATCAGACCGTGACGATCCGCGCTCTCTACGGGCGGAAACGCCCAGGACGTCGGGCTTGGCTCGACCGGTCGCACGCGACAGCCCCGAAGTTCAGCGCTGACAGGCGCAGAAGCCCTGGCCCGCGGGGGTGCTCACGGGCCTGAGGCTACCGATTGGTCGTTCGACGGTTCTCTAACCGTTCATCTTGCGGTTGTCCGTTGTCGAAGCGACCCCGGTACCGTCAATCTCGTGTCCGTGACTCACGACGACCGCAAGATTCCCCTCGAGGCGGTCCACAACTTCCGCGATCTCGGTGGTTACCGCACCGCAGACGGCCGCACGACCCGCTGGCGCACGCTGTACCGCGCTGACGGGCTGTACCGCCTCACGCCCACCGACATCGACACCGTCCGCGCACTCGGGCTGACCACAGTGATCGATCTGCGCACACCCGACGAGCTCACCGAGCGGGGCCGGTTCCCGCTCGACGACCATCCGGCCGCATACCACCATCTACCGATCATCGATGTCGTGTGGTCCACCGAAGAGGTGGCCACGCTGGGCGACGACCCCTCGGCGATCATGCTGCACCTCTATCTCGACATGTTCCGTCGCGGTGAGCAGGAGCTAGTGCAGCTGCTTCAGATCCTGGCGCGGCCCGAGGTGCTTCCGGCGGTGTTTCATTGCGCGGCGGGGAAGGACCGCACGGGCATCGCGAGCGCCGTGGTTCTCGGCGTCCTCGGCGTGCCCGCCGAGACCATCGTCGCCGACTACGCGCTGAGTGCCGAGGCGATGGAGCGCATGGAGGCGTGGTTCGAGGCGAACATGCCCCACATGGTCGAACGTATGGCCCAGCAACCGCAGGCTTTCCGTTCCGCCGACCCACGCACGATGGAGGGTTTGCTGGATCTGATCGATGCCCGCCACGGGTCGATGAAGGATTACGTCCGTTCGCTCGGGGTGGGTGACGACGTCTTCGCGGCGCTCGAAACGAACCTTCTCGACGACTGAAGGCGCGGATGGTCACCGCTACGGTCGCGCCGATGGGTCAGGGGTATCCGGCGGTGCACGAGCGAGTGCTCTGGCCGCTCGAGCAGCGGGGCGTGCGCGGTGCGCGTGAACGGCTGCTCGCCCGGGCATTCGGCCGGGTGGTCGAGGTCGGCGGCGGCACCGGCGAGCACCTGGCCCTGTATCCGCCCGAGACTGTCGAGCACGTAAGGGTTGTCAGCCCCGACGTCTGGACGCGTTCGATGGTCGAGCGCAGGGCGCAGGCCGCGTCGGTACCCGTCGACATCATCGACGAGCGGCTACCGGCTGGGCTCGAGCCGGGCACGGTCGACGTGATCGTGGTCTCGTACCTTCTGTGCGCGCTCCGCGATCGCCACCACGTCTTGACCGAAGCCCGCCGGCTGCTGACCGACGACGGCCTGCTCCTGTTTATCGAACACGTGCCCAGCCGTCTGGCGCGGGGCGTGCTCGGCGACCTTGCCGCGCCGGCTTGGCGCGCGGCGACCGCGGGCTGCGACCTCAAGTCAGACCCGCTCGCGGCTATCCGAGGCGCGGGCTTCACGATCGTCGACCTCGAGAGGTTTGTCATGCCCACGTTCCAATTGCCGCTCCGGTCGTGCGTGGCGGGAGTTGCTCGATGAGCGGCGTGCTGGCGTTGGTGGGCGGAGGAGAGTTCACGCCGGTGTGCGCCGACCTCGATCGTGAGCTGTTGGGTTTTTCGGCTGTCGACGAAGTGTTGGTGCTGCCTACCGCTGCCGCGTACGAGATGCCCGAGCGGCTCGTGGCGAACGCATCGCTTCATTTCGAGCCGCTCGGTGCGACGGTGCGCGGACTGATGGTGTTGGGCCGGCCCGATGCGCTCGAACTCGATGTGGCCGCCATCGTGCGGGCCAGTCGCTTCATCTACCTCGCGGGCGGTTCGCCGATGCACGTCCGCTCGGTGCTGAAAGACACCCCGGTGTGGGAGGCGATCGTCGCCGCGTGGCACGACGGCGCGGTGGTCGCCGGGGCCTCGGCGGGGGCGATGGTGTTGTCCGATCCGATGGTTGATCCGAGGGGCGGCGCGTTTACCGTCGGCCTGGCGCTCGTGGCGCCCCTCGCGGTGGTTCCCCGCCACGAGGACTGGAGCCACGACCGCACGCGTCGCACCTATGAGCTGGCACCGAAGGGCGTCCCGGTACTCGCGCTCCACACGGGCGCGGCGGCCGTGCGGTCCGATGACGCGACATGGACGGCGCGTGGCAACGTGCAGGTGATGGTCAACGGCAGCGAGGCGACGCTGGCGGCGTTGCCCTGAGGTCAGCTCTCGGTGATCGTCACCTTGTTGATGATGATCTTCTCCTTCGTCGGCGTGCCGTTCGTCGCATTGGGGTCGGCGGCCGCCTCGATTGCTTTGACGGTGTCGTCGTAGCCGGTGATCACCTGGCCGAACAACGAATACTTCGTCGGGAGTGCCGCGCCGTTCGGACCCGTAATGATGAAGAACTGGCCGCCACCGGTGTTGGGACTAGCGGCGTTGGCCATCGCCACCGAGCCCGCTTTGTAGGAGCCGGCGGCGGGTAGCTCGTCGAGGATCGTGTAGCCAGGCTCGACCCCTCCCCCCGTTCCGCTCGGGTCGCCGCACTGCACCACGAAGTCCTTGATGATGCGATGGCACGTGAGCGTGTCGTAGTAGTGGTACCTGGCCAGCACCACAAAGTTGTTCACGGTGCCCGGGGAGTCGGCGCTGTTGAGCGCGACGGTGAAGCTGCCCTTGTTGGTGTCGAAGACGGCCGAGTACTTCTTGGCGGGATCGATGCATTGCTTGGGCGGCTGGTCGAAAAGCGTCTTACGCGGTGAGGAGCCGTCGGCCGGCGGGCATTCACCGGTGCCGTAGACGTAGGGCTTCCTTGTAGTGGCCACCGGCGTTGTCACCGAAGTCGGCACGGATACCGCGGTTGTGTTCGGGAGGGGAAACGTGGTGTCGGAGGTGGCCACGGGCGTCTTGTCGTCCTTTGGAAACACGAACGCGATGATGAGACCCACAGCCAGGAGGCCGCCGACGACGAGACCGATGCGCCAAGCGTTGCGACGCACCTTCTGACGCTGTTGGAGACGTTGGAGTTCCTCCAGACGCGCTTGGCGACCAGCCTTTTGTCGTTCGCGCTTGGTGGTGCCCACGGAGGGAAGACGGTATCAAGTGGGCCCCGAGGAGCGGCGGTCAGCAACAATGACGGCGTGGCGCTCATCGTGCAGAAGTACGGCGGAACCTCTGTCGCCGATGCCGATCGCATCCGCGCCGTCGCCGAGCATGTCGCCTTCACCCGACGTCAGGATCACCAGTTGATCGTCGTGGTCTCGGCGATGGGCAAGGAGACCGACAGCCTGATCGCGCTCGCCGCTGCCGTGTCTCGCAGCCAGCCCGGCCGCGAGATGGACATGCTCCTCACGGTGGGCGAGCGCAAGAGCATGGCGCTGTTGTGCATGGCGCTCGCCGACCTGGGTATCGAAGCGATGAGCTTCACGGGTAGCCAAGCGGGAATCATCACCGACACCACCCACGGGCGGGCCAAGATCGTCGAGGTCAAAGGCGATCGGATTCGCCAATCGCTCGCCGATGGCGTCGTTTGCGTCGTCGCCGGGTTCCAGGGCGTGTCGGTGCTCAAGGAGATCACGACACTCGGTCGCGGTGGGTCCGACACGACCGCGGTGGCCTTGGCGGCCGCGTTCGGCGCCGACACGTGCGAGATCTACACCGACGTCACAGGCGTGTTCAGTGCCGATCCGCGCATCGTTCCCACGGCGCGGAAGTTGGCGCGCGTGTCGTTCGAGGAGATGCTCGAGATGGCCGCTGCCGGCGGCCGCGTGCTCGCGCTCCGATCAGTGGAGTTCGCCCGCAATCACAACGTCCCCCTCCATGTGCGTTCGAGCTTTACCTGGGAGCCCGGCACGTGGGTCACCGCGGAGGAGCCAGCGATGGAAGATCCGATCATTTCCGGAGTCACGCACGACATATCAGAGGCCAAGGTCACCGTCACCAACGTGCCCGACCGCCCGGGAATCTCGGCGGCCCTGTTCGAGCCGCTGGCCGCGGCCAACGTCAACGTAGACATGATCGTGCAGAACACGTCGAAGGACGGCACCACCGACATCTCTTTCACCGTGCCGAAGGCCGACATGAGCGCGGCCGAGCGCATCGTCGCCGAAGTCGCCAAAGACATCGGCGCGGCGGGCGTCGACCACGACTCCGAGATCGCGAAGGTGTCGCTTATCGGAGCGGGCATGAAGACCAGTCCCGGGGTGGCGGCGCGGATGTTTCGCGTACTGGCCGACGAAAACGTCAACATCGAGATGATCTCGACCTCGACCATTCGCATTTCGTGCGTCGTGGCCGCGATCGACATGGAACGAGCGGTACGGGCCCTGCATACGGCCTTCGGCCTTGACGGCGGCTCGTACCCCGGACCGCTACCCGAGCGATAACCGACTGGGACGGTCGCTGCGTCCCGCATAGCCTTTGGTCATGCGCGTTGGAGTTTTCGGTGCCACGGGGCAGGTCGGCGGCGTCATGCGGGCCGTTTTGGCCGAGCGCGGCTTCCCCGTCGACGACATCCGCTACTTCGCGTCGGCGCGTTCGGCGGGCTCGACCCTGCCGTGGGCCGATGACGCGATCGTGGTCGAAGAGGCGTCCACCGCCGACTTCCGCGGCCTCGACCTCGCGCTCTTCTCGGTCGGCGCGGCCACGTCGCGTGAGTTGGCCCCACGGGTGGCCGCCGCGGGTGCGACCGTGGTCGACAACTCGTCGGCGTGGCGCATGGACCCCGACGTTCCTCTCATCGTCTCGGAAGTGAATCCGGGCGAGGTCCACAACGCCCGCAAGGGCATCATCGCCAACCCCAACTGCACGACCATGGCGGCGATGCCGGTGCTGAAGCCGCTGCACGACGAGTCGCGCCTCATCCGGTTGATCGCCAGCACGTACCAGGCGGTATCGGGCGCGGGGCTGTCAGGCGTCGACGAACTCGACGAACAGGCGCGAAAGGTGGTTGACCGGGCGGCGGGTCTCACGTTCGACGGCCGCGCCGTCGAGTTTCCGCCCCCGACGAAGTTCGCTCAGCCGATCGCGTTCAACGTCCTGCCGTACGCGGGCCGCTACATCGACGACGGCAGCTTCGAGACCGATGAAGAGCAAAAACTCCGCAACGAGACCCGCAAGATTCTCGGAATTCCCGACCTGCCCGTGAGCGGTACCTGCGTACGGGTACCGGTGTTCACCGGGCATTCGCTGTCGCTGAACGTCGAGTTCGCCCGGCCAATGTCGGTGGAGCGGGCCAAGGAACTGCTCGCGGTCGCACCGGGCGTGACCCTCGTCGATGTGCCGACACCGC
The DNA here is from genome assembly GCA_040002995.1 of Acidimicrobiales bacterium. Classification (GTDB taxonomy): domain Bacteria; phylum Actinomycetota; class Acidimicrobiia; order Acidimicrobiales; family Ilumatobacteraceae; genus JBDUDK01. The sequence goes on along the minus strand of JBDUDK010000091.1, from coordinate 46,708 downwards.
TCGAAGCCGCAGGTCGCGACGCCTGCTTCGTGGGTCGCATCCGGCGCGACCCCACGGTCGCCCACGGACTTGCCGTGTTTGTCAGCAACGACAACCTTCGCAAGGGCGCGGCCCTCAACGCGGTGCAGATCGCCGAACTATTGCTGCACTGAGATGTGCCGCGTGAAGACACGGGGTACCGTCCGGGCATGAACGACGTAAACCGCCAACTCGTACTCGCTCGGCGACCCGTCGGCGCGGTCGAGGATAGCGACTTCGAACTGCGTGAAACCGATGTACCCGAGCCCGGCCCGGGTGAGTTCCTGGCCCGCGTGCTGTGGATCTCGTTCGATCCTGCCCAGCGTGGGTGGCTGAACGACGTGCGTTCCTACATCGCGCCGGTGGGCATCGGCGAGGTGATGCGCGCCGGGGCAATCGGCCAGGTCGTAGCGTCGAACAACGACGAGTTCGCGGTGGGCGACATCGTCCAAGGCGGGTTCGGGTGGCAGGACTGGGTCGTGTCCGATGGAAGCGGTATGTGGCCGGTCTCGAAGGTCCCGGACGGCGTGCCCCCCACGGCGATGCTCGGAGTTCTCGGATCCACGGGCCTGACCGCCTATTTCGGTCTGCTCGACGTCGGCCAACCCCAGGAGGACGACACGGTTCTCGTGTCAGGCGCGGCGGGTGCTACTGGCTCGATCGCCGGCCAGATTGCACGTGTGATGGGCTGCCGCGTGATCGGCATCGCCGGCGGAGAAGAGAAGTGCTCGTGGGTGCGTGATGTCGCGCGCTTCGACGAGGTCATTGATTACAAGGGTGAGGACGTCAGCAAGCGACTCTCCACGCTCGCGCCGGAAGGCATCGACGTGTACTTCGACAACGTCGGTGGGCCAACCCTCGAAGCCGCGCTCAACCACCTCGCGATGCGCGCCCGCATTGCGTTGTGCGGCGGCATCTCCGCCTACGAGATGGACACGCCTCCGCCAGGGCCGCGCAACTACTTGCAGCTCATCGTCAAGCGCGCCCGAATGGAGGGCTTCCTCGTATTCGACTACGCGGCGCGTTTCGGCGAGGCGATCGCCGAGTTGAGGCGGTGGGTCGACGCGGGCGAGATCCGGTACGCCGAGGACATCCAAGAGGGACTCGAGAATGCTCCGGCCACGTTGCGCCGGCTCTTCGAAGGCAAAAACCTGGGCAAGCAGATCCTCAAAATCGCCGACCCAACCCTCTAACCCCCGCGTTCTGACGCGCTTTTTTCGTCTCTCGTGTCGGTTTCGCGCGTCAGTACGCGCGGGGGGTCGTCGGAGAAGCCGGGAAGCAGGCACCAGCGGGCGTCGAGCGCGGTGTGGATCACCATGACGAGCACGAGGCTGCCCGACGCCAGCGCGGCGTCGGCAAGGAGGCCGCCAACGATGCCCGTCGTGATCATCCCGCGCCAGCCCTGGTAGAGGTGCGCCAGCCCGAAAACCAAGCCGGAGACCAGTACAAGCGTCAGGCGGCTCGAGCCGGGGGCGATCCAGCGGAAGAAGGAGAGAAGGAAGCCCCTGAACGCGAGTTCTTCGGTGACCCCCGCGGTGAGCGACACGAGCAGGAAGTAGCGCCGCTCGGACGGGGTAGTCGGAAGGACAACCGCGGCCGGGCCCATCGCCTTGCGCAGAGTGTCCCGGCCGCTCGGTTTGCGGGCGACGAGCGTCACCAGAATCGCCCCGAGGCCGAGGCCCACGCATGCGCCGATCAATGTGGGGCCGGCGAACGAGTGCCCGTGGGTCGGTCCGCGCAGCCCGATGCTCGCCGGCGTCCGGCCCGTGAGCAGCCCCATCACGGTCAACGCGCCGATCGTGATGGCCCAGCTCCTCACTACCGTCCTGCGGTAGAAGCGGCCTCGCGCCGCCGGGTCAGACGCGATCGCGTCGACGAGACGCTGGAATCGCCGTTTGCCCATGACCGGAGCCACGACGAGGAGAAAGAGCGCGTAGGCGACCGCCGCCACGGCGCCGAGGGTGTGGAGCACGTCAGCCATGGTGGCGAACGTCGCGGCTCATGTCCACGGCACCTTTGCGTTCTTGAGACTCGTCAGGTCGACGCGCGGAGAGCGCTGAGTTGGGCCGCCCATGGCGCGACCATCTCGGCCGGCATCGGGCGCGCGATGTGGTAGCCCTGCGCGAGATCGCAGCCGAGCTGCTCGAGCATCCGCAACGCCCCTTCGGTCTCGACACCTTCGGCCACGACTGCGAGGCCAAGGCTGTGGGCGAGCTTGATCGTCGAGTCGACAATCGCCGCGTCGCTCCGGTTCGTCTCGACATTGAGCAAGAACGACTTGTCGATCTTGAGCGTGCCCACGGGAAGTTGGCGGAGATAGGCGAGCGAGGAGTGTCCGGTGCCGTAGTCATCGATGGCGACCGACATACCGAGCGCGGTGATGTGGCCGAGTGTCTCTCGGGCCTTGGCCGGACGGTCCATCACGGTCGATTCGGTGATCTCGAGTTCGAGCAACGAAGCCGGTAGCCGGTAACGCTCCAGTGCGCCGACGAGGCGGGTGGCGAGCTTGGGGTCGTACAGCGAGCGGACTGAGAGGTTGACGGCGACCGACAGCGCCAGACCGGAGGCACGCCAGCGCGCGACAGCGGACAACGCCTGATCGACCACTTCGTCGGTCAGGTCGCCCATCAAGCCCGTCTGCTCGGCGAGGGGTATGAAGTCGTCGGGCGGGATCAGCCCTCTCGTCGGATGCGCCCAACGCACGAGCGCCTCGACACCGACGAACCGTCGACTTGCCACATTGATCTTCGGTTGGTAGTAGACGACGAGTTGATGACCCTCGATTGCACCCCGTAGGTCGCCGACAAGCGCGAGCCGGTCGGGACTGTGGTGATCGAGTTCGGGGGCGTAGGCCACGACTCCCACCCGGCGGGCCTTGGCGACGTACATCGCGATATCGGCTCGTTGCAGCAAGCCCTGAGGGTCGTCGGCGTGGTCGGGATACACGGCGAGGCCGATACTCGCTGAGCCGACGAGCGTGATCCCGTCGACGGCAAGGGGATCACGCAACGCCACGAGTAGGCGCTCGGCCGTGGCGGTCGCCGACGTCTCATTCTCCACGTGAGAGAGCAGAACCGCGAACTCGTCGCCTCCGAGGCGGGCCACGAGTTCCGTGGGGCCCAGGGCCTCCGCGAAACGAGCGCCAACTTCGACAAGCAGTCTGTCGCCCGTGGGATGGCCGAGCGTGTCGTTCACGTCCTTGAACTGGTCGAGATCGGCCACGAGTACGGCGCAGCGATCACCAGTCCGGCGGGAGGTCGCGACTGCCTCGGCGACCGCGGCGTCGAACGCCGTGCGGTTGGGAAGCCCCGTGAGCCCATCGTGGCGGGCCTGATGGAGATTGACCTGCACCTGGCGCCGTAGCCGCTTCGATGTCGTGGCAACGGTCTCGAAAAGACCCGCCCAAAGCACGAGCAGTCCGAGTCCCAGTTCGACATCGAGACGCCGCGCGTCGCGGGCCGTGGCGGCCGCCACCGGACCGTATGGCCGGTAGATCTCGAAAACCCCGGCGGGTAGTCCGTCGGGTGCGTAACGAAGAGGCACGTACGCCTCGAACAAGGATCCGAACTTGCGTTCTTCTACGTTCTCTGCGTTGCGCACGTCGGCGATCTCGCTCGTCACTTCGCCGCTGAGCGCGGCGTCGAGCTCTTCTGAGGACGGGAACGCCTTGCCGATGAGATCGTGCGCATTGGAGTAGACGACGACATGGTTGCGGTTCCAGATCTTCAACCGCACGACGGTCGCAGTTACGCCGTTGCTCGAGAGGATGTCGTCGAGCGCCGCGATTTGCTCGGGCGCGATGCCATCCGAGAGGTCGTCACCACGGAGCGCGGGAACGATGCCGACCTCAACGAGCACCTGTGCCTCGGAACGGGCGTCCTGCAGATTGCGGTCCGTGGCGATCGATTGCAGCCCGCGGGCGAGAACGATGCCGATCGCGCCGATGAGCAGAGCTGAGAGCAGACCGAACCGGACCAGCACATGATGGACGCGAGGCGCCGCTCGGGCTGGCGCGCCTACTTTGTCTGCCATGCCTGTCGCTCCTGGTGCTGCGATGAGCGAAATACCTCCTACCCATCGGTTTCGCCGCCCCCATCGTGAGCTATCGGTGCGCCAATCAGCGCTGCCAACGCCTCAACTTCTTGGACGAAACTCGCTTCCACACGGCCGGCCAGCGCGCCTGACGCTCGAGCTGACGCGCGAGTTCAAGGCCCACCAGCTCACCGACCACAAAGGTGATCCGGGGATCCGCGAGCTCACTGGCCGCTGTGCGCAGCCAGGCCTGGCTCACCGCACTGTCCTGGAGCTCGCCGAGTGTGTCTTGAAGCGATGTAAGGGCCGACGCATGCCGGCGTGCCGGATTTCCGAGTTGCGCCGAGGCCGTGTCGAGGGCATAACGGGCATGGCGAACGAGACGCCTGGCGTCGTGGAGCTGGTCGGGTGCGGCGGCCGAGTCGAGCTGATTGAGCCCGCGCCTGAGACGCTTCCACTGACGGCTCACGACTCGCACGAGCACGCGGCGAGATTTCGTGTCCGCCGACGGAAGTACTGGTGGCTGGCGCGCGCCGGCGATCAACTCTTCGCGTAGCGCGAGATAGCGAGGATCGTCGAGCGCGGCCGTGAGAGTAGCGCGGGCGTGCCCGCGCTCGTCGTTGAGTCGATCGAGGACGGGAGTGACGTGGGCGCGTTCCCATGCCGGCAGGTCCCACGCAATCGTCTCCACACGCGCGGTCAGCACGTCGAGATCACGAACGGCACCGAGATGGTTGCCCAGCCACTGGAGCTCGGCTCGAGTGTGGGCCGCCCATGTCGCGTCAAGGAATCGTCGGTAGCTGCGGAGGTCGGAGCGGATGCGGCGGGCCGCTACCCGTGCCTGGTGGACGCTCTCGGCGTCGTCTCTTGTGCGTATCTCGTCCACCCGCTCGAGGAGCGCGCCAGTCGCGGCGGCGAGACTCTTACGAATCACGTCCGCGATGCTGGCTCTCATCTCCGCCTCCAAGGGAAGTTCGATCATCGAACCCACCTTTTCAGGCCGATGGAAGCTCGAATCCTACGACGGCGCCGCCTCCCCCGTTGTTGGCCGCCCACACCGTTCCGCCGTGGCGCTCGACGATCTGTTTCACGATGGCGAGACCGAGGCCCGAGCCGGGTTCGGTACGCGCCTGCGCGGCCCGGTAGAAGCGATCAAAGATGTGCGGCTGATCACTCGGGGCGATGCCGGGCCCGTGGTCACGGACCTCGAGGCGACTACCGGTAATGGAAACAACGATCGGTGCGGTGCTGTACTTCAGCGCGTTGTCGACGAGGTTGGAGATAGCACGCTCGATCATCGGCTGGCGAACCACCACCGCGCTGTCGCCCTCGGCCTCGATCGTGATCGTGCGGCCTGATCGCCGGCGGGCCTTGCCGACGACGTTCTCGGCAACGTCGGCGAGACGCATCGCCTCGGGGTGTTCGTCGTTGCTCGACCGATCGGTGGCGAGCTCGACGAGCTCTCGGACGAGATCGCTCAGCTCGCCGACCTCGAACTGCATGTCGTCGAGGATCGCCTGTCGCTGATCGCTGGGTAGCTGGTCGGCACGCTGAAGTAGCTCGACATTCGTGCGCAAGCTGGTGAGAGGTGTTCTGAGCTCGTGGCTGGCGTCAGTGATCAGGCGCTGCTGCTGATCGCGCGATGTCGACAATGCGCCGACCATCGTGGTGAAGCTCTTCGCCAGGCTGCCGACCTCGCCGACCCCATCTACCGGCACCGTTGTCGAGAGATCCTGTGTGCTGGCGATGCGCTCGGCCGCATCGCGCAAGCGCTCGACGGGGCGCACGATTCGCCGCGCGACGAGCCAACCCAGCAGCGCCGCGGCCGCCACGCCGCCGAGGCCAAGCAACAGGAGCCGGAGCTTCAAACTATTGAGCACGTTGTCTACTTCGGACAGCTTCCGTGCCGTCTGGATGGCGCCGCCCTCATGCCACGGCATCGTGTACACCCTGTAGTCCTCGCCGTCGATCGACACGGTGCGCAACCGACCCTCACCGCCTCCGCGGGCAAGGTCACGGTCGGTCTGGTCGCGCGGCAGCGTCGGGCCCCCCTCGATACAGGTGACCACCGACCCATCGGCGTACACGAGCTGCGCGGCCGACGCGGGCTGCAGGTTCCCGGGGGCAGGGCAGTGGCCAGGACGTGCCCCGAAACCTGGGCTTCCGTCGCTAGGCTCGCGCTCCTGATCGTGACCGGGGGGCTGGTTGTTCGCATCGTTGGTGCGGGCCACGAGCGATTCGTCGATACTCGTTCGCAGCTGATTGTCGGTCGACACGAACGCGCCCACCGCCGCCAACGTGCTCACCAACGCGGCGATCACCGCGAGCCCGGCCACGATCCTCCAGCGCAGGCTCATGGTTCGCGCAGCACGTAGCCCACGCCGCGCACAGTGTGGAGAAGCCGGGGGGCGCCATCGGCTTCGGTTTTTCGTCGGAGGTAGCCGATATAGACGTCGAGAGACCGCGAGTGGGTTTCGAAATCGAATCCCCAGATGCGGTCGTAAATCGTGTCGCGATCAAGGACGATGCCGGGATTGATCATGAAGAGCTCGAGCAGATCGAACTCGGTCTTGGTGAGTTCGAGGGGATGCTCAGAGCGTGTCACCCGGCGACCGCGCGGCTCGAGCACGAGATCCGCGAATCGCAAGACATCGTCGGAGCCCGACAGGCTGGTGCGGCGGAGCAGAGCCCTCAAGCGGGCGAGGAGTTCGTCGAGGGCGAACGGCTTCACGAGATAGTCGTCGGCGCCGGCATCGAGCCCGGCCACTCGATCGGCGATCTCATGGCGGGCGGTCAGCATCAGGATCGGAAGCTCGCGGAAGCGTTCCCTCAGCCGCCGGCACACGGTGAAGCCATCGACGAACGGCATCGAGACGTCGAGGATCGCCACGTCGGGCGGAGTGTCGGCGACCGACTCGAGTGCCAGGGCGCCGTCGGCCACGGCGAGGACGTCGTAGCCCTCGTAGCGCAACGCCCGCACGAGTGATTCGCGCACGGCACGATCGTCCTCCGCGATCAGCACCTTGGCGCCGGCGTCGGACGACATGCTGAGAACCCTACGAGGGACGGGTGAGAACCTGGTAAGAGCCGGTTCGCAGGTTCTTACGTCTTTCTTGCGGACCTGCGCGCCGGCGCTTACGAACAAACCCCAGGCTGGGCAGCGTGATGAACAGCCCGACGCTTCGTCGCCGCCACCCCGCCCGCGGCGCCCGCCAGAACACGGCAGTGTTCAGCGCCGCCGCGTTCATTGGTCTCGGTGCCGGCCTCGCCGTGCAGAACAATGTCGGAACGGCAAACTCGGCGACGACTGTCCCGGACACGGCGACGACGGTTCCGATCACAACAGCTCCGGCCGTCGCCGCCTCGGCCCAGGAATCTGACGACAGCGCGCCGACGACGTCGACGCCGACCGTTGCCACGCCGCCGCCTGCACAAGCCCAACCGGCCCCCCGCGCCCGACCGGCGCCGCAAGCCAAGACCGGCGGAAGCTGAGGTCGGTCATGAGCAGCCAGCTGTGGTGGTACTGCGCGCGGGCCGGGGGCATCGTGGCGTGGGGTCTGCTCAGCGCGTCGGTGCTCTGGGGTCTCGTGATGTCGACGAAGGTCAAGCCGCCGAAGATTCGACCCGCTTGGATGTTCGACCTCCACCGCTTCCTCGGTGGTCTCGCGACCGTCTTCACCGGAGTGCACATCGGCTCGATCTTGCTCGACTCCTACACCCACTTCGGGCTGGCCGAGGTACTCGTACCGTTCGCATCGGCGTGGCACCCCGACCGAGTCGCGTGGGGCATCGTGGCGCTGTATGTCCTTCTCACGGTGGAGCTCACCTCACTGGCCCGCCGCTATCTCCCGAACAAGATCTGGCGCCGGATCCACGTGGCGTCGCTACCGCTCTACGGCTTGGCCACCATCCACTTCCTCCTGGCGGGCACCGACGCACACGACACACTGCCTCTCCTGATGATGTTCGTGGTGACCGCGGCGGTGGTAGGCCTGACGATCGTGCGGATTTCCGCGCTGCGCAAGCGGCCCATGTCGACACCGCGGCCACCAACAACGCCGATCGATCCGCTCCTCGAGCCTGTGGGAGCAAGTCGCTAGGAGACTGCCTTCCAGAAGAAGACGTTCTCGACGGCGTCTCCTCCGGGGACGATCGCCCAACCCGGGACACTGCCGGTCTCGCGCCATCCGGTGGCGCGGTAGAGCGCCTCGGCGGGCATGTGCGCGTGCGTGCTGAGATACAGGAGCCTGATGCCGCTTGACCGGGCCGTCTGCTCGGCGGCCTCGAGAAGCCGGCGCGCCAGACCGTGGCCGCGTTCATTCTCGGCCACCACCAGCTTTTGCACCTCGGCGCGGTGACGTCCGTTCGCGGCAGTATCGGGAACCACCTGGACCATGCCGCCGACGACGATTTCCCGTTGGGCCGAGATCAATGTGCGGCGACGTGTTTCGATCTCCGAGGCAACCGATGCCCAATACTGGTCGAGCTCAGCATCGTCGACGGGCACCAGGAAGCCGAGCGCGGCGCCGGCGGCGAAACCATCGCGCAGGAGGGCCGACAACTCATGGGCACGTTCACGGACTTCCTCGCCGGACATGTTCGCTACGAGGAACTCAGCCACGCATCTCCGAACGCGTACACGTTGCCGCTGACGTCGACCATCCAGTATCCCCCGGCGTCTGCAGTGACCGCGGTAGCGACAACCGGTGTGGGAAGCACTGTCGCGCCGAGCGAGCCGAAATACCCGTTGCCGTACGTGAAGACACCACCGTCGGCTGCGACCATTAGATAGCCGTCGCCACTGGGCACCGCCCCGACGATGGGTTGGTTGAGGAGCTTCCCGCCGGTCGATCCCAGAAATGGAGCGCCGAAGCAAAAGACGCCGCCGTCGCGCGCGATCTCCCAGTAACCGGAGCCGTCGACAGTCGACGCCAGAGAGACCACAGGCGCATTCAGGCGCTGAGCGCCCATCGAACCCGCAAAGGGCGCATCCCCTACGGCGAAGATGCCACCATCGCTCGCAACGAGCCAGTAACCGAGGCCGTCGGGTGTGACCGAGGCATCGACTATTGGTCCGTTCAGCCGCGTTGAGCAGAGGCCGCCGTCCGCCAGGGGAGGAGCGTCACCAAAACTCTGGGTGCACCCGTTGGTATCTATGACCCAGTACCCGGCTCCGGTTCGGGTGACCGCCATCGTGATCCCGGGGTGAGGCAGGGCGGCATTGCCGAGTGGGAGTGCGCTGCCGAACGCGTGCACCGACCCGTCTCGCCCGAGGAGGTAGAAACCTCGGCCGTCGACTGTTGACTTGATGGCGGCGATATCGGGCAGCCCGGATGACCACGCACGCACGCCCGCGGGCAATGGATTGGCCGGCGGACTCAGAGGCGCATGAACCACTCCGATGGGCGCGTACGAGGCCCAGCCGTTGAGCGTGATCGCCCCGTTCTTCAGGGTCATCGTCGCATACACACCAGCAACGTTTTCGTTGACGGTCTGCACCAACCGGCTCCCGTCGGCGTTCATCGTCACCGTGTTGACCACACCGACATGACCGGGCCCGCCGGCGCGGCGCAGCACGACGACGTCGCCCGGACTGATCCAGCTGACGGAGCCCTGCGGCTCTTTCTTGAGCGAGACCGGCGCGGTGTCGAACATCTGGCCGCCGTTGCCCTCCCACCGCGTCGTGATCCAGCCCTTGGTCAGGTACAGACGGTTGACCAGTTCGACGCACTGCCACTCGTATCCCGCGTACACGCTCTGGCCGTTTGGCGTGACGGCGAAACTGTTGCCCCAAATGCTGGTGGAGTTGGCGCCGTTCGCCATGACGTCGACGCCGCGACCTCCGAGCCATCCCGACCCGTTCAGCGACACCGTGCCTTGTGTCGCGGCCTCGGCGTCGAGCCCAAACGGGGTGAACGTCAGCGTGAGCCACGACAGGAGCGCAGCGAGCGCGAACGCACCCCGTCGTCGTGTTCGCCCCATCGCAATGTCGATGGTATTCATATCGGCCGGCGCGCCCGAGGACCGAGCCGCCGACAGCGGGTTAGCGGAGGCCCAGCCGTTTTCCCAGGTAGGCACCGATTTTGATGACGGCGTCGTCGGCTTCCGGCACGTTGCCGGCGGCCATCTGGAAGACGTGTTGCATCTCCGGGAACACCTCGAGTACCACGTCGACACCGGCGGCTCTGGCCCGGTCGGCCACCCGCGTGCTGTCGTCGAGCAACGCCTCGTCGCCTCCCACCTGGATGTACAGCGGGCAGATGCCCTTGTAGTCGCCGTAAAGAGGCGCGGCGAGGGGATCACGGGGGTCGCCTCCGGCAAGGAACATGTCGACCATGCCCTTGAGCCCCTCCTGCTTGACCAAGAGATCCTTCTCGGCGTTCGTGGTCCACGACTCTCCGAGCGCCTCCATGTCGACCCACGGCGAGATCGGCACGGCCGCCGCGGGTTGGGGCAGTCCCGAGTCGCGAATCTTCAGCAAGGTGGCGAGCGTGAGGCCACCGCCTGCAGAGTCACCCGCGATCGCGAGATGACGCGGCTCGTACTTCTGATCGAGAAGCCAGCGGTACGCCGTGAAGCTGTCGTTCACGGGACCAGGGTGCGGATTCTCGGGCGCCAATCCGTAGTCGACGTTCAGCACTCGACAGCCGATGGCCTTGGCCAGATGTCCGGTGAGCTTCTTGTACGCGTCGGCCGACCCGATGACGTAGCCGCCGCCGTGCACGTACTGAAGCACGCGGTCCTTCGCGCCGCCCTCTGGGTCCGCCCAAATCGCGGGAATTCCGCCAGCGTCGACCGTGGTCCAGGTGACGCCGGTGGGGTCACCGGTGGCCGCCGCGAACAGCTCCGCGTTGGCGCGTTGCTCCTCGAGCGAGAGCTCGCCAGCCCTCGCGAGCTCCGCCCCGATCGTGCGGATCATGTCCTTCATTGCCTCAGCCTGTTGACTGGCCAAATTGTCCCCCTCTGAGTTCGGACGGATGTGCGGGCGATCGTACTGTCACGCGGCAACCGGATCGATCGGCGTCGCCAGACCAAGGGCGGTCTCGACGACCTCGGCCGCGTCGAGCGTCTTGTCGTCGGCAAAGCGGTCGCCGGTGAGCAGGACACCGACGGGCAGACCGTCGACAAGGCCAGTAGAAACACAGCTCGACGGGAGTCCGAGCAGGTTGGCGTGCGTGACGCACCGCATCAGCTCGAGCGTGGCCGCACCATTCTCGGCTGATGCCACATCCCACCCGTTGGCGAACGGGAGCTGCGTCCACGCCGGGGTGAGCACGAGGTCGACGTCGGTGAACCACATGGCCCACTCGCGCATGAGTGCGTGGCGCGTCATGAGCACGTTGCTGTAGCCACCGAGATCGAGTGTTGGCGAGATGTCGAGGATCGAGGCGAGAAATGTGTTGGCGTCATCGGACATCATCGGTCCGATGATCGGCTGCATGGCGCGGATGTCGGCGGTGATGAAAGCCGCCCACGTGTCGATCACCTCCTCGAATCGGGGCGGCGTGTCGGTGTTTACGTCGTACCCGGCGTTGGCCAGCGCATCGGCCGCGGCGCGCACGCGAGACGCGACACGTGCGTCGGTGGATCCGCCGGGCGGCTCGGGCATGACCGCGACGCGCAACGGGCGTCCCTCGGCCCGCAGCGAGATCAATGGTGCGGGGACCGAGAGCGGGTCACGAGGATGGCGCCCAGACAACACCTCGAGGCCCAGCCGCACGTCGGCCACGCGCCGCGCCATCGGACCCTCGACCGGCATGAGTTGGAATGAGGCGGGGCCGTCGGGACCTGGGATCAGGGTGCACAACGGCACGCGTCCGGCCGACGGCTTGATCGACGCGATGCCGCAGCACGAGGCGGGGTTTCGCAATGAGCCGCCGATGTCGTTGCCGAGACCGATGGGGCTCATGCCGGCGGCTAGCGCGGCGCCTTCCCCGCCCGACGACCCGCCGGTGGTGTGGCCGGAGTGCCACGGGTTGCGGGTGAGCCCGAACAGACCGGAGTCGGTGTGCACGCGCAACGCCATGTCGGGGCAGTTCGTGCGGCCGATGGGAACCGCGCCGGCCGCCTTCATGCGCTCGACGACCGGCGAATCGACCGGAGGGATCGCCTCGGCGAGTGCGACGAGACCCCAATTGGTCGACGAGCCCGCGAGGTCAATGTTCTGCTTGATCGTGAACGGGACGCCGTGCAGCCGGCCGAGGGGTGCGCCACTCGCGACCACCCGGTCAGCCTCAGCGGCCGCAACACGCGCGTCGTCGTCCAACACGCGCGTGATCGCGTTCAGCTGAGGGTTCACGGCCGCAATGCGATCCAAGTGAGCCTCGACCACCTCGGCTGACGTCACCTCACGAAGCGCGATCATCCCGGCGAGTTCGCCGGCTCCTCGACGCCACAGCTCACTCATGGTTCCCCCTGTTGGTTTCGATGACCTCTGTGCCCTCGAACGCGCTGATCTCGGGCAGGCACGCAAAGCGAATCGGCGCGAGCCGTACCGTACGGTCTCGAGCCAACGTGGTCGCCACGACGTGGTAGGGCTCGAGACGATTGTCGCCCCAACTGGCCGCGTCGAATGATGTGATGCGACCGCCCACCCGTTGCACCCGCTCAGCATCGTGCGCGGCTTCCACCTGCACGAGCCGAAGTCCGTTGGGGGTTTCCGCGAGGTTCAGGCTGGCGGTGTACTGAAGCGATCCCGTGGAAAGCGCCTGCGGATCGATACCGGCAATCGTGAGAATCGGCCGACCATCAACGGTGACCTCGAGCTCGCACGCGTCGTAGTGGGTGCGGAGTCGTACGCCGCCTTCACGGTTCGGAAAACCCCATCGCGTCGCGAGCTGGTCGCCGGCGACGTCGTTGTCGCTTACGCAGGCGGTGGTGAACCCTCTGGCCCGCACCCCGCTCCGGCACGAGAGCCGTGTGAAGCAGATGGAGAACGGTCCCCACACCGACTCGTCGACCTTCCACGCCTGGATGATGAGGGCGGGCGGCTCGGTGGGATGCAGGCCCCGCGGCAGTGTGACCTCGCGCGCGGGTCGGCGCAGTTCGGCCACGAGCTGCAAACAGTCGACGCCGCGCAGCTCGACAGGCTCGTGGTCCCACGCCGGAATCGTCGGCGGTGCCAGCCGAGCCACGAGCGACGAGAGGTCGGCGGTACCCGTCAGCACGGGTCGATCCCTTCGGGCAATGTGGTCGGCGCGTCAACGCGGCTCGCGGCGCTCTCGCGCGAACGAAACTTCGGAATGACCTCAGACGCGAACAGGCGCAGACTCCCGAGCACGTCTTCCTGACTCACGACTTCGCCCGCGTTCAGCACGAAGTTGATGCCGTCGACCCCGATCGCCTCCCAACGCCGGATGACCGCAACGAGATGATCAGGATCGCCGATGCCGAGGCCTTCGGGGAGGCCCTTCGCCGCGCTCGGATCGTCGGCATTGGCGGCCAGACGGAGCGATTGCCCCAGATTGCCGAGCGACGGGTAGGCGTCGGTGGCGTGGGCTTCGCGGGTCCAGTACAGATGCGCATTGAGCGTGTTGAAGGTCGCGACCATCGGTAGTCCGACTCGTGACGCGACGCGGTAATCCTCGTGGCAGTACATGAAGTTCATCGTGTGGACGCGGTCGTTCACCACCGCGCCAACGGGTTCGCAGTTCTTGATCACGCGGTGGTAGTCGGTGGTGCGGCGCTCCTGTTCGTCGTAGCTCACGGCGGCCACCCCGAGAGAACCGAGCCCTCTCTCTGCGGCATCAAGCTCGGTGCCCGGACTCGTGACCGTCACCCACATCGGTGGGTGAGGTTGTTGAAGGGGCTTCGGTATGACGTCGCGCTCAGGCATCGTGAAGCTGTGGCCCTGCCACTCGACGCAGTCCTGTGTCCACATCTTCGGGATCACCCGCACGAACTCGTCCCAAGACTTCTTGGTGTGATCAGGATCGGCGCCGAAGCCGCCGAGTTCCGTCCACGTGGACGAGCGCGCGGTGCCGAACTCGAGGCGCCCGCCAGAGATGAGGTCGAGCGCCGCGGCCCGCTCAGCGATCCTGATCGGATGGTTCATCTCGGGCACGCAGACAACGGCACCGTGCCCCACTCGAATGCGCTTCGTCTGCGCGGCGACGGCGGTGAGAAAGACCTCCGGTGCCGAACAGTGCGAGTACTCCTCGAGGAAGTGGTGCTCGACGGCCCACACGAAGTCGAAGCCCAGCTCGTCGGCCAGCCGGCACTGCTCGAGGGCGTTCGCGTAGACTGTGTACTCGGCCATGGGACTGAATGGTCGAGGCACCGACAATTCGAAGAAGATCCCAAATCTCACCGGGTCATCCTGCCTCACGCACTTCCAACGGTCGGCACGGCGTCCCGCCCACCCGGGAGGGGTGCGCCTTCGTATGCTTGGCGCGGTGCCCCAAGGCGAGCGCCGGTACAAGCCGCATGCGGACGGCGATCCGATCGATGCCGTGTGCCGTTCGTGCTGGACGCACATCCAGTTGCTGGCGGAGCGGGTCGAGATCATCGAAGGCCGGGCCTGGTATCACTGCCAAAAGTGCGAGCAGTCGTTCCTGATCCGTTGGGACGACGCCGTTGCTCTCGGCGCGAGGAGACCGCCCGACGAAAGCCGCCGCGAGCGTCGTTAACCGGTGTCGCGGAGTTGAGACCGAACGGCGGCGACGCCGGCGGAGAGCGCCGCGAGTTTGCCGAACGCGACCTCGCGCGGCATGAACTTCATGCCGCAGTCTGGGGCGAGCACAAGGCGCGCCGCGGGCACGTGCTCGAGTGCGAGCGTCACGCGTGACGCGACGTCGTCGGCAGTCTCGACGGTGTCGGTGCCGAGGTCGATCACCCCGAGCACGATCGTCTTCGTTCCGAGTTGGCTCAGCACGCTGAGGTCGAGCCTCGGCTGCGCGGCCTCGACGGCCACCTGCTGTACGGCGCTATCGGCCAGCTCAGCCAGGAACGGGTAACCCCCCGTCTTGTCCTTCACATAGACCGCGTAACCAAAGCAGGTGTGGAGAACCGTGGTCGCGGTGATGCCGGCCACGGCTCGGTCGATTGCCTCAACGGCGAACATTCTGGCCGCATCGGCGTTGGCCTGCAGATAGGGCTCGTCGAGTTGGACGACGTCGATGCCCACGCCGGCCAGGTCGCCGAGCTCCTCGTTGACCGCGTCCGCGAATGCGAGCGCCAGGGTGCGCTGGTCGCGGTAGTAGTCGTTCTGCGCGAGCTGGCTGAGCGTGAATGGCCCGGGGACCGTGACTTTCACGCGTCGGGTCGTGCTCTCACGCAGGAAGCGGGCCGCCTTTAACTCCACCGGCGCCCGCCGGCGAATCGGACCGTTGACCAGGGGCACGACCGATATGCCGCCCATCCGATTGCGTCCCTCACCGAGCTGGACTGGATCGACGCCGTCGAGCGACGTGGCGAAGTGGTTGAAGTAGCTCTCGCGGCGGACTTCGCCATCGGTGATGATGTCGATGCCCGCGCGCTCTTGGTCGCGGATGGCGGCGAGCACCGCGGCGTCTTGCGCCTCGACGAGGTCGGACGGCCGGACCCGCCATACGTCGGTGGCGCGCACTCGCGGTACGCCCTTGCGCTGCAGAAGTTGCCGGTCGATGAGCCAGTTCGGCTGCGGGTAGCTCCCGATGACCGTGGTCGGCAACAGGTCGTGCATCGATCTAGTCGCGCCCGCGCAGCAAGGACAGCCGGAACGAGCGCAGCTCACCGTTCGCGAACCCGCCCTTCACCACGGGGTCGTCTTCCATGATTTTGCGTGCCGCTTCCTCATCGGGTGCCTCGAAGATCGCGATGCCTGTGTTGATCCGACCCAACGTCGGGCCGGCGGCGATCATGATTCCTTCGTCCATCAAACGTCGGAGACGGTCGAAATGCACGGCCCAGACAGCCTGCTCCTCCGCCGTCATCGTCGCGGCGAAGTTCTCCCTTGGAGCGTGCAGGAAGTAAATCCACTCAGGCATCTGATGGCTCCCAGCTCGCGCGCATGAGCAGTACCGGCTCGCCGAATCCGCGCACGAACACGGGACCCAGCTCCTCGAAACGAACTCCGGCGATGGGTCCCGACGCGTGCACGAGGGCGGCTGAACACAAGACCTCGCCCGGTCCGGCGAGGTCGGTGATGCGGGACGCCAGGTTGACGTCGCGACCGATGATGTCGTCGCCCCGCCAGCGGGGCTTGCCCCAATGCCCGCCGATGCGAACCCAGACCGCGATCCCGGGTACGGGCTGCTCCTCGAAACACTGCTGGAGCCGATGTGACGTCTCTATCGCGTGGCGGGCGTTGCTGAACCAGAGCAGAAGGCCGTCGCCGAGCTCCTTGATCACCTTTCCCGTGGGAGGCAACACCGAGCCGACGATCTTCTCCTGCCACGTCAGGATCTCTTCGGCGGCGTCGTCGCCGTGTTGGTCGGTCACGTCCGTGAACCCGACGATGTCGGTGAAGACAATTGCGCCGCTCACCGCGACGCTCATTGGCGGCTGACTCGTATCGCTCCCGACGTCGTGCTCGCGGCAAACGAGCCATCGTTCCCCGACGGGATGTTGCACTCGACTCGGCCGCTAACCGAGCTCAACGAGAAGGAAGGCGAGCCTCCGTTGACCAGGACGCCCTCGACCGCCCCAGACACCGTGCGCACGGTGATGTTGCCACCCGTACCGGCCATACCGATAGAGACGTTGCCGCTGATGGTGCGCACTTCGGCGGTGCCGGCGAGGCCGACTGTGACGCTCCCCGACACCGACGACACGTGGGCCTCTCCGACGTGGCCGAGCTTCACCTTGCCGCTCGTCGACACCACGTGGCAGTCGCCGGTGCACGAGCCGACTTCGATGACCGCCGACGTCGTCCGCACGTCGAGTTCCTCGGCTTCGGCGATGTGGATGCGGCCGCTGCGCGTGACGATGGCAACCCGGCCCAAGGGGCCACTCATTTTTATGGTGCCCGACGACGTGCCCACGGTGACGGCCAGGCGCGCCGGACCATGCACGTGCATCACCTTCACGCCGGGCCCCGGGGCGACAGCGAACGTCCCGTCGGGTAGCGAACTCAGGAGGCCGCCTTCGACCGACAACTCGGTGCCGCCCGACGCGATGACGATGACCGCAGTGCTGCGACTCGCGATCGAGATGCGCGTCGGTACAGGCGTCATTGAGGAGCGAGTGTAGGGGGACGATCCTGGCTCTCCCTCTTGCCGCCCTGCTCATGCTGGGGTTAGAGTTCCGAACATACGTTCGTCTAGATGACGAGCTCAAAGGGAGGTTGTGATGGCCAAGGTGAAGCCCGTTCCCGACGGATATCCCACCGTGTCGCCCGGACTCAGCATCGACGGCGCGGCCGCGGCGATCGAGTTCTACGTCAAGGTCCTCGGGGCCACAGAACGAATGCGCTTTGATGCGCCCGATGGCCGTATCGGCCACGCCGAACTTCAGATCGGCGACTCCGTGATCATGTTGAGCGACGAGTACCCGGAGATGGGGTTCCGGAGTCCGAAGGCGATCGGCGGAACACCGGTGACCATGAACGTCTACGTCGACAACGTCGACGCCGTCTTTGCGCGCGCCCTAGCCGAAGGGGCTACTTCGCTGAGGCCGGTCGAGAACCAGTTCTACGGCGATAGGTCTGGCGCGTTCGAGGATCCATTCGGGCACCGGTGGAACGTCGCAATGCACGTCGAAGATGTGCCACCCGACGAGATGGAAAAGCGGGCGGCCGCAGCGATGGGCGCCGGCTAGTCGCGATTCCTCCTCATATCTGCTGCTGCTGAAATAAAAGGAGTATTATCTTGTTTTAAGCGGCATAGAAGCTTGTGAGGAGGAGACAATGAGCACAGCAATTGTCACCGGAGGATCGAAGGGCCTCGGGCTGGCCCTCACGAAGGCTCTCGTCAGCCGAGGGTGGAACGTCGTCGCCGACGCCCGCGACGCGGCCGAGCTGCACAACGCCATATCGCCCCTCGGACCGGCAACCATGGGTATTGCCGGCGACGTGGCCGACCCGCTTCACCGCGACTCGCTCATTCGCCGCACGCTCGAGGTGTTCGGAAGTATCGACGCGATCATCGCCAACGCGAGCACCCTCGGGCCCGTTCCGATGCCGCGGCTCGCGGAGCTCTTGCCCGCCGACCTCCGAGCGGTGCTCGACGTCAACGTGTCGGCACCGCTCGGGTTGGTGCAGGCGGCGCTCCCGCACATGAAAAACGGCACGGTCGTGTTCGTGACGTCCGACGCCGGCGCCAACGCGTACCCCGGATGGGGCGCCTACGGCACGAGTAAGGCCGCCCTCGAGCAACTTGGCGCGATCCTGGCCGAGGAGCAGCCCGACCTGCGCGTGCTGGTGGTCGATCCCGGCGACATGCGCACGCAGATGCACGCCGACGCGTTCTTCGGTGAGGACATTTCCGATCGCCCGTTGCCAGAAGTTCGCGTGCCCGCGTTCTTGGAACTCATCGAAGGAGACGCTCCGAGCGGGCGTTACATCGCTGAGGAGTTCATGCAGGGGGTGAAGTGATGAGCAACACACTGCAGTTCGAGTTGGCCCCCGACCTTGAGGCCACGGCGCCGGCCGAGGTCGCCGGTTATGGACGCGACGACGTGCGGCTCATGGTGAGCGAGGGGGTGAAGCCACCCCGCCATCTCCGGTTTGCCGAGGTGGCGACGGCGCTCGAACCGGGAGATCTGCTTGTGTTCAACACCAGTGCCACGGTGGCTGCCGCTGTGTCGGCTCAACGACCCGACGGCGAAACGATCGACCTGCACCTATCGACGGTGCTGCCCGACGGCACGTGGCTCGTCGAGCCCCGTACGCCCGCATTGATCGGCTCGTCGCGGTGGCACGGCGATCTCAGCGGCGAACATCTCGCCCTGCCGGCCGGGGCCACCGCCGAGATCGTCGGCCGCTGGACGTCGTCACAGCGGTTGTGGCGCGCGCGGCTTGATCTGCCGGTGCCCGCACACTCGTACCTCGCCGCCGCAGGCCGGCCGATCCGCTACAGCTATTCGGCTCAGCCGTGGCCCCTCGAGTCGTACCAGACCGTGTTTGGCCACGAGCCCGGCAGCGCGGAGATGGCATCGGCGGCGCGCGCGTTCACGCCGAGTATCGTCACCGAACTGGTCGTGCAGGGAATCGACCTCGCCCCGATCACGCTGCACACCGGCGTCTCCTCACTCGAGGGCCGCGAGGCCCCGTATCCGGAGCGCTTCCACGTGCCCGCGAGCACCGCCGAGCGTGTCCGTGACGCTCGGAGGCATGGGCATCGGGCCGTCGCGGTGGGCACCACGTCGGTCCGCGCGCTCGAGAGTGCCGCCGACAGCGACGGTGTGATCCAGCCAGCCGACGGATGGACCGATCTCGTGATCACACCCGAACGGGGCGTCCGAGTTGTCGACGGCCTTCTCACCGGATGGCATGAGCCCGAGGCCACGCACCTCGCGATGTTGGAAGCGATCGCCGGACCAGAGGCCCTGCGTCTCGCGTACGACGCCGCAATCGGGGAGCACTACCACTGGCACGAGTTTGGCGATCTCCATCTCTTGTTGCCCGACCGCGATCTAGCGTGACGCGATGCCCGACGCGGCGGTGAACCTCGTGACCGAGGGGCAGCGGAGCGTGCTCGCTGTTCTCAAAGAGAGCGGCCCGAGCACCGTCGACGACGTCGCCAACGCGCTGACGATCACGGTCAGCGGAGCCCGTCAACAGCTCACGGCGCTCGTCGACGAAGGGCTGGTGCGTGCCGAGGAGGTACCCGAGCCTCGCCGAGGGCGTCCCCGGTTGCGCTATTCGCTCACCGAGCGGGCCGAGCCGCTCTTCCCTAAGGCCTACGGCGAGCTGGCCAACGAGCTCCTTACGTACCTGACCCCTGATGCCGAAGACGAGCTGTTCGAATGCCGCCGTGACGCCCGCATCGAACGCGCCCGCGCCCGTCTGCGTGGCGACCTGCGTTCCCGGGTGCGCGAGCTGGCCAAGATCCTCGACGAGGACGGCTACCTCGCGACATGGGAAAAAGTAGAAAAGGACACGTATCGCATCATCGAGCGGAACTGCGCGATCTTCGCGGTCGCCCGACGCCACCCCGCGGCGTGCAGAAGCGAGATCGAGTTCCTCCAAGCTGTGTTGCCCGACGCGTCGGTCGAGCGCGTCTCCCACATCGTCAACGGTGCGCACCAGTGTGCGTACGAGGTGCGCGCGTTGACCGCCGCGTGATCACAAAACACGGCCCAGGCGGAACACGGGGTGCTTGGGAGCGATACGCGCGATCGCTTCGGGTGGCGAATCGGCGCTGACTCCGTCGAAGAACACGCCCACCTCGGCCTTCCACCGACGGAGGTAGGCGCGCAGCACGTCGGCCTTCTGATCATCGGACAACTCCTCGGCCATCCACTGCTCACGGCGCCGGCCGAGAAGCAGGTCGAGCCGACCGCCCGCGGCGCGAACGTTGCGCACCCAATCGGTCTCGCCGCGGGGCGCGACCAGGTAGCGGTCTCCGTTCAGGGTGAGCAGGTTGACGGGCACGCGGCGAGGCGCGCCGCTCTTGCGCCCGCGCACCTCGAGCACACGGCTGCCCCACACGCTTATTCCCACCCGGGTGAGGCCGGCCACCACGCGGTTGAACACGTGCCGGGTGAACCATCCGGGCTCGCGGTAGTGCGGGGGAGTGGATGCGCCGTCGCTCATGACCGGGGCGCTCGGCGCTTGACCATGACGGGCACGGACCGCGGGCCGCGGACCTGGCCGCCGGCCCACGTGACGCTCGCAGAGTCGGCGAGTGTGAACTCGGGGATCCTTTCGAGCCACACCTCTAGTGCTACCCGAAGCTCCATCCGCGCCAGATTCGATCCGGCGCACCGGTGAATGCCGGAGCCGAACGCGAGGTGGCGGTTGTGGTCGCGATCGAGGATCACCCGGTCGGGGTCCTCGAACACGGCAGGGTCTCGGTTGGCCGCAGGGAACGACAGCAGCACGCGTCGTCCCGGCGCCACCGGGCAGCCACCAACCTCGGTCTCGGTGGTGGCGATGCGGCCCATCATCACGGGGGCGTAGGCCCTCAGCAGCTCTTCGATGGCCGTCGGCCACAGTTCGGGTTGGCTACGTAGACGGGCGCGATCGTTTGGGTGTTGGGCGAGGTGCCACAGCGACGATCCGATGGCCGACCAGGTGGTATCGATGCCCGCGATGAGCAGGAGTCCGAGGTTGCCGACGATGTCGCGATCGGACACGGGCGAGCCGTCGTCGGTTCGCGCTTGCACGAGTTGACTGATCAGGTCGGCCCGCGGCGTTGTCCGCCGGTCGGCGAGTTCGCCCATGAAGTACGCCACTAACGCGCTGAAGGCCTCGACACGCTTCTCCGGCTCGCGAGCGCCCTGCTCGAGAATCGCCCGTACCCAACCGATGAAAACGTCGGTGCGATCGTCGGGGACGCCCAAGATCCGTCCGATCACCCGAGCGGGGATCTGTTGCGCGTACTCCACCGCGGCGTCGACGGCGACCCGGTCACCCATCGCATCGATGAGTGACTCGCAAAGGGCGCGGGTGGTCGGCTCGTAGCCGGCCACCGCTGCCGGCGCAAACGTGGGCAGCAGCACGCGCCGCACGGGCGCGTGGTCGGGCGGGTCACAGTTGATGATGGAACGCGGGCGGTCGGGATCGGTGCGGTCGTCGAGTGTGGGGGTGGCTGAAGTGCCGAGTGTGGACGTGAGTGCGGCGGTGTTCTGTGCCGCAGCAGTGACGGCGTCATAGCCGATCACGAGGTGCGAGCCACCCCACCGTTCACTCGTGAGCACGGAAGCCGAACGCACGTCCGCCCAGACCGAGAACGGGTCACGCAGGTAGCGGTCGTCGAACAGGTCGAAGTCGGTGAACCAGTCCTGAACGGGTGCGGTGGCGCTCACGATCGGCGTCTCGTAGCTCATGGGATGGCGATTCTAGGGCGCCGAGTAATTTCGTCGGCATGGCACTGAAACCGATGCGGATACGCGTCGACGGCGACAAATGCCAGGGACATCAGATGTGCGCGATCGCGGCGCCGGATCTATTCGAGAGCGACGAATACGGCTACTCGCATGCCACCGGCGACGGGACGGTGCCGCCGGACCTCGAACCGAGCGCGCGCCGTGCGGTGGCCAACTGTCCCGAACGGGCCGTGCTTCTGGAGGAGTAGTCCACTCACGCCGGTTGCCACGGTTGCAGCCAGTCGGTCGCCGGCCATCCCTCGGCCGCGGCCATCAGCGGGAATGCGGTGGCTCCGTCGATCGACTCGCGGACTATGTCGGCATGCCCCGCGTGACGGGCCGTCTCCTCGATGAGATGGAGCAGCACCCATCGTACGGACCAGGCCTCGACATCGTCGGGGAACCACGGCACGTCCTTGGGCACGGGCACGGCCTGACCGAGATCGGCGATCTTGGCCACGACCGCATCCGTCTCGCTCGCCACGGCGTCGTAGCCCGCCAAGATTTTCGCCAACGTTTCATCCGGCCCCACCCGGAAGTCGTCGGCGTACTCCTCCTGGGTTCGCTCATCGCGCTGCAAGACGATGTTGATCCAACCCCGCTCCATCGCCGCGACGTGTTTGACGAGCCCGCCCACGCTCAGAGCGCTGGCGGCTGGCGTCGCGCGGGCCTGATCGTCGGTGAGCCCGAACGCCGTGAGGCGAAGGACATAGCGCTGCTGGGCCAGATACGCGAGCAGCGCCTCGCGCTCATCGACGACCGGGGGGACCTGTCCGGGCATGCCTTCTCGCTTTCGCTCAAGAGACTTTTCATTTGGACGTGGGCATCATGCGCGCGAAAACCGGTCAACCTCTGGCCGGTTCATTCACACGATCGCCACAGCGAAATCGGCAGATAAGTTCCGACGCCGTGAACGATCGACCGCGGCCGCTCGGGGGAAACGAAATGCCGCGCTTCGGAGGACCGGCAACCATGATGCGCCTGCCCACGGCCGAGAGTCCGGACGGACTCGACGTGGCGTTCGTCGGGGTGCCGTTCGACATCGGTACCTCGAACCGGCCGGGCGCCCGCTACGGCCCGCGAGCGATCCGAGCCGAGTCGTGCCTGCTGCGGCCCTATCTCATGGCCACGCGGGCGGCGCCCTTCGACAGCCTCACGGTCGCGGATCTGGGTGATGTGCCGCTCAACACGTTCAACCCCTCGGCGAGCGTCGCGTTGATCGCCGAGTTCTACGCGAACGTCGTGCGCGCCGGCACCGTGCCGCTCAGCATCGGAGGTGATCACACCATCACCTACCCCATATTGCGAGCCCTGGCGGCACAGCATGGGCCTCTCGGCATCGTGCATGTCGACGCGCACGCCGACGTGAACGACACAATGTTCGGTGAGCGTGTCACCCACGGCACCTGGATGCGCCGCGCGATCGAAGAAAACCTCGTCGATCCCAGCCGCACAGTCCAGATCGGCTTACGCGGAACGGGCTACAGCGCCGACGACTTCGACTGGATCGCCGGTCTCGGCGCACGCGTCGTGACCGCTGAGGAGTGCTGGTACCGATCGCTCGCGCCCCTAATGGACGAGGTACGTGAACGACTCGGCGAGGGGCCCGTGTACCTCACCTTCGATGTCGACGGCCTCGACCCTTCGGTGGCGCCAGGCACGGGCACGCCCGAGATCGGTGGGCTGAGCGGGGCGCAAGGCCTCGAAATCATCCGCGGCTGCCGCGGCCTTCAACTCGTCGGCGGCGACGTCGTTGAAGTGGCGCCCGCCTACGACACCTCCGGCAATACGGCCCTGCTCGGCGCAAACCTCCTGTTCGAAGTCCTCTGTGCATTGCCGGGCGTCGCGCACCGTTCCTAACCCTGTGCCAATCCGTCAGGAGACGGACGGCACGCCTTCGAACTCGGTGGCGATGGCCTCCATCAGACGCCGTTCGGGTGTGTGGGTCGGCTTCGGCGGGTTGCTGAGGACGACCTGGTCACGTCCGTGGTCCTTCGCAGAGTAGAGAGCGATGTCGGCCGCGCGGATCAGATTGTCCATCCCGAGATGGTCGGTGGAGTGCGCCACGCCGAAACTGGACGTGAATCTCGGTGTGTTGGCGTTGGTGAGCTTCTCCGCGAGTTGTTCCCGGAGTCGCTCGAGGATGTCGCGTGCCTCTTCGAGTGTGGTGCCGACGAACACGGCGACGAACTCCTCGCCGCCCCAACGCCCGACCACGTCGTCGGCCCGGCAGGCCTCGCGAAGGGCGTCGGAGAAGTACGTCAGCGCGCGATCGCCGGCGTCGTGACCATGCGAGTCGTTGAGCAGCTTGAAGTGGTCGAGGTCGGCCATGGCCAGCGCGTACGGGACCTTGCCGGCGTTCAGGCGGCTCAGCTTGGTCTCGATCGCGCGGCGGTTGAACAGTCCCGTGAGCGGATCGGTGGTGGCCTGCTCCTGGCTCTCGCTGAAGGCCCGGACCGTGCCGAGTCGTGCTCCGGTCAAGCTGGCGAGCGTCACGAGACGGTGCTGCTCATCGACCCCCGGCGGCTCACCGACCGGGCCGGTGGCGTGCAGCACGCCCGACGCCCTGCCCATGAACGTGACAGGAATGCAAACTGCCGAGCACGGTCCACTCGGGCGACCGGCCAACTTGGGGCAAGCATTCAGGGATTCGCTCGAGTTGAACACTGTGGGGGCCCCGCGCCGGACGGCGACGCAGCCGAAGGGGGTGTCCACGGGACAGCCGGGGCCTCCCGCGGTCGGATGCGAAGCGATGCGGTGCAGGTCGGTCTGGTCGGGGTTGGTCACAAGAAGCTCGGTCGGAGCACCGGTGGCGTTGCCGATCGCCCTCGTCACGATCTCCAGCGCCGCCGATTCGTCGTCGACCATCTCGAACGCTTCGGATAGTTGTCGGCCGAAATCGTCGCGCCTGGCGTCGGCTTCGAGCTGACCGACTAGGCGGGCGAGGCCGTCGGCCATCTCATTGAACGCGCCGCCCAGCACGTCGATCTCGTCTCGGCGGCGGGACGGATAGCGAACCGACAGGTCTCCGCCCGCGGTTGCCTTAG
Source organism: Acidimicrobiales bacterium (assembly GCA_040002995.1). Taxonomy (GTDB): domain Bacteria; phylum Actinomycetota; class Acidimicrobiia; order Acidimicrobiales; family Ilumatobacteraceae; genus JBDUDK01. Next base: position 21,662 of record JBDUDK010000091.1, on the reverse strand, counting down.
CCAGCAGCCCGAAGGTGCGCAGCCGGCGGACGATCTGGCGCGACATCGACCACCCGGCGATCAGTGTGACCGCGATGCCGAATACGGCTATCGCGATTTGGAGTCGGGAGTCGCTGGCCACGGAATGTTGCGCATCACTCGTGAGGGCGCCGACGGCGTCGTGGGCCACGTTGGCTGCGACGTGGCTGAGGGCCTCGGCGGCCTCGACGTCGGCCTTGAATTTGGGCGTACCGGGTTGGTCTCCAGCTACGAGCTCCCCCGCCTTTCCGAGCTCGTCAATCAGGCGGATCTCCTCGGTGAGCTTGGCTCGCAGGACAGTGTCGGTCAGGGGCGAGATGTGGACCTCATTGTCGTTGCCCTGCACCGCGAGGACCGCGCCACCATCGAGCAGCGCGCTCGCCGTCGATTTCAGTTCGTCGAACGTGCCGTGCGGGTCAGCGGTGAAACCTTGGCTGACCAACAGCACTTCTTTGAAGTACCGATGCGCGAGTTCGGGCTGCCTCCCCGCGACGTTGTCCACGAGGGCGCGTTGGCCGTTCAGCGATGTCGAGCGGGCAGAGAGGAAGATGACGGCCAGGATGAGCGCGACCATCACGAGGTTCTGAACCGTAAGCCGAACCTTGATGTTCAGGTGATTCCCGATGCGACTCGCCAGCCGCCGCATGCGACCGCTCACGGAACCGTCACCTCGGTGTGCATTCCGGCCAGGTAGTGACCCTCCATATTGCAGAAGAGGACGTAGTGGCCAGGCGTGAGGCGCACGGTGAACGAGGCCTTGTCGTTCATGTCGATGGCCTCTTCTTCCCCGAGGAGCGTGAAACCGGGGTATTCGCCGTGGTCGTCGACCGTGTCATCGGCGGCCAACGGAAGGTCGCCGCCCTTTCGATTGGTGCGGGCGATGACGAACTCGTGCATGGTCGGACCCAGGCCGTGCAGATCGAAACGGACGAGCCCGGCGTGTACCTGCGCGGGCGCCGAGATCTCGAAGTTCTTGAGGTCGACCGAGACGGCCTGGTCAACGGGTGCGGAATTGCTCGTCGCGCCGCACGAACCGACCGACAGGATGCCCACCGACGCGAGCGTCACACCGGCGAGTCGTGTGATTGCCCTCGTCCCACGGTGTCGACCCTTGGGGAAGGTCGAACTCAGCGAATCTTCACCCGTCACCCTTACCCTGTCGGCCCGTTGGTTAGCGACGTGAGAGGTACCGGCGAAAGGATCCCGAGGTCACGAGCGGAATTCCGCTGCGTCAGGCGGTGGCGGCCCGCACAAACGCCGTCCAGAGAGGATGCGGTGCGTCGCGACGTGATGTTCGCTGCGGTTGATAGAGCGTGGCCACGAAGAAGCGATGGCCGGCACGCTCGACCGCCCTTACTTCTCCGGTGTTGTCAACCGCCGAGACGGTAAGTCCGCCAGTGAACGCGATGTGAGCGAATGAGGGCTCGAGGCCGTAGTTGCAGTTGGTCTGCTCCGTCACGACGAGCGCCCCGTGGATCTCGGCGAGCCGACTGTTCGGGGAAATCGTGATGTCGATCTGCGACTCCGCGAGCGAACACGAAAGCAACGTCACCACGGGCGTGCCCGACAGCCCGTACTCCGCATGAACCGCGTCGCCGATACCCATCACGTTGCGCGCGTGCTCGACCAGCACGTGTTGAAAGCCGCCTCATGTCCCCACGAGCGGTAGGCCACGAGCGCGCGCCGCTTCGATCACCGATTCGGCGGCCGCGGGGTCGCGGTACGGACTCCCCGGTCCGATCACTACCGCCTCGCCGAGTGCGCCAATTTCGTTGGTTCTGTAGACGATGACGCTGACCCGGGCATCGAGGGCGGCGATCGAGTGGTCGAGAGCGTTGATCGTCGAGCGATAGGCGGGCGCGTCGACGGGAAGATCCATGAGAACCGAGATGACACTCATGGGAAGCGCAACCTACCGCATTGATGCTGCAACATGGTGTGGTGCGTGGCCGGCTCTTGCCCGTGATGGCGTGTCTCGCGTTCGCCAGTTGCAGCGCATCGGCGGGGGCTCGCGAGACGACCTCGTCGAGCATTGGCGCGTCGACGACCACCTCTCGTTCACCTACCACCGTCACGACGGCACAGGCCACGACCACCACCACCCTGGCTCCGATTACGACGACGAGCTCCAGCACCGCGCTCGTTACCCCTGCGCCGCCTGCGGCCACTACGGCAACGACGCAGGCGCGGCCTCCCACAACCCCACGCGCAACTGCTGCGCCGCCCCCGCCACCGCCACCGACCGAGCCGCCCACAACCCTCGCCCCACAGCCCGTAACGGAGTCCGTTGTCATCGGCACCTCGCTCGGTGGCCGGCCGATCGTGGCCCAGCACAAACCGGGAAGCGACGCGGCGACGCACCGGATCCTCGTCGTCGGCCAGATTCATGGTGAGGAGCCGGCCGGTCTGGCCGTGGTCCACGCGCTCGTCGCCGCGCACATTCCCGAGACTGTCGACCTCTGGCTCATCGCAACCGTGAATCCCGACGGCGGCGCGATCGGCCGGCGCGGTAACAACAACGGCGTCGACCTCAACCGAAACTTCCCCGGCGACTGGGAACCTCCGGGGGGACCGAACACGTCGGCCGAGCACTACAGCGGTGAGGCACCAGGATCGGAGCCGGAGACACAGGCGGTGATGAACTTCGTCGCGACCATCCACCCCGACGTGTCGATCTGGTACCACCAACCCTGGAACACCATCGACTGCGAGGACCGCGTCGGTCCGGCATGTCACGCGTACGGTGTGAGTGTCGGCCTCACGGTGACCCACCAACCACGGCCGGGGACCTCGACCGACTGGGAGATGAACAACGGGTACGGCGTTGGCTTCGTCGTCGAATTCGGCTACGGCAAGGTCTCCGCCAGCGTGATCGCCCGGCACGTGACTGCGGCGATGGCCGCGTAAACGGCGCGGTCTTCAGGTCACGAATCCGCTTCTATGCTCGCGCGCCCTACCCCCGAACGAGGAGTCCATCATGGCGATTGCTGTCTACTTTCACCCCGCGTCGATGAGCGCCGCTAAGTATGACGAGATCATCCAACTGCTCGATGACGAGGGAGCGGGAAAACCTAAAGGCCGCCTCCACCACTCGAGCTTCGGCCCCGACAACGCCCTCATGGTGTACGACGTGTGGGAGTCGCAGGCCGCGTTCGACAAGTTCGGCGAAACTCTGATGCCGATCTTGTCGAAGGTCGGGGTCGATCCGGGCGCGCCCGACATCATGCCCGTGCACAAGATCCTCTGAGGTGGTCGCGCGCACCGATGCGCGTCTCCTTACATCTTGGGAATCTCGCCGCCGGTGTGCGCGAACGTCTTGGAGGCGATCTTCCACGTGCCGCCGTCGACGCGCGTCAGAGAGAAGAAGTCGACGAAGGACGCACTGCCCCAACAACCGTCCTCGGCAACGATCGCCTGAGCGGCGTCACCGACCTGAGTAATCGACACCACGCGCGCTCGATACGTGCCGGCTGAGTTCATGGGTCCGCTCGCGGCCATGTCGAAGAACTGTGCGATGGGGACGTCGAGCCGGTGTCCGCCGACGTGGCCGAACATCCGAGCGTCGTCGTGGAAGGCCTCCTTCAACTTGGACACATCGCCTTCTCCCCCACCGTCGATGTACAGCTGAACGGCCTGTGCGATGCCGTCGTAGTCGTCGATGACTTGGTTCATCTCGCCCCCTCGTTGCTCGTCTCCCTGAAGCGGAGCACGGTAGTCCCGCGTTGTGATGACGCCTTGCCACGGGGAGATCTGAAAGCGTATCTTCGAAATATGGCTTTCGGAAAATACGTGGCGCTGACCGAGCCTTCGGCCATTCGCGCGCTCGCTCACCCGGCGCGGATGGCGATCCTCGCGTACCTCGACGAGGGACCGGCCACCGCCACGGAGTGCTCGACCACCGCCGACGAGAGCCCGTCGTCGTGCAGCTACCACCTGCGCACTCTGGGCCGGCTCGGCTTCGTCGAACAGGTGCCGAGCGACGACAAGCGCGAGCGACGCTGGCAACTGAAGATCCATGGCCACGGCATTCCCAAGAGCGCACAGGACTCGCCCAAGGTCCGTGCCGCGGCGCGGCTCTGGGGTCGTCAGTGGGTAGCGATCGAGCAGCGCATCCTTGCGCAGTATCTGGCGACTGAGGCGAAAGAGCCCGCCGAGTGGCAGAAGGCGAGCACGTTCTACAGCTTCGAGGCCTATCTCACGCCGGAAGAACTGATCAAGCTCGGTGAGCGCTTCACCGCCATGATCGAGCGCTACTCCTCGCGCTCCGAAAACAAGAGGCCGGCGGGGGCGCGTCCCGTGCACGTCGCGCTGACGGCATTCCCACGCCCCGAAGATCCGGCGCTGCGTCGGAGGGCGGCGGTTCGTCGGAAGGAGGAGCATGGCCGCGCCAAGTGACCGTCTCCAATCGGATGGGCTATCGGTGAGCAGCCTGTGGCGCCATCGCGACTTCATGAGGCTGTGGTCGGCGGAGACAGTGAGCCAGCTCGGCTCGCAGGTAACGCTGCTCGCGCTCCCCCTCACCGCGATCTTGCTTCTGCGGGCGAGCGCGTTTCAGATCGGTCTGCTCGGCACGATCGAGTTCCTCCCGTTCATCTTGATCGGGCTCCCGGCCGGCGTGTGGGTCGATCGGCTCCGCCGTCGTCCGATTCTGATCATTGGCGACCTCGGCCGAGCTGTGGCACTTGCGTCGATCCCCATTGCCTACAAACTCGACGTTCTCACGTTGGGACAGCTCTACGTGGTGGCGTTCACAACCGGGGTCCTCACCGTCTTCTTCGATGTTGCGTACCAGTCGTATCTGCCCTCACTCGTGGACCGGGAACACCTCGTCGAGGGGAACGGAAAACTCGAGATCAGCCGATCGGGTGCGCAGATCGCGGGGCCGGGTATGGCGGGCGGCCTCATCAGCTTGGTGAAGGCGCCGGTGGCCATCGCGTTGGACGCTGTCAGCTTCGCCTTGTCGGCGGTGTTCGTTCTGCTGATCCGACGGAGCGAGCCGTTACCCGCTACGCACCATTCGCTTGATGCTGATCGCCCGAAGATGCGAGCCGACATCGCCGAGGGCCTGCGCTATGTCCTGCGCCATCCGTACCTGCGTTGGATCGCCGCGTGCACGGCAACCGCCAACTTGTTCGGGAACATGACGCAGGTCGTCCTCATCGTGTTTGCCGTGCGCAAGCTTGGGATGAGTCCGGGATTGATCGGCGTCGTGTTCTCAGTGGCCAGCACATCGGCTCTTCTCGGCGCATTTCTTTCGAACCGGCTGCCGAAATTGATCGGCGTTGGTCCAACGATCGTCGCGTCGGCCTTTGTGGCCAGCCTCGCCGCGCTCGCCGTCCCGCTAGCGACGAAATCGACGGCCGTTCCGCTCCTGATCACATTCGGACTCGTCGGCTCGTTCGCCAACGTCATCTACAACGTCACGCAGGTCAGTTTGCGCCAGGCCATTACTCCTGAGCGACTCCAGGGTCGGATGAACGCCACGATGCGCTTCATGGTGTGGGGGACGATCCCCATCGGGTCGCTGGTCGGCGGAGCCCTCGGTGACGCCATCGGACTGCGCGCGACGCTTTGGATCGGTGCCATAGGAGGGCTGACCGCGGTGCTGCCCGTCCTGCTCTCGCGTGTCCGGACCCTGCGGTCGGTGCCGAACGTCGAGCCCGAAGTGCCGATTGTCGGCCCCGAAGTTGATACGCGGAGCGCGTCGGTCACCACTGACCGTTAGCGCGGCCGGCAATTTGGGAGGAATCCCCCGATTGCTTGGGACGTTTCTTACTTGAAGTTCGACAGAATGCCGGCCATGGGCAGAACGATGCTGGTAATCAACCCGGACGGCGGCGGCGAATTGCTTCTCGACGAAGTCGAGGCCGAGAACGAGAAGCAACTGGCGGGGCTGATGAAGACCTGGCCTGAGTTACTTCCGTGGAAGGAACTCGGCATGGAAACTCCCGTCGTGGTGGGCAAGGACACGGCACTGCCCTCCGGCATGGTCGATCTGGTCGTGCTCGGGCGGGGTGGCGAACTGGCGCTGATCGAGTTCAAGACTGGTGCGGCCGCTCCCGACTCTCGGGCATACATGGCCCAGGTCATCGATCACGCAAGTGATCTGTGGGACATGACGGTGGATGAGTTCGAGGAGTATGTGGCGCTGCGGTATTTCAACTCACCGAGCTGTCCCCCCGTGGCCCCTGCGTACAAGGCGAAGTCTCTTGCCGATGTGCTGAAGTCGACGTGGGGCACCGACCCCAAAGACGACGTCAAAGGTTGGCAGGACCGTCTCGACAATCAGCTACGAACGGGTGGCTTTCGTTTTGTCTCCGTCTCCCAGAAATTCACCGACCCCGAGCTGCGATCGATGCGCTACCTCAACTCGACGGTGCCAAACTCGCAGTTCTACGCGGTCGAGCTAATTCGATTTCGCGCCACTCCGTCATCGGGTGTAAACGCTTTCGAGGCGCGGCTTCGGCAAGCGCCCGAAGACTTCACGCTCCCAACCGAGTCGTAGCCAGAGGTGCGCCTTACGGGGTCGGTCGAGGGCCGGCCCCCGCTGCGCTAGAAAGCCGCCGGTGAAGTGGGAGTTCCTTGACGTCGTGCCGGCCGACGAGGCCAGGGCATTCCTGAGTGCGGCGCGCCGGCGTCGTTTCGACCGCGGCGAGACGATCTTCCACGAGGGCGACCCCGGCGACACCGTCCACCTGCTCGACAAGGGCCGCGTTGCGGTCAGAGTGACGACACCGTTGGGGGACACCGCGACGATACGCGTGTTGGGGCCGGGCGAGATCTTCGGCGAGTTGGCGGTGATCTCACCGTGGCCCCGAACGGCGACCGTCAGAGCGTTGGAGCCAGTCGAGACCCTTGTGTTGTCGAGTGATCGCATTGAGCAGTTGCGGCGCGCTCATCCAGAGGTGGATCGCGTGATGTTGGAAGGGCTCATCGGCGAGGTCCGGCGTCTCACGCACCAGTTGCTCGACGCGCTGTATTTACCCGTGCCGAAACGGCTGGCTCGTTGCCTCGTGGCTTTGAGCGAACAGTACGGATCCGGCGAGGCGTCGGTGTTGGTGCCCTTGAATCAAGATGACGTGGCCGACCTGTGTGGTGCCTCGCGCCCGACCGTGAACAAGATCCTCCAGGAACTTGAAGGGCAAGGACTGATCGAACTTGGTCGGGGCCGCATCTCGATCGTCGACTGCAGCGCTCTCGCACGCCTCGCCCGCTGACCGGGCGTACGGTTTGGTGGTGGCCGGCGGTGAGTTAGCGGGGACGGTGACGTTCCTCCTGACTGACATCGTCGGGTCGACGCAGTTGTGGGAACAAGATGCGGGGGCGATGGTGGCGGCCATGGTCGTCCACGACGGGGTCATCGATGAGGTGGTGGCTCGGTGTGGTGGGGTGGTTGTCCGTCCGCGTGGCGAGGGCGACTCGCGCTTTGCGGTGTTCGGGCGCACGAGTGACGCGGCTGCGGCCGCGGTTGGTGTGGTGGCGGGGTTGGCGGCAGCCAGGTGGCCGACGCCAGAGCCCGTCCGGGTGCGGGTGGGTTTGCACACCGGTGAGGCCGAGACACGCGATGGCGACTACTACGGCACGGCGGTGAACCTGTGCGCGCGGCTGCGCGGCTTGGCCTATCCGGGCCAGGTGCTGGTGTCGGAGACGACGGCCCGTTTGGTGAGGGCGACGCCACCGTCGGGCGTGAGTGTGAGGGAGTTGGGTGTTCACCGGCTCAAGGGTTTGAGCACTCCGGAGCACGTCTTTCAGTTGTGCCACACCGATCTCGATGAGGACTTTCCAGCGTTGGTGAGCGAGGACAGTCCCGGCCTGCCTGCGTTTCGCCTTCCGGCCAAACGGACTTTGATCGGTCGGACCGGTTTAGTCGATGCGGTGACCGCCGCGCTCGAGAGTGCCCGCCTGGTGTGTCTGGTCGGGCCGGGCGGCGTCGGGAAGACATCGATCGCCGACCAGGCCGCCACTGTGCGCGCCGGTGCCCACCGCGATGGCGTGTGTTCGGTGGACTTGACGCTCATTCGGGACGGCGGGCTCGTCACCGGCGTGGTCGGCAGCGCGCTTGGGATGCGTTCTGGTGAGGCGGGCATAGCGTTGGCAGACGTCGTCGACGTTCTCGCCGCCCGAGAACTTCTTCTCTACATTGACAACTGCGAGCACCTCATCGACGCCGCCGCCAACCTGATCGATGCCGTGCTGCGCGCGTGCCCTGGAGTGCACATCCTGGCCACGAGTCGCGAACCCCTCGACCTCGTCGACGAGGTCGTGGTGCTCGTCGACTCGTTGTCGGACGATGACGCGATCGAGCTGTTCACTATCCGGGCCCGCGCCGCCGATCCGACGTTTAACCCCGGGAGCTCTGACCGAGGCGCGTTGATCCAGATCTGCCGGAGTGTCGACGGTCTACCCCTCGGCATCGAGTTGGTGTCGGCTCGAGTTCGCGCGCTCACACCGTCCGCGATCCTCGACCAACTAAACGTGCTTCGCGTCGAACGCCGCGGAGCTACCCCACGCCATCACTCGTTGGACGCGGCAATCGCGTGGAGCTATGAGCTTCTCAACGTGTCGCGACAGGCCGTCCTCCGTCGACTGTCCGTATTTCACGGGGGCGCCGACATTCCCGCGGCCGTGAAGGTGTGCGCCGACGGATCTCAGGGCGCCGTCGCCGAACGCTCGGTGGTGGAGCATCTACACGCACTCGTTGCCCGCTCGCTCGTGGTGGCTGACCGCTCGCCGGACGGAGTCCGGTTTCGGTTGCTCGAGACGGTGCGAGCCTTCGCGGGTGATCGGCTGGAAGCAGCGGGCGAAGCCGAGATGGTGCGACTTCGCTTCGTCGCGTGGATGCTGGACTGGGCCGCGTCCGCACGACAGCGACTCGAAGGGCCAGACCCGGCGCCCGCGATCGCTGATCTCGTTCGGGAAGAGGCCAATATCAGGGCGACGTATGCCGCGTGTCGAAACAGCGGCGACGACGTGTCACTGGTGCGGCTCGTCGGCGCATTCGGCCCGTTCGGGCTTGGATCGTCCGGCGTCGTCGCGGAAGTCGACGAATGGATCGACCACGCCCTCGCTATCGAGGGCACGCCACCCGGAGACCGCCTCCCGCTGTTACTGCTGGCTATCTGGCGATTGGATGGACCCGTCGAGGACCTGGCGGAGCAAGCACGTGACCTCGCTGTCCGCGCCGGCGACGTTGCCTCGCAGATGTTCGCCATTGCGCAGGCAGCGGGCAAGCGCCTGGAGGAGGACGCCGGCGCGGTGCTCCTGGAAGAAGCGATTGCGCTGGCCCCCCAAGCCCACCATCCGGTCTTCTTCGCGTCGGCGTTGAACGGGTTCGTCAATGTTCTGCTCCGGCGGCGCGCGATCGACGACGCGCGCCGGCGCCTCGAAGAGGTCATCGCGGGCGGTACCGCCCAGTTCGGGCTGGTCGAGCCCATGCTCCTCTACCAAGCGGCCCGTGCGGCATGGATGACCGCCGACCTCGATCGCGCGGAAGCATTTTTGCTCGCGGCCGAGAATGCAGCCGAACGCACAGCGTCGCAGCTGGGTCTGTCCTATGTGCTTTTCGGGAAGGGAGTTCTGGCGTTCGCGCGACGGGATCTCGCCGCGGCGCGCCGCTGGCACGAGGAGAGCTTGGCTATCGACGCCCTTGTGGACCGCGGCGAGCTTCCTCACCACCACTACACATTGGCTAGAATTTGTGCGATGCAGGGAGACGTAGATGCGCTGACGCACTATGCGACCCTGCTCGAAGGAGCCTCAATGGCAAGCCCCTTCGCGCGCGCACATGCAGGCCTCGCTGCAGGTTTCGTTGCTCTGGCCAACGGCCGTGCGGACGACGCCGAGCCTCGGTTTCTCGCGGCCATCGATATGTTGGCATCGATCCCCATGGTGGACTCCGTCGCCGACGCGGTAGACGGCCTCGCGGCGTGCGCGAGGGCAAGAGGTGATCAAGTCCGGGCATCAGCACTCACCGACCTGGAGGGTGGCCTGCGGGACGGCTCTCGACCGGTCGAATCGGTGGCGGACGCCGTGGCGTAGCGGGGCAGGGTGTCCCTGATGCCGGTCGTAAGGTTTGGCGGTGGCCGGCGGTGAGTTAGCGGGGACCGTGACGTTCCTGTTGACCGACATTGTCGGGTCGACGCAGCTCTGGGAACAAGACGCGGCGGCGATGGCGGCGGACATGGTGGTCCACGACAAGGTCATCGATGATGCGGTCGTCCGCTGCGGTGGGACTCTGGTTCGCCCGCGCGGCGAGGGCGATTCCCGTTTCGCGGTGTTCGGGCGGTCGAGCGACGCGGCCGCGGCTGCCGTTGGTGTCATGGCCGGGTTGCATGCGGCTACCTGGGTGACGGCGGAGCCCATCCGGGTGAGGGCGGGTTTGCACACCGGTGAGGTCGAAACTCGCGACGGCGACTACTACGGCACGGCGGTGAATCTGTGCGCGCGACTGCGCGGCTTGGCTCACCCCGGACAGGTGTTGGTTTCGGAGACGACGGCGCGGTTGGTACGCGCGACACCTCCGGCGGGCGTGAGCCTGCGCGAGTTGGGTGTTCACCGGCTCAAGGGCCTGAGCACAGCTGAACGTGTCTTTCAGTTGTGCCACCCCGATCTCGGGGCTGACTTCCCGCCGTTGGTGAGTGAGGGCACCGCCGGCCTGCCGGCGTTCCGGCTCCCGGCGGAGCGGACTCTCATCGGTCGCGATGACTTGGTCGTCGCGGCGACGGCCGCGCTGGAGACGGCGCGACTGGTGTGTCTCGTCGGGCCGGGCGGTGTCGGCAAGACCTCGATTGCCGACCAGGTGGCGCTTCGGTGCGCTGATGCCCATCGCGACGGCGTGTGCTTCGTGGATCTGTCGCTCATACGCGATGGCGGCCTCGTGACCACAGTGGTCGGCAGTGCGTTAGGGATGCGCTCTGGTGAATTCGGTATCCGGCAGGCGGACATCATCGACGTCCTCCTTGAACGCGAACTTCTCGTATACCTCGATAACTGCGAGCACCTCATCGACGACGTCGCCAGCCTGGTCGACGCTGTCTTGCGAACATGCCGGAGCGTGCGCATCTTGGCCACGAGCCGCGAACCTCTCGACTTGGTCGAGGAGGTCGTCGTGGCTGTCGACTCTCTGTCCGACGACGACGCCATCGAATTGTTCACGATGCGCGCCCGCGCCGCCGACCCCACGTTCAGGCCGAGCGGTTCGGACCGAGACGCGTTGGTCCAGATCTGCCGAACCGTCGACGGCCTACCGCTCGGCATCGAACTGGTATCGGCTCGAGTTCGGGCGCTCACACCCGCCGAGATCCTCGACCAACTCAACGTTCTGCGCGTCGAGCGGCGCGGCGCCACTCCTCGCCACCACACGCTGGACGCGGCGATCGCGTGGAGCTACGAACTGCTCAGCGCGCCTCGACAGGCGGCGCTTCGTCGACTCTCGGTATTCCAAGGTGGCGCCAATATTTCCGCCTCGGTGCAGGTTTGCGCCGACGGAGCTGACGGCTGCGTCGACGGGCGACCTGTGGTCGACGAGCTTCACGCACTCGTTGCGCGCTCGCTCGTGGTCGCCGACCGCACGCCGGAAGGGGTCCGTTTCCGGATGCTCGAGACGGTTCGGGCCTTCGCCTATGGACGACTGGAGGCCGCGGGCGAAGCAGAGACGGTCTCGGCTCGCCTCGTCGCGTGGATACTGGACTGGGCCGCAGCGACGCGACAGCGGCTTGAAGGACCCGACCCCGCCCCCGCATTCGCCGACCTCGGTCGAGAAGAGGCCAACATCCGAGCCGCGTACGCCGCGACTTGTGAGAGCGGCGATGACCGCTCGCTCGTTCGGCTCGTTGGCGCGTTCGGCCCGTTCGGGCTCGGAACCGCCGGAGTAGTCGCCGAGGTCGCCGACTGGATCGACCGCGCCATGTCCGTCGAGGACACACCAGCCCGAGACCGCCTTCTTCTCTTGATGCTCGCCACATGGCAACTCGACCGCGCCAAGGACACGCTCGCAGTGATGGCTGAGCAAGCCCTTCTCTTGGCACGCGCAATGGATGACGTCGCCGCGGAGTTGTTCGCCCTCGGCCGGCTGGGCGAAAAACAGATGGAGCAGGAGACCGGGCGCGTCCTCCTTGAGCAGGCGGTCGCACTCGCATCGCGCGCCAATCACCCGCCATATCTCGGCGTGGCGCTGATGCCACTCGCCAGCATCCTCATGCGCCGAGGAGCCGCCGCCGACGCTCGTCAACTCCTGGAACGTTTCTTCGTCGGTGGGACTGCCCAATTCGGACTATTCGAACCGAACCTCATCTACCAGGCGGGCCGGGCGGCGCTCACCGTGGGAGACCTTGACCGGGCGGAAGCCCTCTACGCCAAGGCCGAAGAGGCGGCCCATCGCACGGCGTCACCTATCGGATTGGCCTCAGCGTTATTCGGCAAAGGGTGTCTCGCCCTCGCCCGCGGCCATCTCGTCGACGCCCGCCGGTTCGCGAACGAGACCCTCGCCATTGACGTGCTCGTGTTTCCGACCGAGGTAATCCAAGATCTGTACCTGCTGGTCCAGGTGTGCGCGGCGCAGGGGGACACAGACGGGCTGAAGGTCTACGCAGCCGAGTTGGACGCAGCCGCCGAGCGCGCCGCCAGCCCTCGCGAACGGGCACTCGCGGACGTCGGCGCCGGGCTTGTAGCCGTCGCGGATGGGCGCGTCTCGGATGCCGAGTCGCGGTTTCTGGCCGCTGTCGACACGTTCACGGCGATACCCATCGTGTACTGCGTCGCGGAGGCCGTAGAGGGTCTCGCCACCTGCGCGGGTAGGCGTGGTGACGAAGCCCGAGCGACGCTTCTTACCGAGCTGGCCCGCGGCCTACGGGATGGCTCGCGCCCGGTCGAATCGGCGGCGGACGCCGTTTCTTAGGCGGGACGTCTATGGCGCGACGAAGCCCGGTCCAAAGGGGAGGACCGGGCTCGCCGATACTGCCAGCTGACAGATGAGACGTTGATTAGCTCTTGTGCATCGCGCGGCGGGACGAGGACGCCCTGCGGGACGACGCAACTCGGCTCGTCGCCGTCTTACGCTCGTCAGCCTTCTTCTCGCCCTTTGCCGCAGTTGCCTTGGCATCGGGGCTCTTGGGACTGATTTTCTTAACGGCCATGTTTTTGAGCTCCTTGTGGTTGGTCGTTGGTGCAACTATGCGCCGCGTCGGCATGTCCTGTATGTAACGGCCCCGACACTTGTCGCGTGCCGGAGATAACACTCGCGCATCTTCGGTAGGGCGGCGAGCGTACTTAGGAGAGCTCTGGGATCTCGATTGGATCGGGCCGGGGCGTGCAGGCACCGCAGAAGATGGCGTCTTCCACCACGAGGGCCCGGCGGGTGGCGTCCTGCCGGAAGAGTTCAAGGATGAACGGTCGCGTCTTGGCGTGGTTCTCGCACACCGCCCGGCCGCAGAATCGACAGGTCGCGACGGCGGTGCGACGGCAGTGCCAGCAGTCCATGCCGCATCGTGGCATACCGCCACTAGTGGTCGAAGCCCCGGTCGATGGTCACGTTGGGGTGGAGGTTGCCTCGGCGGAACGCATCGGCGATCGTGGCGGCGAAGCCATCCCGGTCGAGCTGGAACGCCCGAAGAGGGGTCACGGATCGAACCGTGGCCGTGCGAGGAAGTGCCGCCAGCAGGGCGATCTCGCCAAAGTGATTGCCGCGTTCGAGGACACCGACGCGCTCACCGTCCCGAATGACCTCGGCCCGGCCGGACTCGATCACATAAAAGTGGTCACCGGTCTCCCCCTGGGTGACGATCGCCGTGGCCGGCTCGTAGTTGATCCAACGGCCCTGGTTGAGCAGATCGCCCAGATCGTCGGCCGCCAGGTTCGCAAATGGCGGCAGAGCCCGCAGCTGTCCGAGCTGTCCGAGGGTGGTGACGATATCGGGCAACTGGATCCGGTCGACGAGCAGCCGGTCGAACGTGCCTTTGTCGATGACGAAGAGTTCCGTCGGGCGCGTCGTACGCACGGTTGCGCTCCGGGGGGCCGCCTGGGCCAGGCCGATATCCCCGAACGCCTCGCCCGGCCCCACCACGCGGAGCACACGCTCGATTTCGTTCTCGCGGTCTTGTTCGACGACCTCCAATGCTCCCGCCCGCACCAAGTAGTAGGCGTCGGCGCGGTCGCCCTGATGGATGACTGCAGCCCCCAAGGGGTAGCTACGGAGCTGCACCCGTCCGGCGACCTCGTCAAGCACATCGACGGGTAGCTCCGCGAACACCGGTTGCGCATCGACCATTTCGGCGGCCGCGATGCGCCACTGGCGCTGCGTCCGAAACCGTACCCGCCGCGTACCCGCCTGCAGACGTCGTCCGATGGCGCGGGCGGCGTCGAGGCCGGCTCGAATGACCGGGCCGGTGAGAAACACGCTGAGCAGCAAGAGCAACGTGACTCCAACGGGTCCGCCGTGCCACATCTTTGTGATCAGGTTCCCGAAAGTGCGCCGCCAGAAGAAGTACGCCGTGTAGAAGCAGGCAACGGTGAACACGACACCGATGAGCCCGTAGACACCGAGCCCGATTTCGGAGCCGGTGAATCGTTCCCTACGGGCCAGCTTCCGCCACAGCTCCGAACGCATGAACGCCAGCGAGCGGGGCCGCAGATCGGGAAGCTGTAAGGCGTCGGACAAGATCCAGTACCCGTCCAGCTCCAGCAGCGGCATCAGGTTCATGAGCAACACGAAGTAGTTGAGCAGGACGAACCGGTAGAGAGTCGACGACAACGGAAGCGTCGGGAAGGCCCACAGCACTATCGCTGCGACCCCGGATGTGATCATCTCGAAGGCGGGACCCGCGAACGCCTGGCCGATGCGTTGCCCGCGGCTCATGAGCAAGGCGTCAGAAGAATCCACGAAGAACGCAGGGGAGCCGAAGTAGATGCGAAACCCCGCCGATTTCACTCGACGTCCGTAGTGCACCAAGACCAGGGCATGACCAAGCTCATGGATGAAGACGATCGCCAGGTTCAGTGCGAACAACACCACGAACCCGATGCCGACGGACTGGGCCGTGAAATGGAACCCGTGGTCCACCACCACCACCCCGAACGCGACGAATCCTGCGATCACGACGACGGCCGCGACGAGCAAGCCGATTCGAGTGAACACCCATCGCAGACCCCATCGGTACGAGGCCTTCACGAGACGTTCCGCGCCGTGCCACTCGATCGACAACGTGCGCACGAACTCGCGGAGCTTCGCCCGGGTGTGCTGCACCGGATGAAGGGCCTTGGCCAGAGCCTCGTCCGCGTCGATGTAGCGATCGATCATGAACCCGCCCGAATACAGCAGGTCGGCCAGTTCGGCCACGCTCGAGAGCTCCAGCTCTCCCGACCGTGTCAGCTGCTCCACTGCTATCTCCGCCAGAGTCCGTGAGCCGTCGAAGAGGTCGACCAGATCGGCCTCGGCGGGCGTCAACTTGTAGTACAGCAAGGCGCGCAAGTTGCCGACCACCGCGTAGCTGTTATTCCACGGCAGCTCGAACCGACGCAGCTCGACCCAGTCGCCCAAGGTCGGTCGCCAACCGGCGCGGTCGAGCCGCGAGTCCAACACGCCCCACACGTCGGCCCGTCCGCCATCGGAGGGTTCGTCGACCCGCTCGGCCAACGACGCCCAAACGCCCTCGCTCATCTCTCCAACCGTAAGCGTCGATTCGGCGGCACGGCGACAGACGACTGCGGGCGCCGGGTTTCACAAGCTTTACGCTTAGGGCTCAGCAGACCTGGAGGAGGACAACATGATCCATCCCCGCGGTGTCCATCACCTCGCCATCAGCACCGGCGACATCAAGACGCAGATCGAGTTCTTTACCGACGTACTCGGACTCGAGCTTGTGGCCCTGTACTGGATGCATGGCGTGGAGGGCGCATGGCATGGTTTCTTGCGCCTGAACGACTCGTCTTCGGTGGCGCTCGTGCAGATGGACGGGATCGCCGAGATCCCCCACGAGCTCGGAGTGACCCACGCCGGCAGCGGAGGTGGACTGAGCGCCAGCGGCACCATGCAGCATGTCGCGTTCGATGTCTCCGACGAGGAAGAGCTGTTGGCGCTGCGCGACCGGATCCGGTCGCGCGGCATCAATGTGATGGGCCCTATCCACCACGGCATGTGCTCGTCGATCTACTTCGCAGGCCCAGAGGGCCTCACGTTGGAGCTCGCTACGTCGGCTGAGGCGATCGACGGCGATCATTGGATTGACCCAGAGGTTGTCCAGCTGGCAGGTATATCGCCCGACGAGCTCGCCCGTTACCGCTCGCCCGAGCCCTACAAACCGCCGCGTGATCCCGTGCCGCAGCCACCCATCGACCTTGACAAGCCCCAGATGGCGTACCCGCCCAAAGTCCTCGAGCGGCTCATGACGATGCCCGACGAGGAGTTCACTACCCGCATGTCGGTGACCGAGCCTCCGGTTCCCTAGTCAGAGAGACGCGAGCGGTACGCGCGTTCGTTGGCCTCGTCGAACACCACGAAGCGGACGAGGCTCACGTTCGTTTGCGCGCCCGTGACCGCGGCGACGGCCGTCTCGCACGCGGCCTCAATCGGGTACCCGAAGATGCCGGTGGAGATCGACGGGAACGCGACGGACTGCGTCTGCAGCTTGTCGGCTTCCTCGAGGGATCGGCGATAGCAGCTGGCCAGCAACGCTGGCTCGCCGTGGGTCCCGCCCCGCCAATACGGACCGACGGCATGGATCACCCACTTCGCCGGCAGGTTGAAGCCAGGGGTGACCTTGACGTCGCCGACATCGCAACCGCCGAGAAGGCGACAGGCTTCGCGCATCTCGTCGAGGCCCGCCGCTTCGTGGATCGCCCGATCGACGCCCCCGCCCACGAGGAGGAAAGAGTTGGCCGCGTTGACGATGGCGTCGACGTCCTCACACGTGATGTCTCCTCGGATCCACGCGACCTGCACGGCGTCAGGTTGTCACGCGGATGTCGGCGCGGGTGCGGTGCTCGCGCGAACGATGAGCTCAGTTGGCAAGACGTGGTGACGGACCTTGCCGCTGGTGCCCGACCGAGCTCGTTCCATCGACCCCTTGAGGGCTTCCGCGGCGAGACGACCCTTGCTTTCGACGTCCTGGCGCACCGTCGTCAACGCGGGCGAAGAACGGCGGGCGACTGGGCTGTCGTCGAAGCCCACCACGGAAAGGTCTCCGGGGACATCGAGGCCAAGACGGCGCGCCGCGTTCACCGCGCCGATGGCAAAGACATCCGAGAAGCACAGGAGAGCCGTGGGCCGAACGGGCCTAGACAGAAGTTCGACCGTGGCCTCTTCCGCTTCGATCGAGTCGTGCTTGGCCACGTCGGTAACGACCGGACTGATGCCGGCACCCTGCAGGGCGTCGAGCCAACCCAACATTCGCTGCCGCTGTGGATGCGGGAGCGTCGCGCTCGTGAGGTCGGAATCAGCGGGCGGCGTGCCAACGACCGTTCGGGTGACGATACCGATGCGGCGGTGGCCGAGGTCGATCAGATGCGCGGCGGCCGCGCGCGCACCGGCCCGGTCGTCGACGTTGACGCTGGCGATGCCCGGCACGGGATCCTGGTCGACGAAGACGAGCGGCAGTTTTCGGCGGACGAGCCATTCGCGGGCCGGGGATTGCGTTTGGCACGAGTAGACCAGGGCGCCGTCGATGGCGACGTCGCGCGCGGGGATGGCGTCGCCGTGTTCGTTGGTGGTCAGGAGGGTCAGCGCGAGCCCTGTGGATGCCAACTCGTCGACGACCGCGCCGAGGAAACCGGTCGCGATCTCGTCGGTGAAGGCGTAGCGCAACGAGTCGGTGAGCAACACGCCAATGGCACCGGTCGTGCCTCGTGCGAGGGCGCGGCCGGCGGGATCGGGCCCGCTATAGCCCAGGGCACGAGCTGCCGCGAGGATGCGCGTTCGCAGCTCGGTCGAGAGCTGATCGGGCCGTGAAAACGCATTTGACACCGTCATGCGACTGACTCCGACGCGGTCGGCCACGGTCTGAAGTGTCACCCGCGCCATGGGGCCATACTGCCCTGCTATCGACGGGCGTAGCGCGGTGTCCACCGAATCGGTCAGTGGCCCACGCGGGAACGCAGGGTCCGGCTGGTCCGGCCGCGCGTCCTGGGCTCGACGCGCTTGCGCACGGGAGCATCGGGCAGCGCGCTGGTCGCCAGCCGCAGCCACTCATCAAACAAGGTGTCGAGCAGGGGGGATGAGGAGGGCATCGTCGGTCCTTTCGGCGGGAATCGCTGTACCGGTATAGTACACCGGCTTACTATACCGGTCAAGAAGGACACGCGAGTCGCGCTTACCAACTCTTGACGATCGACGTTCTCAACCGGTCGCGGCGTGACCGTCCAGGTAGTTCGCCAGCTCGACGATGAGGTCTTGTGCGTCGTGGTTGGCACCATCGATGAAGCTCGACTTGCGCCGGCGTAGGAACGGCGTGCCGATCAAATACATCCCCGGCGAATCGACGACGACGCCACCGTCGTGGCGGACCAATCCCTTGGCGTCGAGCACCGGCACCTCGAGCCACGAGTAGTCGGGGCGGAAGCCCGTCGCCCAGATGATCGTCTGGATGGACCCATTGGCGAGGTTCAAGTCGAGCGTCGGTGGCTCGGGCACGACCGTCGGCTCGAAGCGGTGCGGAGGCGTCGCGTCGTCGAAGCCGGTCGACGTCGCCCATTCGTCGATGGTGTCGAGCAATCGACCGAGCTTGAGATCCGCGAGTTCGCACTTATTCCGTAGCGACCCCGAGAACAGCGCGCGGCCATCGCGGATGACGGCGAGGCGCCCGACCAGCTTCACTCCGATACCGGCTATCGCGTTGAGGTCGAACGTGGCGCGTTCGGGCGAGCCGGCGATCTGCATCGACGGCACATGGCGCGCGCGCACGATGTCATCCACCTCGTCGTAACGCTCGTCGAGCAGTCCGCAGGCCTCCATCCACCAGTGGATGTCGCGACCGCGGTACATGCGCGGCCCGCGAACGTGCTCTCCGACGGCCAACGTGACCGGACGGCCCGAGCGCTGGATCTCATAGGCAATCTGCACCCCGGTCGCCGACGCGCCGACGACCAGCACCCCGCCCTCGGCGAGCTGGTCCGCATTGCGGTAGTCCATCGGCGTGAGCGTGGTTACCGACTCGGGCACCGCATCGGCGACGGCCGGAACGCGGGGCACGTTGAAGGCTCCCGAAGCGAGGACGACGGTCTGGCACCGCCATTCGCCCTGATCGGTCGTGACTACATAGCCGTCATCGGTACGGCGGACCGACGACACCGTCGTGCCCGTCTGCACCGGAGCCGCGATGGCCTTGGCGTATCCCGTGATGAAGTCGACCACCTCGGGCATCGTCATGAAGCCGTCCGGGTCATCGCCGGGATAGTCGACGCCGGGGAGCCGGCACTGCCAGTTCGGCGTGAGCAGGCGGAGCGAATCCCACCGCTCGGTGCGCCACGAGTTGCCCACCTCTCTTCGCTCGAGAACCACATGGTCGATCGAGCGGTCGGACAGACAGCGGCTCATCGCGAGCCCACCTTGCCCGGCCCCGATGACGACGGTTGTGGTACGCACCGCGCCCGCCCTGTGCGTGTGTGATGCGGTCAGATGACCTCGACGCGGACGTCGGTGGGGTTGGTGATGATGTCGTAGACGGCCGAGCGCTTCTGTGATTGCGCAACGATCGCCTTGATCTCATCGGGTGTCGCATCGGCGTCGATCTTGTACGTGACCTTGATACCGCTGAAGCCGTTGCGGACATCGCTGTCGATGCCGAGGATGCCCCGGACGTCCATGGCCCCTTCGAGAGTCGCGGAAACACTGCGCAGCTGAATCTGCCGATGCTGCGCCACGGCTGCGACGCCCGCGGTCAGGCAGCCGGCGAGGCCCACGAGAATGAACTCGACGGGCGTCGCGCCGTTGTCCTCCGACGCGAAGATCTCGGGATGATCCATGTCGAAGGAGTACTTGGTGCGGTGCTTCTGCTCTTCGCCGAGGCCGAAGAAGCCCTCCACGGTGGAGCTGCT
The DNA here is from genome assembly GCA_040002995.1 of Acidimicrobiales bacterium. GTDB lineage: Bacteria > Actinomycetota > Acidimicrobiia > Acidimicrobiales > Ilumatobacteraceae > JBDUDK01. The sequence goes on along the minus strand of JBDUDK010000091.1, from coordinate 1,622 downwards.
GTGCGTGCCATTCTGCCAATCGCACGTGGCTCGCCACTCAAACTTCGCAGCGTCGGGCGCTCCGGTCAGCGCTTCGCGAGCGCCCAGTAGTGCTTCGACGTTGACGCCGTTGTTGACAGGGGTTTCGGTAGAGGTCATTGGCCAACTCCTTGCTGGGTGTCCCGCGAGGTGGTCCCTCTCGGGGAGCCGGGTCCGGACATTAACTCAACGCGACCTATGCCGTTTTTCAGGAGTCGGCGATCGGGCGCCCGACCGTCACCTGCCGCCGAACCTCGGGGTCGAAGGTGTCGCCGAGCCTGGCGTCGGCCTGTACGCCGAGCGCGTCAAGGAACTTGGTAAAGAAGGCGCGAGCGGCGGCCGCCAGCGCGACGTCGACGATCTCAGGATCGCTGAGGCCGTGATCACGAACGCGCTGTACATCGGCGGCGCTGATCGACGACGCGTCGAGCGCAACGTGGCTGGCGAAGTCCATCACGGCTCGGTCGGCGGCGTCGAGGTTCGCACCGCTGGGATCCGCCGCAACGGCGCGCATCGTCGGCTCATCGCCACAGATATCGCGTAGGAACTTGGAGTGGGCGGCCATGCAATACGTGGAGCGGAGGGCGCGAGCGGCAGCGATCGTGGCGAGCTCGAAGCGTCGCCGCTCCATGTTTCCCCTCACCGCGTTGTTGAGTGTGTTCCAAGCTTCGGCGACGTCGGGCCTTGTCGCGAACGCCGGTGCGTAGTTCGGCAGATAGCCCCAGGCTGCTCGCTGCTTCTCGTACCAGTCGGCGACAGCGTCGTCGACGGTGGATTCGTCAGGCGCTTCGATGAACATCCTTCTGATCCTCCACTTCCTTCGTCCTAGGCTGCCCTTGTGGGGACCGGCCAGTGAAGACGTCTGAGGCACTGCAAGCGTGGGGAGCCTACGACCGCGACGACCCCTTCCCGCTGTTCGCTGCGGTCCGCGAACTGGGGCCCGTGCATGCGGTCACGCTCGCCGACGGCCACGATGCCTGGCTCGTGATCGGTTACGAGGAGGCACGGATCGCGCTCAACGATCCGAGGCTCTCCAAAGACATGCTCGCGGCGCTGGCGACCGGCGACGGGGTCGTGGCCGAGGGCCTACCGGGACCGTCCTTCGCGCGGCACATGCTCAGCGTCGACCCTCCGGATCACAGCCGGCTTCGCCGCCTCGTCTCGGCCGCCTTCACGCCGCGCCGCGTCGAGGCGCTCCGCCCGCGGGTACAGGCCGTCATCGACGACCTCCTCGACCAGATCGCGGCTGCAGGACCCGACACACGGATCGACCTTGTCAGTGCCTTGGCGTTCCCGCTGCCGTTCACCGTCATCTGCGAGCTGCTCGGCGTTCCCGAGCCGGATCGGGCCGACCTGGGGCGAGGACTCACCACGCTCCTACTCCCGTACTCGACCCCCGCCGAGTACGCACGGGCGAAAGAGGCTTCCGATGTTGTTATCGCGATGCTCGAGGCACTCGTCTCCGCCAAGCAGGCCAAGCCGGGTGACGACCTCGTAAGCGGACTCATCACTGCCCGCGACGGCAACGAGCGGCTCAGCACCCAGGAGTTGCTGTCGACGATCTTCCAGCTGATCGTGGCCGGGCACGACACGACCGCGAGCCT